>NZ_BAAAMY010000006.1:46852-149262 GCF_039529515.1 Nocardioides lentus
CCCGCCGGCGCCGCAAGGGCGGCGGTCAGGACGGCGACGACGCCGGGTCGGACTCCCGTGACGACACCCGTGACGACACCTCGGCGCGCGGCGCCGACGGGTCCGCCGACCCCGGCGCCCCCGGCGGCGAGGACGACACCGCGGACGAGCCCGCCGCCGGAGGCCGCCGGTCCGGCGGGCGGGGCCGCCGGTCGGGGGCGGCCTCGAGCGAGGCGCAGGCGTCCGCCGAGCCCGCCGACGGCACCGACGGCACCGACGACGCGGGCGACGAGGGGTCGTCCGGGTCCCGCGGCCAGGGCGACGACGCCGCCGACGGCGTCACCTCCAAGCGCCGCCGACGTCGGCGCCGTGCCGGCGACGGCGAGTCCGGCGGCGGGGAGGACGACGGCCAGACCGTCACCCGCGTCCGCCGGCCGCGCTCGGCCGAGGACGAGATCACCGCGGTGGCCGGTTCCACGCGCCTCGAGGCCAAGAAGCAGCGACGCCGCGAGGGCCGGGAGGCCGGCCGGCGACGGGCGCCGATCCTCAGCGAGGCCGAGTTCCTGGCCCGCCGCGAGGCGGTCGAGCGGTCGATGGTCGTCCGCCAGCGCGACGACCTGACCCAGATCGCCGTGCTCGAGGACGGCGTCCTGGTCGAGCACTACGTGGCGCGGGAGTCCCAGACCTCCCTCATCGGCAACGTCTACCTCGGCCGCGTCCAGAACGTGCTGCCCTCCATGGAGGCGGCGTTCGTCGACATCGGCAAGGGCCGCAACGCCGTGCTCTACGCCGGCGAGGTCAACTGGGCCTCGCTCGGCCACGTCGAGGGCCAGCCCCGCAAGATCGAGTCCGTGCTCTCGAGCGGCCAGTCGGTCCTCGTGCAGGTCACCAAGGACCCGATCGGCCACAAGGGCGCCCGCCTGACCAGCCAGATCAGCCTCGCCGGCCGGTTCGTCGTCTACGTCCCCGACGGCACGACCAGCGGCATCTCCCGCAAGCTGCCCGACACCGAGCGGGCGCGCCTGAAGTCCGAGCTCAAGGAGATCGTCCCGGACGGCGCCTCCGTCATCGTGCGGACCGCGGCCGAGGGCGCCACGGAGGAGCAGCTGACGCGCGACGTCGAGCGGCTCACGGCCCGGTGGGCCGCCATCGAGTCCCAGGCGAAGGGCAGCGCCCCGCAGCTGCTCTACGGCGAGCCGGACCTCACCCTGAAGGTCGTCCGCGACCTCTTCACCGAGGACTTCGCCGAGCTCCTCGTCGAGGGCGACGGCGCGTGGGACACCGTGCGCGACTACGTCGCCCACGTCGCCCCGGACCTCGAGGAGCGGCTGGTCCGCTTCACGCCGGGCGAGAACGGCAAGGACTGCTTCGCGATCAAGCGGATCGACGAGCAGATCGCCAAGGGCCTCGACCGCAAGGTGTGGCTGCCCTCGGGCGGATCGCTCATCTTCGACCGCACCGAGGCGATGACGGTCGTCGACGTCAACACCGGCAAGTTCACCGGCTCCGGGGGCAACCTCGAGGAGACCGTCACCAAGAACAACCTCGAGGCCGCCGAGGAGCTGGTCCGCCAGCTGCGGCTGCGGGACATCGGCGGCATCGTCGTCGTCGACTTCATCGACATGGTGCTGGAGTCCAACCGTGACCTGGTCCTGCGCCGCCTCGTCGAGTGCCTCGGCCGTGACCGCACCCGGCACCAGGTGGCCGAGGTGACCTCGCTGGGCCTGGTCCAGATGACGCGCAAGCGCATCGGCACGGGTCTGCTCGAGGCCTTCAGCGAGACCTGCACCCACTGCGGCGGCCGCGGACTGCACCTGTCGGACGTCCCGGTCGAGCCCTCCGGCTCCGGGTCGGGCGCGGGCGACGGCGACGGTCGTGGTGGCAAGGGCCGCCGACGTGGTGGCAAGGGCGGCAACGGCTCCGGTGACGGCCGCTCGGGCCCGGCCCGCGGCGACGACGCGTCCGACGGGCCCACCCCGCCGCGGCCGACCCCGTCCCCGAGCTACGTCGCCGCGGTGGCCAAGCCGGAGAACGCCGACCGGCCCCCGGTCGACGAGCCGGCCACCGAGCCCGAGCCCTCGCGACAGCCGGCTGCGGCGACCCGGCCCGAGGCCGGCACCGCGGCCCCCGCCGAGTCGCCCGCCGAGTCGCCCGCCGAGGACCGGGTCGCCGAGGCCGGGACCCCGGCCGCGACCCCGGCCGCCGAGGCCGTGGAGACCACCCCCACGGTGACGCGGTCGACCCGGAGGCGCGGGGGGTCCCGCTCGACGCGCACGCCCGCCGCCGAGCAGCCGACCGAGCAGCCGACCGAGCAGCCGACCGAGCAGCCGACCGTGACGCCGACCGGGCAGTCGGCCGGGCAGCCGGACGAGCAGCCTGCGCCGGAGCCTGCCGCGTCCGTCCCCGAGCCCGCGGTCGAGCCGGCGGCGACGCCGACCGTCACCCGGTCGACGCGCCGCCGCGGCGGGTCGCGGTCCGCGGCCCGGACCGAGCCGGTCGCCGCGCCGGCGGACGACGCCCCGGTCCCGGCGGCCGACCCCGCTCCGGAGCCGGCCCCCGAGTCCAGCCCCGAGCCTGGCCCCGAGCCCGGCCCCGAGCCCGGACCGGAGCCGACGGCGACGACGCCGACGGTCACGCGCACCACCCGCCGTCGCCGTGCGGCCCGCCCGGCCGGCAGCCCCGAGGGGTCGACCCCGGCCGTGGTGGTCGCCGAGCCGACGCCGGACCCGTCCGCGGGCGCGGCGCCGGCCGAGGTCGTCCAGGCCCCGCCGCCGCCCCGGGTGGTGACCCGCACGCGCGGCTCCCGTCGTACGACGGGCGCCGGCGGCGACCAGGACTGACCCGCGGGCCGGTCCGACGACCGGCCCACGAGGTGCCCCCGGTGTCCGCCGGGGGCACCGAGTTGGTCGTCGGGGCCGGACCTCGGTACGATCTACCTTCGGCGCGCGCGAGCGCGCCGTGCGTCTGCAGTGATCCGGGTGTCCCGTGTGGCCCCGTCCGAGGCGCCGCAGACCACACAGAAGACTCAGACGTTGGAGGAGACCGCGGTGTACGCGATCGTGCGCGCAGGCGCCAAGCAGCAGAAGGTCGCTGTCGGCGACGTCATCGAGATCGACACGGTGCCCACCGCCGTGGGGGAGACCCTGACGCTCCCGGTCGTGCTCGCCGTCGACGGTGACGACGTGACGTCCGGCGGCCTCGACAAGGCCGCGGTGACCGTCGAGGTCCTCGGCGCCACCAAGGGCCCGAAGATCGTCATCCAGAAGTACAAGAACAAGACCGGCTACAAGAAGCGCCAGGGTCACCGCCAGAAGTACACCCAGGTCAAGGTCACCGACATCAGCCTCTGAGTCCGCGGGCCCCGGCCCCGACGACTCACCCGCGACTCACCCTCTGCGAAGGACAACGAGATGGCACACAAGAAGGGCGCGGCGTCCACCAAGAACGGGCGCGACTCCAACTCCCAGCGCCTCGGCGTCAAGCGCTTCGGCGGCCAGGCCGTCAACGCCGGCGAGATCATCGTCCGCCAGCGCGGCACCCACTTCCACCCGGGGTCCGGCGTGGGTCGTGGCGGCGACGACACCCTGTTCGCGCTGCAGGCCGGTGCCGTCGAGTTCGGCACCCGGCGCGGCCGCAAGGTCGTCAACATCGTCCCGGGCGAGTGACCACCACCCTCGTCTAGGCACCAGCACCGACCAAGGGCGTCCCGGGACCGGGGCGCCCTTCGTCGTCCCCACGGCGACACCCCCACAGCGACACCCCCACGGCGACACCGCCACGGCGACACCGCCGACCGCACCACCCGCTCCACCTACGAGAAGAGGCTCCACCGATGGCCGTGCCCAGCTTCGTCGACCGGGTCAGGCTGCACGTGGCCGCCGGGCGCGGCGGCAACGGTGTCGCCTCCGTGCACCGTGAGAAGTTCAAGCCCCTCGGTGGCCCCGACGGCGGCAACGGCGGCCCCGGTGGCTCCGTCATCCTGCGCGTCGACCCCGACGTGACCACCCTGGTCGACTACCACCACAGCCCCCGTCGCACGGCGACCCACGGCGGCCACGGCGCGGGCGGGCACCGCAACGGCGCCCACGGGGCCGACCTCGTGCTCGGCGTCCCCGACGGCACGGTCGTCAAGGCCGAGTCCGGCGAGGTCCTCGGCGACCTCGTGGGCAGCGGCAGCGAGATGGTGGTCGCCGAGGGCGGCCGCGGCGGTCTCGGCAACGCCGCGCTCGCGTCCAAGAACCGCAAGGCCCCCGGGTTCGCCCTGCTCGGAGAGCCCGGCGACGAGCTGGTCCTCACCCTCGAGCTGAAGGTCGTCGCCGACGTCGGGCTGGTGGGCTTCCCGAGCGCGGGCAAGTCCAGCCTGATCGCCGCGATGTCGCGGGCCCGACCCAAGATCGCCGACTACCCGTTCACCACGCTGGTGCCCAACCTGGGCGTCGTGACGGCCGGCGAGACGACGTTCACCGTCGCCGACGTGCCCGGCCTGATCGAGGGCGCGAGCGAGGGCCGCGGCCTGGGTCACCAGTTCCTGCGTCACGTGGAGCGCTGCGCCGCGCTGGTCCACGTGGTCGACACCGCGACCATCGAGCCGGGCCGCAACCCGGTCGACGACCTCGACGTCATCGAGCGCGAGCTGGAGCGGTACGGCGGTCTCGAGGACCGGCCGCGCCTGGTCGCGCTCAACAAGACCGACGTCCCCGACGGTCACGAGATCGCGGAGATGACCGTCGAGGAGCTCCGCGACCGCGGCCTGAGGGTCTTCGAGGTCTCCGCGGCGTCCGGCGCCGGTCTGCGCGAGCTCGGCTTCGCGATGGCGGAGATCGTCACCGCCGCCCGAGCCGCCCGTCCCTCCGTCGGGGCCACCCGGATCGTGCTGCGCCCCCAGGGCCCCGCCGACGCCGGCGGCGCCGAGTTCAGCGTGGTCGAGACCGACCAGGGCTGGCGGGTCCGGGGCACGAAGCCCGAGCGCTGGGTGCGTCAGACCGACTTCTCCAACGAGGAGGCCGTCGGGTTCCTCGCCGACCGCTTCGAGCGGCTCGGTGTCGAGGCGCGGCTCCTCGAGCTCGGTGCCGAGGAGGGCGACGCCGTCCTCATCGGCCCCGAGAGCGACAGCGTCGTCTTCGACTTCCAGCCCGGCATCGCCGCCGGCGCGGAGATGCTCGGGCGACGCGGGGAGGACCAGCGCTTCGACACCGAGCGCCCGGCCGCCGCCCGTCGCAAGCGGATCCAGGAGGAGCTCGCCGAGCGCAGCGAGGAGGAGACCCGCGCCGACGTGGCCCGTCGCATCGACGCCGAGCGGGCCGAGCGCTCCGAGCGGCGCAAGGGCCGCGACCTCGGCGACTCCGCCCCCCATCGTGGCCCGACGTCCTACGAGATCGGCTCCGAGGAGGACCCCGACCGCGACCCGGACGCCCCGGGGCGCCCGTGAGGGAGCAGGTCACCGCCGCCCGGCGGGTGGTGGTGAAGGTCGGGTCGTCCTCGCTGACGACCGCCGCGGGTGGGCTCGACCCGGTCCGGCTGGACGCGCTGGTCGACGCCCTCGCCGCCGCGCGGGCCCGTGGCGCCGAGGTGGTGCTGGTGTCCTCGGGCGCCATCGCCGCCGGCCTGGCGCCCCTGGGCCTGCGCCGCCGCCCCCACCAGCTGGCCCTGCAGCAGGCGGCGGCCTCGGTCGGCCAGGGCCTGCTCGTGCGCCACTACACCGAGGCCCTGGCGCGTCACGGCGTCGTGGCGGGGCAGGTGCTGCTCACCGTGGACGACGTCGTCCGCCGCGCCCACTACCGCAACGCCCACCAGGCGCTCGACCAGCTGCTCTCGCTCGGCGTGCTCCCGGTCGTCAACGAGAACGACACGGTCGCGACCTCCGAGATCCGCTTCGGCGACAACGACCGTCTCGCGGCCCTCACCGCCCACCTGGTCCACGCCGACCTGCTCGTCCTGCTCTCCGACGTCGACGGCCTCTACGACGGCGACCCGGCGCGTGAGGGGACCCGCCTGGTGCCCCGCGTGGGCGGTCCGGCGGAGCTGGAGGCGCTCGACATCGGCACGACCGGCTCCGCCGGGGTCGGGACCGGCGGCATGACGACGAAGGTGGAGGCCGCCCGCATCGCGACCGGCGCGGGGATCCCCGTCGTCCTCACCTCCGCGGCCCGCGCCGCGGAGGCCCTGGCGGGGGAGGAGGTCGGCACGGTGTTCGACCCGACCGGCCGCCGCCGTCCCACCCGGCTGCTGTGGCTGCGCCACGCGACCGAGCCGCTCGGGGTGCTCCACCTCGACGCCGGCGCGGTGCGGGCCGTCGTGGAGCGCCGCGCCTCGCTGCTGCCCGCGGGCGTCACCGGCGCCTCGGGCAGCTTCGAGGCCGGCGACCCCGTCGACCTGGCGGGGCCCGACGGCGTCCCGGTCGCCCGCGGCCTGGTCGCCTACGACGCCGCCGACCTGCCGGACCTGCTCGGGCGCTCGACCGGTGACATCGCCGCCGAGCGCGGCGCGGGCTGGGAGCGCGAGCTCGTCCACCGCGACGACCTGGCGCTCCTGCGCGACCACTGAGCTCCTGCCCGCGTCGCCCGGGACGCATCGCCCACGCCCGACCTGGGCACCCGGCGGTCATGTCCGAGACCAGGATCACCGTCCAGCGCACGATCGACGCCGCGAGCCCGCAGGTGTTCGACGTCCTCTCCCTCCCGCAGCGCCACCCCGAGCTCGACACCTCCGGCACCGTCGTCTCCGTCGACCACGGTGACCGGATCACCGCCGTCGGCCAGACGTTCCGGATGAACATGCACGCCGAGATGATGGGTGGCGACTACCAGACCGACAACCACGTCACCGGCTACCAGGAGAACCACCTGCTGGCCTGGGAGACCGCGCCCGCCGGCACCGAGCCGCCCGGCTGGGAATGGGTGTGGCAGCTCGAGGCCCAGGGTCCCGACGCGACCCGGGTGACCCTGACCTACGACTGGGAGAAGGTCACCGACCCGGAGCTGCTGAAGAAGATCTCGTTCCCGCTGATCCCGGCGGCGGACCTCGAGGGCTCCCTCGAGGCCCTCGCGGCCGCGGTCAGCGGCTGAGCGGGCCCGCCCCACGACGCACGACGGGCCGGCCGGGGGAGCAGTCCCCCGGCCGGCCCGTCGTGCGTGGAGCGTGTCGTGCGTGGCGCCCGTCGGCTCAGCGGGTGCCGGGGGCCAGGCGGATCGCCAGGTCGGCGACGTCGGTCGGGAAGCGGCCGACGCGGGTGGCCTCACCGGTGGTGAGGTTGACCTGGTGCAGGATGCGGTTGCCGTTCTGCATGAGGATCGCGTAGCCGGCGTTGTCGGAGGTCACGCCCTCGCCGTCGACCGCGGAGTAGATGTCGAACGACGCGTCGGGGCCCACGCCCTTGCGCAGGCTGCCGACCGAGCTCAGCGTGCCGGCGTTGGCCGGGGCCTGCACGACGACGCCGTTGGTGGCGGTGTTGATGTCGAGCAGCGTGGTGCCGGTGACGGTCGAGTTGTCGTTGTTGGTGTACGCCGCGGCGGTCACGCCGCTGGTGGTGCCCGCGGTGGGCGGGCTCGTCAGCGGGGTGTCGACGTTGGTGGTGACGCCGGAGTCGGTGAACGCGAGGCGCAGGTTCTGCCCGGCGTCCGACACGATCCGCAGCGCGTCGGCGGCGGGGTTGAAGTCGACGCCGAACCGCTGGCCGTCCAGGGGCACCGAGATCTGGCCGACCTGGGTCAGCGCGCCGGTGCGCAGCGCCACGGTGTAGACGCCGCCGCCGTCGCCCACGACGTAGAGGCGGCCGTTGGAGGGACGCACGTCGGCGCCGATGGACTCCGTGTCGCCCTCGGCCCAGCCCGTGAGCGCGCCGTAGCTGTTGACGGACTGCGGGTTGGCGAGACGGAACGCGACGAGCTCGCCGTCGCTGGTGATGCCGAAGGCCCGCGCGGAGGCGGGGGCCTGCGAGGAGGCGCTGGTCTCGAAGTCCGCGCCGCGGGCCGCGCTCGCGCCCGGCGCGAACGAGACGGCGGTCAGGGCGGCGGCCGCGAGGCCGACGGTGAGGGTGGTCAGTCGCTGCATGATCTGCGGATCCCTTCGACGAGGTCGGTCACCCGGCTGGGTGCCCCATGTCGGGCCGGCCGCCGCACGTGCGTCGGCGACGTGACCCACGGGGGATACGGGCCACCGGGTGTTCGCGTTCACGGCGTCGCGTGATTTCTTCGCGGTCGTCGTCCGTCCGGGTGCCTTGGCTACCGTCGGCGCCATGGTGCGGCGTGGTGTGGTGGTGGCGGTCCTCCTCGTGCTGCTGGTGCCGGCCGCGGCCCTGACGGTGCTGCGCCTCGGCGACCCCGGGTGGGTGCTGGCCGTGCAGGCCGTCACCTTCGCGCCCGCCGCCCTCGTGCTCTACGCGCTGGCGCTGCTGGTCCTGGTCGTCGCGGCGCTGCGCTCGGCCGGCGGCGCCCGCCTGCTTGCGGGCGTCGTGGCGGTGCTGGTGGTGGTGCCGCTCGCGCTGCACGCGAGCTGGTTCGCGCCTCAGGTGGCGGGCGCGGAGCCCGCCGCCGCGCCCGACGCGGTGCCGCTGCGGGTCATGACGTCGAACCTGCTGCGCGGCGACGGCGACCCCGCCGACGTGGTGGCGGCCGCCCGCGAGGCGCGTGCCGACCTGGTGGTCCTCCCGGAGGCGACGGCGCGGACCACCCGGGCGCTGGGGCGCCTCGGCGCCGACGAGGCCTGGCCCCACCGCGCCGGTCGGGCCGGCGCCGACATCGAGGGCACCCTGGTGCTCTCGGCCGACCCGGTCCGCGACGTGCGGGTGCTGCCGACGCAGCTCGACTCGGTGGCCTTCACCGTCGAGCGCGGGGACCGCGACCTGCGGGTGCTGGCGGTCCACCCGATCGCGCCGTACGACGGGGCCGCGGGGTGGCGGCGCGACCACGCGGCGATCCTCGCCGCGGTCCGCCGCGAGCGGCCCGACGTGGTGCTGGGCGACTTCAACGCGACCATGGACCACCGGCCGATGCGGCGCCTGGCGGCCGAGGGCTACCGGACCGCGACCGAGGTGGCCAACGAGGGCTGGCGGCCGACCTGGCCGGTCAACGGCCTGTTCTCGCTCGGCCCGCTGCCGCTGCCGCGCTCGGCGGAGATCGACCACGTGCTCGTCCGCGACGGCACCGCCGTCCTCGGCACCGAGCGCCACCTCGTCGCCGGCACGGACCACCTCGCGCTGTCGGCGGACCTGCGGCTGCGCTGACCCGCCGCCCGGAGCGTACGCTGGGCGGTGCCATGAGTGTCCGTGCGTCCGTCCCCGTCGACCGCACCGTGGGGACCGCGGCCGAGCCGCGCACCGTCTACCTCGACCACGCCGCCACCACCCCGATGGTGCCGGCGGCGGTCGAGGCGATGACCGGTCTGCTGGGCTCCGTGGGCAACCCCTCGTCGCTCCACGCGTCGGGTCGGCGCGCCCGCCGGGTGGTCGAGGAGTCGCGCGAGCAGGTCGCCGCCGCGGTCGGCTGCCGACCCGGTGACGTCGTCTTCACCTCCGGTGGCACCGAGGCCGACAACCTCGCCGTCAAGGGCCTCTTCTGGGCCCGCCGCGGCGCCGACCCCGCGCGGCGACGGGTCCTCACCACCGCCGTCGAGCACCACGCGGTGCTCGACCCGGCCCACTGGCTCGCCGAGCACCACGGCGCCGAGGTCGAGCACCTCCCCGTCGACTCCCGGGGCCGGCTCGAGACCGCCGCGCTCGCCGCGGCCCTCGAGCGCGACCCCGGCTCGGTGGCGCTGGTCTCGGTGATGTGGGGCAACAACGAGGTCGGCACCCTCCAGCCCCTCGACGAGGTCGTCGCTCTCGCCTCGGCCCACGGCGTGCCGGTCCACACCGACGGCGTCCAGGCCGTCGGTGCCGTCGAGGTCGACGTCGCGGCGCTCGGCGTCGACGCGCTCACGGTCAGCGCCCACAAGCTCGGCGGCCCCTACGGCGTCGGCGCGCTCGTGTGTCGTCGGGAGGTCGGCCTGGTCCCCATGGTCCACGGCGGCGGCCAGGAGCAGGACCTGCGCAGCGGCACCGTCGACGCCCCCTCGATCGCCGGGTTCGCCACCGCGGTGACGGCCGCCGCCGAGCAGCAGGCCGAGCACGCCGCCCACCTCGCCGCGCTCCGCCGGCGCCTGGTCGCCGGCGTCCGGGGCGTCGTCGGCGACGTCGTCGAGAACGGCGACCCCACGCACCGTCTGCCGGGCATCGCCCACCTGACCTTCCCCGGCTGCGAGGGCGACTCGCTGCTGATGCTCCTCGACGCCCGCGGCATCGAGTGCTCGACCGGCTCGGCCTGCTCCTCGGGGGTCCCGCAGGCCTCGCACGTCCTGCTGGCCATGGGCTGCGACGACGCGGCGGCCCGCGGGTCGCTGCGGTTCTCGCTCGGACGGGGCTCCACGGAGGCCGACGTCGACGCCGTCGTCGCCGAGATCGGCCCGGTGGTCGAGCGCGCCCGCGCCGCCGGCCGGCGGTCCTGGTGACGCGCGGCCCGGAGCCGTCGCCGTGAGGGTCGTGGCGGCCATGTCCGGCGGGGTGGACTCCGCCGTCGCCGCGGCGCGCGCCGTGGACGCCGGCCACGAGGTCACCGGCGTGCACCTGGCGCTCTCGCGCAACCCCGCGTCCTACCGGTCGGGGGCGCGGGGCTGCTGCACGGTCGAGGACAGCAACGACGCCCGGCGTGCCGCCGACGTCATCGGGATCCCCTTCTACGTGTGGGACATGAGCGAGGAGTTCCACGACGACGTGGTGACGGACTTCCTCGACGAGTACGCCGCGGGCCGCACCCCCAACCCGTGCCTGCGCTGCAACGAGCGCATCAAGTTCGCGGCCGTGCTCGACCGTGCGGTGGCCCTGGGCTTCGACGCGGTCGCCACCGGTCACTACGCCACGTTGGTCGACGGCGCCGCCGGGCGGGAGATGCACCGCGCCGTCGACCCCGCCAAGGACCAGTCCTACGTGCTGGGCGTGCTGACGGCCGGGCAGCTGGAGCACGCCCTGTTCCCGCTCGGCGGCTCCCTCAAGACCGACGTGCGCGCCGAGGCGGGGCGCCGGGGGCTGCTCGTGGCCGACAAGCCCGACAGCCACGACATCTGCTTCGTCGCCGACGGCGACACCGCCGGCTGGCTCTCGGAGAAGCTCGGCGACGACGCACCGAACCGCGGGGGCGAGGTGGTCGACGACGTCACCGGCGAGGTGCTCGGCACCCACGGGGGCTCGTGGGCCTACACGATCGGCCAGCGTCGCGGGCTGCGCGTCGGACGCCCCGCCGCCGACGGGAGGCCCCGCTACGTGCTCGACATCGAGCCGGTCTCCGGCACGGTCCGGGTGGGGGGCCGCGAGCGGCTCGCCGTGACCCGGCTGCGCGCCGACCGGCCGCGCTGGTGCGGACCCGCGCCGGACGGGCCCCTGCGGGGGACCGTCCAGCTGCGAGCCCACGGTCGCGAGCACGCCGCGACCGTCCGCGTCGTCGACGACCACGTCGACGTCGAGCTGCACGAGGCCGCCGAGGGCGTCGCGCCGGGCCAGGCCGTCGTCGTCTACGACGGCAGTCGGGTCGTCGGGTCGGCCACCATCGTGGCCACCGACCGGGCCGAGCACGCCGCCCGTGCCGACGCCCGGCCCGCCGACGAGCGGGCCCGCGCGTGACCCGCGCCTCGGGCGTCGGGTCGTGGCCGGGCGACGACGCGACCGACTTCGCCGAGGCCCAGCGGGTCGTGCTGGGCGAGCTCGACCTGCCGCACCTCGTCGAGCTGCCCGGGCGCGGGGCCCCGGCCACGACGACCGGCCGCGGGCTCGCGCTGGTCGCGGAGCTCGGCGCCGACCTGCAGCCCGCCGGGTGGCGGCTGACCGGCGGGGGAGCGGGCGTCGACCACCGCCGCGCCCGCAGCCTGCTCGCGCAGGACCTCGACGCCCTCGAGGAGCAGGGCCAGGGCCTGACCGGCCCGGTCAAGGTGCAGGTCGCCGGGCCCTGGACGCTCGCGGCGACCGTCGAGCGCCCCCGCGGCGACAAGGTGCTGGCCGACCACGGCGCCCGCCGCGACCTGGCCCAGGCCCTCGCCGAGGGCGTCCGCGACCACGTCGCGGACCTGCGGCGCCGTCTGCCCGACGCCACGTCGTACGTGGTGCAGGTCGACGAGCCCGCCCTGCCCGGCGTGATGGCCGGGCGGGTGCCGACGGCCTCGGGCTTCGGGCGGCACCGCACCGTGCACCCGCCGGAGGCCTCGGCGCTGCTGGAGGAGGTGCTCGGGGCGGTCGTGGCGGCCGGCGCCGAGCCCTGGGCGCACTGCTGCGCGCCGTCCGAGGACGGGGCCGTCCTGCGGCTCCTGCGCGGCGCGGGGGCGCGGGGCCTGCTCGTCGACGCCGACCTGCTCACCGCCGCCGACCACGACCAGCTCGCCGAGTCGCTCGAGGCGGGCGGCACCGTCGGCCTGGGACTCGTCGCCCACGGCGCCCCCGTGCCCACCGACACGACCCTCGTCGAGCGCGTCGAGCGCTGGTGCGACCTCGTGGGGCTCGACCTCGAGGCCCACGCCGGGGGGATCGTCCTCACCCCCGCCTGCGGCCTCGCCGGCGCGGCGGCCGGGGCCGCCCGTCGTACGTGCACCACGCTGGCCTCCGCCGCCCGCGCCCTCACCCCCTGACCGCCGAGTCGGCGCCAGTTCCCGCCCCGGTGCCGCCGAGTCGGCGGCAGTTCCCGGCCCGGAGCCGCCGAGTCGGCGCCAGTTCCCGCCCCGGAGCCGCCGAGTCGGTCGTACGGCGGGATCTCGTGACGGCTGGGCGGTCGTACGGCGGGAGGTCGTGACGGCTGGGCGGTCGTACGGCGGGATCTCGTGACGAGTCGACACCGGCCCGCCGTCCTGGTGGACGACGGGCCGGCGGGTGCTGCGGGTGGGGCGGTGCCGCCGCCCCGGTGGGGAGTGGGTCAGCCCTCCTCGGCGAACCCGGCCTCGACCAGGTAGTCGGAGGCGATCTGCTCCGGGGACTGGCCCTCGGCCGAGATCCGGGTGTTGAGGTCCTGCATCACCTCGGTGGTCAGCGACTCGGCGAGCGGCGTCAGTGCCTCGAGGACCTCGGGGTTCTGCTCGTCGTAGTCGACGGAGGTCACCGGCACGCCGTTGTAGAGC
Organism: Nocardioides lentus; assembly: GCF_039529515.1. Taxonomy (NCBI): domain Bacteria; kingdom Bacillati; phylum Actinomycetota; class Actinomycetes; order Propionibacteriales; family Nocardioidaceae; genus Nocardioides; species Nocardioides lentus. The sequence goes on from NZ_BAAAMY010000006.1 coordinate 59,957, forward strand.
GGGAAGAACGCCTCGTCGTCCTCGAGCACCACGAGGTTGTTGGCGGCGATGCGGCCGTCGGTGGTGAAGATCTCGCCGAAGTCGCAGTTGCCGTTGCCGGTCTGCGTGTAGACGACGCCGGTGCCGAGGCTCTGCTCGTCGCCGCCGGTGATCCCGTAGGCCTGCTTGAAGCCGGGGTAGCCGTCGGGGCGGTTGGCGAACTCGGACTCCACGCAGACGGTCGAGTCGGGGTTCTCGTCGATGTAGGCCGCCATGTCCGAGTGGGTGGCCACGTCGTTCTCGTTGGCGAAGTCCTCGGTCACCGCGAAGGCGTAGGTGTTGTTGAAGGGCGACAGCGGGCCCCACACGACACCGTTCTCGACGTCGGCCTCCTTGACGGCGTCGTACTGCTCCTGCGGGTCGAAGATCGGCTCCTCGTTGCCCAGGTAGTTGATCCACCCGGTGCCGGTGTACTCCCACATGATGTCGTTCTCGCCGCGGATGATCTTGTCGCGCGCCTGGGTCGACCCCTGGGTGTTGAGGTCGGTGCTGTTGTCGGCGCCCCACAGGCACAGGTACTGCGAGGTGAGCTCGCCGAGCACCAGCTGCTCGTCGAAGTCCTTCGAGCCGACGACCACGGGGACGTCGGTGAGGCCCTCGGGGTCGATGGCGTCGCCGGTGGCCACGAGGCCGCCGCACTCGCCGCCGCCGGCGACGTCGTTGCCGACCGAGGAGCTCTCGTCGAGGCCGCAGCCGGCGAGGGAGACGGCGAGGGCGGTGGCGCCGACGCCGGCGAGGACACGGCGCGTACGACGCGTGATGGGCTGGGTGGTCATGTGGGTCCCTTCGAGGATGGTCGAGCGTTGCGGTCGAGCGAGTCGGGGTCGGGTCACCGGACGCCGCGCGGGGTGGCCCAGCGCTGCAGGATCCCGGCGGCCCAGTCGAGGAACAGCGCGAGGACGGCGATGATCACGGCGATGCTGAGCGTCGCGATCGGACGGTTGGTCTTGATGCCGCCGATGAGGTTGGTCCCGAGACCGCCGGCGTTGAGGAACTGGCCCAGCGGCACGGTCGCGACCGCCAGGATCAGGGCCGTGCGGGCGCCCGCCCCGATGATCGGGACGGCCAGCGGCAGCTCCACCTTGAGCAGCACCGCGGCCGGGGACATGCCCATGCCCTTGGCGGCGTCGAGGACGCCGCGGTCGACCTGCTGCAGACCGGCGATGGTGTTGCGCAGCACGGAGAGGATCGCGTAGGCGGTCAGGATGATGACCACCGCCCAGAAGCCCGTGTAGTAGATCCCGACGAGGGCGAGCAGTCCCAGGCTCGGGGCCGCCTGCCCGAAGTTGGCCACCGCCAGCACGATCGGGGCCAGCTTCTTGGTGCGCTGGCGGGTGACGAGGATCCCGAGGGGCACCGCGATCAGGACCACGAGGACCGCGATGGTGAACGCGATCTGGACGTGCTGGATCGTGGCGTCGACGAGGGCCTGGGTGTCGAGGAGGTTGACCTCGATGTTGTCGAGCTCGCGGCCGTCCACGTAGAAGTAGAGCGCCACCAGCACCGCGGCGAGCACGATCGGCAGCACGGCGTCGCGCGGCGTGATGATCCGCGTGGCCGCGACGGGCGGGGGCCCGCCGCCGGCCCCGACGTGCGGGTCGGCGGGCTCCCCGGGGACGGGGGCGTCGACGCGCTCGGTGGTGCCCGCGCTCACGAGGGGCTCCCCGCGTGGCTCCCGCCGTGGGTGCGGCCGACACGGGCCAGGATCGACTGCACCGACACCGACCCCTTCGTGGTGCCGTTCTCGACGACGGGGATCGTGGTGCTGCCCTTGCCGACCATGAGGTCGAGCGCCTGGTGGAGGCTGTCGGTCGGGGTGACCGAGATGTCGCCCGCCGCGGTGCCCGTCGCCTGCTCCAGCGGGATGCTCGAGACGGGCTCGAAGTGCAGGCGCTTGAGCGCCGCGCCCTCGCCGATGAAGCCGGCCACGAAGTCGTCGGCCGGGGCGGCGAGGATGTTCTCGGGGGTGTCGTACTGGGCGATCTGCGAGCCCTCGCGCAGCACCGCGATGCGGTCGCCGAGCTTGAGGGCCTCGTCGAAGTCGTGGGTGACGAAGACGATCGTCTTCTTCATCGTCAGCTGGAGGCTGCGGAACTCCTCCTGGAGCCGACCGCGGGTGATGGGGTCGACGGCGCCGAAGGGCTCGTCCATCAGCATGATCGGCGGGTCGGCCGCGAGCGCCCGGGCCACGCCGACGCGCTGCTGCTGGCCACCGGAGAGCTGGCGGGGGTAGCGGTCGCGGTACTGGGCCGGGTCGAGACCGACGACGGTGAGCATCTCGTCGACGCGCGTCTTGATGCGCTTCTTGTCCCAGCCGAGCAGCTTGGGCACCAGGGCGACGTTGGAGGCGATCGTCAGGTGCGGGATCAGGCCGATCTGCTGGATCACGTAGCCGATCTGGCGGCGCAGCGTCGTGTCGTTGAGGGACGCGACGTCCTTGCCGTCGATCTCCACGACCCCGTCGCTGGGCGTGATCATCCGGTTGATCATCCGCATGGTGGTCGTCTTGCCGCAGCCCGACGGGCCGACGAAGACGACGATCTCACCGGCGGGGATCTCCATGTCGACGGCGTCGACGGCGGCGCGCTTGGTGCCGGGGTAGCGCTTGGTCAGCTTCTTCAGCGAGATCGGGACGCCGTACGTCGGCTCGGAGGTCGACGTGCCGACGGCGGGCTCGGCGATGGTCTGCTCAGACACGGGCACCTCTCGGGGTGGTGAGTCGGCGGATCACGACGAAGATGCCGTCGAACACGAGGGCGACGGCGGCCACGAAGATCACGCACGCGAGGGCCTGGTTGCCGGTGTTGACCGACCCCAGGTTGTTGAGGGCGTTGAAGCCGAAGATCCCCAGCCCGAAGTCGCCGATGAAGGCGCCGATGGCGAGGATGCCGACGGTGAGCTGGGTCGAGACGCGCAGGCCGGCGAGGATGACGGGCCACGCGATGGGGAAGCGGATCTGCCACAGCATGCGGAAGGACCCCACGCCCATGCCGCGGGCGGCGTCGATGACCCCGGGATCCGCGGACTGCAGGCCGACGATCGCGTTGCGGGTGATGGGCAGCAGCCCGTACATCGACACGACCGGGATGAAGGTCAGCAGCGCGTTGCCGGTGATCGAGTAGACGAAGCCGAACAGGGCCACCGACGGGATCGTGAAGGCGACGGCGATCACGGCGATCGAGGCGTTCGGCAGGGTGACCGAGCGGTAGGTCAGCAGCGCCAGCGTGAGGCCGACGGCGGCCGCCAGGGCCACGCAGTAGATGGACAGCAGGAAGTGCTGCTGGGTCCGGAAGATGACGTCGGCGAGGTTCTGCGACAACCACTCCGGGAAGGGGAGACCGGTCACGAGGTCCCCCCGCGGTGGTCGGGGATCGGTGTCGGGTGGGGCCTGGGGGTCAGGCGACGGGTGGGGCTCACGGTCCTCCAGGTGACTCGACAGCAGGGGCTGGACGGTCCGACCGTCTCCGAGTCGATCCCGGGGGCCGACCAGGGCGAAAGATACGTGAGGAACGGCCGTGCACCCGGGAAGCAAAGCGAGTCGTGACGCGTTCGTGACACTGCGGTCTAGACAGATCCGCATGCACCCGACGTGAAGGGGAACGGAAATCCCATGGCTGACCTGACCGGCAAGAAGATCGCAATCATCGCCACGAGCCACTTCGAGGAGGCCGAGCTCGTGCAGCCCCGCGACGAGCTGGCGAAGGCCGGCGCGGAGGTGAAGGTCTACTCGACCTCGACCGACCCGATCCAGGCCGTCGAGGGCGACACCACGCCCACCCAGAAGGTGGACGTGGACGGCACCTTCGCCGACCTGGACGTCTCGACGGTCGACGCCGTGGTCGTCCCGGGCGGGACCGTCAACGCCGACACCATCCGCACCGACGAGACCGCGCAGAAGATCGTGCAGGACGCCACCGCCCAGGGGAAGGTCCTCGCCGTCATCTGCCACGCGCCGTGGCTGCTGATCTCGGCCGGCCTCGCGAAGGGCCGCCGCCTCACCTCCTTCTCGAGCCTGGTCGACGACGTGCGCAACGCCGGCGGCGAGTGGGTCGACGAGGAGGTCGTCGTCGACGGCACCCTCATCACCAGCCGCAACCCCGACGACCTGCCGGCCTTCGTCGACGCGATCTCGCGCTCGCTGACCGCCTGAGCCGACGTCGTACGACGGACCCGGCTCGCAGCGGCCCGGCCCCCGCACCGGGGGTCGGGCCGCTGTCGGTCCTGACCGGCAGGATGGACCCATGACCAGCCTTGAGGGCGCGGGCGCGGAGGCGCGCGCGGAGCACCGGGAGATCGCGGAGCGGGTCGAGGACGCGCGGTGGCGCTACTACGTGCTCGACGACCCGTCGCTGGACGACGGGGAGTTCGACCGGCTGATGCGCCGGCTCGAGGAGCTGGAGGAGACCCACCCCGACCTGCGCACGCCCGACTCGCCGACCCAGAAGGTCGGCGGCGCGGTGTCGACGGAGTTCACCGCCGTCGACCACCTCGAGCCGATGATGAGCCTCGACAACGCGTTCACCGCCGACGAGCTGCTCTCCTGGCACGACCGGCTCGCCCGCGAGGGAGTCGCGGACCCGGCCCTGCTCTGCGAGCTGAAGGTCGACGGGCTCGCGATCAACCTGCTCTACGAGGGTGGGCGCCTGGTGCGGGCGCTGACCCGCGGCGACGGGCGCACCGGCGAGGACGTCACGCCCAACGTCCGCACGCTGGGCTCCGTGCCGGACCGTCTCGCCGGGACCGAGGAGTTCCCCGTGCCTGCGCTGGTCGAGGTGCGCGGCGAGATCTTCCTGCCCGTGGCCGCCTTCGAGCGGCTCAACGCGACGATGGTCGACGCCGGCAAGCCGCCGTTCGCCAACCCCCGCAACGCCGCGGCGGGCTCGCTGCGGCAGAAGGACCCGCGGGTGACCGCGACCCGTCCGCTGGAGATGGTCTGCCACGGTCTGGGGGCCCGCGAGGGCTTCGGGCCGCTGTCGCAGTCCACGGCGTACGACGCGCTCGCGGCCTGGGGCCTGCCGGTCTCGGACCGGACCCGTGTCGTCGCGTCGCTCGACGGTGCCCGCGAGATGATCGACCACTACCGCGAGCACCGTCACGACGTCGAGCACGAGATCGACGGCGTCGTGATCAAGGTCGACGACGTCGCGGCGCAGCGCCGGCTCGGCTCGACGAGCCGGGCGCCGCGGTGGGCGATCGCGTTCAAGTACCCGCCGGAGGAGGTCAACGCCGAGCTGCTCGCCATCGACGTCAACGTCGGGCGCACCGGCCGCGTGACGCCGTTCGGGCGGATGGTCCCGACGCGGGTCGCGGGCTCGACGGTGGAGATGGCGACGCTCCACAACGCGCACGAGGTGCGGCGCAAGGACGTGCGGCCCGGCGACACGGTCGTGCTGCGCAAGGCCGGCGACGTCATCCCGGAGATCGTCAAGCCGGTGCTCGAGCTGCGACCCGAGGGGCTCGCGGAGTGGGTCATGCCCACCCACTGCCCCGAGTGCGGCACCGGGCTGGCGCAGCAGAAGGAGGGCGACAAGGACCTCCGCTGCCCCAACCACCGGCACTGCCCGGCCCAGGTGCGCGAGCGCGTGTTCCACGTCGCCGGCCGGGGCGCCTTCGACATCGAGGGCCTGGGCTACGAGGCGGCGGTCGCCCTGCTCGACGCCGGGGTGATCGCGGACGAGGGCGACGTCTTCGACCTCGACGAGGCCGCGCTGCTGCGCACCGGGCTGTTCACCCGCGCCGCCAGGAAGGCGGAGGCCGACGACGCCGTCGACGGTCGCGTGGTGTCCGCCAACGGTCGGCGCCTGCTGGCCAACCTCGACCGGGCCACGCAGGTGCCGCTGTGGCGGGTGCTGGTCGCGCTGTCGATCCGCCACGTCGGGCCCACCGCCGCCCGGGCGCTGGCGCAGGAGTTCGGCTCGATGGACGCGATCCGCGACGCGGGTGAGCAGCAGCTCGCCGACGCCGAGGGCGTCGGACCGACCATCGCCGAGGCCGTCATCGAGTGGTTCGCCGTCGACTGGCACCGCGCGATCGTCGACGCGTGGGCGGCCGCGGGGGTGTCGATGGCCGACGAGCGCGACGAGTCCGTGGCGCGCACCCTCGAGGGGCTCACGGTGGTCGTCACCGGGTCGCTCGAGGGCTTCAGCCGCGACTCCGCCAAGGAGGCGATCCTCGCCCGCGGCGGCAAGGCGGCGGGGTCGGTGTCCAAGAAGACCGACTTCGTCGTCGTCGGTGACAACGCCGGCTCCAAGGCCGACAAGGCCGAGCAGCTCGGCGTGCCCGTCCTCGACGAGGCGGGCTTCGTCGCCCTGCTCGAGCAGGGCCCGCCCCCGGTCGCCGGGCCGGACGACGACACGGACGACGACACGGGAACGGCGGCCACCGGGGCCTGAGCCGGGCCCGGGTGAGAGGTGCCGACGACCACGGCCCGCCGCGGCCCCCGGAGGGGCGGCGGCGGGCCGTCGGGTGCTGCGGGTCGTGCGGGCGCTGCGGTGCCGTGGCTCAGGAGGCGAGCTTGTCGGCGACGCCGACCGCACGCGTGACCAGGTGGTCGAGCGCGTTGGTGGTGTCGTCGTCGAGGCCGCCGTCGCCCGCGACCGTGCTGACGCCGTAGGGGTTGCCGTCGGCGAACTTCAGCTGGTCGGTGTAGCCCGGGGGCACGATGATGCCGCCGAAGTGGGCGAACGAGGTCATGAGCGACAGCAGCGTCGTCTCGTGCCCGCCGTGGCGGGTCGAGGCGGAGGTGAAGCCGGCGTAGACCTTGTCGGCCAGCGCGCCCCGGCCCCAGAGCGGGCCGAGGGTGTCGATGAAGGACTGGAGCTGGCTGGTGACGTGGCCGTAGCGGGTGCCGGAGCCGAAGATCACGACGTCGGCCCACTCGATGTCGTCGGGGGAGGCGACGGGCTCGGAGGCGACGGCGTCGCGGTGCGCCTTCCAGCCGTCCTGCGACTCGACGGCGGAGTCCGGAGCGGTCTCCGCGACGTGGCGGCGGCGGACCTCGGCGCCCAGGCCCTGGGCGGTCTGCTCGAGACGCTCGGCCATCGCCTGGCCGGTGCCGTAGGAGGAGTAGTAGATGATCGCGACCTTGACGGCCATGGGGTCGTCCTTTCGTTGAAGGGTTAACCAGTCTGCGCAGACGCAACGTCGCACGACCCGGGATTCATCCCGGGCGCGGCCGTGGGCCGCGCTGCTCCTAGGCTGGTACCCATGGCCGCGACTCCTCCCTCGATCACCCGGGAGCAGGTGGCGCACCTCGCCGACCTGGCCCGCATCGACCTCTCCGACGCCGAGCTCGACCACCTCGCGCCCCAGCTCGGCGTGATCCTGGAGTCGGTGGCCTCGATCCAGGGGCTGTCGCTCGACGACGTGCCGCCGACGTCGCACCCGCTGCCGCTGACCAACGTGTTCCGCGAGGACGTCGTGACCCCCGGCCTGACCCCCGACGAGGCCCTGGCCGGTGCGCCCGACGCCCAGGAGCAGCGCTTCGCCGTGCCGCGGATCCTGGGGGAGGACCAGTGAGCGACCTCGTCCGGCGCAGCGCCGCCGACCTCGCCGACGCCCTCGCCGACGGCTCGACCACCAGCGTGGAGCTGACCCGCGCCCACCTGGACCGGATCGCGGCCGTGGACGGCCCGGTCCACGCCTTCCTGCACGTCGACCCCGAGGGGGCGCTGGCGCAGGCCGAGGCCTCCGACGCCCGTCGTGCCGCCGGCACGTCCACCTCCGCGCTCGACGGCGTGCCCGTCGCCGTCAAGGACGTGCTCGCCACGAAGGGCCTGCCCACCACCTGCGGCTCGAAGATCCTCGAGGGCTGGGTCCCGCCGTACGACGCGACGGTGGTCACGCGACTGCGCGAGGCCGGCCTGCCGATCCTGGGCAAGACCAACATGGACGAGTTCGCGATGGGCTCCTCCACCGAGCACTCGGCCTACGGCCCGACCCGCAACCCGTGGGACCTGGACCGCATCCCCGGCGGCTCGGGCGGCGGCTCCGCGGCCGCGGTGGCCGCCTTCGAGGCCCCGCTGGCCATCGGCACCGACACCGGTGGCTCGATCCGGCAGCCCGGCGCGGTGACCGGCACCGTCGGCGTGAAGCCGACCTACGGCGCGGTCTCGCGCTACGGGCTCGTGGCGCTGGCGAACTCCCTCGACCAGGCCGGTCCCGTCACCCGCACCGTCCTCGACGCGGCCCTGCTGCAGCAGGTCATCGGCGGCCACGACCCCCGTGACTCCACCAGCACCACCGAGGTGCTCGCGGACCCGGTGGCGGCCGCGCGACGTGGTGCCTCCGGCGACCTGAGCGGCGTCCGCGTCGGCGTCGTCACCGAGCTGGGCGGCGAGGGCTACCAGGCCGGCGTGCGCCAGCGGTTCTCCGAGTCCGTCGACCTGCTGGTCGGCGCGGGCGCGGAGGTCGTGGAGGTCTCCTGCCCGAGCTTCGAGCACGCGCTGGCGGCCTACTACCTGATCCTCCCGGCCGAGGCGTCGAGCAACCTCGCGCGCTTCGACGCGATGCGCTACGGCCTGCGGGTGACCCCGGCCGACACCGCGACGGGCGGCGCGCCCAGCGCCGAGGACGTCATGCGGGCCACCCGCGACGCCGGCTTCGGCGACGAGGTGAAGCGCCGCATCGTCCTCGGCACCTACGCGCTGTCGTCGGGCTACTACGACGCCTACTACGGCCAGGCGCAGAAGGTGCGCACGCTGATCGCGCGCGACTTCGCCGCGGCGTTCGAGCAGGTCGACGTGCTCGTCAGCCCCACCGCGCCGACCACGGCCTTCCGGCTGGGCGAGAAGCTCGACGACCCGCTGGCGATGTACCTCAACGACCTCGCCACCATCCCCGCCAACCTCGCGGGCCTGCCGGGCGTCTCGGTGCCGGCCGGTCTCGCGCCGGAGGACGGGCTGCCCGTGGGCTTCCAGATCCTGGCCCCCGCGCTCGCCGACGACCGCTGCTACCGGGTCGGCGCCGCCCTCGAGGCCCTCCTGCAGCAGCAGTGGGGCGGGCCGCAGGCCCCGCCGGACCTCGTCACCTCCTGATCCCGCCCGACCTCGCCACGTAGGGGAACCATGACCGTAGAGCTCGTGTCCTTCGACGACGTGCTGACCGACTTCGACCCCGCCCTCGGGCTGGAGGTCCACGTCGAGCTCGGCACGGCGACCAAGATGTTCTGCGGGTGCCCGACCGGGTTCGGCGCGGCCCCCAACACCCAGGTCTGCCCGACCTGCCTGGGCCTGCCGGGCTCGATGCCGGCGGTCAACCGCACCGCGGTCGAGTCCGCGATCCGGATCGGGCTCGCGCTCAACTGCGAGATCGCCGAGTGGTGCCGCTTCGCGCGGAAGAACTACTTCTACCCGGACATGCCGAAGAACTTCCAGACCTCCCAGTACGACGAGCCCATCTGCTTCGAGGGCCACATGGACGTCGAGGTCGACGGCGAGGTCGTGCGGGTCGAGATCGAGCGCGCCCACATGGAGGAGGACACCGGCAAGTCCACCCACGTCGGCACCTCGGGCCGCATCCACGGCGCCGACTACTCGCTGGTCGACTACAACCGTGCCGGGATCCCGCTGATCGAGATCGTCACCAAGCCGATCGTCGGCGCGGGCGCGAAGGCCCCGGCGGTGGCGCGCGCCTACGTGCAGCAGCTGCGCGAGCTGATCGTCGCGCTCGGGGTCTCCGAGGCGCGCATGGACCAGGGCAACCTGCGCGCCGACGTCAACCTCTCCCTCGCCCCGCGGGGCAGCGGGCGGCTCGGCACCCGTACCGAGACCAAGAACGTCAACTCGTTCCGCTCCATCGAGCGCGCCGTGCGCTACGAGATGCAGCGGCACGCGGCGGTGCTCGCCGACGGCGGCTCCATCACCCAGGAGACCCGCCACTGGCACGAGGACACGGGCATCACCACCTCGGGCCGGGAGAAGTCCGACGCCGAGGACTACCGCTACTTCCCGGAGCCGGACCTGGTCCCCGTCGCCCCCTCGCGCGAGTGGGTCGAGGAGCTGCGCGGGACGCTGCCGGAGAACCCGACCGTGAAGCGCGGCCGGCTGCAGGCCGACTGGGGCTTCTCGGACGCGGAGATGCGCGACACCGTCAACGGCGGCGCGCTGCTGCTGGTGGAGCGGACCGTCGACGCCGGCGCCTCGCCGCAGTCCGCCCGCAAGTGGTGGCTCACCGAGCTCGCCCGCCGGGCCAACGACCTCGGCGTCGACCTGGTCGACCTGGAGGTCACCCCGGCCCAGGTGGCCGGGGTCCAGGCCCTGGTCGAGGCCGGCACGATCAACGACAAGCTCGCCCGTCAGGTCTTCGACGGCCTGCTCGCCGGTGAGGGCGATCCCGCCGAGATCGTCGAGGCCCGCGGCCTCGCGGTGGTCTCGGACGACGGCGCCCTCGGCGCGGCCGTCGACACCGCGATCGCGGCGAACCCCGACGTGGCGCAGAAGATCCGCGACGGCAAGCACGCCGCCGCGGGAGCGCTGATCGGCGCCGTGATGAAGGAGATGCGCGGCCAGGCGGACGCTGCCCGGGTGCGCGAGCTCGTCCTCGAACGCCTGACGTGAGGCGCACGGCGTACGCCCTGGGGGGTGCGACGGCGGTGGTCGTGGCCGGCGCCGTCGTGGTCGCGGTCAGCCCGACGGGCGGGGAGCAGCCCAGCGCCCGGCCCGCGGCCTCGGTCGCGCCGGGCGGCGAGGCCGACCTCGCGGCGAACTGGCTGGTCCGCCAGCTGACCCGCGGCACGGTGCGCGACCAGGAGCGCGACGTGGAGGACCTCGGGCAGGCCATCGACATCGCGCTCGCCGTCGACGAGCTCGGCGACCGGCGGGCCGCGGTGGCCGCGGTGGCCGGGGCCGTCGCCGCCGAGCGGCGCGAGTTCACCCGCGACGACGGCGAGCTGCTGCCGGGCCCGGCCGCCCAGGCGCTGTACCTGCTGCAGTCCCAGGGCGAGGACGCCGGCGGCCTGCGCGGCGACCTCGAGGCCGCGGCCTCCACCGACCCCCTCTTCCCCGGTCGGCTGCGCGGCTCGACCCGCGACACGCTCCCGGAGGTCGTGGGGCAGGCGTACGCCGCCCGCTCGCTCGTCGACTCCGCGAGCCCGCGCGCCGCCGACGTCGCGTCGTTCCTGCTCGACCAGCAGTGCACCGCAGGCTGGTTCCGGGTCGGCTTCGCCGCGCTCGACGCCCCCGACCAGACCTGCGACGGCGGGGCCGGGTCGCGCCCGGACGCCGACGTGACCGCGCTCGTGCTGCTGCTCCTGGGGCCCGTCGCCGACGAGGTCGAGGGCGGCGAGGGGGCCATGGAGCGGGCCGCTCGCTGGCTCGTCACCGAGCAGACCGACTCGGGCCTGGTGCCGGGCGGCGAGTCGGGACGGCCGAACGCGGTCACCACCGGTCTCGCCGCGCGCGCCCTCGGCGCGTGGGGCAGCACCGCCGCGGCCGCCCGGGCCGCGGAGGCCCTGGTGCCGCTGCAGCTCACCACCGGGATCGACGCCGGCGCCGTCGCCTACGACGAGCCGGACCTCGCGGTCGGGCGCGCGAGCGGCCTCGGGGTGCCGCCGCCGGACCGGTGGCGTCGGGCCACCACCCAGGCGGCCCCCGCCCTGCGCTGGCTCGACCCGGGCTCCGCCGGGCAGGACGGGTGACGCCCGCGCGGACCGCCGCGTCCGGCCTCGCGGCGGGTCTGCTCGCCCTCACCGCCGCCTGCTCGGGCGGCACGGCGGACGACGGTGGTGCCGACGACCCCTCGGCCTCGGCCGGCTCCGAGGGCGCCGCACCCGCCCCCGGAGTCGTCCCCGACGCCACGCCGGGAGCGCGCGCCGCGGCCGGCTGGCTCGCCGGTGCGCCCGACGACGGCGTCGTGCGCACCGGCGGTTTCGACGACTACGGCCTCAGCATCGACGTCGGCCTCGCGCTCGACGAGGTCGGCGGCCACGAGGACACCGTCGCCGCGATCACCGACGCGGTGCGCACCGACGCCGCGGTGTACACGACCTTCCGCGGTGACGTGTACGCCGGCGCCACGGCCAAGGCCCTCGCGTTCCTGCAGGGCCAGGGCGCCGACACCGGCGACCTCCTCGCCCAGCTGGAGGGTCTCGTGGTCGCCGACGGCCCCTCGGAGGGGCGCCTCGCCGACGACGCCGACGACGACTTCTCGACCGTGATCGGCCAGGCATTCGGCGCCCGGGCGCTCGTCGTCGCCGGGAGCGACGAGGCCGACCGGGTCGCGTCGTTCCTGCTCGACCAGCAGTGCGCCGACGGGTTCTTCCGGGCCTCGTTCGCGAGCCCCAACGCCGCCGACGAGACCTGCGACGGAGCCCCGGACGCGACGCCGGACGCGGACACCACCGCGCTGGCGCTGCTCGTGGTCGGGCCGGTGGCCGCCGAGGTCGACGGGGGCGAGGCGGCCATGGCCGCAGCCGCCGACTGGCTGCTCGCGGCCCAGCGGCCGGACGGCGGGTTCGTCGGGTCGGAGGGACCGGGCGTCAACGCGAACACGACGGGCGCGGCCGGCTGGGCGCTCGGCCGGTGGGGCGAGACCGACGCCGCCGCGGCCGCGGCCGCCGTGGTCGCCGACCTCCAGGTCGCGGAGGGACCCGACGCCGGAGCGGTGGCCTACGACGCCGCCGCGCTCGACGCCCTGGGCCGCCGGGTCGGCCCCGACGCGGCCGACCAGTTCCGTCGGGCCACCGCCCAGGCCGCACCCGCGCTGCTCTGGTCGGGGGGCTGACGCCGGGCGTACGGTGCGCTCGGAGAGGAACCACCGTGACCCGTACCGCTGCGCGTGTCGGTCCCGCCCTGGCCGCCACGCTGGCGCTCGCCGTCCTCCACGGGCCACCCGGGGCCGACGCCACCGCGACCCCGCGGGACGCGCGGGCGCCGTCGGACTTCGAGGCCGCCCGCGCCGCCCGCGCCGCCGGCGACTGGCTCGCCGGCCGGCTGGAGGACGGGGCCGTCCCGACCCCCTCGGGGACCGACCTCGGGCTCACGGTCGAGGTCGGACTCGCGCTGGCGGAGCTGGACCCCGTCCGCTACGCGCCGCAGCTGGCGGCCGTCGACGAGACCGTGGCCGCCGGGGCGGAGGACCACACGACCGGGTCGGGCGACACGGCCGGGGCGACCGCGAGGCTCCTGACGTACGTGCTGGTGCGCGGGGACGACCCACGCGACACCGGGGGTGTCGACCTGCAGCAGCGGCTCGAGTCCGCCGTCTCGGAGGCCCCCCTCAGCCGGGGGCGGCTCGGGGGGAGCGACGTGGCCGGTCAGGCCTACGCCGTCCGTGCCCTGCTGACGCTGGGCAGCGACCGCGCGGAGGACGTGACGGACTACCTGCTGGCCCAGAGCTGCGAGGGGCTCTTCCGCGCCGACCTCCCCGCCGCGACCGCGCCCGACCAGGGCTGTGCGGGCAGCGAGCCGCGGGCCGGCAGCTCCGACGCCACCGCCACCGCCGTGCTCCAGCTCCTGGCGGCCGGGGCGACGGACGACCCCGACGTCGACGAGGCGGTCGCGGACGCGGTGGACGCGCTGCCGCGGTTCGTGGTCCATCGGGACGACGACGGCGTGCCCAACACGGCCAGCGCGGGCCTGGCCCTCCGCGCCCTCGAGGCCGCCGGTGCCGCCGTCGGTGCCCTCGGCACCGACCTCGTCCGCACGGTGGCCGCCCAGCAGGTCACGGGCCTCGTGCCGTGCGACGGTCGGCTGGTGCCCGACGCGGTGGGGGCGGTGGCATTCGACCGTGCGGAGTACGACGCCGGGGTCGACGAGGGCGTCACCGCGGACCGGGCCGCGCGGTGGACGCGGACGACCGCCGTGGTCGCGCCCGCCCTGGTGGGCCTGCCCACCCCGCGCGACGACGTCCGCGTTCGCTCGGCGGGCAGCGCTCCCTTCCAGGCCGCCGGCCGGCCGGCCGGGGTGCGGGTCGTCGGGCTCGCGCTCGGCCAGAAGGTGTGCCTCGCCGGCCCCGGGGCCCGGGTGCGGGTGACCGGCCCGGGCGAGGTCGCGGCCCTCGACCTGGTCATGCCCGCGGGCACCGCGTCGCGCACGTACCGGCTGGCGGGCGTGGACACCGCGGTGACCTTCCGCGTGCTCGACCGGGCGCGGCTCCGGGTCGCCGTCGCGCGCGCGTCGGTGCCGCGCGGTGGGCGCCAGACGATCACCGTCAGGGGCCTGGAGGCGGGTGAGCGGGTCACGGTCCGCCTCGCGGGGCGGGTCGCGGACCGGGGCTCGGCCGGCCCCCGCGGGTGGTTCCGGACCCGCGTGGCCGCCGAGGTGCCCCGAGGTCGGGTGCCGGTGAGGGCGACCGGTGTGTTCCCGGGCCTCCGATCCGGCACGGCGTCGTTCCGGGTCACCTGAGGCGGCGTCCCGTCGGTGCCCTGGTCGGTGCCCTGGTCGGTGCCCTGGTCGGTGGCGTCGGCGATGCCGGGCCCGGGCGCGCCGGTGTTAGATTGCGCGTGCTCCCGCTGGGGGAGCACCCATCATCACGCCCGTCGCGGGGGAAGCCGGTCCGAGTCCGGCGCTGACCCGCAGCCGTAGGTCCTCCACGCACCACGAGATCCACCCGGGGGACGAGCCGGAATGCCTGCGTCGGGGCGTCCTGACCCGCCGCTGTCGTGGACCACAGCCGGGGATCGAGAGTCCTCGTCTGTCGCAGCGTGGAGGACCTCATGACCCCCTCTCGCCCCGGGTGCCGTGCCGCGGCCCTCACCGTCGGGCTCGGCCTCGTCGCCGGCTCCCTCCTCGTCGCCCCCGCGGCTCCCGCCTCGGCCGCGCCGCAGAACGACTCCGCCGCCGCCGTCGCCGGCGGCGACTGGCTGGTGGGCCAGCTCGACGGCGGTCGCGCCGTCTACAACGACCAGTTCGACTTCGACGACTACGGGCTGACCGTGGACTTCGGGCTCGCGCTCGACTCCTTCGACGGTGCGCGGTACGACGCGACGCTGGGCGACGTGACCGACGAGCTCACCAGCCCCCGCACGGTCGCCGCCTACACCTCGGGCGACGGGTTCGGCGACCCCGGGTCGCGCTACGCCGGCGCGACGGCGAAGCTCGCCTCCTTCGTGCAGCAGCGCGGGGGCGACGCCTCCGCCGTCGGCGGGGTCGACCTCGTCGCCGAGCTCTCCGGGCTGATCGCGGACGACGCCCCGATCGAGGGTCGGGTCGAGGACCGCAGCACGTTCGGCGACTCCGCCAACGCGGTGAGCCAGGGCTTCGCCGCCCGGGCGCTGACAGTGGCCGGGGACGCCGAGGCCGGCTCCGCGATGGACTTCTTCCTCGACCAGCAGTGCGACGCGGGCTTCTTCCGCACCTTCCTCACCGAGGACAAGACCGCCACCGACCAGACCTGCCAGGGCGGCGTCGCGGACGGCGACAGCGCCGCGGCACCGGACGCGACGGCGCTCGCGGTCCTCAACATCCTCGCGACCACACCCGCCGCCGGCAGCCCCGAGGCCGTCGCGGTCGACGACGCGGTGGACTGGCTCCTGGCCGCGCAGGCCGCCGACGGCTCCTTCACCGGGGGCGACGGCCCGACCGACGTCCCCAACGCCAACAGCACCGGCGTCGCGGGCTGGGCGCTCGCCGAGGCCGGCGAGCCGGGTGCCGCCACCGCGGCCGCCGCCTGGGTCGCGGGCCGTCAGGTCGCGGGCCTCGGTCCGTGCGAGGGCGTCCTGACGCCCGGGCAGGAGGGTGCCGTGGCCTACGACGACGCCGCCTTCGCCGCCGGGACGGACGCGGGCATCGTGGCCGACACCCGCGACCAGTGGCGCCGTACGTCCGCCCAGGCCGTGCCCGCCCTCCGCTCGCTGCCCGCTCCGGGCACGCCGTCCCTCGACGCGTCCTCCGGCGTGCGGTTCGTGCGCGCCGGGTCGACCGTCAGCCTCCCCACCTCGGGGGTCGCCGTCGGCCAGAAGACCTGCGTCACCGGCCCCGGCGGACCGTTCTCGTCGGCTCGCCCGGCCGGGAGCGAGGCCACCGTCGCGGTCAACGTGCCCCGCGGGACGGCCCTGCGCCAGTACACCCTGGGTCAGAGCTCGGTGACGGTCTCGGCCCTCGCCGCGAAGCGACTCGACGTGCGCCGCAGCAGGGCCGCCGTCGCGCGCGGCGCGACCCAGACCGTCACCGTCCGCGACCTGGCGGCCCGCGAGAAGGTCACCGTCCGGCTGCGGGGGCGGGTCGTCGACACCGGCGTCGCCACCCGCGACGGCTTCTTCCGGAGCCGCTTCGTGGTGCGCGGGGCGACGGGTCCGGCGCAGGTCAGGGTCACCGGCCGGTTCGCCGACATCCGGTCGGGCAGCACCACCTTCCGGGTCCGATGAGGGCGGCCCGCCTCCTCGGCGCGCTGGGGCTCGCGCTCGGCGCGAGCCTCGCGGCCCCCGCGCTGCCGACCGCGCTGTCGTCGTCCCTGCCGGTCGTCGGCACGACCCCCGCCTCGGCGGAATCCTGCTCGGGCGCCGGCGGCGTGACCGTGGTCGTCGACTACCGGGGACAGGGCGGCCGCGGCCTCGTCGAGGGCTGCGCCACCGGTGGCGGCGGCGGCGCCGACGGGCTGTTCGCGGCGGTCGGCACCCAGATGACGTTCGCGAGGCGGGAGCCCGGCTTCGTGTGCCGGGTCAACGCGGTCCCGTCGAGCGACCCCTGCGTCAACGCCTCCCCGGCCAACGCCTACTGGGGCCTGTTCTGGTCGACCGGGAAGCCCGGGGCCGGCTGGACCTACGCCTCCAGCGGCGTCCGCAGCCTGCAGGTGCCCGACGGTGGCCTGGTCGCCTGGTCGTGGCAGAGCGGTGGCGGTCAGCAGCCGCCGAGCACCTCACCCGTCCGCGCGGCGGCCCCGGCCCCGGCCCCCGCCCCGGGCGGCTCGGGCTCCGGCGGCTCGGGCTCCGGTGGATCGGGTGCGTCCGGGGGCGGGACCGTCACCCGTGACGGCTCCGGCGGCGGCCCGTCCACGCCGACGCCCGACGCCGACCCGTCCACGACGCCCGACGCCGACGACAGCGGCACCCGTGGCACGGACGGCGCCGACGGTGGTGCCGACGGGGGAGCGCGCCGCGACGGTGCGGGCCGCGGCCGCGACGGTCGCGGCGCCGACCGGAAGGGTCGGGCCGGCGGGCGCGACGCGGAG
This sequence comes from Nocardioides lentus, assembly GCF_039529515.1. Classification (NCBI taxonomy): domain Bacteria; kingdom Bacillati; phylum Actinomycetota; class Actinomycetes; order Propionibacteriales; family Nocardioidaceae; genus Nocardioides; species Nocardioides lentus. The sequence continues at coordinate 77,102 of NZ_BAAAMY010000006.1, forward strand.
CGCCGGAAGGGCGACGGGGCCCGCACGGGCGCCGACGACGAGCGCGCCGAGCGGTCCGCCTCCTCGCCGCTGACCGACGCGGACGGCGACACCGAGCAGGTCTCGTCGGCGTCCGAGGAGGACCCCGCCGGCCTGCCCGCGTGGGTGCCGGCCGCCGTGATCGGCGTCCTCGGGCTCGGCGCCGCCGGCGCGGTGCTCCAGCGCCGGCGCACCCGCGGGAGCGCATGAGCGCGCCATGAGCACGACGACGCGGCTGCCGCGGGACCTCCACCCCGTGGCCTGGTGGGTGTGGGCCCTCGGGCTCGCGGCCGCCGCGTCGCTCACCGCCAACCCGCTGCTGCTCGTGGTGGTCGTGCTGGTCACGGCCACCACGGTCGCGCTCCGGCGCGGCGACCACCCGTGGTCACGGGCCTACCGCGTCTACGTCTGGCTGGCCGTGGTCGTGGTGGTCGTGCGGGTGGTCCTGCGCGTCCTGCTGGGCGGCGGGTACGACGGCACGGTGCTGCTGCGCCTGCCCGAGGTCCCGCTCCCCGACGTGGTGCTCGGCATCAGCCTGCTCGGCGACGTCACCGCCGAGAACGTCCTCGGCGGCCTGTACGACGGGCTGCGCCTGGCCGCCCTGCTGCTCTGCGTCGGCGCGGCCAACGCCCTCGCCAACCCCAAGCGGCTGCTGAAGTCCGTGCCGCCCGCGCTCTACGAGGTCGGTGCGGTCCTGGTCGTCGCGATCACCGTCGTGCCGCAGCTCGCCGACAGCGCCCGCCGCGTGCACGCCGCGCAGCGGCTCCGCCCCGGGCCACGGGGACGCGTGCGCTCCCTGCGGCGGCTCCTGGTGCCGGTCCTGGAGGACGCCCTGGAGCGCTCGCTGGCGCTCGCCGCCGGCATGGACGTGCGCGGCTACGGGCGCCGCGGCGACGCATCGGCCGCGCAGCGCCGGCGGACCGGGGCCCTGATGGTGCTCGGCCTGCTGGGGGTCGTCGTCGGCACCTACGCGGTCCTCGACGCCACCGCCCCCCGCTGGCTCGCGCTGCCCATGCTCCTCGGGGGGCTCGCCGTGGCCGTGCTCGGACTGCTCAGCGCCGGCAGCCGGGTCGGACGCAGCCGCTACCGGCCCGACCGGTGGCGTGCGGCGGAGGTCGTCGTCGCCCTCTCGGGCCTCGCGGCGGCGGTGCTGGCCTGGCTCGTCTCGCGCGAGCAGCCGCTGATCGCCTACCCCGAGCTGGTGGCGGTGCCCCAGCTGTCGCTGCTCGCGCTGGCCGCGGGCCTGGTCGGGCTGGTCGCCGCCGTCGCCGCGCCGCCGCCGGTGCTGGGCGCCACCCCTGCGCCGTTCCTCGTCGGTCGCCGTGACCGCGAGGAGGTGGCGGCGTGATCGAGCTGCGCGGCGTGACCGTCGGCTACGACCCCCGGGCCGCCGGGGCCGCTCGCGCCGGGCGCCCGGCGGCGCCGCCGGTGCTCGACGCCGTCGACCTCGTCCTCGAGGAGGGCGAGCTGGTGCTGGTCGCCGGACGCACCGGGGTCGGCAAGTCGACGCTGCTCGGGGTGCTGTCCGGTCTGGTGCCGCGCTTCACCGGGGGGCGGCTGTCCGGGTCGGTCCTGGCCGACGGCGTCGACGTCACCGCGACCCCTCCGCGCGAGCGCACCCACCTGGTCGGCTACGTCGGGCAGGACCCTGCGGCCGGCTTCGTCACGGACACCGTCGAGGAGGAGCTGGCCTACGGCATGGAGCAGCTGGGGCTGCCGCCGACCACGATGCGGCGCCGGGTCGAGGAGACGCTCGACCTGCTCGGCGTCGCGGACCTGCGCGACCGGGACCTGCGCACCCTGTCGGGCGGGCAGCAGCAGCGCGTGGCGATCGGGTCGGTGCTCGCGATGCACCCGCGCTTCCTCGTCCTCGACGAGCCGACGTCCGCGCTCGACCCCACCGCGGCCGAGGAGGTGCTGGCCACCCTCACGCGGTTGGTCCACGACGTGGGCCTCGGGGTCGTGGTCGCCGAGCACCGCCTCGAGCGCGTCGTGCCCTTCGCCGACCGGATGGTGCTCGTCGCCGGCGGTGGCGCGGTCCGGGTCGGCGAGCCGGCCGCCGTGCTGCGCGACGCCGGCGACGACCAGCCCGCCCCGCCCATCGTCGAGCTCGGCCGGGCCCTCGGCTGGAGCCCGCTGCCCCTCACCGTGCGCGAAGCACGCCGCCGCGCCCGCGGTCTCGACCTCACCCCGCCGGCGGAGGTGCCCGCGCCCCCGGCCGCCGCCCGCGCGGAGGTCCGGCGCCTGGTGGTGGCCCGCGGCGCCCGCACCGTGCTCGACGAGGTGTCCCTGACGCTGGGCGCCGGTCGCACCACCGCGCTGATGGGCCGCAACGGCGCCGGCAAGTCCACCCTGCTGTGGACCCTGCAGGGCGCGTCGCCCGGGACCCGCCACGGCGGCACGGTGAGGGTCGCCGGCGCCGACGGCGGCCTGGTCGACCCGGAGGACCTGCCCCGGGACGAGCGCTGGCGACGGGTCGGGATGGTCCCGCAGACCGCCGCCGACCTGCTCTACCTCGAGACCGTCGCCGAGGAGTGCGCCGCCGCCGACGAGGGGGCCGGGACGACGCCCGGCGCCTGCCGCGACCTGCTCGACGCGATGGTCCCCGGCGTCCCCGACGACCGTCACCCTCGCGACCTCTCCGAGGGCCAGCGCCTGGCGCTGGTGCTGGCGATCGTGCTCGTCGCCGAGCCCGACCTGCTGCTGCTCGACGAGCCCACCCGGGGCCTGGACTACCCCGCCAAGCGGGTCCTGGCGCGCGTCCTCGCGCAGCAGACCGCCGCCGGGCGGGCCGTGCTCGTCGCGACCCACGACGTCGAGTTCACCGCCCTGGCCGCCGACACGGTCGTCGTGCTCGGCGACGGCGAGGTGGTCTCCGACGGCCCGGTACGCCGGGTGGTCGCGGAGTCTCCGTCGTTCGCGCCCCAGGTCACCAAGGTCCTCGGCGCCGGGTGGCTGGGCGTCGACGAGGTCGTCGCCGCGCGGGCGGGGGCGGCCCGGTGAGCACCCGCACCGCCGGGGTGGGGCCGGTGGCCGCCGTGCGACTGACGCCCCGGTCCGCGCTCGTGATGGGCCTGGCGTCGCTGGCCGGCCTCGCGATGCTGACCTGGCCCCTGCTGCTGGTCCCCGAGGCGGGGGCCGAGCGGGTCGACCCGCCGTTCCTGTTCCTCGCCCTGCTGCCGGTGATCCTGGCGGTCGTCCTCGCCGAGGTCACCGAGGGCGGGATGGACTCCCGGGTGCTGGCGGTGCTCGGGGTGCTGGTCGCGGTCAACGCGGTGCTCCGCGGGCTCGGGGCGGGCACGGCCGGCGTCGAGCTCGTCTTCTTCCTGCTGATCCTCGCGGGGCGCGTCTTCGGGCCCGGCTTCGGGTTCGTCCTCGGCAGCGTGTCGCTGTTCGCCTCCGCGCTGCTGACCGCGGGGGTGGGGCCCTGGCTGCCGTTCCAGATGCTCGTCGCCGCGTGGGTCGGGCTCGGCGCCGGCCTGCTGCCGCGCCGGGTGTCGGGACGGTGGGAGATCGCGATGCTGGTCGCCTACGCCGTCGTGGCGGCGTACCTCTACGGGCTGTTCATGAACCTGTCCGGCTGGCCGTTCCTGCTCGGCATCGAGCTGCCGGGGGTCTCGGAGTCGCTGGCGTTCGTGCCCGGCGACCCGCTGGCCGACAACCTGCGACGGTTCGGGATCTACACCCTGCTGACGTCGACGACGAGCTTCGACACCGGACGGGCGATCACGACGTCGCTGTGCGTGGTGCTCCTGGGGCCCGCGATCCTGACCACGCTGCGCCGGGCGGCCCGGCGGGCCGTGATCACGGCCGGCTGAGATCCGGGTCCCGGCGCCCGGGTCAGGGGGCCAGGCGCAGGATCCGGTCGTCGCCCTCGCGGGGCTCGCCGCGGGTGTCGGTGTTGTTGGTGACCACCCACAGCTCGCCGTCCGGGGACTCCTGGATCTCGCGGATCCGGCCGTACTCGCCGTCGAGCAGGTCCTGGGGCTGTCCGGCGCGGTCGCCACGCACCGGGACCCGCCAGACCCGCTCACCGCCGAGGGCCGCGACCCACAGGTCGCCGCCGGCGTACGCGAGACCGGAGGGCGAGGCCTCGTCGGTGCTCCACACCACCTGGGGGTTGGTGAGCTCGCCGCCGCGCACGTCTCCCTGCCCCTCGTTGATCGGCCAGCCGTAGTTGGCGCCCGGCTCGATGAGGTTCAGCTCGTCGAAGGTCTGGTCGCCGAACTCGCTGGCCCACAGCCGGTCGGCGTCGTCGAAGGCGAGACCCTGCACGTTGCGGTGGCCGAGGGAGTACACGTAGGACCCGCCGGTCGGGTTGTCGTCGGGGACCTCGCCGTCCGGGGTCATCCGCAGGATCTTGCCCGCGAGGGAGTCGGGGTCCTGGGCGAGGTCCGGCTCGCCGGCGTCGCCGGTCGAGACGTAGAGCATGCCGTCCGGACCGAACAGCAGGCGGCCGCCGTCGTGGTAGGTGTTCAGCGGGATGCCGTCGAGCAGCACCTCCGGCTCGCCGAGCCGGCCGCCCTCGAGGGTGGCCCGCGCGACGCGGTTGTCCTCGCCGGTCGTGTAGTAGAGGAACAGCGTCGAGTCGCGGGCGAAGTCGGGGGAGACCGCGACGCCGAGCAGCCCCGCCTCGCTGTTGGGCACGGCGGCCTCGACGACGCCGACCTCGGTCTGCTCACCGGACCCGGGGTCCACGGTCAGCACGCGGCGGGTGTCGCGCTCGGTGACGACGGCGCGTCCGTCGGGGAGGAAGTCGAGGCCCCACGGCGCCTCGAGGCCCTCGGTGACCTCGCCGACCACCCGCGGGGGACCGCCGGCCGACCCGCCCGCGCCCTCCTCCGCGGAGGTCTCGCCCGACCCGGGGTCGGCCTCGGACTCGGAGTCGGTCTCGGGGGAGGGAGACGCGGTGACGGTCGGCTCGGAGCCGGTGTCGACGTCCTCACCGCAGGAGACCAGCACCCCCGAGGCCAGCACGGCGGCGACCGACAGGGGGACCAGGCGGCGCAGCGGCGTCATTCCTCCACTGTGGCAAGGAAGTCCAAGAGCAGCGCGTGGACCTCCTCGGGGTGCTCCATCTGCACGAAGTGCGACGCGGGCAGCTCGACGTAGGTCGCCCCGGGGATGCGCGCGGCGGCCGAGGCCATGTCGCGGGCGCCGGCCAGGACGTCGTAGCGCCCGGCCACGAAGGTCGTCGGCACCCGGATCGTGCCGAGCGGCACGCGGCGGTGCTTGGAGGTCGCGAGCGCGACGTGGCCGTACCAGTCGATCGGCGTGGTGAGGAAGTCCCGGACCGCGCGCCCGGTGCCCTCGGGGTCCGGGGTGGGCAGCATGAACCCGGAGTGCGTCAGCACCGTCACCCCGAGCCGCCCCATCCGCAGCCGTTGCGCGACCGGGGTGATCGCGGGCCCGCCGTACTTGAGGACGCGGGCGGCACCCACCGTCAGCGCCTGCGCCACCGGACGCGGCAGGTGGAGCGGGCCGAGCATGCTCGCGAACGTCGAGCCGGGCACGCCCGCGACGGCGAACAGGCCCGCGACCCGGTCGGGGTGGGTGACGGCCAGCTCGAAGGCGGTGTTGACGCCCATCGACCAGCCGAGGACGGGCACCCGGTCGAGGCCGGCGTCGTCCATGACCGCGAGGGCGTCGGCGACGAAGGTGTCGATGCCCACGTCACGGCGGTGGCGCGGCCGCTCGGAGCCGCCCGTGCCGCGGTGGTACCAGGAGACGACCCGGACCCCGCAGTCCCGCCGCAGCAGGGCGGGCCAGGTGTAGGGGTTGGTGCCGAGACCGTTGCACAGCAGCACGACGGGGGCGTCGTCCGCCACGACGGGGGCGTTGCTCCAGGCCCGCAGGCGGGTGCCGTCCGCGCTCGTCACGTCGTGGAACGACAGGCCCGCGGGCTCGGGGTCGGGTGACGGGCCGACTGCGGGCACGGGCTCACGGGTCGCCGACATGGCGACGATCATGCCTCAGCGGCGGCCCACGGTGGACAGGTGTGCCGCGGCGCCGGCCGGTGCGGCCGACGGACCTCAGAGGGCGTCGCGGACCCGGTTCGCGTCCTCGCCCCGGGCGCGCTCGACGGACGCGGCGCCGCGGGGCGCGCGCGAGGCCAGGAAGTCCTCGACCTCGGCGTGCTCCCGGCGACGCGAGGCCAGGGCGGTCGAGGCCAGCATCGCGTTGCGACGCGCGCCCTGCTGCGACTCCACGGCCCAGCGGGAGACCGCGTCCCCGACGACGGTGCCGACGGTGCCGACCGCCGATCGGAGGGTGCGGGTGTGGGACATGGGGTGACTCCGGGCGGTGGGGGGTACCGGGCTCGGCTCACCCTAACCCGGCCCGTGCGTCCGGTGAGTCAACGTCTCGTGACACCCGTGTGAACCCCGGCCTGCCACGCGCGGTCGGCCCGCCGGTAGCGTCGCCGCCCGTGAACCGCGCCGTGCTGCTCGTCGTCGCGGGCGTGGTCTCGGTGCAGGTCGGCGCCGCCTTCGCGAAGGGCCTGTTCGACGAGGTCTCGCCGAGCACGCTGGTGTGGCTGCGGCTGGCGTTCAGCACCGTGGTGCTCCTGCTGGTCGCGCGGCCCCGGCTCCGGGGCCGCTCCCGTCGCGACTGGCTGGTGGTGCTCGGCTTCGGCCTGGCGCTCGGGACCATGAACTGGGCGATCTACCAGTCGTTCGCGCGCATCCCGCTCGGGATCGCGGTGACGATCGAGTTCGTCGGTCCGCTCGGGGTGGCCCTCGCCGGCTCGCGCCGCGCCCGCGACCTGCTGTGGGTCGGGCTCGCCGGGCTGGGCGTCGTGCTGCTGGGCGTGGAGCGCGCCGACCTGGACCCGCTCGGCGTCGGCTTCGCCCTGCTCGCCGGCGCGGCCTGGGCGGCGTACATCCTGCTGAGCCAGGCGACCGGGGCGCGGTGGCAGGGCGTCGACGGGCTGGCCCTCGCCAGCCTGGTCGCGGTGCTCCCGCTCACGCCGTACGTGCTGCTGACGGGGGGCGAGGCGCTGGTCGACCCGCGCATCCTCGCCCTCGGCCTCGCGATCGGGCTGCTGTCCTCGGTCGTGCCCTACACCTGCGAGCTGGTCGCGCTGCGCACGCTGCCGTCCTCGACGTTCGGCATCCTGATGAGCCTCGAGCCCGCGGCCGCCGCGCTGGCCGCGATCGTCGTGCTCGGCGAGCTGCTCGAGCCCACCCAGTGGGCCGCCGTCGCCTGCGTGGTCGTGGCCGTCGCCGGCGCCACCGCGAGCTCCGCCCGCGCCGCACGCCCCCTGCCCGCCGCGCCGGCCCCGGACTGAGGGCGGTCGAGCAGGGGGCCGGTGCGGTCAGATCAGGTCGGCGGGGCTCTCGGCCTCGTCGGCGGGGACGCTGGGGGAGGGCACGCCCGCGGTGATGCGGGAGCCGTCGGCCCGGCGGCCGCCGATCAGCGGCCGGGTGCCGAGCCGGCCCTCGCGACGAGGACCCTGGCCGTCGAGGGCGACCTCCACGACCGCGCCGGGCGCCACGTCGTACGACGTGCCGCGCACGCCGACCGGGACCGTGCCGTCGCCCTCCTCGTGGGTGAACGTCATCGCGTCCGCGGTCACCCGGATCCGGACCCGCGAGCCGCGCCACCGCAGCCGGAAGGTGAGGCTCGGCCACTCCGCGGGCAGGCGGGGGTCGAAGGTGAGGGTGCCGCCGTGGTCGCGCATGCCGCCGAACCCGGAGACCAGGGCGCTCCACACGCCGCCCGCCGACGCGACGTGCATGCCGTCGACCGCGTTGTGGTGCAGGTCGAGGAGGTCGACGTGCAGGGCCTTGCGGAAGTAGTCGAGGGCGACCTCGTGGTAGCCGACCTCGGCCGCCATGACCGACTGCACGACCGCCGACAGCGTCGAGTCACCGGTGGTGATCGGGTCGTAGTACTCGAAGTCGGCGCGCTTCTCCTCCGCGGTGAACCGGTCGCCCTGCAGGAACAGCGCCAGCACGACGTCGGCCTGCTTGAGCACCTGGAAGCGGTAGATCACCAGCGGGTGGTAGTGCAGCAGCAGCGGCCGGAGCTCGGCCGGGGTCCGCGACAGGTCCCACACCTCGCGGTCGAGGAAGTGCTCGTCCTGCGGATGGATCCCGAGGGTCTCGTCGTAGGGGATGCACATGGCCTCGGCGGCCTCGCGCCACTCCTGGACCTCCTCGCAGCGCAGGTCCAGCCGCTTGACCATCCGCTCGTGCTGGACCGGGTCGGCCTGCCTGACCTCGTCGACGGCGCGCACCGCGCGCTCGAGGTTGAAGCGGGCCATGACGTTGGTGAAGAGGTTGTTGTTGACGACCGTCGTGTACTCGTCCGGCCCGGTGACGCCGTGGATGTGGAACGTCGGTGCGCCGTTGTGGCGCCAGAAGCCCAGGTCGGCCCACATCCGCGCGGTCTCGACGAGCATGTCGACGCCGTCGCGGGTGAGGAAGCCCGTGTCGCCGGTGGCGTCGACGTACTTGCTCAGCGCGTAGGCGATGTCGGCGTCGATGTGGACCTGCGCGGTGCCCGCCGCGTAGTAGGCCGACGCCTCCTCGCCGTTGATCGTCCGCCACGGGTACAGCGCGCCGAGCTGGGCCAGCTCGCGGGCGCGGTCGCGGGCGGCCGGCAGCATCCGCGACCGGAAGTGCAGGGTGTTCCGGGCGACGTCGGGCATCGTGTAGACGAGGAACGGGACGACGTAGACCTCGGTGTCCCAGAAGTAGTGGCCCTCGTAGCCGCTGCCCGTGACGCCCTTCGCGGGCACGCCCTGCTGGTCGGAGCGGGCGGCGGCCTGGGCGAGGTGGAACAGGTTGAAGCGGATCGCCTGCTGCAGCGCGGGCTGGCCCTCGACCACGACGTCCGAGGCGGCCCAGAACGACTCCAGCCAGGCGCGCTGGTCGGCGCGGTAGGCCGCGGCGCCGTGGGCGACGGCCCGGTCGAGGGTGCGGTCGCAGCGGTCGGAGAGCTCCTCGACCGGGACGCCGCGGGAGGTGTGGTAGGTGACCAGCTTGGTCAGGCGGGTCGGCTCGCCCTGCCTGGCGTCGACCCGGTAGGCGAGCTTGCCGACGTCCTCGGAGGAGCGCACGATCGTCTCGACCTCGTTGGTCGTGTCGAGCTCGTGGTGCGCGCACACGGCGAGGGTCATGGCCGAGTTGCGGCAGCGGTAGCCCAGGAACAGCCGGTCGTGGGTGCCGTAGTGGGCCTGCGGGAGCAGGACCCGGTGGTCGAAGCGCTGCGCCTTGCGCGGGTCGTCGCCCTCGCCCATCGCGGCGTCGACGACGTGGTACTCGTCCTCGCCGTCCTGGCGGTTCAGCAGCTGCGAGGAGATGACGATCGGAGCGTCGCCCTCGAGCATCGTCACCTCGAGCTCGAGCACCGCGAGGTGTCGCTCGGTCATCGAGACCATCCGGGTCGAGGTCACCTCGACGCGCTTGCCGGCCGGGGTGCGCCACACGAGGCGCCGCCGCAGCAGACCCTCGGTGAAGTCGAGGGTGCGCTCGTACTCCTCGAGGTCGGCGGTGCCGAGGATCAGGGGCTCGTCGTCGACGTAGATCTTCATGACCTTCGCGTCCGGCACGTTGACGACCGTCTGGCCGGTGCGCGCGAAGCCGAAGGCCTGCTCGGCGTGGTGGATGTCCCAGGTCTCGTGGAAGCCGTTGACGAACGTGCCGTGCACGTGCGCGTCGCGGCCCTCCTCGGGGTTGCCGCGCATCCCGAGGTAGCCGTTGCCGACCGCGAAGAGCGTCTCGGTCGTGCCGAGGTCGCCGGAGCGGTGGCTGGTCTCGCGCAGCGCCCACTCGTCGACCGGGAACCGGGAGCGGTCCAGGGAGTCCTCGTCGATCTCGGGAAGGATCACGGCACGAGCTCCTGCAGGTCGCCGACGACGACGTCGGCGCCGGCGGCGCGCAGGGCGTCGGCGCCCGCACCCCGGTCGACGCCCACCACGAGCCCGAAGGCGCCGGCGCGCCCGGCGCGGACACCGGAGGTCGCGTCCTCCAGCACGACGGCGCGGGAGTCCGGCACCTCGAGCACGGCGGCGGCGTGGGCGAAGGTGTCCGGCGCGGGCTTGCCGGGCAGGCCCAGCTCCTTCGCGACGCGGCCGTCGACGACGGTCGCGAAGCGGTCGAGAAGGCCGGCGGTGCGCAGCACGGACGGGGCGTTCGCGGACGAGGAGACCACCGCGAGCGGCATCCCGAGGTCGCGCAGGTGGTCCAGCAGCGCCACCGAGCCGGGGAACGCCTCGACCCCGTCGCGCTCGAGGACCTCGTTGAACGCGTCGTTCTTGCGGTTGCCGAGGCCCCTCACGCTCACCTCGCCGGCGGGCGCGTCGTCGTCGCCCTCGGGCAGCTCGATGCCGCGCGCGGCCAGGAAGTCGCGGACGCCGTCGAAGCGCGGCTTGCCGTCGACGTGGTCGAAGTAGTCCTGGTCGGTGTACGGCGAGGTGTCGCCGTCGCCGTCCCAGGAGGCCAGGAAGTCGGAGAACATCTCCGCCCAGGCGCGCATGTGGACCTCGGCGGTCGGCGTGACGACGCCGTCGAGGTCGAAGAGGGCAGCGTCGTAGTCGCTCCAGTCCACGCCCACGAGGGTAGGGCCGGGGTCGGTCGTGCGCGGCATCCGGCGTGCGGTCGTCCGGCGCGCTGTGCCGGGCGTCACCGCGTCGGCCACGGCGTCGGCCACGGGGATATCGTCTGCCCCATGGCCGACCGCACCCCGGACCCCGCTGGCACGCACGACCTGAAGCCCCGCTCGCGCGACGTCACCGACGGCCTCGAGCGGGCCGCGGCCCGCGGGATGCTGCGGGCCGTCGGGATGGGTGACGACGACTGGGAGAAGCCCCAGATCGGCGTCGCGTCGAGCTGGAACGAGATCACCCCCTGCAACCTGTCGCTGCAGCGCCTCGCGCAGTCGGTCAAGAGCGGCGTGCACGCCGCCGGCGGCTTCCCGATGGAGTTCGGCACCATCTCGGTCTCCGACGGCATCTCGATGGGCCACGAGGGGATGCACTTCTCCCTGGTCTCCCGCGAGGTCATCGCCGACTCGGTCGAGACCGTGATGATGGCCGAGCGCCTCGACGGCTCGGTGCTGCTCGCCGGCTGCGACAAGTCGCTCCCGGGAATGCTCATGGCCGCGGCCCGCCTCGACCTCGCGGCGGTGTTCCTCTACGCCGGCACGATCATGCCCGGCAAGGTCGACGGCGAGGACGTCACCATCATCGACGCCTTCGAGGCGGTCGGCGCCTGCCTGGCGGGCAAGATCAGCCGCGAGCAGGTCGACAAGGTCGAGCGGGCGATCTGCCCCGGCGAGGGGGCCTGCGGCGGTGCCTACACCGCCAACACGATGGCCGCGGTCGCCGAGGCCCTCGGGATGGCGCTGCCGGGGTCGGCGGCCCCGCCGGCCGTGGACCGGCGCCGCGACAAGATCGCCCACCGCTCCGGCGAGGCGGTCGTCAACATGCTCCGCCACGGCATCACCGCCCGCCAGGTCATCACCCGCAAGTCGCTCGAGAACGCCGTCGCGGTCGCGATGGCGCTCGGCGGCTCCACCAACGCCGTCCTCCACCTGCTCGCCATCGCCCGCGAGGCCGAGGTCGAGCTGACCCTCGACGACTTCACCCGCATCGGCGACAAGGTCCCGCACCTCGCCGACATGAAGCCCTTCGGGCGCTACGTGTGGACCGACTTCGACCGCGTCGGCGGCATCCCCGTGATGATGAAGGCGCTGCTCGACGCCGGTCTCATGCACGGCGACGCGCTGACCGTCACCGGCAAGACCCTCGCCGAGAACCTCGCCGACATCGAGCCCCCGGCCCTCGACGGCACCATCGTGCGCGCGATGGACCGCCCGATCCACGCCACCGGCGGCCTGACGATCCTCCAGGGCACCCTCGCCCCCGAGGGCGCGGTCGTGAAGTCCGCGGGCTTCGACGAGTCCGTGTTCACCGGCACCGCCCGCGTCTTCGACGGGGAGCGGGCCGCGATGGACGCCCTCACCGACGGCGGGATCGTCGCCGGCGACGTCGTCGTCATCCGCTACGAGGGCCCCAAGGGCGGCCCCGGCATGCGCGAGATGCTCGCCATCACCGGCGCCATCAAGGGCGCCGGCCTCGGCAAGGACGTCCTGCTGCTCACCGACGGCCGCTTCTCCGGCGGCACGACCGGCCTGTGCGTCGGCCACGTCGCCCCGGAGGCCGTGGACGCCGGGCCGATCGCGTTCCTGCGCGACGGCGACCGGATCACCCTCGACGTCGCCAACAAGCGGCTCGACGTGGACGTCCCGGCCGAGGAGCTCGAGGCCCGCGCCGAGGGCTGGGAGCCCAAGCCCCCCAAGTACACCCGCGGGGTGCTCGGCAAGTACGCCCGCGTGGTGCAGTCGGCGGCGCACGGCGCCGTGACGAGCTGAGGTCGCTGCGGCGGGACCGAGCCTCCCGCGAGGAGCGCGCGCCGAAGGTCCCGATCCCGGCCGAGATCAGGGTCCTGGTCGCGTCGGCGTTCGTCATCGCCATCGGCTTCGGGATCGTCGCGCCGGTGCTCCCGGCGTACGCCCGCAGCTTCGACGTCGGCGTCGCCGCCGCGTCGACCGTGGTCTCGGCGTTCGCCTTCTTCCGGCTGCTGTTCGCCCCCGCGGGGGGTGCCCTGGTCTCGCGGCTGGGGGAGCGGCCGGTCTACCTGACCGGCCTGCTGGTGGTGGCTGCGTCGTCGCTGGCGACGGCGTTCGCGCAGTCCTACGTGCAGCTGCTGGTGCTGCGCGGGCTGGGCGGCATCGGCTCGACGATGTTCACCGTCTCCGCCATGGCCCTGCTGGTGCGGCTCGCGCCGCCGACGATCCGCGGCCGGGTCTCGGGGGCCTACGCCAGCTCGTTCCTGCTCGGCGGGATGCTCGGACCGGTGCTGGGCGGTGCGCTCGCGGGCTTCGGCCTGCGTGTCCCCTTCGTCGTGTACGCCGTGGCCCTGGTCGCGGCCGCCGGCGTGGTGGCCGTCCGGCTCTCCAGCGCCCGGCTCCGGCCGGTCACCGACCCCGACGTGCCCCCGGCGCCGCCGATGCGGGTCGGCGAGGCCCTGGCCGACCCGGCGTACCGGGCGGCGCTCGCCTCCGCCTTCGCCAACGGCTGGTGCAACTTCGGCGTCCGGGTCGCGGTGCTGCCGCAGTTCGCGGTGGCCGTCCACGACGCCACCTGGGTCGCCGGGGTGTCGCTGGCCCTGGCGGCCGCCGGCACCGCCGCCGCGCTGCAGGTCGCGGGTCGGGTGGCGGACTCGGTCGGGCGCAAGCCGCTGGTGCTCGTCGGGCTCGTCGTGACCGCCGCCGGGCTCGGGCTGATCGGGCTGTCGGGCGACCTGCTCGTGCTGCTGGTGCTCTCGGCGCTGTCCGGCCTCGGCTCCGGGCTGCTCAACCCCGGCCAGCAGGCCACCGTCGCCGACGTGATCGGCAACGGCCGCTCCGGCGGCACGGTGCTCAGCACCTTCCAGATGGCGCAGGACGCCGGCGCCATCCTCGGCCCGATCCTGGTCGGGGTGGTCGCGGACCGCCTCGGCTTCGGGTGGGCCTTCGGCGTGACGGCGCTCGTGAGCCTGCTCGCGGTGCTGCCGTGGCTCGTGGCGCCCGAGACGCTGCACCGCGCCCGGGCCGAGGAGCCGGCCCCGCCGACGGCCTGACGCCCGGCCAGGCCCCCTCAGCTTCCGCGCACGACGCGGTCCGCCCGGTCCCGCGACGCCGCGACGAGCGCGGCGTTGGGCTCGTCGACCGCCGCGACCCACGCCGCGGCGGCCGCGGGGGACTTGCCGAACGCGACGTGCCGCGCGACCAGGCGCTCGGTGCGCAGGGCGTCGTCGACGTCGAGGTAGGCGCACTCGTCGAGCTCGGCGCGCACCGCCCGCCACGCCGGGGTGTCGAGGAGCAGGTAGTTGCCCTCGGTGACGACCACGCGGACCTCCGGGCCGATCCCGATCGCCCCGGCGAGCGGCTGCTCGAGGTCACGCTCGAACGCCGGGGCCCACACCGTGTGGTCGGGGTCCGTGCGCAGCCGCCGCAGCAGCGCCGCGTAACCGTGGGCGTCGAAGGTCTCCGGCGCGCCCTTGCGGTCGCGCAGCCCCAGCGCGTCGAGGGCGACGTCGGCGAGGTGGAAGCCGTCCATCGGCAGGTACGCCGCGCCGAGCTCGTCGGCCCACGCGCGGGCGAAGGTCGTCTTGCCGGCGCCGGGCGCACCGGCGAGACCGAGGATCTGGCGCACGGCGCCAGGGTAGGAGGCGATAGACAGGAGCCATGGACGAGCGCGCCGAGGCCCTGGACCGCGACGACCCGCTGGCGGCGTACCGCAGCCGCTTCGTGGGCGCCGACACCGACCTGGTCTACCTCGACGGCAACTCGCTGGGCCGTCCGCTGGCGGCCACCGGGGACCGGATGCGGACCTTCGTCGAGCACGAGTGGGGCGGGCGACTGATCCGCGGCTGGGACGAGAGCTGGATGGAGCTGCCGCTCGTCGTCGGCGACGAGCTCGGGCTGACCTGCCTGGGCGCGGCCCCGGGCCAGGTGGCGGTCGCCGACTCCACGACCGTCCTGCTCTACAAGCTGCTGCGCGCCGCCGTGGCCGCCCGGCCCGGCCGCGACGAGGTCGTCGTCGACACCGACAACTTCCCGACCGACCGCTACGTCGCCGAGGGGGTCGCGGCCGAGCGGGGCCTGAGGCTGCGCTGGGTCGAGACCGACCCGACGGCCGGCCTGACGACCGAGCAGGTCGCGGGCGTGCTGTCCGACCGGACCGCGGTCGTGCTCGCCAGCCACGTCGCCTACCGCTCGGCCTGGGTCGCCGACGTCCCGGCCGTCACCCGCCTCGCGCACGACGCCGGGGCGCTGGTGCTGTGGGACCTGTCGCACTCGGTCGGCTCCGTGCCGGCCGAGCTGGACGCCTGGGGCGTCGACTACGCGGTGGGCTGCACCTACAAGTACCTCAACGGCGGTCCCGGGTCCCCGGCGTTCGGCTACGTCGCCGCGCGTCACCTCGCCGACCTCGCCCAGCCGGTCACCGGCTGGATGGGCCACGCCGACCCCTTCGCGATGGGCCCGGGGCACACCCCGGACCCCGGCGTGCGGCGGCTGCTGTCCGGCACGCCGCCGATCCTCGCGATGCAACCGCTGCGCGACATGCTCCCGCTGATCGGCGCCGCCGGGATCGAGGCGGTGCGCGCCAAGTCCGTCGGGCTCACCTCCTACGCGATCGAGCTGGCCGACGAGCTGCTCGCCCCCCACGGCGTCGTCGTGTCCTCGCCGCGCGACGCGGAGCGTCGCGGTGGCCACGTGACGCTGGGCCACCCCCGGATGCGGGAGGTCGTGGCGGCACTGTGGCGGCGCGACGTGGTCCCCGACTACCGCGACCCCGACGGCCTGCGGATCGGGCTGTCGCCGCTCTCGACGTCCTACGGGGAGGTGCGGCGGGGGATCGAGGAGGTCGCCGCGCTGCTGGCAGGGTGAGGCCGGTGGAGATCCGCCGCCCCGCCCCGCTGCGCCCCGGCGACACGATCGGCGTCACCGCGCCCTCGTCCGGCGTGCCGGCCGACCTGCGGCCCCGGCTCGACCACGCCGTGGCGCTGCTGCGCCGACGGGGCTTCGAGGTGGCCCTCGGCGCCTGCCTCGACGGGTCGGGGATCGTGTCCGCGCCGGCCGCCGAGCGCGCGGCGGAGCTGACCGCGATGCTCGCCGACCCGGCGGTGCGCGCGGTCGTCCCGCCGTGGGGCGGCGAGCTCGCGATCGACCTCGTCGGGCTCGTGGACTGGGACGCCCTGCGCGACGCGACGCCGACCTGGTTCGTCGGCTACTCCGACTGCTGCAGCGTCTCGATGCCGCTGCTGACCCGCGCCGGGTGGGCGGGCGTCCACGGCGCCAACCTCATGGACACGCCGTACGACGCGCCGGCCGGCCTCGCGCACTGGCTCGACGTCGTCACCGCCGAGGGGCCCCTGGTTCAGCGGGCCCACGGCCGGCACCGCTCGTCGGGCTTCGACGACTGGACCGCGGACCCGACCGCCTCGACCTGGCGGCTCGACGCGGCGGGGGACTGGCGCGTCGTCAACGCGCCCGCCGACGGGGTCGACGTCTCGGGGCTGCTCGTCGGCGGCTGCGTCGAGGTGCTCGGCCCGCTCGCGGGCACGCCGTACGGCGACGTCGAGGGGTTCGGCCGCGCCCACGCCGACGAGGGGCTCGTGGTGCTGCTCGAGGTCGCCGAGGACGGGGCCCTCGACGTGGCCCGCGCCCTGCACGGGATGCGGCTCGCGGGCTGGTTCGCGCACGCCCGCGCCGTCGTGGTCGGCCGCACCGCCGCCCCCGACGCGCCGGGCTTGACCCAGCACGAGGCCGTGCTCGACACCCTCGGCGGGCTCGGCGTGCCCCTGCTCCTCGACGTCGAGGTCGGCCACGTGCCCCCGCAGATGCCCCTGGTCCTCGGCGCGCCCACCCGCCTCGTCGCCGACGCCGCGCGCCGCGAGATCCACCAGTCCCCCCGCTGACCCCCGACCCCTCGGGACGCTCCGAGGTGGTCGGGACGGCTGGGGGTGTCGTGAGGTGGTCGGGGCCGCCGGGGGTGCCGTGAGGTGGTCGGGGCCGCCGGGGGTGCCGTGAGGTGGTCGAGCAGCCGACGAGCGCCAGCGAGTCCGCGGTGTCGAGACCGCCGGGTGTGCTGTGAGGTGGTCGACGCCGCCGGGGGTGCCGTGAGGTGGTCGAGCAGCCGACGAGCGCCAGCGAGTCCGCGGTGTCGAGACCGCCGGGGTGGTTGACGGTGGTCGACCAGCAGACGAGCACCAGCGCGGACGTCCGGTGTCACCTGGTGGCACGGCAGGTCCGCTGTGGGCCCCGCGGAGCCGGGCGGCGGTCTCGACGCCTCGCGCTCGCCGGGGCTCGCGTGCTGCTCGACCACCTCGGGGCGGCGGTCTCGACGCCGCGCGCTCGCCGGGGCTCGCGTGCTGCTCGACCACCTCGGGGTGGCGGTCTCGACGCCGCGCGCTCGCCGGGGCTCGCGTGCTGCTCGACCACCTCGGGGTGGCGGCCTCGACGCCGCGCGCTCGCCGGGGCTCGCGTGCTGCTCGACCACCTCGGGGCGGCGGTCTCGACGCCGCGCGCTCGCCGGGGCTCGCGTGCTGCTCGACCACCTCGGGCGCCGGCGGGCTGGGGCGGGACCGGATGGGGCACCGGTCGCGCATGCCCGTGCTGCCCAGCCCCCCGTCCACCGCCGACGGCGCCGAGGTCGCGGACGTCGAGGCCTGGGTCGGCCAGCACCTCGGCGACCTCGCGCGCGAGGGCGCGGACGGCGTGCGCTCCGGCGGCTTCCGCGGCGGTCAGTCGGCGGCCGACGCCTCGCTGGCCACCCTCGACGTGTCCGGCTACGCCCGCGACCGCTCCACCGTGCTGCCGCTCGAGCGGCGCGGCGCGAGCCGGATGTCGCCGTACATCCGCCACGGGCTGCTCAGCCTCACCGAGGTCTGGGACGCGGTCGCCGACGCCCCCGGCCGGGACCGGCACAAGTACCGCGACGAGCTGCTGTGGCAGGAGTACGCCCGCCACCTCTACGCCCGTGTCGGCACCGACCTGGGCTCCTCGCTGCGGCGCGAGCAGCCCTGGGGCGAGCCGTGGGACGAGCCGTGGCCGACGGAGATGGCGTGCATGGAGGCGGTGGTCGGCGAGCTCGAGACCGACGGCTGGGTCGTCAACCAGACCCGCATGTGGCTCGCCTCCCAGTGGGCGGTGCGGGCCGGCGCGACCTGGCAGGCGGGCGAGGACGCGATGTTCGTGCACCTCCTCGACGGCTCCCGCGCCGCCAACCGGCTCGGCTGGCAGTGGACCGTCGGCACCGGGAGCGGCAAGCCGTACGGGTTCAGCCGGTGGCAGGTCGAGAAGCGCGCGCCCGAGCTGTGCCGTCGCTGCGCGCTGAAGAAGGACTGCCCGGTCCAGGGGTGGCCGGACGCCGACGTGGGACCCGAGGTCGACGGACCCGACCTGCGCAAGGCCGACATCCCGGCCGGTCCCGCCGAGGTCGAGGGCGCCGGGGGAGCGGAGCGGGTCTGGCTCACGGCCGAGTCGCTGTCCGAGCGCGACCCGGCGCTGGCCGCCACCGACGACCGGCCGGCGGTCTTCGTCTTCGACGAGCCGCTGCTGCGCCGACTGCGGCTGTCGGGCAAGCGGCTGGTCTTCCTCGCCGAGACCCTCGGCGAGCTCGCCGTCACCCGTGAGCTGGAGGTACGACGGGGCGCGGTCGCCGCGGAGCTCGACGGCGTGCCCCTCGCCGCGACCTACGCCCCGGTGCCGGGGTGGGCGCGCCGCGCGGCCCGCCTGGACCTGCGCGAGGTGCACCCTTGGCCGTGGCTGGTGCGGCCCCGCGCGGCGCCGCTGCGCTCGTTCACGGGATGGCGGAAGTCGTTGGGCCGCTGACGCCGCCGGGTCCTAGGCTCGCCCGGTGCTCGACTGGACCCCGCCCGACCCGCTGCGTGCGGTCCCGCTGACCGGACGCCACGTCGTCCTCGAGCCCCTGCGGGTCGACCACGCCGAGGACCTGCACGCCGCGGTGGCCGGGCCCGGCACGTCGTGGGAGTTCCTCCCCGTCGCGGCGCCCGCCGACGTCGCGGCGACCCGGGCGCTCGTCGAGACCCACCTCGCCGATCCCGGGATGGAGACCGTGGTGGTCCGCCCCGGGGGCGGCGCGGTCGCCGGCCGGATCAGCTGGATCCGCCAGGTCCCGGCCGACGGCTGCGCCGAGGTGGCCTGGGTCGTCCTCGGTCCGTCGGTGCGGCGCACGACCGCCGCGACCGAGGCGGTGCACCTGCTGCTGCGCCAGGCCTTCGGCGCCGGCTACCGGCGCGTGGAGTGGAAGTGCGACGCCGCCAACGCGCCCTCGCGGCGCGCCGCGCTCCGGCTCGGCTTCACCGCGGAGGGCGTGTTCCGCCAGCACAAGGTCGTCAAGGGCCGCAACCGCGACACGGCGGGGTTCGCCGTCACCGACGCCGACTGGCGCGTCGTCCGCCCGGCGCACGAGGCCTGGCTCGACCCCGCCAACCACGACGCCGACGGGCGCCAGCGCACCCCGCTGCGCGTCGACCGGTAGCCGCCGTCGGCGCACGGTGCGAGGGTGGGGTCGTGGAGCAGCGCCTCAGCCTCGTGACCCTCGCGGTGGCCGACCGCGCCCGCACGCGGTCCTTCTACGTCCGGGGGCTGGGCTGGACGCCGGTGGTCGACGAGCAGGACGTGCTGATGTTCGCCGTGGCCGACCGACTGCTGCTGTCGTGGTGGGAGGAGGCGTCCTTCGAGGCCGAGGTGGGCCCGGTGCGGCGCGGTCCGGGCCTGGCGCCCGTCACGCTGGCCCACAACTGCGTCGACCGGGCCACCGTGGACGGCGTGCTGGCCGACGCCCGCGCCGCCGGCGCGGACCCGGTCGAGGACGCCCGCGACCGCGAGTGGGGCGGCTACTCGGGCTACTTCGCCGACCCCGACGGCTACCGCTGGGAGGTCGCCTGGGCGCCCGGCGACGTCGCGCGACTGATGGTCCCCGACTCGAAGGAGCACGGATGAGCGACACGAGGACACCCCTGAGCGTGGCCGAGGTCGACGCGGCGGGCCTGCGGGGCTGGGTGCGCCTGCCCGGCCGGATCCGCGCGGTGTTCGCCACCGGCGACTTCGCGACCGGGCTCGCCCTGGTCGACCGGATCGGCGCCGCGGCCGAGGAGGCCGACCACCACCCCGACGTCGTGCTCACCTACCCGACGGTGACGGTCACCCTCGCCAGCCACGACGTGGGTGCCGTGACCACCCGCGACGTCGACCTGGCGCGCCGGATCGACGGGTTCGCCGCCGAGGCGGGGGTCGTGGCGGACCCGGCCCGGGTCACGCTCGTCGAGCTCGGCCTGGACTCCCCGGCGGCCGCCGAGGTCTCCCCGTTCCTCGCCGCGCTGCTCGGCGGGGCGGAGCGGACCGACGACGACGGCGACGTCGAGGTCGTCGATCCCGCCGGTGGCTGGCCGACGGTGTGGTTCCAGACCGCCGGGGCCGGCGACGCCGACCCCCCGCAGCGCTGGCACCTCGACGTCTGGGTCGACCGCACGGAGGCGCGGAGCCGGATCGACGCCGCGGTGGCGGCCGGCGGCGAGCTCGTCGACGACTCCGCGGCGCCGTCGTTCTGGGTGCTGGCGGACGCCCAGGGCAACCGCGCCTGCGTCTGCACCTGCGACGACCGCGGGTGGTGACCGACATCCGAGACAGCCGTCCCGCGATGCGAGACGGCTGTCACACTCGGTTGACGGCGCGTGAGGGCGAGGTGGACCGTAGCGTCATGCGACGGATCCTCCTCGTACCCACAGACGCGTGAGCTGAGCACCGCCTCACCCACGCGTCCGCCCCTCGCCGCCGTCAGGCCGAGGGGTTTTTTGTTGGGCGGACGATGGACCCGACGGACACCACTACCCGAAGGACGGACGAGATGAGCCAGGCCGAGCCGATCACCGGCGCCCAGAGCCTGATCCGGTCGCTGGAGCACGCGGGGGCCGACAACGTGTTCGGCATCCCGGGCGGCGCCATCCTCCCGGCGTACGACCCCCTCATGGACTCGCCCACGATCCGGCACATCCTCGTCCGCCACGAGCAGGGCGCGGGCCACGCCGCCCAGGGCTACGCCGCGGCGACCGGTCGGGTCGGCGTGTGCATGGCGACCTCCGGTCCCGGCGCGACCAACCTCGTCACCCCGCTCGCGGACGCCCACATGGACTCCGTCCCGATGGTCGCCGTCACCGGCCAGGTCGGCGCGGCGATGATCGGCACGGACGCGTTCCAGGAGGCCGACATCCGGGGCATCACGATGCCCATCACCAAGCACAACTTCCTGGTGACCGACCCGGCCGAGATCCCGCAGAAGATCGCCGAGGCGTTCCACATCGCCAGCACCGGCCGCCCCGGTCCCGTCCTCGTCGACATCGCGAAGTCCGCGCTGCAGGCCGAGACGACGTTCCGGTGGCCCACCGAGCTGCACCTGCCCGGCTACCGGCCCGTGACCCGGCCCCACGCCAAGCAGATCCGCGAGGCGACCCGGCTGATCCTCGAGTCCCGCCGCCCCGTCCTGTACGTCGGGGGCGGCACGATCCGGGCCCGCGCGAGCAAGGAGCTGGCCGAGCTGGCCGCGCTCACCGGCATGCCGGTCGTCACCACCCTGATGGCGCGCGGCGCCTTCCCCGACAGCCACCCCCAGCACCTGGGCATGCCCGGCATGCACGGCACCGTGGCCGCGGTCGCGGGCCTGCAGCGCAGCGACCTGATCATCAGCCTCGGCGCCCGCTTCGACGACCGCGTCACCGGCAACCTGGACTCCTTCGCCCCGCAGGCGAAGGTCATCCACGCCGACATCGACCCCGCCGAGATCGGCAAGAATCGCACGGCCGACGTGCCGATCGTGGGCGACTGCCGCGAGGTCATCTCCGACCTGCTCGCGGCGCTGCGCGCCGAGGCCGACGC
Organism: Nocardioides lentus; assembly: GCF_039529515.1. Lineage (NCBI taxonomy): Bacteria > Bacillati > Actinomycetota > Actinomycetes > Propionibacteriales > Nocardioidaceae > Nocardioides > Nocardioides lentus. Next base: position 98,570 of record NZ_BAAAMY010000006.1, read on the forward strand.
CGGGCACACCGGCGACTACGAGGCCTGGGTGGAGTTCCTCGCCGGCGTGAAGCAGAAGTACCCGCTCGGCTACGACGAGCCGACCGACGGCAGCCTCGCCCCGCAGTACGTGATCGAGCGCCTGGGCGCGATCGCCGGCCCCGACGCGATCTACGCCTCCGGGGTGGGCCAGCACCAGATGTGGGCGGCGCACTTCATCGACTACGAGAAGCCCAACACCTGGATCAACTCCGGCGGCCTCGGGACGATGGGCTACTCCGTGCCCGCCGCGATGGGCGCCAAGGTCGGCTGCCCCGACACGACCGTGTGGAGCATCGACGGCGACGGCTGCTTCCAGATGACCAACCAGGAGCTCGCGACCTGCGCGATCGAGGGCATCCCGATCAAGGTCGCGATCATCAACAACGAGTCGCTCGGCATGGTCCGGCAGTGGCAGACGCTGTTCTACAACGAGCGCTACTCCAACACCGACCTGCAGAAGGCCGGCCCGCGCGTGCAGCCCGGCACCCGGGTCCCGGTGCCCAACTTCCCGATGCTCGCCGAGGCCTACGGCTGCGTGGGCCTGTCGTGCGACTCCGCGGGCGACGTCGACGCGACGATCACCAAGGCGATGGAGATCGACGACGTGCCCGTGGTGGTCGACTTCCGCGTCCACCGCGACGCGATGGTGTGGCCGATGGTGGCCGCGGGCCACAGCAACGACGACATCAAGTACGCCCGCGACCTGGCCCCCGACTTCGACGAGGACGACCTGTGAGCACCCACACCCTGTCCGTCCTGGTCGAGGACAAGCCCGGCGTCCTGGCCCGCATCGCGGGCCTGTTCAGCCGTCGCGGGTTCAACATCGACAGCCTCGCCGTGGGCCCGACCGAGCACCCGGACGTGTCGCGGATGACCATCGTCGTCAGCGTCGAGTCGTTCCCGCTGGAGCAGGTGACCAAGCAGCTCAACAAGCTCGTCGAGGTCATCAAGATCGTCGAGCTCGAGCCCGGTCACGCGGTCAACCGCGAGCTGCTGATGGTCAAGGTCCGCGCCGACGCCGCCACCCGCGGCCAGGTGATCGACACCGTCCAGCTGTTCCGGGCGAAGGTGGTCGACGTGGCCCCCGACGCCGTCACCATCCAGGCCGTCGGCAACGCCGACAAGCTGGCCGACTTCCTGCGCGTGCTGGAGCCCTTCGGGATCCGCGAGCTCGTGCAGTCCGGCATGGTCGCCATCGGGCGCGGCTCCCGCTCCATCTCGGAGCGGACCGTGCGCCCGGTGCCGGCCCCCGCCCCGCCGCCCCGCGCGGTCTGAGCGGCCCCCCGACGTACCACCCACCCACCCGACGCACCACCGACGAAGGAGCCCGATACCCCGTGGCGCAGATGTTCTACGACGACGACGCCGACCTCTCGCTGATCCAGAACAAGTCCGTGGCCGTGATCGGCTACGGCAGCCAGGGTCACGCCCACGCGCTCTCCCTGCGCGACTCCGGGGTCGACGTCCGGATCGGTCTCCAGCCGGGCTCGAAGAGCACGGCGAAGGCCGAGGCCGAGGGGCTGCGCGTCGTCACGCCGGCCGAGGCGGTCGAGGAGTCCGACGTCGTCGTGATCCTGGCCCCCGACCAGCACCAGCGGAAGCTGTACGCCGAGGAGATCGAGCCCCACCTGGCCGAGGGCGACACCCTCGTGTTCGGCCACGGGTTCAACATCCGCTTCGGCTACATCACCCCGCCCGAAGGCGTCGACGTCTTCATGGTCGCCCCCAAGGGCCCCGGCCACCTCGTGCGCCGCGAGTACGTCGACGGCCGCGGCGTGCCCGTGCTCGTCGCCGTCGAGAAGGACGAGACCGGCAACGCCTGGCCCCTCGCGCTGTCCTACGCGAAGGCCATCGGCGGCCTGCGCGCCGGCGGCATCAGGACCACCTTCACCGAGGAGACCGAGACCGACCTGTTCGGTGAGCAGGCCGTGCTCTGCGGCGGCGCCTCCCAGCTGGTCCAGTACGGCTTCGAGACCCTGATCGAGGCCGGCTACCAGCCGGAGGTCGCCTACTTCGAGTGCCTCCACGAGCTGAAGCTGATCGTCGACCTCATGTACGAGGGCGGCATCGCCAAGCAGCGCTGGTCCATCTCCGACACCGCCGAGTACGGCGACTACGTCTCCGGCCCCCGCGTGATCACGCCGCAGGTCAAGGAGAACATGCAGGCCGTGCTCGCCGACATCACCAACGGCTCCTTCGCCCAGCGCTTCATCGACGACCAGGACGCGGGCTCCCCGGAGTTCAACGCCCTGCGCGAGAAGGGCGCCCAGCACCCCATCGAGAGCACCGGCAAGGAGCTCCGCAAGCTGATGGCCTGGGTCAAGAGCCACGACTCGGACTACGTCGAGGGCTCCGCCGGCCGCGGCTGACCCCCGACCTCCGCGGCCCCGGCCGCCCCGTTCGACGGGGCAGCCGGGGCCGCAGCCGTGTGCGTCCCGCGGCAGCCCCGGCCCGACCGATGAGTCTCGGGGTCGGGGAGGGTCGGACCAGGCACCCACCCCCAGCGCGAGGAGCAGCCATGGCCCGGATCGTCGTCACCACCTTCCTGTCGCTCGACGGGGTCATGGACTCGCCCGGCGGGGGTGAGCACCCTCGGGCGGGGTGGACCTTCCAGGAGGTCGCGTTCGACGAGGCGGCGTACGCCATCAAGGGTCGCGAGACCGAGGAGGCGACGGCACTGCTGCTGGGGCGGGTGAGCTACGACGAGTTCGCGCCGGTGTGGCCGTCGATGGAGGAGTTCGCGCACTACAACGCGATCCCCAAGTTCGTCGTCTCCTCCACCCTGAGCGACCCCGGGTGGCACAACACCTCGGTGCTGCGCTCGCTCGACGAGGTGGCCGCCCTGAAGCAGGAGCACGACGGGCAGATCCAGGTGCACGGCAGCGCCCGGCTCGCCCAGGGGCTCGCCGCCGCCGGTCTCGTGGACGCCTATCACCTGCTCACGTTCCCGGTGGTGCTCGGCTCGGGCAAGCGGCTGTTCGACGACGGCGCGGAGCAGCCGAGGCTGCGACCGGTCGAGCAGGCGACGTACGGCAACGGCGTCACCCTCGGCGTGTACGACGTCGTCCGCTGACGGGGGCGGCCGTCCCGTCCGCTCGGCCATCGGCAGCCTCGACGGCTCCCTGGCCGACGCCGAGGGTGGTCCGACCGGGCCGTGCCCACCGCCCGCACGCTGCTGGACCCCCGGCGCTTCGGCGACGGGATGGTCCGGGTGCGCCACGACGTGCTCGGCCCGTCGTCCGGCCGAGGGACCCCGAGGGGCCCACCGACGGTCGCCACCGGGTCTCTCAGCGGCGGTCGGCGGCCCGGCCGAACCGGTCCAGCAGGCGGGCGTTGTCGCGCGCCTCCGCCTCGACCCTGCGGACGACCCGCTCGGTCCCGCGCCCCGCCAGCGGCAGGTCGTCCGCGCCGGGCCGGGCCGACAGCTCCATCACCTGCGACCACAGGACGACCTCGCCGCGACGGGACACGACGTCGACCAGGAGCACCGGGTCCGTGGCGCCGTCCGTGCGCAGCACCTGGCTGCGCAGCAGCGTGCCCGCGGGGAGGCGGGGACCGACCCGCGGGTCGGGGGCGAGGGCGGTCAGCTCGGAGGTCGAGACCCGCAGGCCGTCGATGCGCACGCAGGGACCCTCCACCCGCAGCCGCCGGACCCAGGCGCGCGCCGCGTCGGCGTCGGCGTACAGGGTCAGCTCGCGCCTGACGGTCGACCCGCCCACCAGGCGGAGGTCGGCGGCGCGGTCGTCCACCCGGGTGCCGGACGGCGGGCTGGGCCGCCCCTGCGGTCCCGTGCAGAGCGTGCCGGACGCCCCCCGGAACCGCGCCACGACGCCGCTCGGGATCTCCGCTCCCGCGGCGCCCCCGGTCGGGCGGGGGAGCACCGGCAGGGACGAGGTGGGTGCCCCCGGCCGGTCGGCGCTGCCGGGACCCGGGGCGTCCACGTCCCCGGAGCACCCGGGGAGCAGGGCCAGCAGCAGGGCCGCGGTGGCTGTGCTGGCCGTGGTGGCCGTGGTCGTGCGGTGTGCTCCCACGTCGCCCCCGTCCGGTCGTGGGTCGAGCCTAGGCGGGCGCGCCGCCGAACCTGTGAGGATTCACAGGAAGTTTGGTGAGGCAAACCTAACTTCCGGCACTAGGTTGAGGTCTCGTGCTCGCCAACTTCCTCATCGGCCTCCGCGAGGGCCTCGAGGCGGGGCTGGTCGTCTCGATCCTGATGGCCTACCTCGCTCGCTCCGGCCGCAGCCACCTCGTGCCGCGCGTGTGGGCCGGCATCGCGCTCGCCGTCGGCGTCTCGCTGGCCTTCGGCGCCCTGCTGACCTACGGGCCGCGCGGCCTGACGTTCGAGGCGCAGGAGGCCATCGGCGGGACCCTGTCGATCGTCGCCGTCGGCTTCGTGACCTGGATGGTCTTCTGGATGGCGCACGCCGCCCGGTCGCTGTCGGGCCGGCTGCGCGACCGCGTGGACGTCGCCGCCGAGGGTGGCTGGTTCTCGTTGGCCCTCATCGCCGCCCTCGCCGTGGGCCGGGAGGGGCTCGAGACCGCGCTGTTCCTGTGGTCGGCCAGCCAGGCGGTCGCCGGCGGTCCCGGCGGCACGGGGTCCACCTGGCAGCCGCTGCTCGCCGCGCTCGCGGGCATCGTGGTCGCCGTCGCGCTCGCCTACCTGCTCTACCGCGGGGCGATCCGCCTGGACCTGACCCGGTTCTTCACGTGGACCGGCGCCTTCCTCATCGTCGTCGCCGGCGGCGTGCTGTCGTACGGCGTCCACGACCTGCAGGAGGCCGGGATCCTGCCCGGGCTCAACTCCTACCTGTTCGACGTCTCCGCGCAGGTGCCCGCCGGGTCCTGGTACGGCGTGCTGCTCAAGGGCACCGTCAACTTCTCCCCGGCCACGACCCACCTCGAGGCCCTCGCCTGGGTCGCGTACGTCGTGCCGACGATGACGCTCTTCCTCCTCGCCGCCCGGCGACGCCGCACCGCCGGCCGCCCCGCCGCGACCACCCCCGTCCCCACGCCCAGCTGAGGTCCCGCCATGCCCCGCGCCCTGCCGTCCGCCCCGTCCCGCCACCGCCTGGCGCTCCTCGCGCTCACGGTGCTCGCGGTGCCCGCCCTGGCCTCCTGCACCGAGAACGGCGCCGGCGGTGCCGGTGACCCCGGCGGCCCCGGCGGCGACGAGCGCACGGTCAGCGTCGCGTCGACCGCGGACGCCTGCGAGATGTCCGCGGTCGAGGCCCCCGCCGGCACGCTGCGCTTCGACGTCACCAACGAGGGCTCGGAGGTCACCGAGTTCTACCTGCTCGCCGAGGACGGCCTGCGCATCGTCGCCGAGGTCGAGAACGTCGGGCCGCAGCTCTCCCGCCAGCTCGTCGTCGACGCGCCCGCGGGGGAGTACGTCACCGCCTGCAAGCCCGGCATGGTCGGCGAGGGCATCCGGTCGTCGTTCACCGTCACGCCCTCCGACGAGGAGGTGGAGGTGCCGGCCGACGAGCAGGAGCTGGTCGATCGCGCCGAGGCCGGCTACCAGACCTACGTGCAGGACCAGTCCGACCAGCTGCTGGTGAAGACCCGGCAGTTCGCCGAGGCCTACACCACCGGGGACGACGACGCCGCCCGCGAGCTCTACCCCCGCGCCCGCACCCACTGGGAGCGCATCGAGACCGTCGCGGAGTCGTTCGGCGACCTCGACCCGCGCATGGACGCCCGCGAGGCCGACCTGGAGCCCGGCCAGCGCTGGACCGGCTGGCACCGCATGGAGAAGGACCTCTGGCCCGAGCGCGCCGGCGACTACACCCCGCTGAGCGACGCCCGACGCCAGACGTTCGCCGACGCCCTCGTCGCCGACACCGAGGAGCTCGACGGGCGCATCGGCGACCTGGAGTTCAGCGTCGACCAGATCGCCAACGGCTCTCGCGGCCTGCTCGAGGAGGTCGCCACGGGCAAGGTCACCGGCGAGGAGGAGTACTGGTCGCGCACCGACCTGTGGGACTTCCAGGCCAACGTCGACGGCGCCAGGGTCGGCTACGACGGCGTCGCGCCGATCGTGACCTCCAAGGACGCCGAGCTCGCCTCCCAGCTCGAGCTGCGCTTCGCCGACCTGCAGGAGCTGCTCGACGCCCAGCGCGTCGGCGACGGGTTCACGTCGTACGACGACCTGACCCGGCGCGAGGTCCGCGACCTCGCCGACGCGGTCAACGCCCTGTCCGAGCCGCTCTCGCGCCTCACCGCGACGGTGCTCGCGTGAGCGCCGACGCGGACCGGTCGTGACCGCCCGGCTGAGCCGCCGCGGACTGCTCGGCGGCGGGGTCGCCGCCGCCGGGCTCGCCGGCGCCGGCGTGGCGGGCGCCTACGCCGCCGGGGGGCTCTCCGGCGTCACCGGCGGACCTGACGGACCGACGGGCAGCGGTGCGGTCGCGGAGCGCTACCCCTTCCGCGGGGCCCACCAGTCGGGGATCGTGACCCCCGCCCAGGACCGGCTGCACTTCGCGGCGTTCGACGTCACCACCGACGACCGGGACGCACTCGTCGCGCTGCTGACCACGTGGACCGCCGCCGCCGAGCGGATGACCGCCGGCGGACCGGCCGGGCCGGTCGGGCCCGTCGAGGGCGCCGCCGACCTCCCGCCCGACGACACCGGCGAGGCCATCGGCCTCCCCGCCGGCGGGCTGACGCTGACGTTCGGCTTCGGGCCCTCGTTGTTCCGCGACGCCGACGGCCGGGACCGGTTCGGTCTCGCCGAGCGTCGGCCGGCGTCCCTGCGCGACCTGCCCCCCTTCCCGGGCGACGAGCTCGTCGCCGCCCGCAGCGGCGGAGACCTCTGCGTGCAGGCCTGCGCCCAGGACCCGCAGGTCGCGGTCCACGCGATCCGCAACCTGGCCCGCGCCGGCTTCGGCACGGTCGCCGTGCGCTGGTCCCAGCTCGGCTTCGGGCGGACCTCCAGCACCACCGCCGGCCAGGACACGCCCCGCAACCTGTTCGGCTTCAAGGACGGCACCGCCAACGTGCTCGCCGAGGAGACCCGGGCGGTCGACGACCACGTGTGGGTCGGCGCCGACGACGACCCGGCGGCGGGCTGGCTGGCCGGCGGGTCCTACCTCGTCGCCCGCCGGATCGCGATGAACATCGAGACCTGGGACCGCCAGACCCTTGCCGAGCAGGAGGCCGTCGTCGGGCGCAGCAAGGGCACCGGCGCCCCGCTCTCCGGCGGCGACGAGCACACGCCGATCGACTTCGCGATGCCCGGCAGCGACGATCAGCCGATCGTCGCCAGGGACGCCCACGTGCGCGTCGTCCACCCCGACCACCACGGGGGCGCCCGGATGCTGCGACGCGGCTACAACTTCGTCGACGGCACGACCGACCTCGGCGCGCTGGACGCGGGCCTGTTCTTCCTCGCCTTCGTGCGCGACCCGCTCACCGACTTCGTGCCCGTGCAGCGGGCGATGTCGCGCAGCGACGCGATGATGGAGTACCTCCAGGTCACGGGCTCCGCGCTCTTCGCGGTGCCGCCCGGCGTCGCCGAGGGCGAGCAGCACGTGGGTCAGGCCCTCTTCGCCTGACCGCCGGCCCGACCCGCCGAGTCGTCACGAGATCCCCGTCGGTGGCGGGATGTCGCGCCGGCTCGGCCGTCGTACGGCGGGATGTCGCGCCGGCGCGGCCGTCGTACGGCGGGACGTCGCGCCGGCTCGGCGTGGGGCGGGGCTCAGCGCCGGGTGGCGATGACCGCGGAGGCGTCGGGGGCGACCATCACCTCGGCGGCGGTGAACCGGTCGTCGGTGAGCCACTGCTCGCGCAGGGTGTCGACGCGGCCGTTGGCGATGGGCGGCCAGAACTCGCACGGGGTGAAGTCGTCGAGCACGACCACGCCGGCGGGGCCGACGAGGTCCGCGATGTCGTCGACGCCCACGCCCTCGGGGTCGCCCGCGTCGACGAAGAGCAGCGAGAACGGCGCGCGGTCGCGCAGGGTCGACCAGTCCGCGGCGATCACCTCGACCTGGTCGTCGTCGACGAAGATCTCGGCGGCCGCGTCGGCCAGCCGCGGGTCGAGCTCGGCGCTGACGAGGCGGACGTCGTCGCTGCGCACGCCCGAGCGCAGCCAGGCCGCGCCGACCCCGGTGCCGGTGCCGAACTCGGCCATCGTCCCGGTGCGGGTCGCGGCCAGCGTGGCCAGCAGCCGGCCGGTCTCGTTGCGGCAGAAGGAGGCGTAGCCGGCGCGGCGGGCGACGCCGAACGCGCGCTGCACGATCTCGGGCAGGTCCGGCGGCGCACTCATCGACCTCAGTCTGGGGGCACCCCCTCGGGCGAGACTCCTGTCTCGGATGCTGGGACCGTCGGCGTCGGACCGCTGACAGCGTCGCGGGGGCGGCGTAACGTGCCGAGCATCATGCGGAGCGTGCTCGTACTCATCGACTGCCGCGGCGAGGCCTGACAGAGGCCACCTCGCCGCGGCGTTCGGCGTTGCGCAGGCCTCTTCCAGCCCCACCAGCCTGATCGGCTCGTCCCTCCTCAGCAGGGCGGCCGTGGCTCCGCGCCGGGTCCCGTACCCGCACACCTCCTGGTCCGGCCAGGACGGCCTCGCCCACCACAGCGACCCCCGTCCCGGCCTCCCCGGCGCGGAGCCGACACCCCGCGAGGCCCACGCCCCGGGGACCACACCGACAGGACCGCCCGAGGGGGCGGTCCGGACCAGGAGAACCGCGATGTACGACATGTACCCCGACTGGGGCCCCGCCCGCCACGACCCGACCCACCCCTCCAGCTCCAACGCGCTGCAGGAGGCGATGGACCGTCGCGACGAGGGTGGACCGCGCCCCGACGACAACTGAGGACTCGCTAGCGTCTGCCGGCATGACCGACAACGCGACCGCGCCCGTCAGCCCGCCCTCCGGCACCGTCCCGCTCGCGGTGGTGCCCGGTGACGGGATCGGGCCGGAGGTCACCACCGAGGCGCTCAAGGTGCTGCAGGCGGTGACCCCGGCCGGGGTCCGCTTCGAGCCGACGCACTACGACCTCGGCGCGGACCGCTACCTGGCCACCGGCGAGGTCCTGCCCGACACGGTGCTCGCCGAGATCCGCGAGCACGACGCGATCCTCCTCGGGGCGGTCGGCGGGAAGCCGGGGGACACCCGGCTCCCCGCCGGCATCCTCGAGCGCGGCCTGCTGCTGCGGCTGCGCTTCGAGCTCGACCACTACGTCAACCTGCGACCGACCCGCCTGTTCCCCGGCGTCACCTCCCCGCTGGCCGACCCCGGCGAGGTCGACTTCGTCGTCGTCCGCGAGGGCACCGAGGGCCCCTACACCGGCAACGGCGGCGCCCTGCGCGTCGGGACGCCCGCCGAGGTCGCCACCGAGGTCTCCGTCAACACCGCGTACGGCGTGGAGCGGGTCGTGCGCGACGCGTTCGCCCGGGCGCAGCGCCGGCCCCGCAAGAAGCTGACGCTGGTCCACAAGACCAACGTCCTGGTCCACGCGGGCGCCGTGTGGAGCCGGATCGTCGGCGAGGTGGCGGGCGAGTTCCCCGACGTCGGCGTGGACTACCTCCACGTCGACGCCACCATGATCTTCCTGGCGACCGACCCCGCCCGCTTCGACGTGATCGTCACCGACAACCTGTTCGGCGACATCGTCACCGACCTGGCCGCCGCCATCTCCGGCGGCATCGGTCTCGCGGCGTCGGGCAACGTCAACCCCGACCGCACGGCGCCGTCGATGTTCGAGCCCGTCCACGGCTCGGCCCCGGACATCGCCGGCGAGCAGAAGGCCGACCCGACGGCGGCGATCCTCTCCGTCGGCCTGATGCTCGACCACCTCGGCCTGCCCGAGCAGGCGCAGGCCGTCGAGCGGGCCGTCCTGGACGACCTCGCCGCGCGCACCCCCGGCGCGACCCGTCGTACGGCCGAGGTCGGCGACGCGATCGCCGGCCGCCTCGCCTGAGCGAGCCCCCACCCATCGAGAACGGCCCCCCTCCGAGAACGGATAGCGTGCGCGACATGCAGATCAGCACCACCCCGAACCCCGCCCCGGTCCCCGACGAGCGGCTCGCCGAGATCCTCGCGGCGCCGGGCTTCGGCACCCACTTCACCGACCACATGGTCACGGTGGAGTGGACCCCCGAGCAGGGGTGGCACGACGCCCGCGTCACGCCGTACGGGCCGCTGAGCATGGACCCGGCCACGGCCGTCCTGCACTACGCGCAGGAGATCTTCGAGGGGATGAAGGCCTACCGCCACGACGACGGCTCGGTGTGGACCTTCCGCCCCGAGGAGAACGCCGAGCGGATGGTCCGGTCCTCGCAGCGACTGGCGCTGCCGGTGCTGCCGACCGAGGACTTCGTCGCCGCCGTCGACGCGCTCGTGGCCGTCGACGAGCGCTGGGTGCCCGACGCGACGGGGGAGAAGAGCCTGTACCTGCGGCCGTTCATGTTCGCCTCCGAGGTCTTCCTCGGCGTGCGCCCGGCGCAGCACGTGACCTTCATGGTCATCGCCTCGCCGGCGGGCGCCTACTTCAAGGGCGGCGTGCAGCCGGTCTCGCTGTGGCTGACCGAGGAGTACACCCGCGCCGGCCGCGGCGGGATGGGGGCGGCCAAGACGGGCGGCAACTACGCCAGCTCGCTCGTGGCCCAGCAGGAGGCCATCGCCCACGGGTGCGACCAGGTGGTCTTCCTCGACGCGGAGCACGGGCGCTACGTCGAGGAGCTCGGCGGGATGAACCTGTACTTCGTGCACCGCGACGGCCACATCTCGACCCCGGCGACCGGGACGATCCTCGAGGGCATCACCCGAGCGTCGATCATCGAGCTGGCCCAGAAGGCGGGCCACCAGGTCGAGGAGCGGCGCTTCTCGATCGACGAGTGGCGCGACGGCGTGACCTCCGGCGAGATCACCGAGATCTTCGCGTGCGGCACCGCCGCGGTCGTCACCCCGGTCGGTGCGCTGCGGTGGGACGGCGGCGAGGTCCCGGCGACCACCGGCGGCTCGCCCGTCGCGCTGGCGGTGCGCCAGGCGCTCGTCGACCTGCAGTACGGGCGTGCCGACGACACGTTCGGGTGGATGCACCGCGTCGTCTGAGCCCTCGGTCGGAGCCGTCGGTCGGCCCTGTCGTCGGCCCCGGCGGGTAGCGTCGCGCGGGTGCCCACCGCCGTCCCCGCCCCGCCCGCCGGCCCGCTGACCCTGGTCGACTGGCGCGACCGCGTCGCCGCCCTCTACGCCGAGGTGCGGGCCGACCCGGACCCCGTCTCCGGCCACGCCACCTGGCGCGCCGGGCGGGCCGAGCTGTTCGCGACCCATCCCGACAGCCCGGTGCGGGACCAGCCGGAGCTGCGGGAGGCCGGCCTGTCGTACTGGGCCTACGACCCGGCCCTGCGCTTCGACGTGGCCCTCGAGCCGGTCACGGCCGGGGAGGAGCCCGACGAGCGTCCCGTCGACACCGGTGACGACGGGGGCACGACCCTGGTGCGCGTCGGCCGCGTCTCGCTCGACGGCCTCGGCACCCTCGACGTCTGGCGCCTGCACCAGTACGGCGGGGGTCTGTTCGTGCCGCTGCGGGACGGCACCTCGGGCCGTCCCGGCGAGGACGGCGCCTCGTCGTACGGCGGCGGGCGCTACCTGCTCGACACCGCGAAGGGCGCCCACCACGGCCTCGGCGACGGGCGCCTGGTGCTGGACCTCAACTTCGCCTACCACCCGTCGTGCCGCTACGACCCGCGCTGGCGCTGCCCCCTGGCCCCGCCCGGCAACACGCTCACGGCACGGGTCGAGGCGGGCGAGCGGTACTGATGGCCGCGGCCGACCTGGACTACGGCCCCCTGGCCCGACGGACAGGGCTGCACGCCGCACTCCGAGGGCTGGCCGCGAACCCCTTGCTGCTGATCGGCACGACGGTGGCGCTCCTGCTGAGCGTCCTGGCCGCTGCGCTCGGCGTCGGTCTGCTCGTCGGCGACGACGACCCGGACGTGGCCCTGGTGGCCGTGTCGCTGTTCTTCGCCGCGGCCGGGGCCTGCGCGGTGGCGGGCGGGGTCGGCCGGGCACGGGACGGCGCGTCGCTGGAGGCATTCGCCACCGCCAACGGGCTCACCTCACTGCACGGGTCACCCGCGGACGACTACGCCGGCCTGGCGTTCGCCGGGGGCGCCCTCGTCGTCCACGTCGGCGTGCGCACCCCCGGCGCGGCGTTCTGCGAGGTGGGCGACTGCCACGACGTGTCGCGGGTGCGCGGGGACGAGGACCACCGCGCCCCGACGCTCTACCTGCGGGTGCGCACCGTCGGGTTCCTGCGCCCCGACCAGGACGCCACGACCCTGCTCGGCGACGCGCTCCTCGAGCACCTCACCGCGGCGGCCGGGCCGACGACGGTCGAGCTCGCGCCCCGCGAGGTGACCGTGATCGGCAGCCGACCCCTGGGGCCGCCGACCCCCCGACGGGTCCGTGAGGTCCTCGGGCTGGCCGAGCGGGTGGCGGCACGGGCGGAGGCGGTGGCGCGGCCGGCGCGACGGCGTCGCGGGGGCCGCGGCGGTCCGGAGGGGGACACGCCGTCGGGGGTGCCGGTCCCCGCACCACCCAGCGCGTCCGTCCCGGGCCCGCGGTTGCGGCCGGTGACGATCGTGCTCGCCACGGTGGTCGTGGTGCTGGGGCTGCCCCTGGGTCTCGCCGTGCTGATGTCGGCCCTCGAGCCCCGGACGGTCGCCGACCCGTGGGTGGGCGCGGTCGTCGCCGTGGCGCTGATCGGTGGCATCTGTGTGGTCGTCACCGCCCTCGTCCGGCTCGCGGTGACGCACCGCGGCCGGCAGGGACGCGGCTCCCGCTGAGCGGCCACCCCCGCGTCGGCGGTCCGGGCCCGGTGTCCGCCACGGCTGCTTCAATCGGCCCATGGCCCACGAGCGGATGTACGACGAGGACGACCCGCTGCTGCTCCGGCTCCGAGAGCTGGCCCTCGCCCTGCCCGAGGCGACCGAGAAGGAGGCGTGGGGCCGCCCGACGTTCCGCTGCGGCAAGATCTTCGCCCTCTACGGGGGCGGGGTGAAGGTGCGGCCCGGCGAGCACGAGCCGCACGACCGGGCCGTGCTGTTCAAGGCCGAGCCGGGCGAGACCGCGGCCCTCGACGAGGACCCGCGGTTCTTCCTGCCCGCCTACTACGGCCCGTTCGGGTGGCGCGGGCTCGACCTCGACACCCCGGACGTCGACTGGGACGAGGTGCGCGAGCTCCTCGACGCGTCGTTCCGGCTCGTCGCGACCCGCCGCGCGGTCAAGGAGCTCGACGCCCGCTGAGCCCCGCCCCGTCCGCCCGCGACCGCCACGGGCCGCCGTCCCCGGTGGGTGCGCCGGGCGTGTCGCGTCGCCCCGGTGGGGCGCACGCGAGCCGCTAACCTCGATGCGTGACCGCCTCCCCCTACGCCCGACCCCCGGGCGAGATCGTCGTGGACGGCTACCTGCTGCTGTCCCGGATCGGCGAGGGCGGCATGGGGGTCGTCCACCTGGCGCAGCGGCCCGGCGGTCCGCGCGTGGCGCTGAAGGTCCTGAGACCGCACGTCGTCGGCGGCGACGAGGGTCGCTCCCGCCTGGCCCGCGAGGTCGCCTCGCTGAGCCGGGTCCGCAGCCGGCGCGTGGCCCACATCGTCGACGCCGACCCGTGGGGCGAGATCCCCTACGTCGCCACCCGCTACGTGCCCGGACCGTCCCTGCACGACTTCGTCGCCGACGAGGGCCCGATGGGCGGCGGCGACCTGCGACGGTTCGCGGCCGGGCTCGCCGAGGCGCTGCGGGCCGTGCACGCCGTCGGGGTGCTCCACCGCGACATCAAGCCCTCCAACGTGCTCATCGAGGGCCGCGACCCCGTCCTCATCGACTTCGGCCTCGCACGCCTCGCCGAGGACGACCGGCTCACCCAGACCGGCTGGCTCCTCGGCACCCCGGGCTACCTCGCGCCCGAGATCCTCCACGGCGACGACCCGACCACGGCCGCCGACGTCCACGCGTGGGCCAGCACGGTCGCCTTCGCCGGCCTCGGACGCTCGCCCTTCGGTCGCGGGCCCGCGATGGCGGTCATGGACCGCGTGCGCCGCGGCGAGCACGACCTCGCCGGGCTGCCCACCCCCGCGCGCCGCCTGCTGGAGCCGGCGCTCCACCCCGACCCGCTGGTGCGACCCACCCTGGACGAGCTCGCCGCCGAGCTCGACGCGCCGCGTCCGCCGGCCCCGGCCGCCGTGCCCGCCGTGGCGGTGGGGGACCCGGAGCCGACGCTGCCCTACGCCGCCGTCGCCCGCCACGACGCCGAGGCGCCCACCGAGATCGGGCCGACCCGTCACGAGACGGTCCACGGGACCCGCCCCGACCTGCTGCCCGTCGTCGGCGACGGTCAGGACGACGACCTGCTGGACGACGACGACCTCGAGGGCCACGGCGACGACCTCGACGGCTACGACGAGGACGACCCGCACGCGCTCCGCACCGCCGTCGGGCCCGAGCCCCAGCGGGCCCCCTACCGCACCCCGCCGCCGATCGACCCGCGCCTGCGACGCGACCCCCACGCCGAGCAGGACCCCGACCGCGACCCCTACGCCCGGCGGCACGACCCGTACGCCGACCCGTACGCGGACCCGTACGCCGACCCGTACGCCGACCCCCACGCCCCGGCCGACCCCCGCCCGCCCGCCGCGGTCCGCGGGCGCGCCGCCCTGCTGACCCTCGCGGGCGGCGCGGCCGTCGCCGCGGGCGTCGCGGCGTACCCCTGGCTCGCCCTCGCGACCGTGCTGCTCCTGACGTGGGTGGCCCGCGGCGTCTCCGCGGCCGACGACCGCGTGCAGCAGCGGCGCATGGTCCGCGGTCGACGCTGGTACGACGTGCCGCGCGCCTCGGTGGCGCTGCCCTGGCACCTCGTGGCCTCGGCGCCGGTGACCGGGCTTTTGTGGCTGTGGTCGCTGGGCTTCGCCGGGTGCGCGGCGGCCGCCGCCTGGATCGTCGGCGCGGCCCCGCCCACCGTGCTCGCCCTCGCCGGCGGGGTCCTCGCGCTGTGCCTGTGGACCGGTCCGGGCGGCGGTCGGGTCCGCGACTCCGTGCGCCGGGCGACCACCCCGGTGGCCCGCGACGCCGCCTCCTGGGGAGTGGCCCTCGTGCTCGTCGGAGGAGGGGCGCTGGTCCTGGCGCTCCTCGTCGGCAGCCAGGGACCGACCTGGACCCCGGCCGAGCAGGCGCCCTGGACCGGGTGGGCCGACACCCTGCCCGGGCCGTCACGGCCCTAGCGGCCCACGGGCGGCCGTCGACCACCGGCCGGACGGCGGTGGTCGGACGCGTCGAGCCGTGGCAGCATGGCGGTCGTGACCACGCGCGTCATCATCATCGCCTAGCGCATCGGGACTCCCCGATGCGCCGACCTCCTGCTCCCACAGGAGGTTTTTTGTTGCTCAGACCAGCCCCGAGAGAGACGGACCAGCCAGATGAACCCGCAGGGTGACTTCCACGTCTACGACACGACGCTGCGCGACGGCGCGCAGCAGGAGGGGCTCAACCTCTCCGTCGCCGACAAGCTGACGATCGCCCGGCGCATCGACGAGCTCGGGGTCGGCTACATCGAGGGCGGCTGGCCGGGTGCGAACCCGAAGGACACCGAGTTCTTCCGACGCGCGCAGACCGAGCTGGACCTCACCCACGCCCGGCTCGCGGCGTTCGGCTCGACCCGCCGCGCCGGTGCCAGGGCCGCCGACGACCCGCTGGTCGCGGCGCTGCGCGACTCGGGGGCGCAGACGGTCACGCTCGTCGCCAAGTCCCACGACCGTCACGTCGAGCTCGCCCTGCGGACCACGCTGGAGGAGAACCTCGCGATGGTCCGCGACACCGTCTCCCACCTGCGCGCCGAGGGACGGCAGGTCTTCGTCGACGCCGAGCACTTCTTCGACGGCTACCGCGACAACCGCGGCTACGCCCTCGACGTGCTGCGCGCCGCCTGGGAGTCCGGGGCCGAGGTGGTCGCGCTGTGCGACACCAACGGCGGCATGCTCCCGCCGTGGGTGACCGAGGTCGTCGAGGACGTCATGACGGTCGCCACCGAGACCGGCGGCCGGGTCGGCATGCACGCCCACAACGACACCGGCTGCGCGGTCGCCAACAGCCTCGCCGCCGTCGCCGCGGGCGCCACCCACGTCCAGGGCTGCCTGAACGGCTACGGCGAGAGGACCGGCAACGCCGACCTCGTCACCGTGGTCGCCAACCTCGAGCTGAAGACCGGCCGCCAGGCGCTGCCCGAGGGGCGGCTGCGCGACGCCACCCGCATCGCCCACGCGGTCGCCGAGAGCACCAACGTGCCGCCGTCCTCGCGCCAGCCGTACGTCGGGGCCTCGGCGTTCGCGCACAAGGCGGGCCTGCACGCCAGCGCGATCAAGGTCGACCCCGACCTGTACCAGCACATGGATCCCGCGGGCGTCGGCAACGACATGCGGCTGCTGGTCTCGGACATGGCCGGCCGTGCGTCGATCGAGCTCAAGGGGCGCGAGCTCGGGTTCGACCTGTCCCACGACAAGGAGCTGCTCACCGCCATCACCGACCGGGTCAAGGAGCTCGAGGCCGCCGGCATGAGCTTCGAGGCGGCCGACGCCTCCTTCGAGCTGCTGCTCGCCGACCTCGCCGGCGGCGGGCGCCCGACGTACTTCGAGGTGGAGTCGTGGCGCGTGATCACCGAGTCCGGTGGCGCCGCGGTCGGCGTCGGGCCGGGCGCGGGCACCCTGGAGGCGGTCTCCGAGGCGACCGTCAAGCTGCGCGCCGGCGGGGAGCGCCACGTGGTGACCGGCGAGGGCAACGGCCCGGTGAACGCCCTCGACCAGGCCCTCCGCGGCGCCATCGGGCGGGCCTACCCCGAGGTCGCGAAGTTCGACCTCATCGACTACAAGGTCCGGATCCTCGAGGCGGGGCACGGCACCGACGCCGTCACCCGCGTGCTGATCGAGACCGCGGACGGGGAGACCTCCTGGGTCACGGTCGGCGTGGGCCACAACGTCGTCGAGGCCTCCTGGGCCGCGCTGACCGACGCGATCACCTTCGGGCTGCGACGCCACCGGGTGGGGTGAGGGCGCTCAGCCCGCCGTGATCCGGCGGGCGAGGTCCAGCCAGGAGGCCAGCACCCGCTCGACGGGGTAGTCCTCGGCGCGCACCGCGGCGTCGAGCAGCGGCACCTCGAGCGGGGCCAGCAGGGCCGTCGCCAGCATCGGCAGGTCCCCGGTGACGCCCAGCTCGCGCAGCAGGTGGCGCAGGTGCAGCACGGTGAACGCGTGCGCGGGCTGGGAGCGCGACCCGAAGCCGCCCGCGGCCCGGATCAGGTCGGCGTGGGTCAACGTCGTGACCAGCCGGGAGCGGCCGAACGCGACGAGCCGCTCCCACGGCTCCGCGCCCGGACCCAGCGGCGGGGGACCGGAGATCACCGCCGCCTGCCACTCCCGCTCGTCGGCGTCCAGCACGGCGGCCATCAACCCCTCGCGCGTGCCGAAGCGGCGGAACACCGTGCCCTTGCCGACCCCGGCGCGCTCCGCCACGGCCTCCATCGTCACCGCCTCGGTGCCGCAGTGCGCCACCAGGTCGCGACCCGCGGCCAGGAGGGCGGCGCGGTTGCGGGCCGCGTCGCTGCGCTCGGACGGCTCGTCGCCGAGCAGGGGCAGGAGGTCGGGCATGGTGCGCCCAACCTAGTCCTCGCCGGCGGCCCCGGGAGGCCCGTGGAATAGAAACGGACCGCGGTCCGTTTGGCCCCCCGACGATGCACCCGACCTCCTGAGGAGCCCTCATGACCAGCACGCCCGCGACCTCCACCGACAGCACCTCCACCGACGGCACCTCCGTCGCCGTCCTCGTCGGCAGCCTGCGCGCCGACTCCGTCAACCGTCGCGTCGCCGAGCGCCTGCGGGACACCGCCCCGGACGGCGTCCGGCTCGAGATCGTCGAGGGCCTCGACCTCCTGCCCTTCTACAACGAGGACCTCGACGTGCCGGGCCGCACCCCGGAGGCCGCGGTCGCGCTGCGCGAGAGGGTCGGCGCCGCGGACCGCGTGCTGGCCGTGACGCCGGAGTACAACGGCACGATGCCCGCCGTGCTCAACAACGCGCTCGACTGGCTCTCCCGCCCTTACGGTGCGGGCGCCCTGGTCGGCACGCCGTTCGGCGTCGTCGGTGTCACCCCCACGCCGTACGGCGGCAAGTGGTCCCACGACGACGCGGCGCGCTCCGCGCGGGTCGCGGGCGCGGTCGTCGTGGAGGACGTCACCGTGTCCCAGTCCTCGATCGACGTCGACGTGCTCGAGGACATCGCCACCCAGGAGCGTCTGGCGGGCGCGCTGAGGACCCTGGTCGGGTTCGCCGGCGAGCCCACCGCTGCCTGACCGCTGCCTGACCGCTGCCTGACCGCTGCCCGGGCCCGGCCGGGGCTGGGGGAGGATGGGCGCATGGCCTCCGTGCGAACTCCCGACCCCAACCCCGGCTGGCTCTCGGAGCTGGCGCTGGAGGAGACCCGCTCCCGGGTGCCGATCCTGTACGTCGAGGCCGTCCCGGTCCGCCTGGACCCCAACGGCGTCGTCGAGAAGGTCGGCGTCCTGCTGCGGACCTCCTCGGCCACCGGGGAGATCATCCGCACCCTCGTCTCCGGGCGCGTCTACCACGGCGAGTCCGTGCGCAGCGCGCTGATGCGCAACCTGGAGAAGGACCTCGGGCCGATGGCGTTCCCGGCGCTGCCGCCGAGCCCCACGCCGTTCACGGTGGCCGAGTACCTCCCGATGCCCGGCGTCAGCGCCCTGCACGACCCGCGCCAGCACGCCGTCGCGCTGGTCTACGTGGTGCCCGTCACCGGGGACTGCGCGCCGCGCCAGGACGCGCTCGAGCTGACCTGGCTGACGCCGCGCGAGGCGCAGAGCGCGGACCTGCGCGGCGAGCTCGAGGGCGGTCGGGGCCTGCTGCTGACCCAGGCGATGGCGCACGTCGGCGCCAACCTGGCCTGAGCCGTGGCCGGCACGACCCTCAAGCAGCGCACCTGCGCCACGGCCGACCTCGGCCCCGTCCAGCTGGCCGGGGTCCGTGCGCTGCTGGTCGACGCCTTCGCGGGCGACCCGGACGGCGACTTCGACGACCACGACTGGGACCACGCCCTGGGAGGGCACCACGTGCTGGTCTGGGACGACGGGTACGTCGTGGGCCACGCGGCCGTCGTGCGCCGCCACCTGGTCCACGGGTCCCGCACGCTGCGGTGCGGCTACGTCGAGGCCGTCGTCGTCCGCGCCGACCGCCGGCGCCGCGGCATCGGCGAGCGCCTGATGGCCGAGGTGGAGCGGCTCCTGGGCGGCTACGACCTCGGCGCGCTCGGCGCCACCGACGAGGGCCGACTGCTCTACGAGCGCCGCGGCTGGCGGTCGTGGCGCGGCCGGCTCTCCGCGCTGACCCCCGACGGCGTCGTGGCGACCCCCGACGACCAGGGCAGCGTGATGGTGCGGCCCGGTCCGGGCGCCGAGCTCGACCTCGACGGCGAGCTCACCTGCGACTGGCGCTCGGGCGACCTCTGGTGACGCCACCCCGCCGGCGACGGCGGCTCCTCAGTCCGTGTAGCGGGCCCCCCGCCACGCGACGTACCCGATGACGGACGGGATCGGCACCTCCAGCCGACCGGGGTCCGTGGTCAGCATCTCCTCGTAACCGAGGACCCGTCCGTCGGCGGGGTCGACCACCAGCAGGTAGCGCGTGGGCAGGCCGCTGGCGGCCGACTCGACCGTGAAGCCGACCCCCGGGCGGCCCAGCCGGTCCGCGAGGCGACCCACCGAGGCGACACCCCGGGTGTCGGCCAGCCATCGCAGGATCGCCGCGCGGGCAGCGGGGCCGGCAGGGCGCTCGAGGAGCGTCTCGACGACCGCGTTCACCCGCCCGGCGGGGTCGGCGGGGTTGCGGGTCGAGAGCTCGGCCGCCATGCCGGCCTCCGAGGTGGGCAGCCGCTCGACCGGCCACCCGTCACTGTCGACACGGGTCTCACGGGTGCCGCCGTCGTCCTCGACGAGTCGGGTCGTCGTCGTCCCGGTGCCGTCGGGTCCGAGGCGCCTGCTCACCTCCTGGGGGACCACGCGCGAGGTGACGTCGACCCCGTCGACGCGGGTGAACAGGCTCCACGACACGTAGTCGACAGCCGCCGTCGCCCCCGCGCCGACGTCGTCGGGCAGACGGCCGGTGCGGCGGGCGATCGCCCGCAGCTCCTGGGCCGCGCCGGCCCGCACCGGCTCGGCCGACACCAGCGGTGGCGGGGTCGCGGCCACGGCCGTCCCCCCGTCGCCCGGCCAGCCTCCGAGGAGTCGCAGACCGGGCAGGGCCACGAGGGCGAGGACCGCGAGCGCGACCACCGTCGCGAGCACCCAGGACCGCGCGGGCGCCACGCGACGCGCCGGCAGCGGCTCCCGGCCGGCGACGATGCGGGCCAGCAGCGCCTCTGACGAAGGGGTCCGGGTGCTCCGGTCGGGCTGGGTCACGGGGTCGGCCGCGCGCAGCAGCGCGACCGCGCGGTCCTCGGCCACGTCGTTCCGGGTCATCGGGTGGCCTCCTTCTCGTTCGGGTCGGGTGTCGGCACGGTGGTGGTCCGTGGGACGCGTTCGTCGAGCGCGTCCCGGAGGCGTCGGCGTGCCCGGTGCAGACGGACCGCGGCGGTGCCGGTGGTGCAGCCCAGCGCGGCGGCCAGTCCGGCTGTGTCGAGGTCCTCCCAGTAGGCGAGCATCAGCACCTCCCGGTCGCGCTCACGCAGCGAGGCGAGCGCGGCGCGGACGGGCGGGCCGGTGTCCTGCTCCTCCACGGAGCCGGACGCGGTCGGTCGCTGCCCCGCAACACGGGCGGCCGTACGTCGCTGGCGGCGCTCGGCTCGCAGCGCGTTGGCCAGGGAGTGCCGTGCGGTGCGGAACAGCCACGGGCGGCCCCCGGCCAGCGCCCGGTCGAGACGTCGCCACGCGACGGTGAAGGTCTCGGCCACGACCTCGGAGGCGGTCTCGGTGTCCGGAGACCGTCGCGTCGCGTAGGCCTGCACCGCCCCGTGGTGGGCGCGGTAGAACACGGAGAACCGCTGCTCGGCGTCCTGCGGGTGCTCCTGCATGGCCCTACATGTCCGGTTCGGAGGCTCTCATTACGGTTCGCCCTGATCGTCCCCCACGCCACGGGCGTGGAGGGCGTGCCCGGTCGCGCGGGAGCGTGCGACGGAGCGGAGCACCAGCGGCACCAGCCGGGCGCGCGGTGAGCTCTCCAGCCCCCGCGCCCGGGCGGCGTCACGGGTCTCGCGGGCCAGCTCGAGGGTGGCGGGTACCGCGCGCAGCATCAGCGAGAACGCCAGCGCCACCGCCTCGGGGGAGACCCCCAGGCGCCGCAGCGGGGCGAGCCCCCGCGTGATCGCGTCGAGCATCTCGTCGATCGGCGTCGTCACGGTGAGGACCGTCGCCAGCACCACGAGGGTCACCACGTCGGAGGCCCGCTCGACCGCGCGCTCCCACCCCTGGGACCAGGCGAGCCAGGCCGCGAGCAGGCCCACCACCAGCAGCACCCCGCGCAGGGCGCGCCACAGCGGTCCGAACCCGCCCGAGACCCACGTCAGCACGGCGCCGGCCGCGACGACCAGGGGGAGGGCGGTCCAGGCGTTGCTCGCGAGCACCACCAGCACCCCGGCGACGAGGAGGCCGAGCAGCTTGGTGCCGGCGCCGGCGCGGTGGAGGGGCGTCGTGCCGGGCCGGTGCAGCCCGAGGAGGTCGCTCACCGGGAGCTCACGCGGTGGCCCGGTAGTGCGCGACGACCTCGCCCGCCGCGCCGTCGGCGACGACCCGCCCACCGTCGACCAGCAGGGCGCGGTCGCACCGGGCGGCCAGGTCGAGGTCGTGGGTCACGAGCACCAGCTGCTGGCGCAGGCCGAGCAGCAGGTCGCCGACCCGGCGCGCGTTGGCCAGGTCCAGCAGCGTCGTCGGCTCGTCCGCGACGAGGACGTCGGGGTCCGTGGCCAGGACGCCCGCGAGCGCGAGCAGCTGCCGTTGGCCCCCCGACAGCGCGTGGACGCTGCGGTCGCCGAGCCCGGCGAGGCCGTGGGCCGCGAGCACGTCCTCGGCGACGCGGCGCCGTACGGCCTTGTCGCGGTGGGTACGCCGCAGCGACAGCGCGACGTCCTCCGCCGCGGTGGGCATCACGAGCTGGGCGGCCGGGTCGGTGAAGACGAACCCGACCCGGCGGCGGACCTCACGGCCGTGACGGGCGACGTCGAGGTCGTCGAGCAGGACCCGCCCGGTCGTGGCCTCGACCAGCCCGTTGAGCAGGCGGGCGATCGTCGACTTGCCGGACCCGTTGGGGCCGACCAGGGCCACGCGGTCCTCGACGAGGTCGAGCGTGGTGGGCGCCAGCACCTCGAGCGGCCCGTCGGTGGTCTCGACGACCACGCCGGCGGACTCGAGGCGAAGGCGGCTCACGCGGGCGCGGGCTGCCTCGTGGCGGCGCGGCGGGCGCGCGAGGGCAGCAGGTCGGGGAAGGCCCGGTGCACCGCCGTCGCGACGACGCCCATCGCGACGTTCTTGAGCACGTCGCCGATCCAGAAGATCTTGTCGGTGTCGAAGGCCTGGGCCCAGGTCATGTCCGCCAGCAGGACCAGGCCGGCCATGCCGGAGGTGTGGATGAACACCGCGCTGCCGACGAGCCCGGCGAGCGCGATGAGCGGGACGCTGGTGGCGAGCTTGGCGCGGGGGAGACGCTCCACGAGGAAGCCGCAGAGCGCCGCCGCGAAGGGGAAGCCCAGCAGGTAGCCCGCCGAGGGGCCCGTCAGCACCGCGAGCCCGGCGGCCCCGCCGGAGAAGACCGGCAGCCCGGCCGCACCGACGACGACGTAGAGCAGCACGGCGAGGAACCCGCGCTTGGCCCCCAGCACCGCGCCGGCGAGGAGGACCGCGAACGTCTGCAAGGTGATCGGCACGGGCCCCGCGACCGGGATCGCCGGCAGCAGGGCGCAGACGGCGATGAGCGCGGCGAAACCGGCGATCAGCGCGATGCTCATGGGGTGGGCGGCTCCGGCGGGGCCGGGACGACGGGGCGAGCTCATGGCGACTCCTGGGCGAGGAGGTCGGCGACGCCGACCTGAACGGCGTTCAGGTTAGGGTGGCCGCTCCGGCCGGTCAACGTGGGGGTGCGCGTGCGCAACAGTCGCGACGACGTCGTCGCCCGCGCTCTCGCGGTGCTCGACGCCTACGGGCTCGGCGACCTCACGATGCGGCGCCTCGGGGCCGAGCTCGGCGTGCGGCCCAGCGCGCTCTACCACCACTTCCCCGACAAGCAGACCCTGCTGGGCGCCGTCGCCGACGAGGTGCTCGCCCGGGGCCTCGGTGGCGCACCCGCGACCCCGCCCGGTGACCTGCCGTGGGACGGGGTCGTGCTCGAGGCCTGCCGGCGCGTCCGGGACGCACTGCTGGCCTACCGCGACGGCGCCGAGCTGGTCGCGACGGTCCGCGCCTTCGGGCTCGGCGGTGCTGCCGCGCTCGAGGAGGTCGCGGCCGCGGTGGCGACCGGCGGCTTCGACGACGACCTGGTCGCGACCGCCTCGCGGGCCCTGCTCCACCTCGTGCTGGGCCACACGGGCGAGGAGCAGACCCACCTGCAGGCGCAGTCGGTCGGCGCCATCGGGGGCGAGCCCCGCCCCGACTCCGACTTCGACGCCGCGGTCGGCCTGCTCGTCGCCGGGCTCCGCGCCACCACCCCCGGTGCCCGCGCGGACGCGTGACGAGGTCGCGGTCGGCGCGCTCAGGTCCCTGGGTCCGAGACGCGGGCAGCCCAGTCGGTCGAGGTGCGGACGGCACCGGTGGTCGAGGTGCGGACGGCACCGGTGGTCGAGGTGCGAGTTCGCGAGGCACGAGCGGGTGAGCCACGAGACCCGGTGATGTTCACGTGCCTCGTGGTGCGGGGGCCTCGTGGCGTCGGTGGAAGGTGGCCTCGCCGGACGCGGTCCAGTGGGTGTCGTCGCGGGTGTCGTGGACGCGGCGGTGGTGGTGGGGCCGCGCTGGTGACCATGGACCCGGACTCAGACGCGGCCACCGACACCGGAACCCAGCGACGAGACCACCCTCCACACCCCCGAACCGGCCCGATCTCGGTGGTCTCGACGCCGCGCGCTCCCGTCGACAGGCTCAGGACACCGCGCCAGGGCTCGCGAGCTGCTCGACCACCTCACGGGGCGGCTCGGTCACCGGAGGGTGGGCCTCAGCCGGCGAGGGGGTTGGGCATGGTGCCGGCGAAGGCGAGCGAGGAGGCCTGGTCGGTGAGGTCGACCATCTGCAGGGTGTTGCGCAGCTGCAGTCGGTTCAGGCAGGAGTGGCGGAACTCGGGCCGGCGCAGGTCGTAGCGGGCCGCGGCGTCGGCGAGCTCGGGGTGGTCGGCCTCGTGGCGGGCGACGACGTCGGCGACCAGGGCCCAGAAGTCCCCGGCGTCGAGGAGCCCGTCCGCGTGGAGGACTCCGGCGAGGTGGCGCAGGTAGCCGTCCATGACGTCGGTGTGCAGCGCCAGCGACCGGACGTCCTGGGGCACGTCGGCCCGCGCGCGCTCCACCTCCGCGGGCAGCGGCTGGTCGTCCATGACGGCGACCTCCTCGCCGATGTCCTTCATCACCACGCGCGTCACGACGTGGTCGCGCAGCACCAGGACCAGGTTCTCGCCGTGCGGCATGAAGGCCAGCTCGTGCGCCAGCAGGCAGTGGACCAGCGGGCGGACGTACGCCTCCAGGTACGACGCCACCCACTCCCGGGCGCCCAGGCCCGACGCCGCGACCAGCCCGCCCACGAGCGAGTCGCCCGCCGCGTCGCGGTGCAGCAGGGAGGTCATGCTCGCGAGCCGCTCGCCGTCGCCCACCTGCGGCCGCGCCGACTCCCGCCACAGCGCCGCGAGCATCTTCTTCTGCGCCGAGGGGCCCTCGACGCGGTGGTAGACGTCGCCGGTCCACCCGATGGCCGCGCGCTCGCGCAGCACGGTGAACCCCGTCGCCTTCAGCTCCGGGTCGCCGGCGACCAGGTCCGCGACCCAGTCGTTGATCGCCGGCGTCGCCTCCATGTACGCCGGGGACAGCCCCCGCACGAAGCCCATGTTCTGCACCGACAGCGCCGTCTTCACGAACGACCGGTCGGGGCGCGAGGTGTTGGCGAAGGTGCGGATCGACTGCTGCGGCCGGTGGACGTCGGGGCCCTCGCCGAGCAGCACGAGGTCCTCGCGCGCCAGGTCCGGTCCGAAGGTGACGCCGACCCGCTGCCACTGCCACGGGTGCAGGGGCAGGCACAGGAAGTCGCGCGGATCGAGGCCGCGGCCGCGCAGGACCTCGGCGAACGCCGCCCGGGTCGCCTGGTCGAGCTCCGCGTCGTAGAGCGCGTCCTCGGTGAGGCCGCGCCCCAGCGAGAGCCGCGCCCCGCTGCGGCGGGCGGCCAGCCAGAGCAGGTGGACGTCGGGCCCGGCCTCGGGGGCGTAGGCCGCGTGGTCCGCGGGGGAGAAGCCGATCCGGCCGTTGTTGGCGACGAAGCCGGGGTGGCCCTCGGTCATGGCCGACTCGACCGTCTGGTGGTCGGCGACGGCGAGCTCGGCGGCGGTCTCGGTGCGGTGGGCGAGCTTCCAGCACGCGGCGCCCAGCGTGGCGGCGACCTCCTCGAGGTAGAGCGGCTGCATCCGCGGCGGCACGCCGAGCGCCTCGGCGTGCTCCAGCACGAGGGCCTGGGCGTCGAGCGGCGCCGGACGGCCGTCGACGGTCCGGGCCAGGCTGCCCTCGTCGACGAGCCAGTGCTCGAGCGGCAGGACCTCGGCGGTGAAGGTGTGGACCGAGCGCCCGTCGGGGGAGGCGAGCCGCCACCCGTCGGCGGTCGGCTCCGGGGCCAGCAGCCGCTCGTGGCTGTACTCCGCGATCGCCTTCGCCACGAGGTGACGCTGGGCGCGCGCGAGCAGCTCCGGGTCGAGGTGGTGGGGGTGCGTGGCGGTGGGGGACGTCATGCGGGCTCCTGACGGGAGAGCGGGGAGGCCAGCCAGGCCTCGCGGGTGGCCGTGGACAGGGCGGCGACCTTCGTGGCCAGCGGCACGAGGCCGACCACGGTGAAGCCGGCCTCGGCGTTGAGCCGGGCGATCGCGGCGTTGCGGGCGTCCGGCTCCACGACGACCCGTCGTACGGCGGGGTCGGCGAAGCAGTGGCGCATGGTCGCGGCGAAGCAGCGGCGGGTGAACCCGGGCACCGGGTCGGCGCCGTCCGCGGGCGGCGCCACGAGGACGTGCATGCCGAGGTCGCCGTCGGCGAGCTCAGGCCGCCCGCGGACCTCCGAGGCCGCCGACCGTGCGGGGTCGTAGGTCTCGACGAGGAACGCGGGCACGCCGTCGAGGTGACCCAGCCAGCAGTGGTGGTGCGGGTCGGCGGCGAGGTCGTCGTACGCCGCGACGACCTCGTCGCGGGTGAGGCCCTGCATCTGCCAGTAGACGGCTCTCGGGTGGGTCACCCAGGCGTGCAGCTCCTCCGCGTGGTCGCGGTGGTGGAGGGGGAGGAGTGCGACGGTCGCGTCGGGGCTCACGGGCGGTCCCCGCGCAGGTGCTCGGGCACCCCGAAGCTCTGCACGGCGACGCGCTTCTCCACGGCGTAGACCTCGCGCCCCGTCATCGTGTTGACGAGCACCGAGCTGCGGTGGGCGCCCATCCCGAGGTCGGGAGCGACGAACCCGTGGGTGTGCTCCTCGGCGTTCTGCACGAAGACCTCGCGCTGCGCGTGGTCCACGGCGTACGTCGGGCCGGCCAGGAACCGTCCGTGCTCGTCGAGGCGCAGCCGGTCCCGGACGCCGTCGAGGAACGCGGGCGCCGGGCCCGCGGCGTAGCCGGTGGCGAGCACGAGGCCCTGCGTGCGCACGGCGAAGTCCTCGCCGGACTCGGTGTGGTGCAGGCCGAGGTCGTACGCCGTGCCGTCCCAGCGTGCGTCGACCAGCTCGGTGGCGGCCACCAGCGTGGCCGGCACGCCCTGGCCCGTGGCGCGCAGACGGTAGTGCAGGGCGGCGACCGCGTCGACGGTGTGCGTGCTGATCCCCTTGTAGAGCACCGGCTGCTCGGCGAGGAGCCGTGCGCGGGTCGGGGCGTCGAGGCCCTGGAAGTAGGCGGTGTACTCGGGCGACGTCATCTCGAGGGTGAGCCGCGAGTCGTCCATCGCCCAGAACCGGGGGCTCCGGGTCAGCCAGGTGAGCTCCGGGCCGCGGCGCCCCGCGGCGGTCGCGTCCGTCGTCGCGGTGAGCAGGTCGAGGTAGACCTCGGCCGCGGACTGCCCGCTGCCGACCACGGTGACCGAGTCGAGCGCCAGCAGCTCCTCGCGGCGCGCCAGGTAGTCCGCCGTGTGGAGCGCGGGCCCGCCGGCGTCGGTGACGCAGGCCGGCAGGCGGGGCGTGGTCCCCACGCCGAGCACCAGTCGGCGGCCGTGGACGACGTCGCCGGCGGCGGTCGTCACCACGTAGGCGCCGCCGTCGTGGGTCACCGCGGTGACCCGCTGGCCGAGGCGCACCGACGCGAGGCCGTCGGCGGCCCAGCGCAGGTAGTCGCTGTACTCGCGGCGCAGGGGGTGGAAGTCCTCGCGGATGTAGAAGGGGTAGAGCCCGCCGGTCTGCTTGAGCCAGTTCAGGTAGGACCAGCGGTTGGTCGGGTCGGCCATCGAGACCAGGTCGCCCAGGAACGGGACCTGGAGCGTGGAGTCGGGCAGGAGCATGCCCGGGTGCCAGGTGACCTCGTCGCGGGCCTCCAGGACGACGCCGTCGAGGTCGGCGACCGGCTCGGCCAGCGCGGCCAGCCCGAGGTTGAACGGGCCGGCGCCGACGGCGACGAAGTCGTGCACGTGGCTCCGGGTCGGGGTCGCGGTCGTGGTGGTGGTGGTGCTCACGCGGACCACCGCCCCTCGCCGGCGAGGAGCTCGTGGCCGACGGCGCCGACCAGGTCGAGGACGCCCTGCACGTCGGCGTCGGTCGCGGCGGGGTTGAGCAGGGTGAGCTTGAGGTGCTCGCGGCCGTCGACCTTGGTGGCCGCCACGAGCGCCTGGCCGCGGTCGTAGAGCGTCTGCCGGATCCGGGGGACGAGCGCGTCGGCGGCGTCCTCGGTGAGGCCGGGCGGGCGGAAGCGGAAGACCAGCGTGCTCAGGTGGGGGGCGAGCGCGGCCTCCAGGTCGGGGTGGGCCACCACGTGCGCGTGGCTGCGGGTGGCGAGCCCGACGACGGTGTCGACGTGCTCGCCGATCAGGTCGGGCCCGAGGGTGCGCAGCGTCAGCCACAGCTTGAGCGCGTCGAACCGCCGCGTGGTCTGCAGGCTCTTCTCGACCTGGTGCGGCCGCTCGTCGGCCTCAGGGTTGAGGTAGTCGGCGTGCCAGGCGGTGTGCACCAGCAGCCGCCGGTCGCGCACGAGCAGCGCGCTGGAGGAGACCGGCTGGAACCAGGTCTTGTGGTAGTCGACCGTCACCGAGTCGGCGCGCTCGATCCCCGCGAGGCGGTGGCGGTGGCGGGCCGAGACGAGCAGGCCACCGCCGTACGCCGCGTCGACGTGGAGCCACGTGCCGCGCTCGGCGCAGGCCCCCGCGACGGCGTCCAGGGGGTCGATCGCGCCGAAGTCGGTCGTGCCGGCCGTGGCCACGACGGCCATGGCCACCAGGCCGACCTCGTCGAGCCCGGCGAGCAGTCGGTGGAGGGCGGCGACGTCCATGCGCCGGTCGGCGTCGATCGGCACCGGCAGCACGGCGTCGGCGCCGAGGCCGAGCAGGCGGGCGGACTTCTGCACGCTGAAGTGGGCGTCGGCGCTGGCCAGCACGCGCAGCCGCGGGAGCTGTCCGTCGGCGGCGCCGGCCAGCGCGGCGTCGCGGGCGAGGTGGAGCGCCTGGAGGTTGGACTGGGACCCGCCCGAGGTGAAGACGCCGTCGCTGCCCGGACCGAAGCCGATCCGGGCGCAGGTCCAGTCGACGAGGTGACGCTCGACGAAGGTGCCGCCGACGGACTGGTCGAAGGTGTCGAGGGAGGAGTTCACGGCCGAGACGAACACCTCGGCGGCCAGCGCCGGCAGCACGACCGGCGGGTTCAGGTGGGCGGCGTACGCCGGCTCGTGGAACCACACCGCGTCGTCGAGGTAGACCCGGCTCATCTCGTCGAGGGCCGCGGCGAGGTCGCCGACCGGCCGGTCGAGGTCGACGTCGGTCACGAGCTTGGCGACCTGCTCGGGGGAGGCGCCGGTGGCCGGGCCGTCGACGCCGCGGACCGTGGCCGCGAGGTGGTCGACGCTGGCACGCATGGCCTCGACGTAGCCGTCGAGGTTGTCGGGGGAGAACAGGTGGTCCGAACGGGGGGCGAGCGACACCGAGCGCTCCTCGGGGTGGGGGATAGGTAAGGCTTACCTTACTGGCACGGCGTCACCGCGCCGCAAGGTGACCCCCACCACCCAGGGGCACCGATCGGGTGGCCGCGGATCAGGTGGCCGCGGCGACCGCGTCGGCCTCCAGGAGCCGCTCGCACCACGCCGCGAGGCGGCGGCGCAGCGGGGCGGCGCGGGCGGCGAAGGCGGCCTGCGCCGCGGCGTACTCGCGCTTGCCGTCGGCGGTCTCGATCCGGACGGGCGCGGGATCGACGCCGGGCACGCCGGTCAGGTCGTACGGCGAGGCGCGCATGTCGAGCACGCGGATGTCGGCGGCGAGCGCGAAGCAGTCCAGCACGAGGTCGGAGTCGACGAGCGGGCTGAGGCGGTAGGCGTGCTTGTAGAGGTCCATGCCGGCGTGCAGGCAGCCGGGCTGCTCGAAGTCCGCGCGGTCCTCCGAGGCCGGTCGCAGGGTGTTGAGACCGCGCGCGGAGTCGGTGAAGAACCGGAACGCGTCGAAGTGGGAGCACGCGATGCGGTGGCCCTCGACGACGCGGTCGGTGCCGGCCGACCCCAGCCGCAGCGGCAGCGCGTGGCGCACGTCGCCGTCGGCCTGCCCGTGGACCATCGCCCACTCGTGCAGCCCGAAGCAGCCGGTGTGGGCCGGCCGGCGCTCGGTGGCGCGCAGCAGCCGGTGCAGCGTGGTCACGAGGACCCGTCGCTCGGCCAGGAAGGTGTCCGGGACCACGACGCGACCGGTGGCCGGGTCGGTCGCGTAGCCGCGCCACGCGGCGTGCGGCGCTCCCGCCGGGAGGGACACGCCGTGCCCCGGGTGCCAGCGCCGCAGCCGCCCGGGCCGCTCGGCGTAGTAGGTGAACAGGAAGTCGTGCACCGGGTGCCTCTCGCCGCGCGACCGACGCTTGGCGTACGGGCCCACGAGCCGTTCCCACCGCGCCTCGTGGGCGAGCGTCCGCCCGGCGAGGTCCGCGTCGTCGAGGACGACGGTCGGGACGGCGGCGAGCACGGGGCGAGGATACGAGCACCCGGCGGCTCGCCGCGGCCACCGACCGCCCGACCGTCCTCGGTAGGGTCGCGGGGTGCGTATCGCGAGGTTCACGACAGGGGACGAGCCGGCCTTCGGCGTGGTGACGGGGGAGGTCGACGAGTTCGGCCAACCGGCCGAGGACACGGTCGTCGTGCCGCTCTCCGGCGACCCGCTCTACGTCGGGATCAAGCAGACCGGCGAGGAGGTCCCGCTCTCGCAGGTCCGACTCCTGGCGCCCGTGCTCCCGCGCAGCAAGGTCGTCGGCATCGGGCGCAACTACGCCGCCCACGCCGCGGAGCTCGGCCACGAGCTGCCCAGCGAGCCGCTGATGTTCCTCAAGCCCAACACCTCGGTCATCGGACCCGGGGACCCGATCTTCTACCCCCGGCAGACCGGCAACCTCCACTTCGAGGGCGAGCTGGTGGTGGTCATCGGCCGCATCTGCCGCGACGTGCCCGCGGCCCAGGCCACCGACGTGATCTTCGGCTACACCGTCGGCAACGACGTCACCGCGCGCGACCTGCAGCGCTCCGACGTCCAGTTCACCCGGGCCAAGGGCTTCGACTCGTTCTGCCCGCTCGGGCCGTGGATCGAGACCGACCTCGACCCCCACGACTTCGCCACCGGCCGCCGGGTGCAGACCCACCTCAACGGCGACCTGCAGCAGGACGGCACCACCAGCGACCTGATCTTCGACGTCCCCACCCTCGTCGAGCACGTGTCGTCGGTGATGACGCTCCTGCCGGGCGACGTGATCATGACCGGCACCCCCGAGGGCGTCGGCCCGATGGAGGTCGGCGACGAGGTCGAGGTCTCCATCGCCGGCATCGGCAGCCTGACCAACCCCGTCGCCCTGCGCGACTGACCCACCACCGATCCAGGAGCACCCCCCAGATGAGCGACGTCCGCGTCCGCATGGCCCCCAGCCCGACCGGCAGCCCCCACGTGGGTCTGGTCCGCACGGCGCTCTACAACTGGGCCTTCGCCCGCCACCACGGCGGCACCTTCGTCTTCCGGATCGAGGACACCGACACCGCGCGCAGCACCACCGAGTCCTACGACGCGCTGCTGGACCTGTTCCGCTGGCTCGGCCTGGACTGGGACGAGGGGCCGGAGGTGGGCGGCGACGTCGGGCCCTACCGGCAGTCCGAGCGCTCCGAGATCTACCGTGACGTGCTCGGGCGCCTCGCGGACTCGGCGTACACCTACGACTGCTTCTGCACCACCGCCGAGGTCGACGCCCGGCGGGCGGAGTCCGGCTCCAAGATCCAGGGGTACGACGGGTTCTGTCGCGAGCTGACGGCCGAGCAGCGCGCCGCCTTCGAGGCCGACGGCCGCCTGCCGGTCGTCCGCTTCCGGATGCCGGACGGCACGATCGGCTGGGACGACCTGGTGCGCGGCGAGGTGTCCTTCGAGACCCGCTTCGTGCCCGACTACGCGCTGTGCCGCGCCAACGGCGACCCGCTGTACACCCTCGTGAACCCCGTGGACGACGCGCTGATGCGGATCACCCACGTGCTGCGCGGCGAGGACCTGCTGTCCTCCACGCCGCGCCAGCTGGCGCTGTTCGACGCCCTCGTGGCGCTCGGCGTCGCGCAGGAGGTCCCGGCGTACGGGCACCTGCCCTACGTCATGGGCCAGGGCAACAAGAAGCTCTCCAAGCGCGACCCCGAGGCCAACGCGCTCGGCTACCGCGACGAGGGCTACCTGCCGGAGGGGCTGCTGAACTACGTGGCGCTGCTCGGCTGGTCGATCGCGCCGGACCGCGACGTGTTCACCCTGCCCGAGATGGTCGAGGCCTTCGACGTCCGCGACGTGAACCCCAACCCGGCGCGCTTCGACCTCAAGAAGTGCGACGCCATCAACGCCTCCCACATGCGGCTGCTGGGCCTCGACGACATCACCCACCGCGCGCTGCCGTTCCTCCAGCGCGAGGGCGTCGTCTCCGACCCCGTCTCCGACGCCGACGCGCGGCTGCTCGAGCTGGCCATGCCGCTGGTGGCCGAGCGCATCAACAAGCTCGCCGAGGCGCCCGCGATGCTGGGCTTCCTGTTCGTCGACGAGGCCGACTTCGCCCTCGACCCCGCCGACGCCGAGAAGCTGCTGGACGCCGAGGGACGCCGCGTCGTCGACGCCGCCCACGACGCGCTGGCGCCGCTCGGGGAGTGGTCCACCGCCGCCATCCAGGACGCGCTGCAGGCGGCGCTCGTGGACGGTCTGGGGCTCAAGCCCCGCCTCGCCTTCGGCCCGGTGCGCGTGGCGATCACGGGCAAGCGGGTCAGCCCGCCGCTGTTCGAGTCGCTCGAGCTGCTGGGCCGCGAGCGGGGGCTGGCGCGACTGGCCGCGGCCCGCACACCCGCCTGACAGACTCGGCGGGGTGAGCGAGCAGGTCCGACCCGTCCCCGCCGACCCCTTCGGGCCCCCGGCGCCCGCAGCCCCGCCGGCAGCCCCTCCGGCAGCCCCGCACGGCGACCCGCTGGCGCTGAGCGACGAGCAGTTCGCCGCGGCGTACGGCGACCGCTACCCGCCGTTGCCCTACCACCAGCTGCTGCGGGCCGGTCCCCGCTTCGGCTTCTGGTGGGCGCTGCTCGGCACGGTGCTGCTGGCCGTCACGATGGTGCTCCTGGCGCCGCTGGTGTGGCTGCTGCCGTTCGTGGTGGGCGTCGCGCTGAGCGGCGGCGACGTCGGCGCGTGGCTGCTCGGGGTGAGCTCGCTGAGCGACCCGACCCCGTCGATGCTCGCCTACCTGATGCTCACGCTCGCCTCGCTGATCCCGGCGTGCTGGTTCGTGGTGCGCGTCGTGCACGGCGTCCGGCCGCGCTGGCTGACCTCCGTGGCGCCGCGGATGCGCTGGCGCTGGTTCGCGACCTGCCTCGGGCTCGCCGTCGTCGCGCTCGTCGCCACGGTCGTGGTGTCCGCGGTGCTGCCCGCCGGCACCGGCGGCGCCGAGACCGACGGCAGCCTGAACGCCTTCACCGCGACCACGCTGTGGTTCCTGCTCGTCGTCGTCCTGATCGTGCCGTTCCAGGCGGCGGGGGAGGAGTACCTCTTCCGCGGCTACCTCACCCAGGCGCTCGGTGGGGTGTTCGGCTCGCGGTGGGTCGCGGTCCTGCTCCCCGCGCTGCTGTTCGCCCTGGCCCACGGGCTCGGTCAGAGCGTCCCGGTGTTCTTCGACCGGTTCGCCTTCGGCGTCGTCGCCGGGGTGCTCGTGATCGCCACGGGCGGGCTCGAGGCGGCGATCGCGATGCACGTGCTCAACAACTTCCTCGCCTTCGGCCTCGCCCTCGCGGTGGGGGACCTGGGCAGCTCCCTGAACCCCACGGGGGGCAGCTGGTGGATGATCCCGTCGACCCTCACCCAGTCGCTCGTCTTCCTCGGTCTGACGGTCCTGGTGGCCCGTCGTACCGGGCTCGCGACCCACGCGACGGGACGCGCTTTGGTGGCGTCGCAGCGACGCGTGTAAGGTCATCTCTCGGTTCCTGGAGGCGACTCCAGGGGCTGCAGCAGTGGGATATGGTGTAATTGGCAGCACGACTGATTCTGGTTCAGTTAGTCTTGGTTCGAGTCCAGGTATCCCAGCGAATCGCGCGCCCGAGCGTCATCCGGGAGGCGCGATTTGGTGCGTCAGGGCCGGTGTGGCTAGGGTTCCTGATCGTCAAGCCCCCGTTGTGTAGCGGCCTAGCACGCCGCCCTCTCAAGGCGGTAGCGCCGGTTCGAATCCGGTCGGGGGTACATCCGCAGCAGGCCCGGTCCCCAGGACCGGGCCTGCTGTCGTTCCCGGGCCCGGACGCGCTCCCGGGGTCACCCACGGCCGTGTCCGAAACCCGCCGGACCGCCTCGGGGGCGACGGGCAGGATGGAGCCATGACGACGTCGGGCCCGGCCCTGGACCCCCAGGCCTGCTACCGCGCCGCCGCCAGCCGCGACCGCCGCTTCGACGGGGTGTTCTGGGTCGGCGTGACGAGCACGGGCATCTACTGCCGTCCGTCGTGCCCGGCCCGGACGCCGAGCCCGCGCAACGTGACCTTCCACCGCAGCGCGGCGGCGGCGCAGACGGCCGGCTTCCGCGCCTGCAAGCGGTGCCTGCCCGACGCCGTTCCCGGGGACCCGGAGTGGGACCTCGCCGCCGACGTCGCCGGGCGGGCCATGCGGCTGATCGCCGACGGCGTCGTCGACCGCGAGGGCGTCGACGGGCTGGCCGCCCGGCTGGGCTTCACCCCCCGCCACCTCGGCCGTCTGCTCGGGGACCGGCTCGGGGCCGGCCCCCTGGCGCTGGCCCGCGCCCGCCGGGCCCAGACCGCCCGCACCCTGCTCGAGACCACGGACCTGTCGATGGCCGACGTGGCCTTCGCCGCCGGCTTCTCCAGCGTGCGGCAGTTCAACGACACCGTGCGCGCGGTGTACGACGCGACGCCGGGCGACCTGCGCCGTCGCCGGGCCGCAGCCGACCGGGACGGCCGGGGCGGCCGGGACGGCCGGGGTGGCCGGGCTGACCGGGGGGACGACGCCGTCGCCGGGGGCACGCCCGACGTGCTGCGGGTGCGCGTGCCCGTGCGCACGCCGTACGCCGGACGGGCGCTGCTCGGCTTCCTCGCCGCGCACCTCGTGCCGGGGGTGGAGGCCGCGGACACGGGGTCCTACTCGCGCACCCTGCGCCTGCCCCACGGCCCCGCCACGCTGCGCGTGGAGCTCGCGGACCTGCCCGGTCCGGGGACCGGCCAGGTCGCCGCCGTCCTGCGGCTGGGCGACCTGCGCGACCTCGGGGCGGCCACCGCCCGCCTGCGACGGCTGCTGGACGCCGACGCCGACCCGGTGGCCGTCGACGCCGCGCTGGGCGACGACGCGCTCCTCGCGCCGCTCGTCGCCCGCCACCCGGGTCTGCGCGTGCCCGGTCAGGTCGACGGCGCCGAGACCGCGCTGCGCACGGTCGTCGGCCAGCAGGTGAGCCTGGCCGGCGCCCGGACCGTGCTCGGTCGCCTCGTCGCGGCCCACGGGGAGCCGGTGGCGACCGGCGTACCGGGGCTGACGCACCTGTTCCCGACCCCCGCCGCGCTCGCCGGCCTCGACGCCGAGGACCTGCCGATGCCCCGGGCGCGGGGTCGGGCGCTGGTGGGACTGGCCGGGGCGCTGGGCCGGGGCGACCTCGACCTGGACGGCGGCGCCGACCGGGGGAGCACCCGCTCCGCCCTGCTCGCCCTCACAGGCATCGGTCCGTGGACCGCCGACTACGTGGCGATCCGCGCCCTCGGCGACCCCGACGTCTTCCTGCCCGGGGACCTGGCCGTCCGCCACGCCCTGCGCGACCTCGGCCACCCCGTCGACGCGCGGGAGGCCGAGCGGCTCGCCCGCCGCTGGTCGCCGTGGCGCAGCACCGCGCTGATGCACCTGTGGCACACCGTCGTCGACCCGCTCGAGGAACGCCGCCTGGCCGTCCTCGCCCCCGACCGGCCCGAGGAGGACCCGTGTGGACCGTGATCGACACCCCCATCGACCCCCTGCGCATCGTCGCCGACGACGACGCGGTGCGCGCGATCGAGTTCAGCCCGTTCGGCGACCCGCCCGGGGGCCTCGAGCTCGGTGAGCGCGCCGACGGCCACCCCGTCCTGGCCGAGGCGGCCCGCCAGCTGGCGGCCTACTTCGCGGGGGACCTGACGGACTTCGACCTGCCGCTCGACCCGGTCGGCACCGACTTCCAGCGCCGCGTGTGGGGGGAGCTGCGCCGCATCGGCTACGGCGAGACCGCGTCGTACGGCGAGGTCGCGAGGCGGCTCGGCCTGGTCCCGGGCGCCTCCCGCGCCGTCGGCGCCGCCAACGGCCGCAACCCGATCCCCGTCGTCGTGCCCTGCCACCG
Organism: Nocardioides lentus; assembly: GCF_039529515.1. Taxonomy (NCBI): domain Bacteria; kingdom Bacillati; phylum Actinomycetota; class Actinomycetes; order Propionibacteriales; family Nocardioidaceae; genus Nocardioides; species Nocardioides lentus. The sequence continues at coordinate 134,794 of NZ_BAAAMY010000006.1, forward strand.
CGTCATCGGCGCCGACGGGACGCTGACCGGCTTCGCCGGCGGCGTCGAGCGCAAGCGCACGCTCCTCGACCTCGAGGCGGGCGGAGGCTCGGCGCTGTTCTGAGCCGAGTCGGCAGGTGTGTGCGCCGGAGGGGCGCCGAGTCGGCAGGTGTGTGCGCCGGAGGGGTGCCGAGTCGGCAGGTGTGTGCGTCGGAGGGGTGCCGAGTCGCCGGGTGTGCGCGTACGACGGCGTCGGCAGGTGCGCGCGGTGCACGTCCGCGCCGACTCGGCGCGGCTGGGGTGCACGTCCGCGCCGACTCGGCTACTCCGCCTGGCGCCGCAGGGACTCGCTGAGGCGCTCCGCGGCGGCCAGGACCGCCGGGGCGTGCATGCGTCCGGGCTGGCGGGAGAGCCGCTCGAGCGGACCGGAGACGGACACGGCGGCGATGGTCTTGCCGCCGGGGGAGCGGACCGGCGCCGAGACCGAGGCGACACCCTGCTCGCGCTCGCCGACCGACTGCGCCCAGCCACGCCGGCGGATGCCCGACAGCGCCGTGGCCGAGTACGCCGCGTTCTGCAGACCGCGGTGCATCCGCTCGGGGTCCTCCCAGGCGAGGAGCACCTGGGCGGCCGACCCGGCGCGCATCGTGAGCTGCGAGCCGACGGGGATGGTGTCGCGCAGCCCGGAGGGCCGCTCGGCGGCGGCGACGCAGACGCGGTGCTCGCCCTGGCGCCGCCACAGCTGGGCCGACTCCCCGGTGATGTCGCGCAACCGCGCGAGCACGGGCCCGGCCGCCGCCAGCAGCCGGTCCTCACCGGCCGCGGCGGAGAGCTCCGAGAGCCGGGGACCCAGCACGAACCGTCCCTGCATGTCGCGGGCCACCAGCCGGTGGTGCTCCAGCGCGACCGCCAGCCGGTGCGCCGTCGGCCGGGCCAGGCCCGTCCCGGCCACGAGACCCGCCAGGGTCGCCGGTCCGCTCTCCAGGGCCGCCAGCACCAGCGCTGCCTTGTCGAGGACCCCCACGCCACTTCCGCTGTCCATATGGCAATACTGCAGTCTCAGATCCTGGGACGCAAGAGTACTGTCCTGGGGGACCCTGGGACGTGGACCACGTCGAGCACCGGGTCCGTCGGCGACACATCGGAGGAGACATGGGCAGGACACTGGCCGAGAAGGTCTGGGACGAGCACGTCGTGCGCACCGCGCCGGGGGAGCCCGACCTCCTCTACATCGATCTGCACCTCGTGCACGAGGTGACCTCGCCGCAGGCCTTCGAGGGACTGCGCCTGTCCGGCCGCACCGTGCGCCGTCCCGAGCTGACGCTCGCGACCGAGGACCACAACGTCCCCACCGTCGACTGGGACCAGCCGATCAAGGACCCGGTCTCGCGCACCCAGGTCGAGACGCTGCGCCGCAACGCCGAGGAGTTCGGCGTGCAGCTGCACGCCCTGGGCGACAAGGACCAGGGCATCGTGCACATCATCGGCCCGCAGCTGGGCCTCACCCAGCCCGGGATGACGATCGTGTGCGGCGACTCCCACACCTCGACGCACGGGGCCTTCGGCGCGCTCGCGTTCGGCATCGGCACCTCCGAGGTCGAGCACGTGCTCGCCACGCAGACCCTCACGCAGACCCGGCCCAAGACGATGGCGGTCACCGTCAACGGCTCGCTGCCCGAGGGCGTGACGGCCAAGGACCTGGTTCTGACCCTGATCACCCACACCGGCACCGGCGGCGGCCAGGGCTACATCGTCGAGTACCGCGGCCCGGCCATCGAGGAGCTCTCGATGGAGGGTCGGATGACGATCTGCAACATGTCGATCGAGTGGGGCGCGAAGGCCGGGATGATCGCACCCGACCAGACCACCTTCGACTACATCGAGGGCAAGCCCCAGGCGCCCACCGGCGCCGACTGGGACGCCGCCGTCGAGCACTGGCGCAGCCTGCGCACCGACGCCGACGCGTCGTACGACGAGGAGATCGTCCTCGACGCCTCGACCATGACCCCCTTCGTCACCTGGGGCACCAACCCCGGCCAGGGCGTCCCCCTCGGCGAGGCCGTGCCCGACCCGGAGTCCTTCGACGAGCCCGGCGACCGCACCGCGGCGGAGAAGGCGCTGGAGTACATGGCCCTCACCGCGGGGACCCCGATGCGGGAGATCTCGGTCGACACCGTCTTCATCGGCTCCTGCACCAACGGCCGCATCGAGGACCTCCGGCTGGCCGCCGAGGTGATCAAGGGCCGCACGGTCGACGCCGACACCCGCCTGCTGGTCGTGCCGGGCTCGGCGCGGGTGCGCCTGCAGGCCGAGGACGAGGGGCTCGACGTCGTCTTCAAGGAGGCCGGTGCCGAGTGGCGCGGGGCCGGGTGCTCGATGTGCCTGGGCATGAACCCCGACCAGCTCGCCCCCGGCGAGCGCAGCGCCTCGACGTCGAACCGCAACTTCGAGGGCCGCCAGGGCAAGGGCGGCCGCACCCACCTGGTCTCGGTGCCGGTGGCCGCCGCCACCGCCGTGCGCGGCACGCTCTCCAGCCCCTCCGACCTGCCGGCGCTGGACGCCTGAGAGGACGACGACATGGACACGTTCACCACCCACACCGGCGTCGGGGTGCCCCTGCGGCGCAGCAACGTCGACACCGACCAGATCATCCCAGCGCACTACCTCAAGCGCGTCACCCGCACGGGCTTCGAGGACGGGCTGTTCGCCGCCTGGCGCGACAACCCCGACTTCGTGCTCAACCGCGACGAGTACGCCGCGGGGTCGGTGCTCGTCGCCGGCTCCGACTTCGGCACCGGCTCCTCGCGCGAGCACGCGGTGTGGGCGCTGCAGAACTACGGCTTCCGCGCCGTGATCTCGCCCCGCTTCGGTGACATCTTCCGCGGCAACGCCGGCAAGGCCGGCCTCGTGGCCGCGCAGGTCGACGACAAGGTCGTCTCGCGGCTCTGGGACTTCCTCGAGGACAACCCGGGCGGCGTCGTGACCGTCGACCTCGAGTCCCGCACGGTGCGCGCCGGGGAGGGCGTCGACGCGATCGAGGACTCCTTCGACATCGACGACTACACCCGCTGGCGCCTGCTGGAGGGCCTCGACGACATCGGGATCACGCTCGGGCACGCCGACGACATCGCCGAGTACGAGACGCGCCGCCCGTCCTGGAAGCCCGTCTCGGCCTGACCGCGGCGCGAGAACGCGGTCTCGGTATCCGAGACGGCGGGAAGGGCGCGGAGGGAACGACGGTTCGGGTAGACGTCTTGCACACAAGACAACGTCGACCCGAAAGGCGGATCCCATGCCCCAGATCGAGAGCAACGGCCTCACCCTCAGCTACGAGGACACCGGCGGCGAGGGCCGTCCCGTCGTCCTGATCCACGGATGGCCGCTGAGCGGCGCCTCCTGGTCGGAGCAGATCCCCGCCCTGACCTCGGCCGGCTACCGCGTCATCAGCTACGACCGCCGCGGCTTCGGTGCCTCCGACAAGCCCGAGACCGGCTACGACTACGACACGTTCGCCGCCGACCTCGACGGGCTCCTGACCGGCCTGGACGTCGACGACGCGACGCTCGTCGGCTTCTCGATGGGTGGCGGCGAGGTCGTGCGGTACCTCTCGACCTACGGCGAGGGTCGGGTCCGCTCGGCCGTGCTGGCCGGGGCGGTCCCGCCGTACCTGCTGAAGAACGACGAGAACCCCGACGGCGCGCTGCCCGAGGAGGGCATCCGTGACTTCGAGCAGTCCATCACGACCGACCGCGAGGGCTTCCTCGACGGCTTCGTGACCAACTTCTTCACCGCGGGCGACGAGCTGAAGGTGACCGAGGAGCAGCGTCAGGAGGCCCTGGAGCTGGCGAAGCCGGCCCGCGACGAGGCCGTGCTGCTGTGCGTCAACGCCTTCGGACGCACCGACTTCCGCGGCGACCTGCCGAAGATCACCGTCCCGGTGCTCGTGCTCCACGGCGACTCCGACGCCGTCGTGCCCTTCGAGGCCTCCGGCGAGCGGTCCGTCGCCGCGCTGGCCAACGCCTCGGTGCACGTCGTCAAGGACGGCCCGCACGGCTTCAACGTCAGCCACAAGGACGAGTTCAACTCCGCGCTCGTCGACTTCCTGGGCTGACGCACCCCGGACCGCTCGCCGCGGCGGTCCTCTCAGTCGAGCAGTCGCGCGACGGCCGCGGCGCTGTGGGCCCCGAGCCCCAGCGCCGCGGCCGTCCGCACGTCCGGCCCGGTGTCGACGTCACGTCGCAGGCTCGGGAGGTCGCCCGGCACCGCGACGGCGCCCGCCGCCCGGTGCGCGGCCGCCGACCCCGCGCCGAACCGCGGCGCGAAGTCCTCGTGGGACGCGGCGTACAGCGTGGTCCCGGTGCCCTCCGCGTCCGCGACGTACGACGGGCCGGGCCGCGCCGCCGCCTCCTCGAGCGCGGCGTCGAGGTCGGCCGGGCGCAGCGCCGGCAGGTCGGCGCACAGCACGACCGGACGCAGGTCCGGCCATCGGCGCCGGCCCTCGGCCGCGGCCTGGCGCAGCGTGCCGTTGAGGTCGCCCCCGACCCCGTCCGGCAGGACCTCGCAGCCCAGCCGGGACAGCTCGGTGGCGAACGCCGCGTCGTCGGTGACCGCCAGCACGACCGCGACCCTCCCGGCCAGCCGGGCGGCGGTGGCGGTGTCGATCGCGAAGGCCGCGGCGAGCTCCCGCCGCAGGTCGTCGGCCAGGTCGAGCCGGCTCTTGCCGCGCGCCGGGGGCTTGACCGGCAGGATCGCCAGCCACCGCGCCGCGAGTCCTCCGTGTGCCCCGCTCACCGGCCCCATCCTGCCAGCCGGGACCAGTAGTCTTCTCGCGACGTCGGCGCGGACCAGCTGCGCCCGGGCGGTCTCGATGGGAGCGACGTTGGCGGTGCGGCCGAAGACCCAGCCGAAGGGCTGGGCGCTGACCGTCGGCGGGGTGGTCATCAAGCCTGCCCTGCTCGCCCTCACGACGCGGACCTGGATCGACGGCGAGAAGATCCCCGCCACGGGTGGCTGCGTGATCGTGCTGAACCACCTCAGCCACGTCGACCCGCTCGTCTCGGCCCACCTGGTCTGGGACCACGGCCGCCTGCCGCGCTACCTCGCGAAGGACGGGTTGTTCCGCCACCGCGTGCTCGGCGCGATGATGCGCGACGCCGGACAGATCCCCGTGCACCGCGGGTCCGGGGCGATGGACGCCTTCGACTCCGCCGTCGCCGCCGTCGAGGCGGGGGAGTGCGTGGTGGTCTACCCCGAGGGCACGCTGACCCGCCAGCCCGACCTGTGGCCGATGATGGGCCGCTCCGGCGCGGCCCGGATCGCGCTGCGCACCGGCTGCCCGGTGGTCCCGATCGGCCAGTGGGGCGCCCAGCGACTGCTGCCGCCGTACGCGCGGAAGCCGCGGCTGCTGCCCCGCACCCACGTCACGCTCAAGGTGGGGGACCCCGTCGACCTCTCCGCCCACGCGGGCGGTCAGGTGACGGCGGCGCGGCTGTCGGCGGCCACGGAGACCATCATGGACGCCATCACCGACCTCGTCGCCGAGATCCGCGGCGAGAGCCCGCCCGCCGAGCGGTTCGACCCCCGGCGCGAGGGCCTCAGCGAGTACGGGAGGCCCCGCCCCACCGGCGGGCGCCCCGGCCGGGGCGCCGGCGCTCGGACGGGCGGAGGCCACGACGGGCACGCCGACGGACGCACCGACGGACGCACCGACGACGACACCGACGGCGAGAGCCGGGACCAGGGAGGCACGGCGTGACGAAGGTGGCGGTGTTCGGGGCCGGGTCGTGGGGCACGGCGTTCTCCGTCGTGCTCGCCGACGCGGGCAACGACGTGACGATCTGGGCGCGGCGCGAGGAGGTCTGCGACGAGATCAACGCGCGCCGCGAGAACGCCGAGTACATGCCCGGCGTCCAGCTGCCGGCGGCCGTCGAGGCCACCCACGACCCCGAGAAGGCCGCGGCGGGGGCGGACGTCGTCGTCCTCGCCGTGCCCTCGCAGCGGCTGCGCGAGAACCTCGCCGACTGGGCGGGCGTGCTGCCCCCGCAGGCCGTGCTGGTGTCGCTGATGAAGGGCGTCGAGCGAGGCTCCCTGCTGCGGATGAGCGAGGTGCTCGCCGAGCTGGTCGGCGCCGGACCGGAGCGGATCGCGGTGGTCAGCGGCCCCAACCTGGCCCGCCCGATCGCCTCCCGGGAGCCCGCCGCCTCCGTCGTGGCGTGCGCCGACGAGGACGTGGCGCGCCGGCTCCAGGGGATCGTGCACACCCGGGCGTTCCGCCCCTACACCTCCACCGACGTGGTCGGCTGCGAGGTCGGCGGCGCCTACAAGAACGTCGTGGCCCTCAGCGTCGGCATGGCCGTCGGCCTCGGGTTCGGCGACAACACCACCGCCTCGGTCATCACCCGCGGTCTCGCCGAGACCGCCCGCCTCGCCGCCGCCCTCGGCGCGAGCCCGATGACGCTGATGGGCCTCGCCGGGCTCGGTGACCTCGTCGCGACCTGCTCCTCGCCGCTCTCGCGGAACCGCACCTTCGGCGAGAGGCTGGGCCAGGGGATGAGCGTCGAGGAGATCGTGGCCTCCACCCGGCAGGTCGCCGAGGGCGCCAAGTCCTGCACCTCGCTGCTCGCGCTGGGCCGCCGGCACGGCATCGACGCGCCGATCGCCGAGGCCGTCGACGCCGTCCTGTCCGCCGACCTGACGCCCAGCGAGATGGTCAACGCCTTCATCGCCCGCGACACGAAGGCCGAGACCGACTGACCGGGGCGCCGCCGCGGCGGCGCCCCGTCCGTCACCCCCGTGACGCGTCGAGGGCCTGGGCGAGGTCGGCCCAGAGGTCGTCGACGTCCTCGATGCCGACGGACAGGCGCAGCAGGCCGTCGGGGATGGTGTCGGGCTCGGACTTCCAGCGCCGCCGCCGCTCGAGGCTCGACTCGAGCCCGCCGAGGGAGGTCGCGTAGACCCACAGGCGCGTCGAGTGCTGCACGAGGTCGGCGCGGCCGCCGGAGTCGAGCACGAGGGCGAGCATGCCGCCGAAGCCGGGGTAGCGGACCTCGACCACGTCGTCGCGCTCGCCGAGCCGGCGGGCCAGCTCGGCGGCGTTGGCCTGCGCGCGCTCGACGCGCAGCGGCAGGGTGCGCAGGCCGCGCAGCGCCAGCCAGGCCTCGAACGCGCCCGGGATCGCGCCGTAGGAGTCGCGGCGCTGCTTCAGCACGTCGTACAGGGCCGGGTCCGCGACCACGATCGCGCCCATCAGCAGGTCGGAGTGGCCGGCGACGTACTTGGTGACCGAGTGCACGACGATGTCGGCCCCCCACTCCAGCGGACGCTGCAGGACGGGCGTGGCGAAGGTGTTGTCGACGACCACCCGCGCACCGGCCGCGTGGGCGGCCGCGATGATCGCGGGGGCGTCCGCGACCTCCATCGCGGGGTTGGTGGGCGTCTCCAGCCAGACCAGCGCGGCGTCCTCGCAGGCGGCTGCGAAGGCGGCGGTGTCGGTGACGTCGACGAGCTCCGCGACCAGTCGGCCGCGGGCCTCCAGGTCGCCGAGCTGCGCGAGCGAGCCGAGGTAGGTGTGGCGGGGTGCGACGACCTTCTCACCGGGTCCGACGAGGTCGAGCAGGGTCGCGACCGCGGCGAGGCCGCTGGCGTAGGCCAGGCAGCTGCCGCCCTCGAGGCCGCCCAGGGCCTCCTCGAAGGCGGTCCAGGTCGGGTTGCGGTAGCGGCCGTACTCGAGGTCGCCCCCGGCCACGTAGGTCGCCGCCATCGTGATCGGCTCGTTCAGGGGGCGGTCCGGCTCGTGGGGAGGGCGTCCCAGGTGCACGGCGCGGGTGGACAGCGCGGCGTCAGGCTCCATGCGATCAGCCTCCCACGAGGGCCGCTAGGGTCGTCGCGATGGACGCCGAGACGCCGCACGAGTCGACCTCCCCGCCCCGGCGACCGCGCGTCGCCGTCGTCTTCGGCGGCCGCTCGGGCGAGCACTCCATCTCCTGCCTGTCCGCCGGCAGCGTCATCGCCGCCCTCGACCCCGCGGCGTACGACGTGGTCCCGGTCGGGATCGGCCGCGACGGCCGCTGGGTCCTCGAGGACGGTGACCCCGCGCGCCTGGCGCTCGGCCCCGGCGGCGAGCTGCCGGAGGTCCGGGGGTCCGTGGAGGTGGCGCTGACGCCCGGGCGGGGCCTCGTCGTCAGCGAGCCCCGGGAGGTCCCCCCGGTCCTGGGCGAGGTCGACGTCGTCATCCCGGTGATGCACGGGCCGTGGGGGCAGGACGGCACCCTCCAGGGCCTGCTCGAGATGGCGGGCGTCCGCTACGTGGGCGCCGGGGTGCTGGCCAGCGCGGTCGGCACCGACAAGCACTTCATGAAGCAGCTGTTCGTCGCCGCCGGGCTGCCCGTCCTGCCGTGGGTCACGGTCCGCGGCGACCGGTGGGACCGCGACCCCGAGCTGTGCCGCGCCCAGGTCGCGGCCCTCGGCCTCCCGGTCTTCGTCAAGCCCGCCCGGGCCGGCTCGAGCATGGGCATCACCCGCGTCGACACCCCGGATCAGCTCGACGCCGCGATCGCCGAGGCTCGGCGCCACGACCCCAAGATCGTCGTCGAGGCGGCGGCCGAGGGCGCCCGGGAGATCGAGATCGGGGTGCTCGGCGGCCTCGACGGCTCGCCGCCCGAGGTCAGCGTGCCGGCCGAGATCCTGGTCGGCGACGAGCACGCGTTCTACGACTTCGAGGCCAAGTACCTCGAGGAGAGCTTCGCCGTGCCCGCCGACGTGGACGACGACCTGCGCGCCGAGGTCGGGGTGCTCGCGGTCCGCGCCTTCGAGGCGCTCGACGTCGAGGGCCTCGCCCGGGTGGACTTCTTCGTGATGCCGGACGGGCGGGTGCTGGTCAACGAGGTCGAGACGATGCCCGGCTTCACGGCCCTGTCGATGTTCCCGCGCATGTGGGCCGCGACCGGCCTCGACTACTCCGCCCTGCTCGACCGCCTCGTCCGCCTCGCCCTCACCCGCGACACCGGCCTGCGCTGAGCGCCGGCCGAGCCTCGGGCGTCAGGGCGCGAGCTCGTCGCGCGGGTCGGCGACGACGCAGGGGTTCGGGTTGCGCAGGGTGGCGCGGATCGCGGGGGCGAGCTCGACGAGCACCTCGACCGGGGGCCGGTAGGCGGCGGGGATCCGCAGCTCCACGGCCGGCTCGAAGCCGATCGTGGTCGCCACCGCCTCGCGCGACTGGTCCTCCATCTGCTCCTCCGGCACGAACCAGTCGACGCCGGCGACGTCCTGGCAGGCTGACGCGACCCGCGAGAAGCCCGCGGGGGTGCCGACGCCGCAGGTCAGCACCAGGGGCGGGTCACCCCACGCGGCGACGGTGGCGTCGGTGCCGCTGAGGACCTCGAGGTCCCGCCTCCGCGCCTGCACCACCTCGTCGGGCACCGCGTCGACCAGACGCGCGCACAGCTCGGCGTCGGTGCCGCCCACGTCCTGGGCGTCGACCTGGAGCGTGGGCGTGCAGCCCGCGAGGGGGAGCACGACGAGGAGGGCGCCGGCCACGGCCGACGCGCGGCGCACCGCGATCGGGACGCTCAGATGTGGACGACGGGGCAGGTCAGCGTGCGGGTGATGCCGTCGAGGGTCTGCACCTTCGCGACGACCAGCTTGCCGAGCTCGTCGACGTTGCGGGCCTCGGCGCGCACGATCACGTCGTAGGGCCCGGTGACGTCCTCCGCCATGGTGACGCCCTTGACCTTGGCGATCTCGGCGGCGACCTCGGCGGCCTTGCCGACGTCGGTCTGGATCAGGACGTAGGCCTGCACGACCATGTGAGCTCCTCGTTGAACGCACCGGGGGCCACGGCGGGAGCCGGGTGACCGCTGTCACGGCTCAACCTACCGTGCGCGCCGCTCGGGACCGCAACGGCCCGCTCTGCTGTGATGGGGCCCATGCCCCCCGGTGAGACCCCCGCCGACCCGTCCCGCTCCTGGCCCGCGGACGCGACCCTCGCCGACGTCGGCGAGTTCGAGGTGATCGAGGCGCTCACCGCCCTCTTCGCCCAAGGCGAGCACGTCGAGGTGGGGCCCGGGGACGACGCGGCGGTGCTGTGGTCCGACGACGACCAGATCCTGGTCTCGACCGACCTGATGGTGCAGGACCGGCACTTCCGCCGCGACTGGTGCTCCGCCGAGGACGTGGGCCACCGCGCCGCCGCCCAGAACCTCTCCGACCTCAACGCGATGGGGGGCCGCGCGCACTCGCTGACGCTCGGGATCGCCGCGCCGGCCCACCTGCCGCTGGCGTGGCTGCTCGAGCTGGGTCGGGGGTTCGCCGAGGAGTGCGCGCTCGCCGGGGCCTCGGTGGTCGGCGGTGACCTCACGCGCGCCGAGGAGCTGGTCGTCGCGGTCACCGTGCTCGGCACCTGCCGCATCGACCCGGTGCTCCGCTCGGGCGCCGAGCCCGGCGACGTGCTCGCGCTCGCCGGGCGCCAGGGCTGGGCCGCGGCGGGCCTGGCCGTGCTCAGCCGTGGGTTCCGCTCGCCGCGCGCGATGGTCGAGGCCTACCGCCGCCCCGAGCCGCCGTACGCCGCGGGACCCCGGGCCGCCGACGCCGGCGCGACCTCGCTGGTCGACGTCTCCGACGGCCTGCTCGCGGACCTGGGCCACGTGGCCGCGGCCTCCGGCGTCGCGATCGACGTCCGACGGGAAGCGCTGGCGGTCCCCGAGGGCCTGCGCGCGGTGGCCGCGGCGATGGGCGGCGACCCGCTCGACTTCGTCCTCACCGGCGGCGACGACCACAGCCTCGCCGCGACCTTCCCGGCGCACGTGGACCTGCCGGAGGGCTGGACCGCGATCGGCACGGTGGGCGCCGGCAGCGGCGTGACGGTCGACGGCACCCCCCACGAGGGCGCCGCCGGCTGGACCCACTTCTGATCCGGCACGCCCGAGCCGGCCAGGGCGTGGACCGGGTCACGTCGGGCGAGCGACGCGCCTGAGCCCGCGAAGGGGCGTCAGCGCGTCGAGACCTCGGTGACGGGCTCGCCGGCCCCACCACCGCCGGAGCCCAGACGCCCGGGGCGGAGCCCGGGGCGACGCCCGGCCCGACGCCCCACGCCCGACCCCCACAGCACGCCGGCGACGACGAGGACGCCGCCCAGGACCTCGACGAGCGCGGGGACCTCGCCGAGGACGAGCCAGGCGGCGGTGAGGCCGGTGACGGGCACGAGCATGCTGAAGGGCGCGACGGTGCTCGACGGATGGCGCCGCAGCAGGGCGGTCCACACGCCGCTCCCGACGACGGTGCCGACCACCACGGTGTAGAGCAGGCCGAGGGCGGCGCCGAGCGCGTCGGCGTCGAGGGCCGTCGCGAGGCTCCCGCCGATCGCGCTCGGGCCCTCGACGAGCAGCGACAGCGCCAGCATGGGCACGGGCGGCACGACGGTCATCCACATCATCAGCGCGAAGGGCGAGTCCGGCTGCGCGCGCCGGGAGGCGAGGTTGCCGAAGGCCCACCCGAGCGCCCCGAGGAGCACCAGGACGACCGGCAGCAGCGAGACGGTCAGCCCGCGCCAGGCGGCGATGACCGCGAGGCCGGCCACCGCGACGGCGACCCCGACCAGCTGGCGGCGCGAGGTGCGCTCGCCGAGCAGGACGGCGGCGAGGAGCACCGTGAACGGCGCCGAGGCCTGCAGCACGAGCGAGGCGAGCCCGACCGGCATCCCCGCCTCGAGGCCGGCGTAGAGGAACACGAACTGCGCCACGCCGAAGCCCGCGCCGTACCCCAGCAGCCAGCGCAGCGGCACGTCCGGTCGCGGCACGAGCAGCAGCGCGGGCACGGCCAGCAGCGCGAAGCGCAGCGCCACGAGGAACATCGGCGGGTAGTGGTCGAGGGAGGCGTCGATGGCGATGAAGTTCAGGCCCCAGCAGACCGCCACCCCGGCCGCCAGGCCCACGTCGCGGGCGGGCATCGGTGTCATGCCCCGATCCTCGTGGCCCGCGACCATGAAGATCCATCGCGTATCGGTCGACCCACCCTCTAGGTTTGCTTCATGGTCGAGCTGGATCCGCGGCGCCTCTCGCTGCTGTGCGAGCTGGACCGTCGCGGCAGCGTCACCGCGGTCGCCCGGGCGGTCCACCTGACGCCCACGGCGGTCTCGCAGCAGCTCAAGGTCCTGGAGGGCGAGGCCGGCGCCGCGCTGCTGACCCGCGTCGGTCGGGGCGTCGCGCTCACCGAGGCCGGCGAGGCCCTCGTCCGCGCCGCCCACGAGCTCGACGTCGCCCGCGCCCGGGTCGAGGCGGCGTGGGACACCTACCGGCACCGCGTGGCGGGCACGGTCAGCCTCAGCGTCTACCCGACCGGTGGCCAGGCCCTGCTGGCCGGCGTCCTGCGGCGCCTGGCCGCCCACCCGGACCTGCGCCTGGAGGTCAGCGAGGCCGACCGCCAGACCGACGAGTACGCCGGGCGCACCGACGTCGTGGACGTGGTGCTGGCCCACCGCGCGTCCGTCGACGCCTCCTGGACCGCGATGGCGCGCTCCGCGGCCCGGTCGGGGCGGCGTCTCGAGGTCGTCGAGCTCGCCACCGAGCCGCTCGACGTCGCGGCCCCGGCCGACCACCGGGTCGCGGCCCTGCCGGAGGTCGAGGTCGCCGACGTCGCGGACGACCCCTGGATCGGCGTCCCGGTGGGGTGGCCGTTCGACCGGGCGCTGTCGGCCTGGTTCGCGGACGCCGGGCTCGAGCCGCGGGTGGTCCACCGCTTCACCGACCTCCGCCTGCAGGAGGCGCTGGTCCGCGGCGGGCACGGCCTGGCGCTGCTGCCCCGGCGGGCCGCGGACCCGGCCGCCGGCCACCTCGTCGTACGGCGGGTGCGCGGGGTGGGCCCGGTCAGGCGGATCGCGGCGCTGGCCCGGGCCGACCGGGCGGCCCGGGTCGCCGTCAGGGTCGTGCTCGACGCGCTCGTGGCCGAGGCCGCCGAGGTCCCGGGGTGGGAGCCGCCGGACCAGCGCGCGCCCGCGTGAGCGGGTCCCGGGACGCCACGAGGCCCCGGAGCGGTGCTCCGGGGCCTCGTGGCCAGGTCAGCGCGTCAGCGCGTGACCTTGCCCGCCTTGATGCAGCGGGTGCAGACGTTCATGCGCTTCGGGGTGCCGTTGACCTTGGCACGGACCCGCTGGATGTTCGGGTCGAAGCGACGCTTGGTGATCTTGCGGGACCACGGCCGGTTGTGACCGAAGCCCGGCGACTTGGCGCAGATGTCACAGACGGCAGCCACTGCACAGCTCCTGGGATCGAAGTTCGAGGTCCTGCCCGGCCGAGGGCCCCGGGGAACCGGGAGTCGTCGGGCAACCGCAGAAGAGTAGCCGAGGCACGCCCCCCTGATCCAATCGTCCCCCGCCGACGGGCCGCCCACTAGCCTGCGGGCGTGCAGCAGCTCGCCGACGGTCCCGACGAGGCGGACGCGCTGGTCCGCTTCCTCGACGTCGCCGTGGCGGGCCTCGCCCGCGCCCGCGAGGAGATCGACGCCCTCAACGTCTACCCGGTGCCCGACGGCGACACCGGCACGAACCTCTACCTCACGGTGTCCGCCGCCCGCGACGCCGTCGGTGCGAGCGAGACCCCGGCCGGCTCCCCGGCCGACGGGCGGCACGCCGACGGGGCCTGGGCGGCGATGGCCCGCGGGGCGCTGCTGGGCGCCCGGGGCAACTCCGGGGTCATCCTCAGCCAGATGCTCGGCGCGGTCGCCGCGACCACCACCGCCGCCCCCGACGACCGGCCCCCGGCCGCCGTGCTCGCCGACGCCCTCGACGAGGCGACCCGCGCCAGCTACGAGGCCGTCGCCGCCCCGGTCGAGGGCACGATCCTCAGCGTCGCCGCCGCCGCGTCGCGGGCGGCCCGACAGGCCCTGGAGCCGATCACCGCCGGCCCCCCGGACCCCGCGGCCGACGTGCGCCGGGTGATCACGGCCGCGGCGGCCGCGGCCCGGGCGGCGCTGCAGCGGACCCCCGAGCAGCTCCCGGTGCTGGCCGCCGCCGGGGTCGTCGACGCCGGCGGTCGGGGCCTCGTCGTCGTGCTCGAGGCCGCCGAGCGCGTCCTGACCGGCCGCCGGCCGGTCTCGCAGCCGGAGCCGCTGCCGCACCACCGGATCCCGGTGCCCGGCCGACCGCGCCCGACTCCCGCGCCCGACCCCCGCGCCCCCGACGCCGCCGACCCCGCCGTCGGACCCGCCGTCGGACCCGCCGCCGGACCCGCCGCCGGACCCGCCGGCCCGGCGTACGAGGTGGTCTACCTGCTGCGGGCCGACGACGCCGCCGTCGCCGAGCTGCGGGCGCGACTCGCGGGCCTCGGCGACTCGCTGGTGGTCGTGGGCGGGCAGGGGCTGTGGAAGGTCCACGTCCACGTCGACGACGCCGGCGCCGCCGTGGAGGCCGCGCTCGCCGCGGGCACCCCGGAGGACATCCGGATCACCCACCTCGCGTCCCAGGCGCCGGCGGCGTAGCCCGACGCGGCCCCGGGCGACGGG
>NZ_BAAAMY010000006.1:149269-193624 GCF_039529515.1 Nocardioides lentus
TACCCCGACGCGGCCCCGGGCGACGGGTCCGCCGTGCGCACGGGTCGCCGCGTCGTCGCCGTGGCGGCGGGCGAGGGGCTGGCGCGGCTGTTCGGCGAGGCCGGCGCGGTCGTCGTGCCCGGCGGGCCCGGGCGACGACCCTCGGCCGGCGACCTGCTGGCGGCGGTGACCGGCTGCGAGGCCGCGGAGGTCGTGCTCCTGCCCAACGACGCCGACACCGTCGCCACGGCGGAGCTCGCGGCGGGCGAGCTGCGCTCCCGGGCGGCCCGGGCCGGCGACGCCGCGACGACCACCGTCGCGGTCATCCCGACCCGCTCGCAGGTCGAGGGCCTGGCGGCCCTCGCGGTCCACGAGCCGGGCCGCGGGTTCGGGGCCGACGTGCTGGAGATGACGGCGACCGCGCGCCACGTCCGGCAGGGCGCCGTGACCGTCGCGGCGCGGCGGGCCATCACGATGGCCGGCCCCTGCGAGCCCGGTGACGCCCTCGGCGTCGTCGCGGGGGACTTCGCGGTGGTCGGCCAGGACCTCGCGACCGTGGCCCGCGAGGTGGTCGAGCGGCTCCTGGCGGGCGGCGGGGACCTGCTCACCGTGGTGGCGGGCCGCCCCGACCCCGCCACGGGCGCCGACGGGCCTGCGCTCGCCGCCGGGCTCGCGGCGTACGCCGAGGAGGCCCACCCCACCGTCGACGTCGTGGTGTACGACGGGGGCCAGGACCGCTACCCGCTGCTGATCTCCGTCGAGTGAGGGGGGACCCCGTGACCACCAGCGCCCCACCACCCGCCTCCGGGGCCCCGGCCCTCACCCTCGACAGCCCCGTCGCCGCCGTCTTCGGCAAGGCCCACGCCAAGCGCAAGCGCGCCGAGGAGGGCCTCGGGCTGCGCACCCTGGGCGACCTGCTGTGGCACCTGCCGCGCTCCTACGAGGCGGCGGACGAGCCGAGCGACGTGGGCGACCTCAGCGAGGGCCAGGAGGTGAGCGTGGTCGGCCGGGTCATCTCCTGCGAGGTCCGGACCCACGTCGACCGGCGGACCCGCCGCACGGCGTACCGCGTGCAGGTGCGGCTGCAGACGAAGGGCCCGAGCTTCGAGGCGACGTTCTTCGTCGCCAACCCCGGCCACGCGCAGGCCGAGGCCGAGCGGATGCCCGTCGGCTCGCTGGGCGTGTTCACCGGGCGCACCAAGCGGTTCAAGGGCCAGTGGCAGCTCGCGAGCCCCCACAGCTTCATGACCGAGGGCTCCACCCGGCAGGCCGGCGAGGCGCTCGCGGCCAGCGTCAAGGGCCTGATCCCGGTCTACCGCGCCACCAGCGGTCTGGACTCCTTCCAGGTGCTGGCGGCGGTCCACGCCGCGCTCGACCTGCTCGGCGAGGTCCCCGACCCGCTCTCCGCCGAGGACCGCCGCCGGTTCGGGCAGCTCGACCTCACCACGGCGTTCTCCTGGGTCCACGGTCCCGACGACCCCGCCCAGGCCGCCCGCGCCGCCGCACGGCTGCGGTTCACCGAGGCGCTGGTGGCCCAGCTCGTGCTGCTGCGCCGCCGGGCCGCCGCCCGGGAGCGCGGCGCCCGGGCCCGCACGGGGCGACCCGACGGGCTCGCCGACGCCTTCGACGCCCGGCTGCCGTTCACCCTCACCGCGGGCCAGCGGCAGGTGGGCGCCGAGATCGAGGCCGACCTCGCGCAGCCCCACCCGATGAACCGGCTGCTGCAGGGCGAGGTGGGCTCCGGCAAGACGCTGGTCGCCCTGCGCGCGATGCTGCGCGTGGTCGACTCCGGCGGGCAGGCGGCGCTGCTCGCCCCCACCGAGGTGCTGGCCCAGCAGCACCACCGCTCGATCACCGCCATGCTGGGCGACCTGGCCGGGGGAGGGATGCTGGGCGCGAGCGCCGACGCGACCTCCGTCGAGCTGCTCACCGGCTCGATGACCAGGTCGCAGCGTCGCGAGCCGATGCTCCGGGTCGCCTCCGGCGAGGCGGGCATCGTCATCGGCACCCACGCCCTGCTCGAGGACCGGGTCTCCTTCGCCGACCTCGGGCTCGTCGTGGTCGACGAGCAGCACCGCTTCGGCGTCGAGCAGCGGTCGGCGCTGACCGACAAGGCCGGCACGCCGCCGCACGTGCTCGTGATGACCGCGACGCCGATCCCGCGGACCGTCGCCATGACCGTGTTCGGCGACCTCGACACCTCCGTGCTGGGCGAGCTGCCCGCCGGCCGCGCGCCGATCCAGACCAGCGTCGTGCCGGCCTCCGAGGCGCCCCGCTGGCTCGAGCGGGCCTGGCAGCGCGTCCGCGAGGAGGTCGAGGGCGGCCACCAGGTCTACGTCGTGTGCCCCCGGATCACGGGCGACGAGCCGGAGGAGGGCGAGACCGACGCGCTCCAGGGCGACCCCGAGTCCCTCGACGCGCTGCTCGCCGAGGCCGACGGCGCCCGCGACGGCGGGCCCGAGCAGACCGCCAAGGGCCCCGGCCTGGCCGCCGTCGAGGAGGTCCTCGCCGAGCTCGGGGGCGGCCCGCTCGCCGGGCTGCGGCTGGCACCCCTGCACGGGCGGATGCCCCCCGACGTCAAGGACGGCACGATGCGCGCCTTCGCCGCCGGACAGGTCGACGTGCTGGTGTCCACCACGGTGATCGAGGTGGGCGTCGACGTCGCCAACGCCACCACCATGGTCGTCCTCGACGCCGAGCGCTTCGGGGTCTCCCAGCTCCACCAGCTGCGGGGCCGCGTCGGGCGCGGCGGCCTGCCCGGCCTGTGCCTGCTCGTGACCCGCGCGGAGGCCGGCAGCCCGGCGCGCGAGCGGCTGGACGCCGTCGCCGCCACCACCGACGGCTTCGCACTCTCGCGCGTCGACCTCGAGCAGCGCCGCGAGGGCGACGTGCTGGGCCGCAGCCAGTCCGGCTACCGCTCCGGCCTGCGCAGCCTGCGGGTGCTGCGCGACGAGAAGACCATCGTGCGGGCCCGCGAGGCCGCCGAGGAGCTGCTCGCGGAGGACCCCGAACTCGGCTCGCGGTCGATGCTGCGGGCCGAGGTCGAGGACCTCGAGCGCAGCGTCCGCGCCGAGTTCATGGACCGCTCGTGACCCGCCTGATCGGCGGGGCCGCCGGGGGGCGGCGGCTGGCCACGCCGCGCGGCGACGCCACCCGGCCGACCAGCGACCGGGTCCGCGAGGCGCTGTTCTCGGCGCTGGAGGCCGCCACCGGCGGCTTCGACGGGCTGCGCGTGCTCGACCTGTACGCCGGGTCCGGGGCGCTGGGGCTCGAGGCCTGGTCGCGCGGTGCGTCGGCCGTGACCCTCGTCGAGCGCGACCGCGCCACGGCGGGCCTGGTGCGCCGCAACGCCGCCGCCGTCGGCTGCGAGGTCGCCGAGGTCGTCACCGGGGCCGTCGCGACGACCCTGCGCACCCCGCCCGCCGCGCCCTACGACGTGGTGCTCGCGGACCCGCCGTACCCGCTGGGGGAGGAGGCCGTGACCGCGGACCTCGCGGCCCTGGTGGCGCACGGGTGGCTGGACGCCGACGCCGTCGTCGTCCTCGAGCGCTCCGCCCGCGGGCCCGCGCCGACGCTCCCGGCGGGCCTCGAGACCGTCCGGGAGCGCACGTACGGCGAGACCGCGCTGTGGTACCTGCGCCCCGCGCCTCCCGGCCCGTGACAGGCTGAGCGCGTGCACCGCGCCGTCGTCCCCGGGTCGTTCGACCCGGTCACCCTGGGCCACCTCGACGTCGTCCGCCGGGCCGCCCGGCTCTTCGACGAGGTCGTCGTCGCCGTCGGGACCAACCCCTCCAAGAACCGCCTCTTCACCCCCGAGGAGCGGCTGGAGCTGCTGGCCGCCGCGTGCGCGGACCTGCCCGGGGTCCGCGTCGCCGGCTTCACGGGACTGCTCGCCGACTGGTGCGTCGAGCAGGGGGCCGTGGCCGTCGTCAAGGGGGTCCGCGGCGCCGCGGACGTCGGCCACGAGGAGCCGATGGCCCACATGAACGCGCACCTCACCGGCCTCGAGACCGTCCTGCTCCCCGCCGACCCCCGGTGGGCCTTCGTGTCCTCCAGCCTCGTCAAGGAGGTCGCGGCCGGCGGCGGCGACGTGTCGGCGTTCGTCCCCGAGGTCGTCCACGCCGCCCTGCTGTCCCGGCTCGCGGAGCGCTGAGCGCGGGCGGTTTGGTCGCCGTGACGGGCGCCCACTACAGTTGAGCGCTGGATCGACCGTGCCCGGAAGGCAGACGTGACCACCTCCAGCTTGGACCCGCGAGCGCCGCTCGTGCTCGACACGCGCGAGCTCGGCCGACGTCCCGGGACCCAGCGTGAGGTGACGCTGACCGCCCCCGCCCCGGCCGATCTGGGCATCGAAGTCCTCGCCGTCCCCGAGGGGTCGCCGGTCGAGCTGGACCTGCGCCTCGAGGCGGTGATGGAGGGAGTGCTCGTCACCGGCACCGCGCACGCGGCGCTGTCCGGCGAGTGCGTGCGGTGCCTGGAGCCGATCACCGACCCCGAGCGATCGACGGTCGAGGCGAGGTTCCAGGAGCTCTACGTCTACGACGACGAGTCGCAGCGACACGGGCGCACCGCGGACCGACAGCAGGACCTGGACGACGAGACCCACCGGCTCGAGGGCGACCTGCTCGACCTGGAGCCGGTGCTGCGGGACGCGGTGGTCCTGGGACTGCCGTTCCAGCCGCTGTGCTCCGACGACTGCCCCGGACTGTGCGTCGAGTGCGGCGCACGCCTGGCGGACGACCCGGAGCACGACCACGGGGAGCCGGTGGACCCGCGGTGGTCCAAGCTCGCGGCGCTCACGCAGGACCGAACCGACGCAGACTGACACGGACCGGACCCCCGGTCGTGGACCATGGCCGGACCATCCGGCCCAGCACGAGGAGAAGAACAGTGGCTGTCCCGAAGCGGAAGATGTCGCGCAGCAACACCCGGCACCGCCGGTCGCAGTGGAAGGCCGTCGCGCCGACCCTGGTGAGCTGCGCCAACCCCGCCTGCGGTGAGAAGCACCTGCCGCACCGCGCGTGCGGCGCCTGCGGGCAGTACGGCGCCCGCGCCGCCCGTCGCCAGGTCCTCTGAGGCCCGCGACCCTGAACTACAGCGAGCTGCGTGGGGCGCTCGGCGATCCGGTCCTGGACGCCGAGCTCCTCGAGCGCGCCCTCACGCACCGCTCGTACGCCTACGAGCACGGTGGTCTGCCGACCAACGAGCGCCTGGAGTTCCTGGGTGACTCCGTGCTCGGGGTCGTGGTCACCGAGACGCTCTACCTGACCCACCCGGACCTCTCCGAGGGCCGCCTGGCCAAGCTGCGCGCCGCCGTCGTCAACGCACGCGCGCTGGCGGGGGTGGCCCGGGGCATCGGGCTGGGGGAGCACGTCAAGCTGGGCCGCGGCGAGGAGAGCACCGGCGGGCGCGACAAGGCCTCGATCCTCTCCGACACCGTCGAGGCCGTCATCGGCGCGATCCACCTCTCCGGCGGCCTGGAGGTCGCGGCCCAGGTGGTGCACCGGCTCTTCGACCCGCTGATGGCGACCGCGGCCGAGCTCGGCGCGGGCCTCGACTGGAAGACCTCGCTGCAGGAGCTGGCCGCCGAGCACGACCTCGGGGTCCCGGAGTACGTCATCACCGACGAGGGTCCCGACCACGCGAAGACCTTCACCGCCCGCGTGCGGGTCGGCGGCGGTCTGCACGGCCACGGCGTGGGGCGCTCCAAGAAGGAGGCCGAGCAGGCGGCCGCGCAGACGGCGTACGGCGAGATGCTCACCGAGCGCGAGATCACGACGTCCTGAGGCGGTCCTGAGGTGCCCGAGCTCCCCGAGGTGGAGGTCGTCCGCGCCGGCCTCGAGCGGTGGGTCACCGGCGCCGTCGTCGTCGGCGTCGACGTGCTGCACGAGCGTCCCGTGAGGCGCGACCCCCGCGGTCCCGCCGGCTTCGCCGCGGCGCTGACCGGTCGCCGGCTCGGCCCCGCGCGCCGGCGCGGCAAGTACCTCTGGGTGCCGCTCGAGCCCCACGAGGGCGAGGACGGCCCCGGCGACGCGCTGATGGCGCACCTCGGGATGAGCGGGCAGATGCTCGTCGAGGCCCCGGACGCCCCCGACGAGCGCCACCTGCGGGTGCGGATGCGCCTGGAGGGCGCCGCCGACGGCCGCGAGCTGCGCTTCGTCGACCAGCGGATGTTCGGCGGCCTCGCGATCAGCGACGGCGGCGCCGTGGTGCCCCCCGAGATCTCGCACGTCGCCCGCGACCCGCTCGAGGCCGACTTCGACGACGGCGACTGGGTGCGGCGCGTGCGGCGCCGCCACGCGGGGATCAAGCGCCTGCTGCTCGACCAGGGCCTGATCTCCGGCGTCGGCAACATCTACGCCGACGAGTCGCTGTGGCGTGCGCGGCTCCACGGCGAGCGGCCCGGCGACCGGCTGACCCAGACCCGCTGCCGCGAGCTGCTCGGGCACGTGCGGGACGTCATGACCGAGGCGCTGGCCCAGGGCGGCACGTCGTTCGACGCCCTCTACGTCGACGTCAACGGCGCGTCCGGCTACTTCGACCGCTCGTTGGCGGCGTACGGCCAGGAGGGCCGCCCGTGCCAGCGGTGCGGCACCGCGATCCGCCGCGTGGCGTTCACCAACCGCTCCTCGTTCTTCTGCCCGGCGTGCCAGCCGGCGCCGCGGCGGCGTCGTGTCGCCCCGGGCGCCCGGTGAGCGGGGTTTGACCGGCGTCGGCGGCGGGTGTCACTCTGGTCGACGGCCCTCATCGGGGCCCACCACTGCCGTCGGGGGCCACCTGCGTCCGGCGTGCACCACCCGTCACACGCACACCCACGTCCGTCCGGAGGACCCATGGCCAAGGCACTGATCGGTCACCTGGAGCGCGGCTCGCGCCCGTCCGCGCTGCTCGAGGTCGACAACGCGCGCCTGCGCGCCCGGGTCGCCGACCTCGAGGCGCTCGTGCGTCGCCTCGCCGAGGAGAACGACGTCCTCGCCGCCCGCGCCGCCGGGCTCGACGCCCGCCTCGGGCTCCACGCCGCCGACGAGGCGCTGCAGCCCGCCTGAGACCCGCGGGCCCTCGGGCCCGACGGCCGGGTGCCGTCCGTCACACCGCGTGGTTCGATGGACGGCATGGACACCGCCGACCCCACGGCCCCGCTGGACCAGCTGCGGGCTTCCCTGCCCGCCGACGTTGTCGAGACCCGCCCGGACTCGATGGAGGCCTTCCGCCGGGACTGGTCGCGCGACGCCGGCGCCGGCATGCCGCTGGCCGTCGTCCGACCGCGCGACGCCGGCGAGGTCCAGGCCACCGTGCGGTGGGCCGCGGAGCACCGCGTGCCGGTCGTGCCCCGTGGCGCCGGCAGCGGCCTGTCCGGCGGCGCGAGCGCCGTCGGGGGCGGCCTCGTGCTCAGCCTCGACCGCATGCGTGCGATCGACGTCGACGTGGCCACCCAGGTCGCCTACGTCGAGCCGGGCGCGCTGAACGCGGAGGTCAAGGCCGCGGCCGCCGAGCAGGGGCTCTGGTACGCGCCCGACCCCGCGTCGTACGCGATCTCCTCGATCGGCGGCAACGTCGCCACCAACGCGGGCGGCCTGTGCTGCGTCAAGTACGGCGTGACGGCCGACTACGTGCTGGGCATGGACGTGGTCCTGGCCGACGGCCGGCTGGTCACCCTCGGTGGTCCCCGGATCAAGGACGTCGCCGGGCTCAGCCTGGTCCAGCTGTTCGTCGGCAGCGAGGGGATGCTCGGCGTGATCACGCGGGTCGTCCTGCGGCTGCAGCCGCCGCCCCCGACGCCGGCGACCCTGGTCGCGACCTTCCCGACCACGCGCTCGGCCGCCGACGCGGTCGTCGCCATCCGCAGCGCCACCCGGCCCTCGATGCTCGAGCTGATGGACGCGGCCTCGGTCAACGCGGTCGAGGACCACCGCGCGATGGGCCTCGACCGCAGCGCGGGCGCCCTGCTGATCGGACGCTCGGACGCCCCGGGCGCGGCGCGCGCCGACGAGGTCGCGCTGATGGAGAAGGCGTGCGCCGAGGCCGGAGCCGTCGAGGTGTTCGTGACCGAGGACGCCGACGAGGGCGAGATGTTCGCCGAGGCGCGCCGGGCGGCGTTCCCCGCGATCGAGACCCGCGGGTCGGTGATGCTCGAGGACGTCGGCGTCCCGGTCCCGCTGCTGCCCGACCTGCTGACCGCGATCGCCGACGTCGCCGAGCGCCACGACCTCGAGATCCCGACCGTCGCCCACGCCGGGGACGGCAACACCCACCCCATCGTCGTCTTCGACGCCGCCGACCCCGCCTCGGTCGAGCGCGCCCACGCCGCCTTCGCCGAGGTGATGGCGGCCGCCATCGCCCTCGGCGGCACCATCACCGGCGAGCACGGGGTCGGCCGGGCCAAGAAGGCCGCCCTGCCCGACCAGCTGGGCGAGGACGTCATGGACCTCAACCGCCGCGTCAAGGCCGCCCTAGACCCCGCCAACATCCTCAACCCCGGCGCCGTCCTGTAGCCGAGTCGGCAGGTGTGTGCGCCCGGGGTGTGCCGAGTCGGCAGGTGCGTGCGCCCGGGGTGTGCCGAGTCGGCAGGTGTGTGCGCCCGGGGTGTGCCGAGTCGGCGCTCGCGTGCGGTCCCGGGCGTCGTTGTCCACAGGGCGCCGGCTCGTGGGGTACGACGGGGCCCGGCGCGGGCAGCACTCCTCTATGCCGACCGTCGAGACCACGCCGTACCTGCCCGCCTCCTTCCCGCTCCCGCGCGACGAGCCCTTCACCCGGGCCCAGGCCCTGGCGTGCGGGCTGGGGCCGCGCCGCCTGGCGGGGCTCTGCGACCAGGGCCTCCTGCGCCGCCCGGTCCGGGGGGTCTACCTGGCCTCCGAGGCGGGGGACTCGCTGCGGCTGCGGGCCCGCTCGCTCAGCCTCGTGGTGCCCCCGGACGCGGTCGTCTGCGACCGCCACGCCGGGTGGCTCCTCGGTGCCGAGATGGCGCTGGCTCCCGGTGAGCACCTGGCGCTGAGACCGGTCTCGCTCTTCCGCCCCTCCGGTCACGGTCGCGTACGACGGGGTCTCGTCGAGGGCGGCGAGCGCAACCTGCGACCCGAGGACGTCACGACGGTGCACGGCGTCCGGGTCACCACCGCGCTGCGGACCGCCCACGACCTCGGGCGGGTGCGCGACCCCCGCTTCGCGCTGCCCGCCATGGACGCCGTGGCACGCCTGGGGCACTTCGGGCTGCCGGACCTGGTGGCCGGCGTCCCGCGGTTCGCCGGCATGCGGTGGGTCAGCACGCTGCGCGCGATGGCCCCGCTCGTGGACCCCCGGGCCGAGTCGCCGCCGGAGTCGATCCTGCGCATGGAGTGCCTCGACGCCGGTCTCGGCTTCCTCGAGCCCCAGGTGGAGGTCTGGGAGCACGGCGCCCTGGTCGCGCGCCTCGACCTCGGCTGCGCGGACCTGCGTCTCGCGGTCGAGTACGACGGGGAGGACTGGCACTCCAGCCCGGCCCAGCTCGCGCACGACCGGGCCCGACGGACCTAACTCCGCCAGGTCCACGGCTGGGTGGTCGTGGTCGTGCGCAAGGAGCACCTCTTCGGCTCCGAGACCCACCTGCTCGTCCCGATGATCCGCGCCGGCCTCGCCGAGGCCCGCCGGCGTGCCGGTGCCCGGGCCGGGTGAGCGCACGCGAGTGCCGGCTCGACGTCCCCGGGGCGCACGCGAGCGCCGACTCGCGGCTGCTCGGCGCGGGTCGCGGGCGCCGGGGGCGGGCGCCGCTAGGGTGAGCGCGCCGCTTCCCCTGGCCAGATCCGCCCACGCCGGTGAGGAGAGCCCGTGTACCTGAAGAGCCTGACGCTGAAGGGCTTCAAGTCCTTCGCGTCCTCGACGACGCTGCGGCTCGAGCCGGGCATCACCTGCGTGGTGGGACCCAACGGCTCCGGCAAGTCCAACGTGGTCGACGCGCTCGCCTGGGTGATGGGGGAGCAGGGGGCCAAGTCGCTGCGCGGTGGCAAGATGGAGGACGTCATCTTCGCCGGCACCTCCGGGCGCGCCCCGCTCGGTCGCGCCGAGGTGCAGCTGACCATCGACAACACCGACGGCGCGCTGCCGATCGAGTACGCCGAGGTCACGATCAGCCGCACGATGTTCCGCAACGGCGGCTCCGAGTACGCCATCAACGGCCAGGGCTGCCGCCTGCTCGACGTCCAGGAGCTGCTCAGCGACTCCGGCATCGGCCGCGAGATGCACGTCATCGTCGGCCAGGGCCAGCTCGACTCCATCCTGCGGGCGACGCCGGAGGAGCGCCGTGGCTTCATCGAGGAGGCCGCCGGCGTCCTCAAGCACCGCAAGCGCAAGGAGAAGGCGCTCCGCAAGCTCGACGCCTGCGAGGGCAACCTCACCCGGCTCGGTGACCTGCTCGGCGAGATCCGGCGCCAGCTGAAGCCGCTGGGACGCCAGGCCGAGGTCGCCCGCCGGGCCGCCACCGTGCAGGCCGACGTGCGCGACGCCCGCGCGCGCCTGCTCGCCGACGACGTCGTCGCGGCCCGCGACGCCCTGCAGCGCGACCTCGCCGACGAGACCGCGCTCCGGGCCCGCCAGCAGGAGGTCGAGCAGCAGCTGACGGCGGCCCGCGAGGAGGAGGCCCGCCTCGAGGCCGCGCTGCGCGAGGACCTGCCCGCCCTGGCCGCGGCCCAGGAGACCTGGTTCGGGCTCACCGGCCTCGCCGAGCGCCTCCGCGGCACCCGGTCGCTGGCCGCCGAGCGCCTCCGCAGCGCGCGGTCCGGCGCCGGCGGCGAGGAGCGCACCGGGCGCGACCCCGACGAGACCGAGGCCGAGGCGACCCGCGTCCGCGCCCAGGAGCAGGCCATCACCGCGGAGGTCGACGAGCGTCGTACGACGCTCGAGCAGGCCGTCGCCGCCCGCACGGCCGCGGAGGACGAGGCCGCCGCCGAGGACCGTCGCCTCGCCGGTCAGCAGCGCGCCGCGGCCGACCGTCGCGAGGGCCTGGCCCGGCTCCACGGCAAGGTCAACGCGCTGCGATCCCGCGCCGCCGCCGCCGAGGCGGAGGTCGGCCGGCTCTCCGACGCCCGCGCCGAGGCCGAGGCCCGCGCCGAGCGCGCCCAGCGCGACTTCACCGCCCTCGAGACCCGCGTGGCCGGCCTGGACGCGGGGGAGGAGGGCCTGGACGCCGAGCACGAGGACGCCAGCGCCGCCCTCGCCGACGTCGAGGCCCGGCTCGCCGAGGTCGCCTCCCAGGCCGCGCAGGCCGACCGCGACCGCACCGCGCTCGCCGCCCGCAAGGACGCCCTCGAGCTGGGCCTGGCCCGCAAGGACGGCGCGGGTGCGCTGCTCGCCGCGACCGACCAGGTCTCCGGCGTGCTGGGCTCGGTGGCCGCCCTGCTCACGGTCCGACCCGGTCACGAGGCCGCGGTCGCGGCCGCCCTCGGGGCCGCGGCCGACGCGGTCGTCGTCGCCGACCCCGACGCCGCCCTCGCCGCGATGGACCACCTGCGCGCCGCCGACCTCGGACGCGCCGCCATGGTGCTCACCGACCCCGTGGGCGCCGCCGACGACCGGCCCGAGCCGCCCGCCGGCACCACCTGGGCCACCGACGTGGTCGACGGCCCCGACGGCACCGGCCCGGCCCTGCGGCGCCTCCTCGGCGACGTCGTGCTCGTCGCCGACCCCGCCGAGGCGCGGGCCGTCGTCGCCGCCCGTCCCGAGCTGGTCGCGGTCACGGCCGAGGGCGACGTGCTCGGCCGGCACTGGGCCGCGGGCGGCTCCTCGAGCCAGCCCAGCCTGCTGGAGGTGCAGGCGGCCGTCGACGAGGCCTCCGCCCGGCTCGCCGAGGTCACCGCGACCGGTGAGCGCCTCACCTTCGCCACGTCCCGGCTCGAGGCCGAGCAGCTCGAGGCCCGCCAGCGGGTCGACGTCGCCCTCGCCCGCCTGCACGAGTCCGACGCCACCCTCGCCGCCGTCGCCGAGGAGCTCGGCCAGCACGGCTCGGCCGCGCGCGCGGCCCGCGGGGAGGCCGACCGGCTCGCCGCCGCGATCACCGCCGCCGGCCAGGCCCGCGACGCCGACCTCGAGGGACTCGCCGAGCTCGAGTCCCGCCTCGCGCAGGCCGAGGCCGCCCCGGAGGAGGAGCCCGACACGGCGCGCCGGGACGAGCTGGCGACCGCGGCCCGCGCCGCCCGGCAGGACGAGACCGACGCGCGGCTGGCGCTGCGCACGAGCGAGGAGCGGTCCCGCGCCATCCACGGGCGCGCCGACGCGCTGCTCCGGTCCGCCCGGGCCGAGCGCGAGGCCCGCGCCAAGGCCGTCGAGCGGCGCCGGCGCCTCGAGCACCAGGCCCGCGTCGCCGGTGCGGTCGAGCGGACGGCGGACCTCGTGCTCGCCCGCCTGGAGGGCTCCGTGGCCACCGCGGCCGCCGCCCGCGCGGAGGTCGAGGCGGGCCGCGTGGAGCGTGAGACCTCGCTGCGCGAGACCCGCGGCCGGCTCCGTGAGCTGAGCACCCGCGCCGACGAGCTGCGCAGCTCCGCGCACCGCGACGAGATGGCGCGGGCCGAGCAGCGCATGCGTCTCGAGCAGCTCGCCGAGCGCGCCATGGGCGAGATCGGGCTCGACCCCGACGCGCTCGTCGCGGAGTTCGGGCCCCACGTCGCGGTCCCCGTGGCCGGCGGGGACACCACCGCCGGGGGTGAGGAGCAGGACGACCGCGACCCGCCGGACGAGCCCCCCACCACGCCGTACGACCGGGACGAGCAGACCGCACGGCTGCGCCGGGCCGAGCGCGCCCTGGCCCAGCTCGGCAAGGTGAACCCGCTGGCGCTGGAGGAGTTCACCGCGATGGAGGAGCGCCACCGCTTCCTCACCGAGCAGGTGGAGGACCTGCGGCGCACCAAGCAGGACCTCCTGGACATCGTCACGCAGGTCGACGCCCGGGTGGAGCAGGTCTTCACCGAGGCCTGGCACGACGTCGCCGCCGCCTTCGACCACGTCTTCTCCCGGCTGTTCCCCGGCGGGGAGGGCCGGCTGCTGCTCACCGACCCCGACCACATGCTCACCACGGGCGTCGACGTCGAGGCGCGCCCCCCGGGCAAGAAGGTCAAGCGCCTGTCGCTGCTCTCCGGCGGGGAGCGCTCCCTGGTCGCCGTCGCGTTCCTGGTGGCGCTGTTCAAGGCCCGGCCCAGCCCGTTCTACATCCTCGACGAGGTCGAGGCCGCGCTGGACGACACCAACCTCGGCCGGCTGCTCGAGATCTACGAGGAGCTGCGCGAGTCCAGCCAGCTGCTCGTCATCACCCACCAGAAGCGCACGATGGAGGTCGGCGACGCCCTGTACGGCGTGACCATGCGCGGCGACGGCGTCTCCACCGTCATCAGCCAGCGGCTCCGCGAGCCCGAGCCCGCCTGACGGACACCGTGCCCGCGCCGTCGACCGGGGTGGGAGCCTCGGCGCCGTGACCGCCACCACCCGGACCGCCGTCCTGCCCCAGCTCGCGCCCGCCGGCACGCCGGACGCGGGCGCCCGGACGGCCGTGCTCCGGACCCGCGTCCTCGCCCGCTGCCGCCTCGTCCTCGAGCCCGGCTGAGCTCCCGCCGCGCCCCGGGCGACCGGGGCCACCTCACCGACCCGACCCACCGGACACCCGCACCCGCACCCGCCCGACAGACTCACCCCCACCCCCCGTCCCCCGAGGAGTCCCCGTGACCGACGAGCGCAGCACGTTCCTGCTGGACGAGACCCAGATCCCCACGCAGTGGTACAACATCGTGCCGGACCTGCCCGAGCCCCCGCCGCCGCCGCTGCACCCGGGCACGCACGAGCCGGTCGGCCCCGACGACCTGGCCCCCCTGTTCCCGCAGGCGCTCATCGAGCAGGAGATGACGACCGAGCGCTGGGTCGACATCCCCGGCGGCGTCCTGGACGTCTACCGGATCTGGCGGCCCTCGCCGCTGGTGCGCGCGCGGCGCCTCGAGAAGCTGCTCGACACCCCGGCCAAGATCTACTTCAAGTACGAGGGCGTCAGCCCCGCCGGCTCCCACAAGCCCAACACCGCCGTCCCGCAGGCCTGGTACAACCACGCCGAGGGCGTCCAGCGGCTCACCACCGAGACCGGCGCCGGGCAGTGGGGCACCTCGCTGGCCTTCGCCACGGCCCAGTACGGGATGGACTGCGAGGTCTGGCAGGTCCGCAGCAGCTACGACCAGAAGCCCGCCCGCCGCACCATGATGGAGATCTACGGCGCGACGCTCCACGCGAGTCCCTCGGAGCTGACGGAGGCCGGCCGCGGCATCCTCGCGGCCACCCCGGACTCCCCGGGGTCGCTGGGCATCGCGATCTCCGAGGCCGTCGAGGCCGCCGTGGGCCGCGAGGACACCCGCTACGCGCTCGGCAGCGTGCTCAACCACGTCCTGCTGCACCAGACCGTCATCGGCGAGGAGGCGCTGCGCCAGCTCGAGATGGCGGGGGACACCCCCGACGTCCTGGTCGGCTGCACCGGCGGCGGGTCCAACTTCGGCGGGCTGATCTTCCCGTTCCTGCGCGAGAAGCTCGCCGGCCGGATGGATCCCACCATCCGCTGCGTCGAGCCCGCCTCGTGCCCGACCCTGACTCGTGGCGAGTACCGCTACGACTTCGGCGACGCGGTCGGCATGACGCCGCTGATGAAGATGCACACGCTGGGCCACGGCTTCGTGCCCGACCCGATCCACGCCGGCGGCCTGCGCTACCACGGCATGGCGCCCCTGGTCTCCCACGTCTACGAGCTCGGCCTCGCCGAGGCCGAGTCGATCGGGCAGGTCGAGTGCTTCACCGCCGCGCTGATGTTCGCCCGCACCCAGGGCATCGTCCCGGCGCCGGAGCCCACCCACGCGATCGCGGCCGCCATCCGCGAGGCGCAGAAGTGCAAGGAGGAGGGGGTCTCGCGCACGATCCTCACCGCGCTGTGCGGGCACGGCCACCTCGACATGGGCGCGTACGAGTCGTTCCTCGCGGGCCGGATGACCGACCTCGACCTGAGCGACGAGACCATCCGGGAGGCCATGGCCGGTGTGCCCACCCTCTGACCCGGCCTCTGACCCGGCCCCGGCGCGGGCCCCGCGGCCCACGCGTGCCGACTACGCGCACTGGCGCACCGTCACCACCCGGTGGCGCGACGACGACTCCTACCGCCACTTCAACAACGCGACGTACTACGAGCTGGTCGACACCGCGGTCAACGCCTTCCTGATCGAGGCCACCGGCAGCGACCCGCGGGACTGGCCCGAGTTCGGGATCGTCGCCGAGACCGGCTGCCGCTACTTCCGCGAGATCGGCTTCCCCGCGCCGGTCGACGTGGGGCTCGTCTTCGAGCGCCTCGGGCGGTCCTCGGTGACCTACCGGATCGGGATGTTCCAGGGGGGCAGCGGCGCCGAGGACGACGAGGCGGCCGCCGAGGCCCGCTTCGTGCAGGTGTACGTCGAGCGCGAGCGGCAGGGCGTTGGCCGCGCGGTCGTCGGCGTGCCGGACCGCGTGCGGACCGCCGTGGAGCCCCTCCTGCGGTCCTGACCGGGCCCCCTCCCCGGCCCCGCGGGGCCCCGGGGAGGGGGCCTCCGGGTGCTCCGCCGACGACGTTTCACGGACAGTCACACCGCTGTGTTTCACTGGTGTGAGTCAGGGGCCAGGGGGGCCTCGGGCATGCGTTCCGTGAAGGGTTCTGCTGTGTTGTTCATCGTCACCGCGATGTTCTTGATCCTCGTCCTCGCCACCGCCGTGGTGGTCTTCGTCGCCTACCCCTACCGGGGCTCCGAGGTGCCGGGCGCGCCCTGGTTCGGGGAGGCCGTCGAGCGCTGGTCGCAGCGCCTGCGCCCGCTCGACGAGGACGAGCAGCGCGAGCTGCGCGCCGCCGCGCGCGACCGCGCCCGCGACTGACCGGCGGCCCGGGGCGCGCACCCGGGCTTCTGGTTGGATCACTTCCCATGGGTTACTTCGCTGACTGGGTGCTGCTCGTCGTCGGCCTCCTCCTGGTGGCCGTCGTCTCCGGCGTCGCGCTGCTCTCCGGGAGCCGTCGCCGGCGCGACGGCGACACGGACGAGGTCGCGCCGCCCTCCGGCGGCACCGACGTCCTGGCGCCCGAGCGCGACGACACCCGGCAGGACGCCCCGTCGGCCCCGCCTCGCACCGTCGAGCCGGACGCCCCGGCGGCGCCCGTCGAGCCCGAGGCCCCGGCCGCGCCCGAGGTCGACAGGCCCGAGAGCGCGGCGTCCCGGCTGGTCCGGCTGCGGCAGCGGCTCTCGCGCTCCCAGGGGGCGCTCGGCAAGGGCCTGCTCGCGCTGCTCTCCCGCGACCGCCTCGACGAGGACACGTGGGAGGACATCGAGGACACCCTGCTCGCCGCCGACATCGGCGTCGCGCCCACCCAGGAGCTGGTCGAGCGGCTGCGCACCCGGCTGCGCGTCGAGGGCTCCGGCGCCGCCGACGTGCGCGCCGTCCTGAAGGAGGAGCTCCTCGCCCTCGTCGACCCGGGCATGGACCGCCGCCTCGCGGTCTCCGGGGAGGACGGCCAGCCCGGCGTCGTCCTCGTGGTCGGCGTCAACGGGGCCGGCAAGACGACGACGGTCGGCAAGATCGCCCGGATCCTGCGGTCCGAGGACCTCGCGGTCGTCATGGGCGCCGCGGACACGTTCCGCGCCGCCGCCGTCGAGCAGCTGGCCACCTGGGGTGAGCGCGTCGACGTCGAGGTCGTCCGCGGGCCCGAGGGCACCGACCCGGCCAGCGTCGCGTTCGAGGCGGTGCGCACCGCCAAGGAGAAGGGTGTCGACACCGTCCTCGTCGACACCGCGGGCCGGCTGCAGAACAAGGCGGGGCTCATGGACGAGCTCGGCAAGGTCAAGCGGGTCATCGAGAAGCAGGCCCCGGTCACCGAGGTCCTCCTCGTCCTCGACGCCACCACCGGGCAGAACGGCATGGTCCAGGCCCGGGTCTTCTCCGAGGTCGTCGACGTGACCGGCATCGTGCTGACCAAGCTCGACGGCTCCGCGAAGGGCGGCATCGTCGTCGCCGTCCAGCGCGAGCTGGGCGTCCCGGTCAAGCTCGTGGGCCTCGGCGAGGGGGCCGACGACCTCGCGCCCTTCGACGCCGAGGCGTTCACCGAGGCCCTCCTCGGCTGAGCCCGCTCCCGCGGCGGGGGCCCGCGGGTGCGGTTAACACGCTCGTAACACCGGGCCGTGAGGTGTTTCCCGACCGAAACACCCGCCGGACCCGAGCGAAACCTCCGGAGCCGAGAGTCGGGGACACGTCGGGCGGAGCGCGGCGACAGCGACGTCGCCGCCTCCCGCCCTCTCCCGCACCCGCTCCCTGGAGGTCCCGTGGCTGGGTATCACGCCTTCATGCTCGTCGCGACAGCGTTCGTCATGATGATGACCGTGCCGGCGCTCGCGCTGTTCTACGGCGGCATGTCCCGTTCCAAGTCCGTGCTCAACATGATGATGATGTCGTTCGTCGCGGCGGCCATCGTCGGTCCGCTCTACGTCCTGGTCGGCTGGTCGATCGGCTGGTCCGAGGGCAACCCGATCTTCGGCAACCCGTTCGACCAGTTCCTGCTGGAGGGCGTGACCACCGACGCCTACGTCGGCATGGCCTTCCAGATGACCTTCGCGGTCATCACCGCCGCGCTGATCAGCGGTGCGCTCGAGGGCCGCATGAAGTTCTCCGCCTGGGTGCTGTTCGTCCCGATCTGGGCCGTGCTCGTCTACTTCCCGATGGCCTACATGGTCTTCGGCTGCCAGGACAACTCCCTGATCTGCGGCCAGATCGGGGCGCAGGACTACGCCGGCGGCACCGCCGTCCACATCAACGCGGGCATCGCGGCCCTCGTCCTCGTCCTGCTGCTCGGCAAGCGCCGCGGCTGGCCGAAGGAGACGATGCGGCCCCACAACCTGACGCTGACGATGCTCGGCGCGGGCCTGCTGTGGATGGGCTGGTACGGCTTCAACGTCGGGTCGATCGTCTTCGCCGACGGCTACGACGAGGCGCAGTTCCTCTCCGAGACCGGCCGCACCTTCGCCAACACCACCCTCGCCGCCATGACCGCGATCCTCGGCTGGCTGCTCATCGAGCGGATGATCTCGGGCAAGGCCACCACCCTCGGCGCGGCGTCCGGCATCGTGGCGGGCCTCGTGGCCATCACCCCGGCCGCCGGCGCGGTCGACATCGGTGGCGCCATGGCCATCGGCGTGATCGCGGGCGGCGTCTGCGCCGTCGCGGTGGGCTGGAAGTACAAGCTGGGCTACGACGACTCCCTCGACGTCGTGGGCGTCCACCTCGTCGGCGGCGTCATCGGCACCGTCCTGATCGGGCTGTTCTCCACCGCCGACGGCGCCGGCGGCGTCGACGGGCTGTTCTACGGTGGCGGCGTGGACTCGCTGGTCGACCAGGTGCTGGGCGTGCTCGTCGCGGTCGTCTACGTGGGTGTCCTGACCCTCGTCATCGGCCTGGCGATCAAGTTCACGATCGGGCTGCGCGTCGACGACGAGGACGAGGCCACCGGCATCGACCTGGTCGCCCACGGCGAGAGCGCCTACGACCTGCACACCGGTCTCGGCGGCGGCGTCTCCTCGGGGCTCGCCTCCAACGCCCCGATCAAGCCCGAGGCCTCCACCCGGGCCCCCTCCACCACGAAGGAGAACCACGCGTGAAGCTCGTGACCGCGGTGATCAAGCCGCACAAGTGGGAAGAGGTCCGGGAGGCGCTCGAGACCTTCGGCGTGACCGGCATGACCGTCAGCGAGGTCAGCGGCTACGGCCGGCAGAAGGGCCACACCGAGGTCTACCGCGGCGCGGAGTACGACATCGCGCTCGTGCCCAAGCTGCGCATCGAGATCGTGGTGGAGGACTCCGACGCCGACGACATCGTCGGGATCGTGGTCCGCACCGCGCAGACCGGGCGCATCGGCGACGGCAAGGTCTGGGTCAGCGGCGTCGACACGGTCGTGCGGGTCCGCACCGGCGACCGCGACACCGCCGCCATCTGAGCCCCGCACGCACACCCCCACCACGTGCCCCGCCCCGCTTCGGCGCGGCGGGGCACGTCGGTGTCCGGCCGCCCCCCGGCACCGGCGCCGCGGCGGGGGACGGGCACGAACCGAGAGGAGCCAGGGCGATGACCGCTGCCGACCGCGCCGCCCGCAGCGAGGCCGCCGACCGCCTGTGCGCCGCGGCGTACGACGAGGCGCAGGGCCCGGCGACCGGGGTCGCCCTCGTCGCCGTCGGCGGCTACGGGCGCGGCGAGCTGGCCCCGTGCTCCGACCTGGACGTCGTCCTGGTCCACGACGACGACGTGGACGACAGCGTGCTGGCGCCGGTGCTCGAGCGCCTCTGGTACCCGCTGTGGGACTCCGGGAGCCGCGTCGACCACGCGGTGCGCTCGGCGGCGGAGATGACCGACACGGCCGCCGAGGACCTGAAGGTGATGCTCGGCCACCTCGACCTGCGCCACCTGGCCGGGGACCCGCACCTCACGCTGCGGCTGCGCTCGCAGCAGCTCGGCCAGTGGCGCCGCGACGCCCGTCGGCGCCTGCCCGCGCTGCGCGACCTCGTCCGCTCCCGCCACCACGTCACCGGTGAGCTCGCCCACGCCTCGGTGCCCGACCTCAAGGAGTCCCAGGGCGGGCTGCGGGACGCCACCGTGCTGCGGGCGCTGGTCGCGACCTGGCTCGTCGACGTGCCCCAGGGGGCGGCCGAGAGCGCCCGGCTCGACCTGCTCGACGTCCGCGACGCCCTCCACGAGCTGACCGGCCGGCCGGGGGACCGGATCGCCCCCGAGACCTGGGAGCCGCTGGCCGAGCGTCTGGGGCTGGCCGACGGCCTCGCCGCCCAGCGCCACGTGCGCACCCTCGGCCGCCGTCTCACCCACGTGTCGCGGCTGACCTGGCGCCGCGTGGACGCCGTGCTCGCCGGCCCCGCCGTGCGCGGGGTCCGCCGTCCCGGGCTGGTCCGGCTGGCCCCGGGCGTCGCCCTGGCCGGCGGCGAGGTGGTGCTGGACCGCTCCGCCCGTCCCGCCGCCGACCCGGCGCTGCTGCTGCGGGCCTGCGCCGAGGCCGCGGAGCGGGAGCTCCCGCTGGCGCCCGCCACCGCGGCGCGCCTGGCCCGCGAGGGGGCGCCGCTGGGGGAGCGGTGGCCCGACGAGGCGCGCCGGCTGCTGGTGCGCCTGCTCGCCGCCGGACCCGGGCTGCTGCCGGTCTGGGAGACGCTGGAGGAGACCGGGGCCCTCGACGCGGTGCTGCCGGAGTGGGAGCGGATCCGGCTGTTCCCGCACGCCTCGCCGGTCCACCGCTTCACCGTCGACCGCCACGTCGTCGAGACCTGCGTGGCGGCCGCCGGCCTGATCCGGACCGTGGCCCGCCCCGACGTCCTCGCCGTCGCCGCCCTGCTGCACGACATCGGCAAGGGCGGGTACGGCGACCACAGCGTCGAGGGCGAGCCGATCGCCCGCGCCGCGGCCACCCGGATGGGCTTCGACGCCGACGAGGTCGACCTGATCGGCACTCTGGTGCGCCACCACCTGCTGCTGGCCGAGACGGCCACCAGCCGCGACCCCGACGACCCGGTCACCGTCGCCGCCGTCGCGGACGCCGTCCGCACCCCCGACGCGCTGAGCCTGCTCGTCGCGCTGACCGAGGCCGACGCCCGGGCGGCCTCGCCGAAGGCGTGGTCGACGTGGCGGGCGGGGCTGGTGCGCCGGCTGGCCGACCGGGTGCTGGCCGCCCTGGTGGCCCGCGCAGCCGGGGTCTCCGCGCCGCGTGTCGCCGACGAGGAGGTGCCGGTGCCCGACGCCGTACGTGCCGACCCCCGCCGGGCGTCGTTCACCGTGACCCCGACGCCGGACGGCGCCCGGGTCACCGCCGTGTCCGGCGACCGCGTCGGCCTGCTCGCCGACGTGTCCGCGGTGCTGGCGCTGCAGCGGGCGTCGGTGCGGGCCGCGCGCGCCTGGTCGCAGGAGTCCGCCGGGGTCCCGCTCGGCGTCTCCGCCTGGGACGTCGCCGACCCCGACCTCGACCCGGCCGTGCTGCGCCAGCGGTTCGAGGCGCTCGTCGACGGCCGCGTCGAGACCGGCCGCCGCCTCGCGCTGACCTCCGCCCCGGGGGACCTGCCGCCGAGCGTGGAGGTGCACCACGAGGCCTCCCGGACCGCCACCGTGCTCGAGGTCCGCGCGACCGACCGGCCCACGGTCGTCCACCACGTCTGCGCCGCGCTCGCGCGCCTCGACATCGTGGTCCGCTCCGCCCACGTCGACACCCTCGGGCCGCAGGCGGTCGACGTGTTCTACCTGCAGGAGGCCTCCGCCGGCGCCCTGCCGGACGAGCGCGCCGCAGAGGCCGCCCACGCCGTCCGGGCGGTCCTGACCGGCGGCTAGGGTGGATCGACTGCCCGACCCCGAGCCAGCAGGGACCACGACGTGTTCGCCACCCTCTCCGACCGCCTCGCCGACACCTTCAAGAACCTCCGCGGCAAGGGCCGCCTGTCCGAGGCCGACATCGACGCCACGGCGCGCGAGATCCGCATCGCGCTGCTGGAGGCCGACGTCGCGCTGCCCGTGGTCAAGGAGTTCACCCGGGCGGTGAAGGAGCGGGCCCGCGGCGCGGAGGTCAGCGGGGCCCTGAACCCGGCCCAGCAGGTCGTCAAGATCGTCAACGAGGAGCTCGTGGCGATCCTCGGCGGCGAGACCCGCCGCCTGCGCTACGCCAAGTCGGGGCCGACGGTGATCCTGCTCGCCGGCCTCCAGGGTGCCGGCAAGACCACGCTGGCGGCCAAGCTCGCGAAGTGGCTCAAGGACCAGGGCAAGAGCCCCGTCCTCGTGGCCTGCGACCTGCAGCGACCCAACGCCGTCCAGCAGCTGCAGGTCAACGGCGAGCGGGTCGGCGTCCCGGTCTTCGCGCCGGAGCCCGGCAACGGCACCGGCGACCCGGTGGCCGTCGCGACCGCGTCCCTCGAGCACGCCCGGCGGACCCTCCACGACGTGGTCATCGTCGACACCGCCGGCCGTCTCGGCGTCGACGCCGAGATGATGCAGCAGGCCGCCGACATCCGCGACGCCGTCCGGCCCGACGAGGTGCTCTTCGTCGTCGACGCCATGATCGGCCAGGACGCGGTCTCCACGGCGCAGGCCTTCCTCGACGGCGTGGGCTTCGACGGCGTCGTGCTCACCAAGCTCGACGGCGACGCCCGCGGTGGCGCCGCCCTGTCGATCCGCGGCATCACCGACCGGCCGGTCATGTTCGCCTCCTCGGGCGAGAAGATGACCGACTTCGACGTCTTCCACCCCGACCGCATGGCCTCGCGCATCCTCGACATGGGTGACGTGATGACCCTGATCGAGCAGGCCGAGAAGGCCTTCGACTCCGAGAAGGCCCTGAAGGCCGCGGAGAAGCTGGGCAGCGGCGGGGACTTCACGCTCGACGACTTCCTCGAGCAGATGCAGCAGGTCCGCAAGCTCGGCTCGCTGTCCTCGATCCTCGGGATGCTCCCCGGCATGGGCCAGATGCGCGAGCAGCTCGCCGACTTCGACGAGCGCTCCATCGACCGCATCCAGGCCGTCATCCAGTCGATGACCCCGGCGGAGCGGGCCGACCCGACCATCATCAACGGCTCGCGTCGCGCCCGGATCGCGAAGGGGTGCGGGCAGACCGTCTCCGACGTCAACCAGCTCGTCGACCGGTTCTTCGAGGCGCGCAAGATGATGCAGCAGATGGCGCGCGGCGGCGGGATCCCCGGCATGCCGGGCATGCCCGGCATGCCCGGCATGGGCGGCGGCAAGCGGGGCAAGGCGCGCCAGCAGGTCAAGAAGGGCAAGCCGCGCCGGTCCGGCAACCCCGCGAAGGCGGCCCAGGCCAAGCCCGCCGCCGCGCCCGCGGGCGCGGGCGGCGCCTCGCCGTTCGGCCGCCCCGACGGCGAGCCGGTGGACTACCAGAAGGCCGCCGCCGAGCTGGACCTGCCCGACGACCTGAAGAAGTTCCTGCGCTGAGCGCGCCCGGCACGGTCCTGGTCGTCGACGCGGCCAACGTGGTCGGCGCGCGCGCCGACGGGTGGTGGCGCGACCGCGCGGGCGCGGCCCGGCGCCTCCACGAGGCGCTGATGACCGCGGACGTCCCGCAGGCCGCCGTGGTCCTCGTGCTCGAGGGCGGGGCCAAGGGCGGGGTGCGGGCCGGGCGGGACGCCCACGTCCGCACCGTCCACGCCGCCCGCGACGGCGACGCCGAGATCGTCGCCCAGGCCCAGGCGGCCGTCGACGCGGGAGCACGCACGACCGTCGTTACCGCCGACCGCGTCCTGCAGGGCCGCGTCCTGGCCGTCGGTGCCGAGTACGTCGGCCCCACCTGGCTGCTCGCACTGCTCGACTGAGCGGCGCGCCCGGGTCGCGATGGCCTAGGTTCAGCGGGCATGAGCGCAGCACTGAGGATCGCCGGCCCCGTCCTGCCCGACGGCGAGGTCCGCGAGCTGTACGTCGTGGACGGGCGGGTCACCTACGAGCGCCAGCCCGGCGCCGAGACCCTCGCCGAGGGCTGGGTCGTGCCGGGCCTGGTCGACGCCCACTGCCACCTCGGTCTCGACGACGACGGGCCGGTGGGCCCGGCCGAGGTCGAGGAGCAGGCGGTCGCGGACCGCGACGGCGGCGCCCTGCTGATCCGCGACTGCGGGTCGGCGGCGGACACCCGCTGGGTGCAGGAGCGCGACGACCTGCCGCGGCTGATCCGCTGCGGGCGCCACCTCGCGGCCCACCGGCGCTACATCCGCGGCTACGCCCACGAGGTCGAGCCGGCCGAGCTGGCGGCGTACGCCGCGGCCGAGGCGCGGCGCGGCGACGGCTGGGTCAAGCTGGTCGGCGACTGGATCGACCGTGGGGAGGGCGACCTCGCGCCGTCGTTCCCCGCGGCGGCCTTCGCCGCCGCCATCGACGCCGCCCACGCCGAGGGCGCGAAGGTGACCGCGCACTGCTTCGGTCGCGACGTCCTGCCCGGCCTGATCGACGCCGGCATCGACTGCCTCGAGCACGGCACCGGGCTCACGGAGGACCTCGTCGAGGCGATGGTCGCCCACGGCACCGCCCTCGTGCCGACCGTCATGCAGCTCGACAAGTTCCCCGAGCACGCCGCGGCGGGCGCCGAGCGCTTCCCCGACTACGCCGCCACGATGGCCGACCTCTACGAGCGGATGCCCGCGACCCTCATGGCCGCGCACGAGGCCGGTGTGCCGCTCTACGCCGGCTCCGACGGCGGGGGCATCAGCCGGCACGGCAACCTTGCCGGCGAGGTCGTCGCGCTGCACCGCATCGGCCTGAGCCCTCACGACGCGCTGGGCGCGGCCAGCTGGCGGGCCCGAGCCTGGCTGGGCCACCCCGGGCTCGAGGAGGGGGCGCCGGCGGACCTCGTGGTCTACCCGGCCGACCCGCTCGCCGACCTGTCCGTGCTGGCGTCGCCGTCGCGGGTGGTGCTCCGCGGCGCGCCGGTCGCGTAGAGCACCGCCACCAGGGCCAGGACGACGACGCCCAGCAGCGCCAGCCCGATCCCGCCCACCGTCGACAGCACCCCTCCGACGATCGGCCCGGGCCCGCCGGGGTCCGGCGAGACCCGGACCTCGAGGCCCTCGGCCCCGGTGCAGGTCAGCTCGAGCGAGGCGCCCGTCGGTGCGACGACGGCCCAGCCCACCCAGGAGCCGCCGGCGTCGCCGTAGGTGACCCGGCCGGAGGGCGGCTCGAGGGCCAGCTCCGCCCCGTCGTCGTCACGGACCGCGCAGTCGGGTGCCGGGGAGCCCTCGGGGTGCATGAGCAGGCGGTCCCGCGATCCGTCGAGCGTGACCTGGTGGGGCGCGCCGTCGACGGGCACGACGCCGTCGACGTCCGTCGCGGCCCCCAGTGTCGTGACGAAGCCACCCACCGCCAGGACGATCCCCACCAGCACCATGACCGCTGGCAGCGCGCACCAGGCCGCCCGCGGCCGGCGGCGGCGCGCCGCCGGCGGCCCGTACGGCGGTCCCGGCGGCGCGCCGTACGGCGGGCCCGGCGGGGGGCCCGGCGGCGGGCCGTGGGGCGGGCCGTGGGGTGGGGGAGGCGGTCCCGGAGGATGGCTCATGGCCGTCAGGATGCCCGGCCCGGCCTGATTCACACCCGGTCGCCGGTGCGTGGCACACTTGCCGGTCGAGCGCCGTGCGCCTCGGGCCCTCTCACCCGACGCCGCCGCTCCCGCCGAGGACCACCGCCCGGACCCCACCCGGACCCGGGGCCTCACCCAGACACGAGCAACGAGGAGACACCACAGACGTGGCCGTCAAGATCCGTTTGAAGCGCATGGGCAAGGTCCGCGTGCCGCAGTACCGCATCGTCGTCGTCGACTCGCGCAAGAAGCGCGACGGGCGCGTGATCGAGGAGATCGGCAAGTACCACCCCAAGGAGGAGCCGTCGCTGATCGACGTCGTCTCCGACCGGGCGCAGTACTGGCTGGGCGTCGGCGCGCAGCCCACCGAGACCGTGCAGTCGCTGCTGTCCGTGACCGGCGACTGGCAGAAGTTCAAGGGCTCCGCCGGCACCGAGGGCCGCCTCAAGCACGCCGCCGAGAAGCGCTCCAAGCTCGACATCTTCAACGAGGCGCTCAAGGAGGCCGGCTCCGAGTCGGTCGCCGCGACCACGCCGAAGTCGTCCGCCAAGGACGAGAAGAAGGACGAGAAGGCGGCCCCCGCGGCCACCGAGACCCCGGCCGTCGAGACCCCCGAGGGTGCGACCGAGCAGGCCGAGGTCGAGGAGACCAAGGCGCTCGACGCCGAGAAGCAGCAGGAGCCCGAGGACGGCGCCAAGGGCGACGCCGACGGCACCGACGCCGCCACGCCCTCCTCGTGACCGTCTCGACCGGCATGCTCGCCGAGGCCCTCGAGCACCTCGTGCGCGGCGTGGTCGACCACCCGGACGACGTCCGGGTCGACGACCGCGACCTGCGTCGCGGCTCGGTGCTCGAGGTCCGGGTGCACCCCACCGACCTCGGCAAGGTGATCGGGCGCGGTGGCCGCACGGCCACCTCGTTCCGCACCGTCGTGTCGGCGCTGGCCGGTCGCAGCGGGGCCCGCGTCGACTTCGTCGACGTGGACCGCCGCTGAGCACCGACGGCCCCGGCCGCGGAGACCCGCAGCAGATGACCGGACCCGGCTCCGACCTGCCCGTCGAGGTGGTCGTGGGCCGGGTCGGTCGTCCGCACGGTCTCAAGGGCGAGGTCACCGTCGAGGTCCGCACCGACTCGCCCGAGCGCCGGTTCGCACCGGGTGTCCACCTCCGCGGCGAGACCGGCCGCGACACGACGGCCCCCCCCGCCGCGGTCGCCGACCTCGAGGTCGCCAGCGTGCGCGAGCACCAGGGCCGCCTGCTGGTCCGGTTCGACGGGTTCGCCGATCGCGACGGGGCCGAGACCCTGCGTGGCACCCTGCTCCACACCTCGGTGCCCGCCGACGAGACGCCCGAGGACCCCGACGAGTTCTACGACCACCAGCTCGTGGGGCTGCGCGCCGAGGACCTCGACGGGCACCACCTGGGCGAGGTCGTCCGCGTCGTGCACGGCGCCCAGGACCTCCTGGAGGTCCGTACGCCCCAGGGCCACCACGGGCTCGTGCCGTTCGTCGCGGCGCTCGTGCCCGAGGTCGACGTCCCCGGCGGCCGCGTGGTCGTCGCCGACCGTCCCGGCCTCGTGACGCCGTTCCCCGACGACGCGCCCGCCCACGAGGACGCACCCCTGCCCGGGGACCGCTGAGCGTGCGCGTCGACGTCGTCACCGTCTTCCCCGCCTACCTCGACGCGCTGGACCTGTCGCTGCCCGGCCGGGCCCGGCGCAACGGGCTGCTCGACCTGCGCGTCCACGACCTGCGCGACTTCACCCACGACCGCCACCGGACCGTCGACGACACGCCCGCGGGCGGCGGCGCGGGCATGGTGATGCGGCCCGAGCCGTGGGGCGAGGCGCTCGACGCCCTCGACCTCGACGGCGCCACCCTCGTGGTGCCGACCCCGGCGGGGGAGCCCCTCACCCAGGCCCGCGCCCGCGACCTCGCCACCCGCGAGCGCCTCGTCGTGGCCTGCGGCCGCTACGAGGGCATCGACCAGCGCGTCG
The DNA here is from genome assembly GCF_039529515.1 of Nocardioides lentus. Taxonomy (NCBI): domain Bacteria; kingdom Bacillati; phylum Actinomycetota; class Actinomycetes; order Propionibacteriales; family Nocardioidaceae; genus Nocardioides; species Nocardioides lentus. The sequence continues at coordinate 176,340 of NZ_BAAAMY010000006.1, forward strand.
TCGACCACGCCCGCACCCGCACCGAGGTCGTCGAGGTCTCCCTCGGCGACTACGTGCTCAACGGCGGCGAGGTGGCGGCGCTGGCCGTCGTCGAGGCGGTCGTGCGGCTGCTGCCCGGGGTCGTCGGCAATCCCGCGTCGCTGGTCGAGGAGTCCCACGAGGCCGGTCTGCTCGAGGCACCCGTCTACACCAGGCCGCCCTCCTGGCGTGGTCTCGACGTGCCGCCGGTGCTGCTCTCCGGCGACCACGCCCGGGTGGCCGCCTGGCGCGCCGACGCCGCCGCGCGTCGGACCGCGGAGCGACGCCCCGACCTGCTCCACGCCTCGAGGGTCGTCGACGGCTGGGAGGTCGTCCCCGCCGTGGCGGGGGACGCGCCCGAGCTGCTCGTGCTGCAGCTGGCCTGCTGGGTCCCCGAGGCCCTCGCGAACGGCGACCTGACCATCCCACCGCTGCACGAGGACCTCGCCGACGTGACGGCCGGGATCGCGGCGTGGGACACCTACGTCGTCCGCGCGGCCGGCCGGCTCGTGGGCTCGGTGCGCGGACGCCTGGACGGCACGACCTGGGAGGTGGGCCGGCTCATGGTCGCCCCCGACCTGCGCGGCCGCGGGCTGGGGCGCCTGCTGCTCGACCACGGCGAGGCGGTGGCCCACCCCGACGCCGCGTCGTACCGGCTGGTGACGGGTCGTCACAGCGAGGCGAACCTGCGCCGCTACCGACGTGCGGGCTACCGGGTCGAGCGCGTGCTGGACGACTTCCCCTCCGGCCCGGTGGTCCTGGGCAAGCCCCGTCGCGCCCGGCCCTGAGCCCCGCCGCGACGGATTACGGGCCCCCCGGGCCGCTGTGGCAGACTTGCCCACCGGTCCAGCCGGTCGAAGACGGACCGCCCGGGGCGCACGCGCGCCGGGGATCCGCGTCGGGCTCCTGCCACAGGGGGAGCGGCGCCGCCGGCCAGCAGTGCTGGACCTCCTGCACGACTTCCCGCTCGACACCGTCCGCGGCTGACCTGTGGCACCCGCGAGGAGAGATCATGACCAACGTCATCACCCAGCTCGACAGCGCCATCCGCCGCGACGACGTCCCCGAGTTCCGCGCCGGCGACACCATCAAGGTGCACGTGAAGGTCGTCGAGGGCAACCGCAGCCGCGTCCAGGTCTTCCAGGGCATCGTGATCCGCGTGCACGGCTCCGGCATCGGCCGCACCTTCACCGTCCGCAAGGTCTCCTTCGGCGTCGGCGTCGAGCGCACCTTCCCGCTGCACTCCCCGATCTTCGACGAGGTCGAGGTCGTGACCCGCGGCGACGTGCGCCGCGCGAAGCTCTACTACCTGCGCAACCTGCGCGGCAAGGCCGCCCGCATCAAGGAGCGTCGCGAGGTCTGAGCCCGCGACCGGCCCCGTTTCCGCGGGGCTGGTTAGGCTCCTGGACGTGACGACCCGAGACGAGAGCCCCGCCGGACCGGGTCCGGGCGGCGGCGGTCCCGGCGGCGCCGGCGGCCCCGACGGCGGAGGTCTCGCGACCGCGGACGACGCGGACGAGCGTCCCCGGCCCCGGCGTCGCGGGCTGCGGCTGTGGCAGGAGACCGCGTTGCTCCTGGCGCTGGCGCTCGTGCTCGCCCTGGTGATCAAGACCTTCTTCCTGCAGGCCTTCTACATCCCCTCGGAGTCGATGGAGCCGGGCCTGGTCAAGGACGACCGGATCCTGGTCCAGAAGGTCTCCTACTGGGGAGGCGGCACCCCGCAGCGCGGGGACGTCGTCGTCTTCGAGGACCCGGGCGGCTGGCTCAGCTCCTCGGCGTCCACGCCGGCCCCGACGGACGGCCCGGTCGGTCTGCTCACCTCCGCGATGACCCGGATCGGGCTGTACCCCACCGGCGGTCACCTCGTGAAGCGGGTGATCGGCGTCGCGGGCGACACCATCGAGTGCTGCGACGCCCAGGGCCGCCTGGTCGTCAACGGCGTGCCGATCGACGAGAAGGGCTACACCAAGCCCGGCTCGACCCGCGACTGCGCCGGCCCCATGATCGCCAGCTGCGACTGGTCGACCGGGCCGGTGCCCGAGGGCGAGATCTTCGTGATGGGCGACAACCGCAACCGCTCCGCGGACTCCACGGTGCACATGTGCCCGCAGAACGCCACCGACTGCACGCCGGGCCGCGAGTTCGTGCCCGTCGACCTCGTGGTCGGCAAGGTGTTCGTCGTGGTCTGGCCGCGCGAGAACTTCCGCTGGGTCGAGCGCCCCGACTCGTTCGCGGACGTGCCCGCGGGCTCGTGACCGCCCGCGTCGTCGGCTCCACGGTCCGTCGTGACGCCGGGCTCTACGGCTACGAGCGCGCGCTGCGCCGCACCGGCCTGGAGCACGTCGCGGGCGCCGACGAGGCCGGTCGCGGCGCCTGCGCCGGGCCCCTGGTCGCGGGGGCCGTCGTGCTGCCCGACGGGCGGGGCGGCGTCGTGCCGGGCCTGGCGGACTCCAAGCTCCTCACCGAGGCGGCCCGCGAGCGCTGCTACGCCCAGGTGGTCCGGCGGGCCGTGGCCTGGTCGGCGGTGGTGCTCTCGCACCAGGAGTGCGACCGCCTCGGGATGCACGTCGCCAACCTCGAGGCGCTGCGCCGCGCCGTCGCGCTGCTCCAGCCCCGCCCCGACTTCGTGCTCACCGACGGCTTCCCGGTCGACGGGCTGCCCGCCCCGGGCCTGGCGATGTGGAAGGGCGACCGGGTCGCGGCCTGCGTCGCCGCCGCGTCGGTGGTGGCCAAGGTGACCCGGGACCGCCTGATGCGACGGCTCGACGCCGAGCACCCGGCGTACGGCTTCGCGGTGCACAAGGGCTACATCACCGCCGCCCACTCCGCGGCGCTCGCCGAGCACGGACCGAGCGCGGTGCACCGGATGCGGTTCGTCAACGTCCGTCGGGCGGCCGGCCTCGAGGTGGCCGACGGCGACGGACCGGACGGCCCGGGGCGGCCGGACGCACCTCCGCGGTGGGCCACCCCGCCTCCCCAGGCCGCCCGCTGACCCCGTCGTCCCCAGGCTCCGCGGCGGCCCCGCCGCCCGGCCTCGCCCGCGCCCAGGCTGGGGCGCGAGGAGGTCGACGACATGACGACGACAGCAGCGAGCAAGCAGGCCCTGGGGGCCTACGGCGAGGACGTGGCCGCCCGCTACCTGGTGGAGCAGGGCATGGTCCTGCTCGACCGGAACTGGCGCTCCACCGAGGACCCGGTGGGGGAGGTGGACCTGGTCCTGCGTCACGGCGACGTGATGGTCGTGTGCGAGGTGAAGACCCGCACCTCCGAGGACTACGGCACGCCGCACGAGGCGGTCGACGAGGCCAAGGTCGAGCGGCTCCGGGGCCTGGCCCGGCGCTGGGCGGAGGTGCACGGCGCGACCCCGCCGGAGACCCGGGTGGACGTGGTCGCGGTGCTGCGGCCCCCGCGCGGCGCGGCGAGGGTCGAGCACGTGGTCGGGGTCGGCTGATGCCGGTCGCGACCTGCCGCACGGTGTCCCTGCACGGCGCCGTCGGCCACCTCATCGACGTGCAGACCGACGTCTCGCCCGGCCAGGTGGGTCTGACGATGGTCGGTCGCCCGGACACGTCGCTCTCGGAGTCGCGGGACCGGTGCCGGATGGCGGTCGTCAACAGCCGGCTGTCGTGGCCGGCGACCAAGCGGATCACCGTCCTGCTCTCGCCGGCCGACCTGCCCAAGCGCGGCACCCACTTCGACCTCGCGATCGCCGCGTCGGTGCTGGCCGCGGCCGGCACGGTGCCGCCCGAGAGCCTGGCGGGCACGGTGATGGTGGGCGAGCTGACCCTCGACGGCGGCCTGCGGTCGGTGCCCGGGGTCCTGCCGATGGTCCTGGCGGCGTCCGAGCGCGGCATCGAGCGGGTCTTCGTGCCCGAGCCGCAGGCCGGCGAGGCCGCGATGGTGCCGGGCATGACCGTGATCGGGGTCCGCTCGCTGAGCCAGGTGGTGGCCGTGCTCACGGGGGAGGAGGTGCCTCCCGCCCCGCCGGTGGCGGCGATGTCGGGCACCCGCCTGCTGAGCTGGCGCTCGCAGGACCGCCGCGAGGAGGTCGACCTGGCCGACCTGCACGGCCTCGCCGAGGTCAAGTACGCCGTCGAGGTCGCCGCCGCGGGCGGCCACCACCTGATGCTCTCGGGGCCCAAGGGCTCCGGCAAGACCAGCATCGCCGAGCGCATCCCGAGCATCCTGCCCCCGCTGACCCCGGAGGAGTCGCTGGAGCTGACCACGATCCACTCCCTCGCCGGCGCCCTCGAGAGCGGCGACGAGCGGCTGTGGACGCCGCCCTGGTCCGCGCCCCACCACGACGCGAGCAAGGCCAGCCTGATCGGTGGCGGCAGCGGGCAGGTCCGCCCCGGTGAGCTGTCGCGCGCCCACGCGGGCAAGACCAAAGGTTACTCCGGCCGCCGGCCGCGCCACCTAGCGTGTTGAGCCAGGGGTGTCGGCGGTCCGTCGTATCCTTGAGGTGTGGCGGGGGTTCAGGCAGACAGCTCGGCGATGACGTCAGCGACGGTGTCTGCGCTCAGCGATCGGGGGGCGACGTTTGCCCGTCTCGCGACGACAAGGCTGCGAACGACTGACGTGCTTGGCGCCTCGGGGTCCGCTGCCACTGTCGCCCGTCTGACGGCGATGAAGCCGGTCTCGGTGAGGGCGATGAAGCCGGTCTCGCTCACGTCGCTCGGCGTTGGCCGTGTCGACACGACGTACGCCCGTCTGACGGCGATGAAGCCGGTCTCGGTGAGGGCGATGAAGCCGGTCTCGCTCACGTCGCTCGGCGTTGGCCGTGTCGACACGACGTACGCCCGTCTGACGGCGATGAAGCCGGCGGGTTTCGACGCGGCGTCGATCGCCCGTCTTGCCTCGACGGAGCAGCTTCGTGGTCTCGGCGCGGATCTGCGTACGTGGCAGAAACTGGCCGACCGCGCTGGCGCGCTCTCTTTCGCAGACGCTCAAACGTCTGACCTAGAGACCGTGGTGAGCGGCCACAGCTTTGAGGCGGTCGCTGCCGGACCCGGCGGTGACGCCGATCGAGACGTCGTCCGGCTCCTCTGGGCCACCTATGCCAGTGTCTTACTCTTCTCCGTCTGCGCGACGATCTATGTCAGGCACCCCGACTTTTCTGACGTCGTCCTCGACGCGACCTCGCCGCTCACGTGGTCGTGGATGCTGGCGGCAGCTATCTACAAGTCGCGCGGCGACGACAGCGGGCGCTAACCCCTAATTCGCGCGTGGCGGGTGAGGGGGTCTCGCGCGCTGCTCGGCGCGCCATACGGAAGTGCCGCCTACGCACGGCGCACAGTAGCGACGTGGAAGAACTGCGGATCAGCATCCAGTCCGTTGCGGTGCTCGTCGCAATTGGCGGACTCTTTGCGGCCCTCCGGATTGCCAAGGCTGACCGACGTGCGGCCGATCTGCGAGCGGAGAAGGATCGGGAGGAGGCGGAGCGGCGCGCCACCGAAGCCAGACGCGAAGAGTCCTTGCGGTCGCAGCGGGCCGATGAGCGCGCCCGCTGGGAGGCGGACCGTCGCTTCCGACTAGAACTGCTGATCCGACTTTCTGTGAATCTCGAACACGGTGGTTCCACAGACGCCGGTGAGCGGAAGCGACTCGGCGCCGAGGCCAGCGCCCTGATCGCGGCGCTCGGTCCGGAGGTTCTGCCAGAACTGCATTCACTGAGGGGAAGCGAGGAGCATATCGCCGAGGTTCAGGCACGAATGGCGGAAAAAGGCCCCGACCGTTGGACCTGGGCAGAGAATGCGGCCTCCGTGGCCTTTGCGCTCCAGCGGGTGCAAGCGGAGCGATCGCCGGATAACGATCCGGTTACGTAAGGCGCCTCTCGTGGTCGGCTCCAAGCGGTTGACCTGCGGCGAGCTGAGGTGCGCGAGTCACGCCAATCGTGAGGCGCCGGGCGTGACTGACGTGAGTATTGCTCCGGGCTGGCGAAGGCTTCAGCGTTCTGCCATGACGAAGCCGCAGATGACTCAGCTCACCGACGTCGCCGCCCGTGAGCGCGCCGCCGCGTACCTCGGAACCGTGGTCATGCCGGACCACGAGGACCACCTCGACGACTGCGAGTTTGCCAACCTCGCCGACGCGCTTGCAGAAGCGTTCGCGAAGGTGGATGCCCTCTACTCGGCAAGCCTGTAGGCGCTGAAGCACGAAAACCCCCGGCCCGGAGCGTCTGCTCCAGACCGGGGGCTTCGTTCGTTCGGTGAGCGCCGGGCTCAGGTCAGACCGGTGCTCATCGCATCCTCCTGACGGTCCCGGCGAAGTCGTCCTCGCCGTGGTAGGTGTCGGCGGCGACCTCGCGGAGGTACGCCTCGAATCGCCGGTCGCCGACGACGAGGTCGACGCGGCGGGGGCCGGCGTCGCGCTCGGCGAAGCTGTCGGCGAAGGCCCGGAATTGGCGGTGGTTGTAGACGGCCTCGGGGCGCTTGCTCGCGTTGTACGCGAGGGCCCCGGGCTCCAGGACGCCGCCGTTGTCGAAGATCCCGGTCGGGATCGGGTTGTCCGGGATAGGGCCGAAGTTGGGGAGCTTCCCGTTAATCCAGGAGACCGCCCCACGCCCGGCGCTCCGTGCCGCGCTCTTCGCGTAGCCGCCCCAATCGCCGGCGAGGGATCCGAGCGAGATTCCGGAGAGGGTGGACTTGATCGCCTTGATCGCGTCGAGCCACTTCTTCGCCTTCGCGAGGACGCCCCCGCCCTTCTTCTTCGCCTTCCCGGAGCCCGTCATGCCGGCGAGCCCGCCCTCGGCGAAGCCGGGGAGCGAGCCGTGAGCGTTCAGGTAGTCCAGGGCGCCCGGGTGGTTCTTCTCGAAGCGGCGCCGGGAGCTCTTCCGCACGACGAACTCGTCGCGGTGGACGATGCCGGCGGGCTCGTACTTGCCGCCCTGCCCGGTGTAGCCGCCGGACGAGAAGCCGAGGCTCACGAACGGCGGGGTTCCGACGCCCGGGATCGCCCCGATCATCTTCCGGAGGCCGTTGTTATAGACCGTGTCGACGACGAAGCGGACCGGCGCGGACGCAGCGCTCTTGATCCCCTCCCAGGTGGAGCGGATGCCGGAGACGCCCTTCGAGAACGCGCTCTTCGCGGCGGTCATCGCCCGCGAGATCCCGTCGCGGATCGCGTCCCATCCCTTCTGGGCGACGGACTTCAGCCGGGGCCAGAGCGCGCGCCAGGGGGCCGTCAGGACGGCGATTCCCTTCGAGAGCGCCCCCTTCAGGGCCGTGAAGGCATTCGAGAAGATCACGCGGGCGCGGGCCCAGCCGGCGCGCGCGAGAGTGCCGATCAGCGAGAAGACGCGCCTCCAGGGAGCCGTGATCGTCTTCACGCCATTCACGAAGAACTTGACGACGGCCTTAAAGCCGGCCGACGTCGCCTTCCCGATTGCCGAGAATGCGCCCTTAACGAATCCCTTCAGCGCGGCCCAGAAAGTCTTCCAGCGGGTAACAATCCACTTAATGCCGCCCCGGAAGATTCCGAGAATGCCGGCATTCCACCAAACCTTCAGGGCCCCGATGACGAAGTCGATCGCGCCCGAAAAGATCTGCTTCAGCGCCTCCCAGGCGCCCTTCCAGTCGCCCTCGACGAGGGAGGCGATCAGGTTGAAGACGCCCGAGATCACGCCGACGATGCCCTTCACGGCCTGGACGACGCCCTTGATCGCGCCGACGAGGGCCGAGCCGAAGATCCCGATCAGGAACTTCGCGACGGGGGCGACGATCGGAAGGATCCGCTGGAAGGCGGGGAGGAGCTGGGTCCGGATCGCCTCACCGATCCTGCGGAGGCCAGGGCCCAGGGCGCCCATGATCGAGGCGCCGACGGACTGAAGGGTCGGGAGGATCGCGTCGACGAATCTCATGAGGGAAGCGCCGACCGAGCTCAGCGTGTCGCCCCACGCCGAGAGGCCGGCCTTGCCGCCTACGGCGGTCGAGACGACGCCCCCGATCCCGGAGGCGATCGAAGAGAACATGCCGACCCAGCGGCCGATCCCGTTCCCGGCGCCGCCCTGGAAGATCGAGACAAGGCCGGTCAGGGCCGTCGCGAGCCCGCCCATGAGCGGCTCGACGAACTTGATCGCCCCGCCGAGGCCGCTCTTCAGCATCGGCATGAGGGGCTGTATCGCGTCAGCGAGCCCGATCAGCGTCTTGTCCTTCAGCGTCGAGAAGAGGCCGGCGACGCTCCCGGCTTGCTTTGCCATGAGACCGCCGAAGCGGGTCGTCTCCCCGGCGAGGCCGGAGGAGCCGTTCTTGATCCCCTTCAGGAGGGCGGGGATCGCCTTCCCGGCCTGGACCGTGCCGGCGGTTACCTGCTCCTGCATTTCGGCGGCGGTGACGCCGTACTGATTGGCGAGGATCTTCAGGGCGGGGATGCCGGCGTCGGTGAGCTGGAGCAGCTCCTCGCTCTGGACCTTCCCCTTCGCCTGGATCTGGCCGACAGCGGTTGAGATTCGGTCGAGCCCCTCTTCGCCGAGGCCGAGGCCGGCGGCGGCGTCGCCGAGGGTGGTCAGGGTCGGGATGACGTCCTTAACGTCGAAGCCAAACGCGAGGAGCTTCTGGGAGGACTCGGTGAGCCCGGTCAGCTCGAAGGGCGTCTTCTCTGCGGCGCTCTTGATCTGCCCGAGGAAGCGGTCGGCAGCCTTCGCGGAGCCGAGCATCGTCTCGAATCCGATTCGGGACTGCTCCAGCTCGGCGGCGGTCTTCAGCCCCGCGCCGGCCAGGAGGGAGGCGCCTCCGATTGCAGCGAAGGCGCCCCCCTTCAGGAGACCGCCCAGGGCGCCGGTGAACTTCGAGCCGAAGCCCTTTCCGGCGCGGTCTCCGCTGCGTCCGGCGTCGCGCTCGACGACGCCGAGCTCGCGGCGGATCGCCGGAGCAAGGCCGCGTGTTTCGGGAAGGATTGAGATATAGGCGGAGCCGATCTCGATACTCACGACAGGCCCCCGACGTAGAAGAGCTCGCGGTTCAGGAGGTCGAGGCGCGCGGCCTCCAGCGTCTCGGCGTCGGGCCACGGCAGGCCCGCGCGGTCGAGGTGCGCCGCGAGGACGTCGTCGGGCTTCTCGCCGGGGGCGTGGAGCACCTCGGGCGGGACGTTGCGAAGCCAGCTCGGCACGCGCACGCGCTTACGCCGGGCGTAGAGCGCGGCTGGGAAAGGGACGGTCATTCGAGGTTCCTTGTCGTGAAATGCCGAAAGCCCCTCGACCCCGAATGGGGCGAGGGGCATCGGCGGTGGGATTAGGCGCCGTAGGGGCACGCCTGCCGCGCCGTCAGCGCAAGGAGGCGGGCGTGGTCGACGACGCACCGGCGAGGTCGGGCCACCCGCCGTCGTCGCAGCAGTGAGCGCATGAGGGCCTCCAGGTGGGTTTAGAAAAGGCCCAGGAGGGCCCAGTGGTGGGTCGATGTGGGTGAGCCGGGGCTAGCGCCTCGCGCGGCTCAGAAACGGCCCTGTGGACTCAGAGACCCGTGTGTGTAAGTGCCTAATGCCGAGGAGCGGCCCGGCCGGACGGGGGAGGGGGTCCCCCCTGGGGTCCTCAGTCCGTCCGCCGGAGCGTCGGGCGCTGGGAGCGGTCCGGATCGGCGTCGAGGCCGGTGAGCCACACCTCGCCCTCTCGGTCTGTGGGCAGCGCGGCGACCCGCCGAACGGGCAAGCCCTCGAAGTCCATCGCGACGGGCAGCTCGCCGCCGGCGAGGAGGTGGGCGATCAGCTCGGCGCGGGTGTCGAAGGAGGGGCGCGCGCGTCGGACAGGTGTCGAGCCGGCGGGCAGCGGCAGTGTGAAGACGTCGGCCTCGTCTTCTTCGAGCGCGTCGAGTGCGTCGGGCGGCAGGGCCTCGGCGCTCACGCGGCGTCGACCTCGGGCGCCAGGGTCAGGCGGCGGTAGCCGAGCACGGCGCGCGCTGCCTCGACGTCGATCAGCCCGACGCGGGGGAAGCCGTGAGCGTCGAGCCACGCCTCCAGGTCCCGGGTTCGGCCAGGGCGGGCAGGGTCGAGGAGCGGGGCGGGGACGCACTCGATCAGCCACGCCGGGGGCTGGGGGACGACGACCGGGTCGGCGGTCTTGCGGCTGTCGACGGGGCGGCGGAGGTTGGCGGTCACGGGGTCTCGCTTTCTCGTTGGTCGGGGTGGGCGGGCGGAGGAAGCCGAGGGGTGAGAGAGCCCCGCCCCCTCCCGTGCGCCCGGCGCCGGAAAGGGACGGCGTTGGGTAGCGCGAGGACGGGGCTCGCTCGGACTGTCAGACGCCGGGGGGGAGACCAAGGATTTCGGCCAAGTTCTCGTCGCGCGACCGCTTCGTGACGGCGTCGAGGACGCGGCGAACGGTCGCGTCGACGTCGTCTGAGGTCGTGGGCCAGCGGACAGCAGCTCCCAACGCGTGGGCGCGGGCGAACCACACGACGGGCACGTCGCGACTGAATTGGGCGGTGCCGGTTACTCGTAGCCCCCTCACCGCGTAGAGCAGCGACGCGAGTACGTGCCGGGACGCGGTTCTCGGCACGTCGAGGAGCGCCAACCGTGCGACGTCGTTCGCACTCAAGACGTTTGAGCCGACCGGGTTCGGTCCGGCAGGGACGACGCCGAGCAGCGGCCCGAGCGCCAGGGCGGCGCCGGTCAGGAGATCGGCGGCGGGGACTGCCTCGTAGTAGGCACGGTGGGCGTCGGGGTGCAGGGCGGCGATGCTTGCCGCTTCTGGGCTCGTCGTCGGGGGAACGGCCGGCGCCGACGCGTTCAGCGTTCGGACGCTCGGGGCGAGACGCTCGCCGAACGTGGCAACGACCTCGTCGGCGTGACGGATTGCCGCGTCGTACGCGAGGCCCTCTCGGCGGTCGCGGAGGCGCTGTGCGACCGGCCTGATTGCCTCGGCGCGGGCCAGGCGTTCGCCGTAGGCGGCGAGGAGGTCGGCATAGTCCTCGGTCCCGATCGCTCCGGCGAGGTCCCGCAGGGCTGCGTCCCGCGCGGCGTCGAGGCGGTCGAGCTGGAGGTCGGCGTCCAGGATCCGTGTCACGGCCCCGGGGAGGGGTGCGCCGATGCGGCGCGCGCCGGAGGTGAGCTTGCTGAGTGCGGGGTGCGTCATGGGGTTCTTTCCGTGGGGTGCGGGTGCGGATGGGTCAGTTGCCGGCAAGGCGACGCGCGGCGTCCGCGTCAAGACGCTCGAAGGCGCCGGCGAGAACCTCGGCGAAGGCAGCGACTGAGCTGGATGCGCGGTCGGCCTGCTCGGCGTCTAAGAGGCGTTGCTCGGTGGCGCCGGAGCGGATGACCTCTGCGAGGGCGTGCTCCAGCCGCTCGCGGGAATCAGTCACGACTGCGAGGGGGTCGGCAACACGGCGGGAGGGGCCACGGTGAGGCCCAGAGCGAGAGCGGGGCATGGATGCCTCCTGAAGGGCTTGGGTGTCGGCGCGCCGACGCGGGCCTTGGCGGCGGAGGACGGGACCGGGGGTGCCCGTGCGTCCCGTCAGGGCCGTGCTGGCGTCAGTGAGGCTGCGAGGGCGTCGAGAAGCCGCGCTGTGCGAGCGGCCTCGCGGGCGCGGCGCGCCAGAACGCGCGAGCGGCTCAGACGGTTGCGGCACGTTTGCGAGCACGAGCGGGCATGAGGGCGTGCCGCCTCAAACGGTGACGCGCATACCGGATCGGCGCACGTGAGTCGGTAGAGGGCCACGTGCCTCCTCTCAGCGAAGAAGTGTCATCGGTACGGGTGCCGCCCGAAGAGAGCCCCGCCCAGGACGTGCCGCGACGGGGCTCTCGGCGCACAGGAGGGGACTGGCACCCGCACTACCTAAGTGCGCCTGCGGGGGGAGTGCTGCTCAGTGGCATGGGTCACACCGCCGGGCTTACGTCGGTGGCAGGAACTCAGCACGAGTGACGAAGTGACGGAAGAAGCGTCACTCCCCTATCCGCCTTCGAGAGTCTCTCTCTTGAAGGGGAATAGGGGAGTGACGCTCGATCCGTCACTTCGTCACTCGTGTTAGCCCGAGCGCGGCCTGCGGCCCGGCGCTACGCCTGCCCGGCGAGGTAGTCCGGCGCTGTCTCGCCCCGCCAGAGGAGAGTGACTCGCTCGGTGTCAAGGCCCCGGACCCGGCGGGCACGCCCGACCGGGGTGATCACGATCGGGCCGTCGAGCGCGTCGAGGATGAGCGCCCGCCTCGCGTGTAGGTCTTCGCTCGCCGTCCACGCCTCGGCGATCGAGCGACCCGTCGGGAGGAGCTTGACCTCGTCGACGTCTGGACGTGCCGCGACCTCCTCTCGCCGGGCGTGCAAAGCGACGAGGTGCGCCGAGAGCGCACCGAGGTCGGCCTCGGGCTCCGTCATCGCCCGCGCCGCCTCGTGTATCTCTCGCTCGACAGCCGCGAGGTCGGCTCGGGCGTCGCCCGTCGTGATCGGCCGGACCTCGGAGAAGTGGCCAAAGCGCGCCAAGAACTCAGCGGTTACGAACTCCTCTAGGGCCTCGGCCCTGATCGAGACCTGGGTCCGGCACGCCCCGACCTGATCGGCGGGCTGGCGGTAGAGCGCCGTCGGCTTCGAGGGGCTCGCGCGTACTCCGTACAGCCTGCCGCCGCAGCACGCTGCCGTGACAGCGCCGGAAAGCAGGCGGGTCGCCTTCGCCACTCTCCCCGCCGTGCCCGGGAGCGCGTGCGACCCTCGGCCCCTCGCCGGGGCGCGAACGATCCGACGGAGCTGGGCGAGGGTTTCTTCTTCGAGGACCGGCTCGTACCAACGGATCGGGTTGCCGTCCTCGCCTCGGATCGGTTGCCCTCGGTGCAGGGCGTATCCGGCCGTGTAGGGCGCGGTCAGGAGATTCTGGAGAGTCGGAATCCGCCACGGGCCCCCCCGCCGGGTGGGCACATTTCGCGCGGTCAAGTCGAGGGATATCGCGTACAGCGACGTTCCGGCGAGGACCCGTCCAGCGACTTCACGCACGATCGCCGCCTCGGCGGGGTCGACGATCAGCGTCTTTCCGCCTTCACGTCGCGTTGCGACCGCGTAGCCGTAGGGGCGCTCGCCTCCCCGGTAGCGGCCGACCTCTCGACGAAGGCGTCGCTGAGCTGTCGCGTTCCGGGCGACGATCCGCTCCCGTTCGGCGCGCGCGACCTCGGCCTTAATCACAAAGTTGAAGCGGAAGCCCGTTGGGTCACCCGAAGAGTCGAGGCCGTCGTCGGCCGTAATGAAGCGGACGGGTCGCGCTGTCACAGCGCCGGAGCCGGCGTCCTTCCCCTCCACAACGTCGAGCACGAGGGCGGCAGCGTTCACGCCTTCTCGTGAGAGCCGGTCGCCGCTCCAGGAGATGAGGCAGTCGACTCGCCCCGCACGACCGTCGTCGAGCCACTGGAGGAATCCGGGCCGGTTTCGAATGGCGCCAGAGAGACCGTCGTCGACGCGCACAGCGGCGACCGTGTAGCCGTGCCGATCGGCCAGCGCTCGGCAGTCGGCTTCCATCCCAGCGAGCGAGAGGTTCGACTCTCCGGCTTGTTTTGACAAACGGATGAGAATTGAGGCGGTAGGCAAGACGAGACTCCAGGGGTAGCGGGAGGGGCGGATCGAGAAGGTGAGTGCGCCCGGCATCCCGGCACCGCTCACCTTTCGTCACATCCGCCCACGCCGGCGTGCTCTTCCTCGACGAGTTCCCGCTGTTCCGCACCGACGTCATCGACGCGCTGCGCGAGCCGCTCGAGAGCGGGGAGGTGACCGTCTCGCGCACCGAGGAGTCGGTGACGCTGCCCGCGGGGGCGATGGTCGTGGTGGCGAGCAACCCGTGCCCGTGCGGCCGCTTCCACGTCAGTCCCGCCCTCGACCGGTGCGAGTGCACCGAGGTGCGCCGCCGTCGCTACCGGTCGCGGATCGCGGGTCCGGTCACCGACCGCATCGACATCACCCGCCACGTCGAGCCGCTGCGACGCGGCGATCACGACCCCTTCACCGAGACCGAGACCTCCGCCCAGGTGCGGGTCCGCGTGGCCGCGGCCCGCGAGCGGCAGGCCGCGCGGTACGCCGCGGAGCGCTGGCGCCTGAACGGCCAGGCGACGGGGCCCGGGCTGGTCCAGCGGCACCCCCTCGCCGACGACGCCGCGCGGGACCTGCTGAGCGAGGCCGTGCTGTCGGGGCGCCTGTCCAACCGTGGGGCCACGCGGGTGCACCGCGTCGCCTGGACCGTCGCCGACCTGGCCTCGGTCCGCGCCGGCGTCGACGTCGTGCCGGGCGTGCACGAGGTCGAGGTGGCGCTGCGGCTGCGCACCGGAGAGTCGCTGCCCAGTGCCGCCGTGCGGCCCCGGGCGGGCCGGCGATGACGGCCGTGCCGCCGTCGGCGCCGCCGGGCGTGGGCGAGGCCGAGCGGGTCGCCCGTGCCGCGCTGTCGCGGGTCTTCGAGCCCGGCGACCCCCGTCAGACCGTCCTCGTCGCCGAGCTCGGCGCCGAGGCGCTGTGCGCCCACCTGCTCGCGGAGGCGGACCTCGCGGGGGTGCGCACCGACTACGGCGCGCGCCTGGCCGCGACGGACGGCGCCCAGGAGCTGGAGCGCGCGGCGCGGCGCGGCATCCGGTTCGTCGTGCCCGGCGACCCGGAGTGGCCGCCCGGGCTCGACGACCTGTACGGCGTCGCGCCGGTGCAGGACCGCGGTGGTCCGCCGGTGGGGCTGTGGGTGCGCGGCCCGGTCGGTCTGCACGAGCTGGCCGGCGGGGTCGCGGTGGTGGGATCGCGCTCCGCCTCCGAGTACGGCGCCGCCGTCGCCGGCGACATCGCCGCCGAGGTGGCCGGCGCCGGCCTGCCGGTCGTCTCGGGCGCGGCCTTCGGCATCGACCGGGCGGCGCACGTCGGCGCCGTCAACGCCGAGGGGCGGACCGCCGCGGTCCTCGCCTGCGGGGTCGACCGTGCCTACCCCCGGGAGCACGCCAGGCTGCTGGGCCACCTCGTCGACCACGGCGCCGTCGTCTCGGAGGCGGCGCCGGGCTGCGCGCCGCAGCGGATCCGGTTCCTCGCCCGCAACCGCCTCATCGCGGCGCTCACCGGGTCCACGCTGGTGGTGGAGGCCGCGCTGCGCAGCGGCGCGCTCAGCACAGCCAACTGGGCCTCGCGGCTGCAGCGGACCCTGCTCGGCGTGCCCGGACCGGTGACCAGCGCCCCGTCCGCGGGCGTCCACCAGCTGATCCGCAGCGGCGCCGCGACCCTCGTCACCTCGGGCGCCGAGGTGCTCGAGGCCGTCGGGCGCCCCGGCGAGCACCTCCTCGAGGTGCCCCGCGCCCCGGAGCGGGCGCGGGACCGGCTCACCGCGCGTCAGCGCCAGGTCCTCGACGGGCTGCCGGTGCACGGCGGGGCCCGGGTGGACTCGATCGCCGTCAGCGCCGGGATGGGGGTGGTGGAGGTGCGCGGCAGCCTGGACCGGCTCGCCCGCGCCGGGCTCGTCGAGCGCGACGCGACGGGCTGGCGGCTCGCCGCCGCGGGTCGCGACTGAGTCGTCGCCGCGCTCCTACGATCGGCGGATGAGCGCGCCGGAGGAGCACCCGTCGGTCGACGAGGGTCTCCCGGCGTCGTTGCGGGAGGCCCTCGTGGACTACGAGCGCCACCTGGTCGCCGAGCGGGACGTCACCCCGCACACGGCACGCGCCTACCTGGCCGACGTCGCCGGGCTGCTCGAGCACGCCCGCCGCCGCGGTCTGCGCGACGTCGCCGACCTCGACCTGCGGGCGCTGCGCAGCTGGCTGGCCCTGCAGCAGAGCTCCGGGAAGGCCCGCACCACGGTGGCGCGGAGGGCGACGGCCGCGCGCGTGTTCACCGCCTGGCTGGCCCGCACGGGCCGCACGAGCGCCGATCCCGGGGCGGCGCTGGCCTCGCCGCGGGCCCATCGCACCCTGCCCGCCGTGCTGCGGGCCGACGAGGCGGGCGGCCTGCTCGCCGCAGCGGTCGCCGGGGCCGCGGACGGGTCCCCGACCGGGCTGCGCGACGTCGCCGTCCTCGAGCTGCTGTACGCCACCGGCATCCGGGTGGGCGAGCTCTGCGGTCTCGACGTCGACGACCTCGACGACGACCGGCGCGTCGTCCGGGTGCTCGGCAAGGGCCGCAAGGAGCGCTCGGTGCCCTACGGCCGACCCGCGGCCCTCGCCCTCGACGCCTGGCGGCGCGGTGGACGCCCCGCCCTCGCGACTCCCACGTCCGGCCCGGCCCTGTTCCTCGGGGTCCGCGGCGGCCGCCTCGACCAGCGCGCGGTCCGGACCCTCGTGCACGCCCGCGTCGGGGAGGTGCCCGGGGCCCCCGACATCGGCCCCCACGGGCTGCGCCACTCCGCCGCCACCCACCTGCTCGAGGGCGGCGCGGACCTGCGCAGCGTCCAGGAGATCCTGGGCCACGCCTCGCTGGCGACGACCCAGCGCTACACCCACGTGACCACCGACCGGCTGCGACGCGCCTACCGTCAGGCCCATCCGCGGGCGTGACCTCCGGGCCCCACCGCACCTGCGCCGTCCCGGTGCCTCCGCGGGCCGGCCCTCAGCCCGTGGGCGGGAGCAGGCGCACCGGGCCGGCCCCCACCAGCAGCAGCGGGTCGAGGTAGGTCTCGCCCTCGATCCAGCCCCAGTGCAGGCACGCCGCGGGCGCGCAGTGGCTCGGGGCCGCCTCGAGGTAGCCGATCCGGTCGCCGGCCGCGACCGCGTCGCCGCGCGTCACGGCGGCGGCGACCGGCTCGTACGTCGTGCGGGTCGCGCCGTGGTCGACCACCACCACGCCCCGGCCCGCCAGCACCGAGGCGTGGGACACCCGCCCCGCCAGCGCCGTGCGGACGGGCTGGCCGGGTCGCCCCGCGAGGTCGACGCCCCGGTGGCCCGCGCCGTACGGCGTGGTGGGCGGGTCGAAGCGCGCGACCACCGCCGGCACGGGGTCGAGGGGCCAGACGCCGACGGGGACCTCTCCGGACGGGGCGGACCGGGCGGACGGGGCGCCGGGGACGCCCGCCAGCACCCCGGCGAGCAGGGCGGCGCCCGCGCCGAGGCGGCGCGACGGGCGACGGGTGGCGGGGCGGGCGCGACGTGGCATCGTCATGACCGCAGCCCAGCGCGTCGGCGCGCACGACGCGTCCGCCGCCGCCCGGGCTGGGGAGGAGCCGACCCGACGGGGCCCTGTGGACGTCCGACGGCGTGATTACCGCGGCCCCCTGGCGCTGGACTACCCTGGTCGGCAGCAGCCCCTGCGGGGGTTGACTTCGCACGCTCGCCGACCACGACGGGGCCCTGGGGTCCCGACCACCCGTGGGCGTCGACCTCCGGTCCTGCGGGACCCGGGCCCCGGCCCGGGCAGGCAGGTGG
>NZ_BAAAMY010000006.1:193665-213200 GCF_039529515.1 Nocardioides lentus
AACTGAGAACACGACCGGTGCGCGACCCGGTCCGCCCTGCGTCAAGGGCGGGCAGTCGGGCCGCGCCCCCCAGGAAGGCACCACCATGGCAGTCGTCACCATGCGCCAGCTCCTCGAGAGCGGCGTCCACTTCGGGCACCAGACCCGTCGCTGGAACCCGAAGATGAAGCGGTTCATCCTCACCGACCGCAACGGCATCTACATCATCGACCTGCAGCAGTCGCTGGCCTACATCGACCGCTCCTACGCCTTCGTCAAGGACACGGTCGCCAAGGGCGGCAGCATCATGTTCGTCGGCACGAAGAAGCAGGCGCAGGAGGCCATCGCCGAGCAGGCGATGCGCGTCGGCATGCCCTACGTCAACCAGCGCTGGCTCGGCGGCATGCTCACCAACTTCCAGACCGTGCACCAGCGGATCAACCGCCTCAAGGAGCTCGACGAGCTCGACTTCGACGACGTGGCCGGCTCCGGTCGCACGAAGAAGGAGCTGCTGCAGCTCAAGCGCGAGCGCGACAAGCTCGACAAGACCCTGGGCGGCATCCGCGAGATGGGTCGCACCCCCGCCGCCGTGTGGGTGGTCGACACCAAGAAGGAGCACCTCGCCGTCGAGGAGGCCCGCAAGCTCCGGATCCCGATCATCGGCATCCTGGACACCAACTGCGACCCCGACGAGGTCGACTTCCCGATCCCCGGCAACGACGACGCCATCCGCGCCGTCGGGCTGCTGACCCGGGTCGTCGCCGACGCCGTCGCCGAGGGCCTCATCGCCCGCTCCGGCGGCCGTGAGGGTGCGGGCACCACCGAGGAGCCCCTCGCCGACTGGGAGCGCGAGCTGCTGGGCGGCGACGCCGAGCAGGCCGCGACCGCGGCGACCTCGGGCGAGCCCGGCGCCACCCCGGCCTCCGAGTCCACCGGCGCGTCCGCCGAGACGACCGAGGTCGCCGGCGACGCCCCGGCCGCCGCCCCCGCGGGTGCGCCCACCGAGACCCCCGCGGAGTCCGGCGCCGAGGCCCCGGTCGACGCGACCGCCACGGCGGACGCCTCGCCGCAGGCCGCGGCCGAGACCACCGACTGACCGACCCCCCCCGCACCGGGCCCCGTGATCCGGGGCCCGGTGGGACCGACGAAAGAGGGACCATGGCTGCTTTTGCTGCCGCCGACGTCAAGAAGCTCCGCGACGCCACCGGCGCGGGCATGATGGACTGCAAGAAGGCGCTCACCGAGGCCGACGGCGACTTCGAGAAGGCCATCGAGGTGCTGCGCGTCAAGGGCGCCGCCAAGGCCGCGAAGCGCGGTGCCGAGCGTGAGGCCTCCAACGGCCTCGTCGCCAACGCCGGCAACGCGCTGGTCGAGCTGAACTGCGAGACCGACTTCGTCGCCAAGGGCGACGAGCTCATCGGTGCCGCCCAGCGGATCGCGGAGGCCGCCGACGCGTCCGGCGCCACCGACGCGGAGAGCCTCAAGAGCGTCGAGCTGGACGGCCAGACCGTCGGTGAGCTCGTCGAGGGCCTCGCGGTCAAGATCGGCGAGAAGATCGAGCTCGGTCGCGTGGCCCGGTTCGACGGACCCGTCGTGACCTACCTGCACCGTCGTGCGGCCGACCTCCCGCCCGCCGTCGGCGTGCTCGTCGAGTACGACGGCGCCGAGGAGGGTGCGCGCGGCGCGGCCATGCAGATCGCGGCGATGCGCCCGCAGTACCTCACCCGCGACGAGGTCCCCGCCGAGCTCGTCGAGCACGAGCGCGGCATCGCCGAGGCGACCGCCCGCGAGGAGGGCAAGCCCGAGCAGGCGATCGCCAAGATCACCGAGGGCCGGGTCAACTCCTTCTTCAAGGACGTCGTCCTGCTCGACCAGCCGTCGGTGACCGAGAACAAGAAGTCGGTCAAGGCCGTCCTCGACGAGGCCGGCTCGACCGTCACGCGGTTCGCGCGGTTCGAGGTCGGCGCCTGACGCGCTGATCCGCTAGGTTCCCACGCAGACGTGCGCCGGGGCCGGTCGTGACTCCCTCCGCGGGAGCGCGACCGGCCCCGTGCCACGAGACGAGCACGACCAGCACCACCCAGGACGACCCGCAGGACGACCAGCCAGGACGACCACCCCAGGACGAAGGGAACGACCGCGTGAGCTACCGCCGTGTGCTGCTGAAGCTGTCCGGCGAGGTGTTCGGGGGAGGCCAGGTCGGCCTCGACCTGGACGTCATCAACGCCATCGCGGCGGAGATCGCCGACGTCGCGCGCTCCGGCACGCAGGTCGCGATCGTGGTCGGCGGAGGCAACTTCTTCCGGGGTGCCGAGCTGCAGCAGCGCGGCATGGAGCGCGCCCGCGCCGACTACATGGGCATGCTCGGCACCGTCATGAACTGCCTCGCCCTGCAGGACCTCATCGAGAAGAACGGGGTCGAGACCCGCGTCCAGACGGCCATCACGATGGGCCAGGTCGCGGAGCCCTACATCCCGCGCCGGGCGATCCGGCACCTGGAGAAGGGTCGCGTCGTGATCTTCGGCGCCGGCGCCGGCATGCCGTTCTTCTCCACCGACACCGTCGCCGCCCAGCGGGCGCTCGAGACGCGTTGCGAGGTGATCCTCATGGGCAAGCAGGGCGTCGACGGCGTCTACGACTCCGACCCGAAGCAGAACGCGTCGGCCACGAAGTACGACACCCTCACCTACGACGACTTCCTGTCCGGCGGGCTGAAGGTCGCGGACGCCACCGCGATCAGCCTGGCCCGCGACAACGACCTCGACATGGTCTTCTTCAACCTCTCCGAGCCGGGCACCATCGGGCGCGCGGTCGCGGGTGAGAAGATCGGGACGACGGTCTCCCGGGACTGACGCCCGACCCGGCGTCCGGACCCGACGAGCCCTACCAGAGCCCCACCCGAGCCCCACCCGAGCAAGGAGCAGCCGTGATCAACGACGTCCTCACCGAGGCCGACGCCAAGATGCGCAAGTCGGTCGAGGCGACCCGCGAGGACTTCGCGGCGATCCGCGCCGGCCGGGCGCACCCGAGCATGTTCGCCAAGATCGTCGTCGACTACTACGGCTCGCCCACGCCGCTGCAGCAGCTGGCCTCCTTCACCGCTCCCGAGGCGCGGGTGATCCTGGTCCAGCCCTACGACATGGGCGCCATGGCGGGCGTGGAGCGGGCGATCCGCGACTCCGACCTCGGCGTCAACCCGGCCAACGACGGCAAGGTGCTGCGCTGCGTGTTCCCCGAGCTGACCGAGGAGCGCCGCAAGGAGTACATCAAGGTCGCCCGCGGCAAGGCCGAGGACGGTCGGGTGTCGGTGCGCAACATCCGCCGCACCGCCAAGCAGGGCCTCGAGAAGCTCGAGAAGGACGGCGAGGTCGGCAAGGACGACGTCACCGGCGCGGAGAAGCGGCTGGACGGCATGACCAAGAAGCACACCGACGAGATCGACGAGATGCTGAAGAACAAGGAGTCCGAGCTGCTCGAGGTCTGAGGACCCGACGCGAGACGCGCATGAGTGACAGGTCAGTCCCCGGGACGCAGGCGCCCGTGCCCGCCAAGGACCACGGTCGCGCCGGGCGGAACCTGCCCGCCGCGGTCGCCTCGGCGGTGGTCCTGCTGGGCGCCATCGCGGCGTCGCTGCTGTTCTGGAAGACGGCCTTCATGGTCATCGTCGCGATCGCCGTGGTGGTCGCGATCTGGGAGCTGCGCCGCGCGCTGCTGACGACCGGCGCCGACCTGCCCGAGCAGCCGCTCATGGTCGGCGGCGTGGTCATGGTCGTCGTGGCCTACGTCTACGGGGCCGGGGTGCTGGTCACGGCGACGGCCGTCACCGCCCTGGTGATCATGCTGTGGCTCCTGCGCCGCGGCATCGACGGCTACGTGGCCAACGCCTCCACCGCGGTGTTCACCCTGGTCTACGTGCCGTTCCTCGGCTCCTTCGTGGCGCTGCTGCTCGCCGAGGGCGGGGTCGCCGGCGCCGGTCTCGACAACCCCGGTGTGCAGTCGATCATCGTCTTCATCCTGGTCACCGTCGCCTCCGACACCGGCGGGTACGTCGCGGGCGTGCTGTTCGGGCGGCACCCGATGGCGCCCGTCATCTCCCCGAAGAAGTCCTGGGAGGGGCTCGCGGGCTCGGTGGCGTTCTCCACGTTCGCCGGGTGGCTGCTGGTCACGTTCCTGCTGGCGGGCGACTGGTGGGTCGGGATGCTGCTCGGCGCCATCGCGGGCGTGATGGCCACCCTCGGCGACCTGCTCGAGTCCGTGATCAAGCGCGACCTGGGCGTCAAGGACATGAGCCAGGTCATCCCCGGCCACGGCGGGCTGATGGACCGCCTCGACTCCCTGCTGGCCACGGCCGCCCCGACCTGGCTGCTGCTGCACTACCTCGTCTTCTGAACGCCCCTCCACCGGGCCCGCCGCGCGGGTCCGGTGGTTGACCCCGCCCCCCGCCAGGGCCAGGGTGAGTGGCCTACGGCACAGCGTGGTGCCGGGGGACGGAGGGGACACCTGTGCGCAAGGGCGGTCTGGTCGGCGAGCTGAGCGCCGAGTTCGCGGGGACGATGATCCTCATCCTGTTCGGTGTCGGGGTGGTCGCCCAGGTGGTGACGACCGTCGACGGGGCCTCCGGCGCCTACGACTCGATCGCCTGGGCGTGGGGCATCGGCGTGACCCTCGGCGTCTACACCGCCGCCCGGCTCTCGGGCGCCCACCTGAACCCGGCCGTGACCGTCGCGCTGGCCGCCTTCAAGGGCTTCTCCTGGGCCAAGGTCGGGCCCTACGCGCTGGCCCAGACGCTCGGCGCGTTCGTGGCCGCGATCATCGTGCGGTTCGTCTACGCCGACCAGATCACGGCCGTCGACCCCGACCTGACCAGCGCGACCCAGGGCATCTTCTCGACGCTGCCCGGCGCCACCGCGGACGGCGGCACGGTCTCGATCACCACGGCCTTCGCCGACCAGGTCGTCGGCACCGCGATCCTCGTCTTCGTGATCTTCGCGCTGACCACGGCGTGGAACAACCCGCCGCTGGCCAACATCGGTCCGCTCATGGTGGGCCTGCTCGTGGTCGCCCTCGGCTTCGCCTGGGGCTCCAACGCCGGCTACGCCATCAACCCCGCCCGCGACTTCGGGCCCCGGCTGGCGTCGTGGCTCACCGGTTACGACACGGCCTGGGTCACGCCCGACGGCACGCCGTACTGGTGGCTGCCGATCGTCGCGCCGATCATCGGCGGCCTCGTCGGCGGCGCGGCCTTCAAGTTCCTCATCGAGATCCACCTCACCGCCCCCGACGACGAGCCCGCGGCCGTCGGCGAGGCGCGTCCGAACGCCTGACCCCCACCGCTCGAGACCCGAGAACGAGAGAAGGCACGCATGGCTCAGTACGTCGGCGCCGTCGACCAGGGCACCACCAGCACCCGGTTCATGATCTTCGACCACGCCGGGGAGGAGGTCGCCCGCCACCAGCTCGAGCACGAGCAGATCCTGCCGAGGGCCGGCTGGGTCGAGCACGACCCGATCGAGATCTGGGAGCGCACCTCGTCGGTGATCCAGCAGGCGATGAACAAGGCCGACGTGACCGCCGCCGACCTCGCCGCGATCGGCATCACCAACCAGCGCGAGACCACCGTCGTGTGGAACCCGAAGACGGGCCGGGCCTGGTACAACGCCATCGTCTGGCAGGACACGCGGACCGACCGGATCGCCTCCAAGCTGGAGCGCGACGGCCACGGCGAGGTCATCCGCCGCAAGGCCGGCCTGCCGCCCGCCACCTACTTCGCCGGCGGCAAGATCCAGTGGATCCTCGAGAACGTCGACGGCGTGCGCGAGGCCGCCGAGCGGGGCGAGGCGATCTTCGGCACGACCGACTCCTGGATCATCTGGAACCTCACCGGCGGCACCGACGGTGGCGTCCACGTCACCGACGTCACCAACGCCAGCCGCACCATGCTGATGGACCTCGAGACCTGCCAGTGGGACGACGAGCTCATCGCGCTGTTCGACATCCCGCGGGCGATGCTGCCCGAGATCCGCTCGTCCTCCGAGCCGCAGGGCTACGGCACGACCCTGACCAAGGGCCCCGTCCGCGGCGAGGTGCCGCTGACCGGCATCCTCGGCGACCAGCAGGCCGCCACCGTCGGGCAGGTCTGCTTCGAGCCGGGTGAGGCGAAGAACACCTACGGCACCGGCAACTTCATGCTGCTCAACACCGGCACCGAGCTGGTGCGCTCGGAGGCCGGGCTGCTGACGACGGTCTGCTACAAGTTCGGCGACGAGCCGACGGTCTACGCCCTCGAGGGCTCCATCGCGGTCACCGGGTCGGCCGTGCAGTGGCTGCGCGACCAGCTCGGCATCATCTCCGGTGCCTCGCAGTCGGAGTCGCTGGCCCGTCAGGTCGAGGACAACGGCGGCGTCTACTTCGTCCCGGCGTTCTCCGGCCTGTTCGCGCCGTACTGGCGCTCCGACGCGCGCGGCGCGATCGTCGGGCTCTCGCGCTACAACACCAACGCCCACCTGGCCCGGGCCACCCTCGAGGCGATCTGCTACCAGTCGAAGGACGTCGCGGACGCGATGTACTCCGACTCCGGCGTCAAGCTCGAGGTGCTGAAGGTCGACGGCGGCGTCACCGCCAACGAGCTGTGCATGCAGATCCAGGCCGACGTGCTCGGGGTCGAGGTGAGCCGGCCGGTGCTCGCGGAGACCACCTGCCTCGGCGCGGCGTACGCCGCGGGCCTCGCGGTCGGCTTCTGGGCCAGCACCGACGAGCTCCGGTCCAACTGGAACGAGGGCCGCCGTTGGTCCCCGCAGTGGGATGACGCGCAGCGCGAGGCGGGTTACACCGGGTGGAAGAAGGCCGTCGAGCGCACGCTCGGCTGGGTCGACGTCGACTGACGGGGCCTGGGTACCGGCCCGAGACACCGCAACTGCTCAGGAAGGCGTGAGTCATGAGGTCGGTCCCCCTCTCCCCGCAACGACGTGAGGACTCGCTGTCGGCCATGGCCGACACCGAGCTCGACGTGCTGGTGATCGGCGGCGGGGTGGTGGGGACCGGAGCGGCCCTCGACGCCGCGACCCGCGGTCTGTCGGTCGGCCTCGTCGAGGCCCGGGACTTCGCGTCCGGGACCTCCAGCCGCAGCAGCAAGCTGATGCACGGCGGTCTGCGCTACCTGGAGATGCTCGACTTCGCGCTGGTCGCGGAGGCGCTCAAGGAGCGCGGGCTGATGATCGACAAGATCGCGCCGCACCTGGTGCGGCCGGTCCCGTTCCTCTACCCGCTGACCCACCGGGGCTGGGAGCGCTTCTACGTCGGCTCCGGCGTGGCGCTGTACGACGCGATGAGCCGGATCGCCGGCACCGGCGACGTGCCGCTGCACAAGCACCTGACGCGGCGCGGGGCGCGCAAGCTGGCCCCCGCGCTGCGGAAGGACGCCCTGGTCGGCGCCCTGCGCTACTACGACGCCCAGGTCGACGACGCCCGCCACACGATGTTCATCGCGCGCACCGCCGCGGCGTACGGCGCGCACGTCGCCAACCGCGCGCGGGTCGTGGAGCTGTCGCGCGAGGGGGAGCGGGTCACGGGTGCCGTGGTCCACGACCTCGAGAGCGACCGCCGCATCACCGTGCGGGCGCGCCAGATCGTCAACGCGACGGGCGTGTGGACCGACGACACCCAGGGCCTCGCCGGGCAGGCGCGGCCGTTCCACGTGCGCGCCTCCAAGGGCGTGCACCTCGTGGTGCCGAAGGACCGGATCCGCTCGAGCGTGGGCATGATCCTGCGCACCGAGAAGTCCGTGCTGTTCGTCATCCCCTGGGGCCGGCACTGGATCATCGGCACCACCGACACCGACTGGGAGCTCGACAAGGCCCACCCGGCGGCGAGCGAGGCCGACATCGACTACATCCTCACCCACGTCAACGGGGTGCTGGAGAAGCCGCTGACCCGCGAGGACGTCGAGGGCGTCTACGCCGGGCTGCGCCCGCTGCTGGCCGGCGAGTCCGACGCGACCTCCAAGCTCTCCCGCGAGCACGCCGTGTCGCACCCCGCGCCCGGCCTGGTCGTGGTCGCGGGCGGCAAGTACACGACGTACCGGGTGATGGCGAAGGACGCCGTCGACGAGGCCGTGCACGGCCTCGAGGCCCACAACGGGCGCCGGGTGCCCGCCTCCGTCACCGAGGACGTGCCCCTGCTGGGCGCCGAGGGCTACCACGCGGCGTGGAACTCGCGGCAGCTGCTCGCCGAGCGCTCCGGGCTGCACGAGGCGCGCATCGAGTCGCTGCTCGAGCGCTACGGGACGCTGGTCCACGAGCTGCTCGACATGGTGGCGGAGGACCCCTCGCTCGGGGAGCCCCTGTCCGGGGCGGCCGACCACCTGCGGGTCGAGATCGTCTACGCCGCCTCCCACGAGGGCGCGCGGCACGTCGACGACGCACTGACCCGCCGCACCCGGCTGTCGATCGAGACCTTCGACCGCGGCGTCGGCGCCGTCGAGGAGGTCGCCGACCTCATGGCCGGGGTCCTGGGCTGGAGCGACGAGCAGAAGGCCGTCGAGATCGAGCACTACCGTGCCCGCGTCCAGGCGGAGCGGGAGAGCCAGCAGATGCCGGACGACGAGACCGCGGACGCCGCGCGGCTCGGCGCGCCCGACATGGTGCCGCTGTCCTGAGCCCTGCCGACCGGCCCGGGGCGCCGCGGGACCGTCCGGCGACCGGGCCCGGCGGGTGTCTGGTGACACCCGCCGGGGTCCGGGTGGGATGCTGGGGCCGTGAACGACTCCACGCCCGGTGACCGCGGCGCCCCGACGCCGGGCCGCCGCGTGGCGCGCCCGCCCGAGGACGCGACCGCCACGCAGCGGATCGTGGTCGGCGACGACAGCCGCGTGCGCGAGGTCCGGGGCACCCGCGACGCGCGCGCCACGGGCGGCGACGACCCCGGGGTCGGCGCCGGGGTCGGCCGGGCGTCGCAGGACCCGGCGTACGCCCGCGCAGACACGGTGGAGCGTCCCGCCGTCCGCCTCGACGACCACGACCGCGGCGACGTCGACCCCCCGGGCGCCGACGAGGCCTCGGGGTCCACGGCGCCCCAGAAGCCGGTGGGCGAGGCCCTCGGCGGCTTCTTCGCCGGCATGCTCTACGTGCTGGTGCTGCCGGTCCTGTGGTGGGTCCTCAGCGACCCGGACAGCCCCGCGGACCTCCTGAGCGCGGACCTCGTCTTCTTCCTGCCGGCGATCCTGGTGCCGATCGGCCTGGCGATCGCCCCGCGGACCCGCCGCTTCGGGCGCTACATGCTCCTCGGCGTCGGACTCAGCGGCGTCGTCGTGGTCGGCGTCGCCGCCCTCGTGCTCGCGTTCCTCATCTTCACCGGGCGCTGACTCCCGAGTCGGCCCGGGTGCGCACCGCTACGGCGTCGAGTCGGCCCGCGTGCGCACCGGTACGGCGTCGAGTCGGCCCGGGTGCGCACCGGTACGGCGTCGAGTCGGCCCGGGTGCGCGGCGGGCCTGCGCATGCGGGCCGACTCGGTGGTGCCGGGCTGCGCACGCGGGCCGACTCGGTGATTCCGCGCGGTGACCGGGCAGGTGGGACGATGGAGGGGATGTCCGACGACCACACCACCGACCCGCAGGCCGGGCGCACCGCACTGCCGCTGGTCTTCACCGAGCCCCGGGGCCGCGCCAAGCCGCCCCGGCACCTCGCCGACCTCACGGGTCCGGAGCGCAAGGCGGCCCTCGAGGCCGCCGGCCTGCCGGGCTTCCGCGCCACGCAGCTGGGCCACCACTACTTCGGTCGCCTCGTCGCCGACGCCGAGCAGATGACGGACCTGCCCGCCGGCAGCCGCGGCGACCTCGTCGCCGAGCTGCTCCCGCCGCTGATGACGCCGGTCCGCACGCTCGAGGCCGACCGGGGCACGACCCGCAAGACGCTGTGGCGGCTGTTCGACAACGCGCTCGTCGAGTCCGTGCTGATGCGCTACCCCGATCGGGCCACCGTCTGCGTCTCCTCGCAGGCCGGCTGCGGCATGGCCTGCCCGTTCTGCGCGACCGGCCAGGGCGGCCTGCAGCGCAACATGTCGACCGCCGAGATCGTCGACCAGGTGGTCTCCGCGGCGCGCGACATGCGCTCCGGCGACGTGGCTGGCGGCCCGGGACGCCTGTCCAACGTGGTGTTCATGGGCATGGGCGAGCCCCTGGCCAACTACAAGGCCGTCATCGGTGCGGTCCGCCGCCTCGTGGCCCCGCCGCCGGAGGGGCTCGGCCTCTCCGCGCGCAACGTCACGGTCTCGACCGTCGGCCTCGTCCCGCGGATCCGGCAGCTGACCGAGGAGGGCATCCCGGTCACCCTGGCGCTGTCATTGCACGCTCCCGACGACGAGCTGCGCAACGAGCTGGTCCCGATCAACACCCGCTCCTCGGTCGCCGAGACGGTCGAGGCGGCCTGGGACTACGCGCGCACGACCAAGCGTCGGGTCTCGATCGAGTACGCCATGATGCGCGGCATCAACGACCAGGCCTGGCGCGCCGACCTGCTCGCCGACGTGCTGCGCGGGTACGGCGACTGGGGCTGGGTGCACGTGAACCTGATCCCGCTCAACCCCACCCCGGGGTCGAAGTGGACCGCCTCCGACCCCGCCGACGAGCGCGAGTTCGTCCGCCGGCTCGAGGCGAAGGGCATCCCGACCACGGTCCGCGACACCCGCGGCCGCGAGATCGACGGCGCCTGCGGCCAGCTGGCCGCCGCCGAGTAGGACCCTCGTCGAGCCGGTGCCGGGCCTCGCGGCCCGGGCACCGTGCGCGACCGGAAGGTGGAGCTGTGAACCTGTCCTTCGAGGCCCTCGACCGTCACGTGATCGCGGGCCGGGCCGCGGAGCCCGCCCTGCGCGGCGGTGGTCGCGACTGGGACTTCGCCCGGCTGCTGGAGGAGGTGGCCACCCTCGCCGGCGCGATGCGCGGCCTCGGGGTGGCGCCGGGGGCCCGGGTGGTCGTGACCGACGCCTCGCCGCGGACCCGGCTGCTGGCGTGCCTCGCCGCCCTGAGGCTCGGCGCGGTGCCGGTCCTGGACGGCGACCCCGCCACGGCGACGCTGCTCGTCGCGGCCACGCCGCCCCCGGCCGACGCCGCCGTGCCCGCCGTGATCGTCGAGGGCGACGGGGCCGTCGTGGAGTCCCGCGACTGGGCCCTGGAGCTCGCGCTGCGCGCCGGCCGCACCGACCCGGCCCCGCCGGCCGACCCGCCGCCGGGCGCACCGTCGTACGTCGTGGGGGACACCGAGGTCCGGGAGCCGGAGGTCGAGAGCGTCCTCGGGGCGGCGCTGGCCGCGCTCGTGGCCGGACGTCCGGTCGACGTCCCGGCCCCCGACGGGCGCTGACGGGCCGCCGACGGGCGCCGACGGGCCGCCGACGGGCGCCGACGGGCCGCCGACGGGCGCCGATGGGCGCCGCGTCGACCCGTCCGGCCGGACGGTGTGGCGTGGCTCACGTCCGACGTACCGTGGCGGCGACCCCTCCCGTGCGCCGAAGGAGCCCGCCATGACCACCGACCAGCGCCCCGACCTGCGGACCGCCTGCGACGAGGTGCTGGAGCGCGCGGTGTCCTCGGGCGGGGTGCCCGGGGTCGTCGCGATGGTCACCGACCGCGAGCGCGACCTCTACGGCGGGGTCGCCGGACGCCGCAGCCTCGACTCCGAGCAGCCCATGACCGCGGACTCGGTCTTCGCGATCTTCTCCACGACGAAGGCGATCACGGGCACGGCCTGCCTGCAGCTGGTCGAGGAGGGCCGCCTCGACCTCGACGCTCCCGCCGCCGACCACGCCCCGGAGCTCGCCGAGGTGCAGGTGCTGGAAGGCTTCGACGACGACGGCAGCCCCCGTCTGCGGCCCCCGGCCAGCCCGCCGACGACCCGGCAGCTGCTCACCCACACCGCCGGCTTCGCCTACGACTTCTTCAACGCCGACTACCTGCGCCTGGCCACCGAGCACGGCCAGCCCAGCGTCGTCACCGCGTCCCGCGCGTCGCTGCGCACCCCGCTGCTGTTCGACCCCGGCACCCGGTGGCACTACGGCTCCAACATCGACTGGGCCGGCCAGGTCGTCGAGGGGATCACCGGGCAGCGGCTCGGCGACGTGTTCGCCGACCGGATCTTCGCGCCGCTGGGCATGGACGACACCGCCTTCTCGCTCGCGGGACCCCTGAGCGAGCGCCGCGTCACGATGCACCAGCGCGACGACGCGGGCACGCTCGCGGCCACCGACTTCGCCCTGCCGGAGCCGGAGGTCCACATGGGCGGCCACGGCCTGTGGTCGACGGTGCCGGACTACATGAAGTTCATCCGGATGTGGCTCAACGACGGCGAGGGCCCCGGCGGTCGGGTGCTGAGGCCGGAGACCGCCGAGATGGCGGCGGTCAACCACCTCGAGGGCGACATGACGATCACGGGCCTGCCGGGCGTGATCCCGTCACTGTCCAACGACGCCGAGTTCTTCCCCGGCATGCCCAAGACCTGGGCGCTGACGTTCATGATCAACGACGAGCCCGCCCCGACCGGCCGCCCCGCGGGCGCCCTGGCCTGGGCCGGCCTCGCGAACCTGTACTACTGGATCGACCGGGCCAACGGCATCGGTGGTTTCTGGGCGACCCAGATCTTCCCGTTCGCCGACCCCGCCTCGGTGGGGGGCTACCTCGCGTTCGAGACCGCCGCCTACTCCGCCCTCACCTGAGCGGCCCGCCCGGACCCCGGACGGCGAGCCCCGGCCCGAGCGCGCCCTCGCCCGAGCGGGTGCGGGCCCTCTGCGAGCATGGCGCGGTGAGTCGTCGTGACGTGGTGGTGCTCGGGTCGACCGGTTCGATCGGGACGCAGGCCCTCGACCTGTGCCGACGCAACCCGGACCGCTTCCGGGTCGTCGGGCTCGCCGCGGGCGGGTCGCAGCCGGAGCTGTTCGACGCCCAGGTCGCCGAGTTCGCCCCGTCGTACGCCGGGCTGGGCGAGGACGGTGCCGTGGCCGCGGCGTCGATGGCCTGCGACGTCGTGCTCAACGGCATCACGGGGGCCGTCGGCCTCCGTCCGACCCTCGCCGCCCTGGAGGCGGGCAGCACCCTCGCGCTGGCCAACAAGGAGTCGCTGATCATCGGCGGCTCCCTCGTCACGCGGCTCGCCGCCCCCGGCCAGATCGTCGCCGTGGACTCCGAGCACTCCGCGATCGCGCAGGCGCTGCGCTCCGGGGAGCGCGCGGAGGTGCGCCGCCTCGTGCTCACGGCCAGCGGGGGACCGTTCCGCGGCCGCAGCGCCGCCGAGCTCGCCGACGTGACCCCCGCGCAGGCGTTGCGGCACCCCAACTTCGCGATGGGCCCGGTGATCACGGTCAACTCCGCGACCCTGGTCAACAAGGGCCTCGAGGTGATCGAGGCCGGACTGCTGTTCGACCTGCCCCTCGACGCGGTCGACGTCGTCGTGCACCCGCAGCAGGTGGTGCACTCCATGGTCGAGTTCACCGACGGCTCCACGATCGCCCAGGCCTCGCCGCCCTCGATGCTGGTCCCGATCGCCCTCGGCCTCGCCTGGCCCGACCGCGTCCCGGACGCCGGCCCCGGCTGCGACTGGACGACCGCGTCCACCTGGACCTTCGAGCCGCTGGACGACGAGGCGTTCCCCGCCGTGGCGCTGGCGCGCGAGGCCGGTCGGCGCGGGGGCACCGCGCCGGCGGTCTACAACGCCGCCAACGAGGTCGCGGTCGCGGCCTTCCTCGCCGGCGAGGTGGCCTTCACCCGCATCGTCCCCCTCGTGGCCGACGTGCTCGCCGCCCACCCCGACGTACCCTCGGAGTCGGCCCTGGACCTCGACGGCGTGCTCGCCGCCGACGCCTGGGCCCGGGCGGTCGCCACGGAGCGCCTGGAGGTCGCCGAGGAGGGAACCCGATGACGGTGCTGCTCTACACGCTGGGCGTGCTGTTCTTCGTGCTCGCCATCCTGGTCTCGATCGGGCTCCACGAGCTCGGCCACCTGGTCCCGGCCCGGGCGTTCGGCGGCAAGGTCACGCAGTACTTCGTCGGCTTCGGCCCCACCGTGTGGTCGAAGCAGGTCGGCGAGACCGAGTACGGCGTCAAGGCGGTCCCGCTCGGCGGCTACGTCAAGATCGTCGGGATGCTGCCGCCCGGGGCGGACGACCTCGCGGAGCCCGCGGGCCACGACGAGCTCGGCCGCCCGGTGCACCGCGTGCGGAAGTCCAACACCGGCATGTTCACCCAGCTCATCTCCGACGCGCGCGCCGCGGAGTGGGAGCTGGTGGGCCCCGAGGACACCGACCGGCTCTTCTACCGGATGGCCTGGTGGAAGAAGGTGATCGTCATGGCCGGGGGCCCGACGGTCAACATCGCCATCGCCCTCGCCATCTTCGCCACCATCTTCGCCACCTACGGCAACCCCGCCGACCAGCGCACCGTCGGCACGCAGATCGCGGAGGTCTCCGCCTGCGTGCTGCCCTACGACGAGTCCGACCGTGCCTGCGAGGCCGCGGACCCGACCGCCCCCGCCGCCGAGGCGGGCCTGCGACCGGGCGACGTGGTCACGTCGTTCAACGGCACGGAGGTCACGGACTGGCCCCAGCTGCAGGGCCTGATCCGGGACAACTCCTCCGGCGCCGCCGAGCTCACCTGGACGCGCGACGGCGAGCCGATGTCGGGCACGACCGACACCACGGTGCAGGCCCGGCCCGGCACCGGTGAGGACGTCGACCCCGCGCGGCTCACCGAGGTGGGGTTCCTCGGGGTCTCGCCCGTCGTCGAGCCCACCACCGGCGGGCTGGTCTACACGCTCGGCGAGATGGGCGAGATGACCGTGCAGACCGCCGAGGCGCTGGTCATGCTGCCCGCGCGGGTCTTCGACGTCGGCCAGGCCATCCTCGGGCTCGAGGAGCGCGACCCCGAGAGCCCGGTCTCCGTCGTCGGCGGCGGCCGGATCGCGGGGGAGACCGCCTCGACCGACCTGATCCCGGGCACCGACAAGCTGGTCTTCCTGTTCCTGCTCGTCGCCGGCTTCAACTTCTTCATCGGCGCCCTCAACCTGGTGCCGCTGCTGCCGCTCGACGGCGGCCACATCGCCGGGGCGCTCTACGAGGCCGGCCGCCGCGGGGTCGCCCGCCTGCGCCGGCGGCCCGACCCCGGCTACGCCGACGTGGCCAAGATGCTGCCCGTCGCCTACGTCGTCGCCGGGGCGCTGCTCGTGATGGGCGTCGTGCTCATCATCGGCGACATCGTCGTGCCGCTCAGCGCGTTCCCGGACTGAGCGGCGTCGGCGGGCGCCGCGGGGGCGGGGCCGGTCAGTACGCTGGAGCCATGAGCACGGTGAGCCTCGGCATGCCCGCACCCCCGCCCCCGGTGCTGTCGCCGCGGCGTCAGACCCGCCAGATCAAGGTCGGCAAGGTGGGCGTCGGCAGCGACTCCCCGGTCTCGGTGCAGTCGATGACCACGACGCTGACCAGCGACATCAACGCGACGCTCCAGCAGATCGCCGAGCTGACCGCCGCGGGCTGCGACATCGTCCGCGTCGCCTGCCCCAGCCAGGACGACGCCGACGCGCTCCCGGCGATCGCGACCAAGTCGCAGATCCCGGTGATCGCCGACATCCACTTCCAGCCGCGCTACGTCTTCGCGGCCATCGAGGCCGGCTGCGCCGCGGTCCGGGTCAACCCCGGCAACATCCGCAAGTTCGACGACCAGGTCAAGGAGATCGCCCAGGCGGCGAAGGACCACGGCACCTCGATCCGCATCGGCGTCAACGCCGGCTCGCTCGATAAGCGGATCATGGACAAGTACGGCCGGGCCACGCCCGAGGCCCTCGTCGAGTCCGCGATCTGGGAGGCGTCGCTGTTCGAGGAGCACGGCTTCCGCGACTTCAAGATCTCCGTCAAGCACAACGACCCCGTCGTGATGGTGCGCGCCTACGAGCTCCTCGCCGAGGCCGGCGACTGGCCGCTGCACCTCGGCGTCACCGAGGCGGGCCCGGCGTTCCAGGGCACGATCAAGTCGTCCGTCGCGTTCGGCCACCTGCTCAGCCAGGGCATCGGCGACACCATCCGCGTCTCGCTGTCGGCCCCTCCGGTGGAGGAGGTCAAGGTCGGCATCCAGATCCTGGAGAGCCTCAACCTCAAGCCCCGTCGCCTCGAGATCGTCTCCTGCCCCTCGTGCGGTCGCGCGCAGGTCGACGTCTACACGCTGGCCGAGGAGGTCACCGCCGGGCTGGACGGCCTCGAGGTGCCCCTGCGGGTCGCGGTCATGGGCTGCGTCGTCAACGGTCCCGGCGAGGCCCGCGAGGCCGACCTGGGCGTCGCCTCGGGCAACGGCAAGGGCCAGATCTTCGTGAAGGGCGAGGTCATCAAGACCGTGCCCGAGTCGCAGATCGTGGAGACCCTGATCGAGGAGGCCATGCGCCTCGCCGACGAGATGGGCGTGGACGCGGAGTCCGGCGAGCCCGTCGTCTCGGTGTCCTGAGCCGTGCCCGGGCCTCGCGCGGGGGCCGCGTCGGCCGGGCAGGGCTAGGCTCCGGCTGTGCTCACGATGCGTGAGGGCCTGCACGTCCTGGGGTCCGACGACCTCGAGGACTTCCTCGCGCTGACCAACCGCGACCCGGTCGTCAACTGCTTCGCGGACTACCGCGCGCGCACCACCCGGCTGGACCCCCGCTGGCTCGGCGGCGAGGTCTGGGGCCGCTACGCCGAGGGGCGCCTGCGCGCCGCCTGCCACCTGGGCGCGAACCTCGTGCCGATCGAGGCGAGCGACGAGGACGCACGGGCCTTCGCGGAGCGCGCCGTACGACGGCCGCGGTCGGTGTCGACGCTCGTGGGCCCCCGCGCGGCGGTGGCGGCCTTCTGGGAGGTGGCCTCGCAGACGTGGAGCCCGCCGCGCGACGAGCGCTGGAACCAGCCCCACCTCGAGCTGACCGGCGAGCCGCTGGTCGAGCCCGACCCCCTGGTGCGGCGCACGACCAAGGCCGACATGGACGTGCTCTACCCGGCGGCGGTCGCGATGTACACCGAGGAGGTCGGCGTCTCCCCGGAGCGCGGCGGCTCCTCGGCGCTCTACCGCGCCCGGGTGACCCAGCTGGTCAACCGCGGCTGGTCCTTCGCCCGCATCGACGACGGGCGCGTGGTGTTCAAGGCCGAGGTCGCCTGCGTGAGCCCCGCCGCCGCGCAGATCCAGGGCGTGTACGTCCCCGAGGACCGGCGGGGCGAGGGCCTCGCCACCCGCGGCATGGCCGCCGTGGCGCGGCTCGTCGTCCCCGCGCTCGCGCCGGGGCTCTCGCTGTACGTGAACGACTGGAACGAGCCCGCCCGCCGGGCCTACGAGGCGTGCGGCTTCACCCAGACCGCCACGTTCGCCACCCTGATGTTCTGACTCCCCGCGCCCGCGAGGGCGCGGCGGGAGTCGGGTCGAGCGAGCGCGCGACCGGGGGACGAGGTCGCGACCGCGGGTCGAGACCCGGTGAGGTGCACGCCGACATCCGGTCGGGCCACCTTCGAGAGGAGCGCCGGACCGAAACCGACGCGAGTCGTGCGGCAGGGGTGGCCTAGCCTGACGCGCATGATCCTGCGCCTGTCCAGCCTCTTCGTCCGCACGCTGCGCGAGGACCCCGTCGACGCGGAGGTGCCGAGCCACCGGCTGCTGGTGCGGGCGGGGTACATCCGGCGGGCGGCACCGGGGATCTACACCTGGCTGCCGCTGGGCCTGCGGGTCCTGCGCCGGGTGGAGGACATCATCCGCGCCGAGATGGACGCGATCGGCGCGCAGGAGATGCTGTTCCCCGCGCTGCTGCCGCGCGAGCCCTACGAGGCGAGCAACCGGTGGACGGAGTACGGCCCCAACATCTTCCGCCTCAAGGACCGCAAGGGCGCCGACTACCTCCTGGGGCCGACCCACGAGGAGATGTTCACGCTGGCGGTGAAGGACCTGTACTCGTCGTACAAGGACCTGCCGCTGTCGATCTACCAGATCCAGACGAAGTACCGGGACGAGGCGCGGCCCCGGGCGGGCCTGCTGCGCGGGCGCGAGTTCGTGATGAAGGACTCCTACTCGTTCGACGTCGACGACGCCGGGCTCGAGCGCTCCTACGCCGCGCACCGGGCGGCGTACGTGCGCATCTTCGACCGGCTCGGCTTCGAGTACGTGATCGTGCGCGCGACCTCGGGGGCGATGGGCGGGTCCCGCTCGGAGGAGTTCCTGGCGCGCGCCGAGGTCGGCGAGGACACCTACGTCCGCTGCTCGACGTGCGACTACGCCGCCAACGTCGAGGCCGTGGAGACCCGCGTCCCGGAGGCGCTGCCCCACGACGACGCGCCCGCCGCCCACGTCGAGGACACCCCCGACACCCCGACCATCGCCACGCTCGTCGACCACGTGAACGCCGCGCACCCCCGCGACGACCGGGCCTGGACCGCGGCGGACACGCTGAAGAACGTGCTGGTCGCGCTGGTCCACCCCGACGGCACGCGCGAGCCGCTGGCGATCGGCGTGCCGGGCGACCGGGAGGTCGACCTGAAGCGCCTGGGCGGGCAGCTCGAGCCGATCGAGGTGGAGCCGATGACCGACGAGGAGATCGCGGCGCACCCGACGCTGGTCAAGGGCTACATCGGACCGGGCGTGCTCGGCGCGGACCGGGCCTCCGGCATCCGCTACGTGGTCGACCCGCGGGTCGTCACCGGCACCCGCTGGGTGACCGGGGCCGACGAGGCCGGCCACCACGTCCTCGACCTCGTCGCGGGCCGCGACTTCACCCCGGACGGCACCATCGAGGCCGCCGAGGTCCGGGCCGGCGACCCGTGCCCGCGCTGCGACGACGGTGTCCTCGAGGCGGCGCGCGGCATCGAGATGGGCCACATCTTCCAGCTGGGCCGCAAGTACGCCGAGGCGCTCGGGCTGCAGGTCCTCGACGAGAACGGCAAGCTCGTCACGGTGACGATGGGCTCCTACGGCATCGGGCCGTCGCGGGCGGTCGCCGCGATCGCGGAGGGCAACCACGACGAGCTGGGCCTGTGCTGGCCCCGTGAGATCGCGCCCGCGGACGTGCACCTGGTCGCCACCGGCAAGGACCGGGCGGTCTTCGACGAGGCCGAGCGCATCGCGGCCGAGCTCGAGGCGCGCGGCGTCGAGGTGATCTACGACGACCGTCCCAAGGTCAGCCCGGGCGTGAAGTTCAAGGACGCCGAGCTGCTCGGGATGCCGACCGTCGTCGTGGTCGGGCGCGGGCTCGCCGACGGCGTGGTCGAGGTCCGGGACCGTCGTACGGGGGAGAAGACGGAGGTGGCGGCGGCCGACGTCGTCGACCACGTGGTGGCGGTCGTGCGCCCCGCCTAGGTGCGACTTGTTGCACTGCAACTTCGTGCAACCTTGAGGCTCTCGCCTTCCGGTGGTCGCGTGTTGCATGGTTGTGCAACGAGGAACGGCGCTCGGGCGCCCGACCTCGGACCCCCCACCGGGGATCCGCCGCTGCAGACGGGTCCCCCAGCACCGGGCCGCGTTGACCGGCCCGGTGAGCACGACGGGAGGCCCGCCGGCCCACCCGCCACGAGGAGGATCTCGGGCCCCCCTCG
>NZ_BAAAMY010000006.1:213234-216867 GCF_039529515.1 Nocardioides lentus
GGTGGGCCGGCGGGCCTCCCGTCGTCCTCCGGGTCGGCACCTGACCCCCCGTTCCCCCCGGACGGGGCGGGATCTCGTGCCGACCCGGCCTACAGGCCGGGCAGGGGGGTGGCGGGGCCGCCCAGGCCGAGGGCGCGCACGGCCGCGTCGGTCAGCGCCGCGGTGGCCCAGGCCCGGCGCTCGGCGGTGGTGCTGCCCGCCAGGGAGGCGTACGTCGTGGCGCAGGCCTCCTCGACCCGGCGCGCGGCCGCCCGACGCCCGTCGGGACCGTCGCCCAGGTCGGGGGTCGCGTAGGACGCCGCGGCCGGCGTCGGCTCGGTCCCGGCGCCGCGCAGCGCCGCGGTGAGGGCGTCGCGCCGGTCGCGGTGCGTGCCGTACGACGTGCGCACCGCGTCGAGCAGCTCGGGTGCCTGCGAGCCCGAGGTGCGGGCGCCGACGACCGCCAGCGTCCACACGGCCGCGTGCTCGGCGGCGAGGGTGGTCTGCAGCGCCTCGGTCGCGGAGCCCGAGAGGCCGTCGGGGGGCAGGGGCACGGACCCCGCCGCACCCGTCGCGGCGGCGAGCGCCTCGTCCGCGCCCAGGAGCCCGACCAGCGCCTGCGCGAGGCCGGCCGACGCCGAGGCCAGGACGCGGGCGAGGCGACCGGACTCGGCGCGCCCGGCCAGCCCGGCGTACGCGGCGACCGCCTCCTGCTCGCGTCGGACGACGGCGGCGCGCGCGGGTCCCGGTCGCCCGGGCACCGTCGCCGCGGGTACGGGCGACCCCGACGGGGTCGCGCTGTCCGGAGCGACGTCGAGGGCCGTCGCGTGCGCGGCGTGGGCGGCGCGCAAGTCGGCGAGGTCGTCGCGCAGGCCGGGGTGCTCGCCGACGGTCGCGGCGACCAGGGCCCGGAGCCCGACGGCCAGGTCGGCGGCCTCCCGGGCGATCGTCAGGTCTCCGTCGGGGCCGGCGTCGTCCGCTCCCGCGCCCGGCCCGGGCGTCGAGGGTCCGCCGGGGGCCGCGCAGCCGGCGAACGCCACGGCGGCGGCGGCGCCGAGCACGGCACGGCGGCCGAGGCGGGACGGCGCGCGGCGGTGGGGGCGGTCGGGCACGACAGCGAGGGTAGGCGACGTCCAGGGGGCCCACACGCCCCCCGGACCGAGGGCTAGAGTGGGCGGTCCGGCAGCGGCCCCGGGGGCCGTGCCGCGACCGGGCGCTCGTCGGTGCCCACCGCAGTGCCACAACAGCAGATAGGGAGGTCGTCGTACCGTGCAGCAGTCCCGAGGTGACGAGACGACGCAGCGCATCCGCGCCGTCGTGACCGATCCCGTCGCCGCCCTGGGCCTCGACCTCGAGGCCGTCGAGCTCAGCGCCGCCGGCAAGCGCAGCGTGCTGCGCGTCGCGATCGACAAGGACGGCGGCATCACGATGGACGACGTCGCCGACGCGACCCGTGAGGTGTCACGGGTCCTCGACGAGTCCGACGTCATGGGGGAGCGGGCCTACACCCTCGAGGTGACCTCCCGCGGCGTGGACCGTCCGCTGACCGAGCCGCGCCACTGGCGCCGCAACCGCGACCGGCTCGTGGCCGTCACGCCGCACGAGGGCGAGAAGCTCACCGGTCGCATCACCGAGGCGGGGGAGAGCTCCGCCACCCTCGACGTCGACGGCACGTCGCGCGAGGTCGCCTACGACCAGGTGGCCCGCGCCGTCGTCCAGGTCGAGTTCAACCGCACGAGCACGAGCCCGGGAGGGGACGCCTGATGGACATCGACCTGAGCGTGCTGCGCATGCTGGAGCGCGAGAAGGAGATCTCCTTCGACGTGCTCGTCGAGGCGATCGAGCAGGCGCTGCTCACGGCCTACCAGAAGACGCCGGGCGCCTCCGAGGACGCCCGGGTCGAGCTGGACCGCAAGACCGGGCGCGTGGCGGTGCTCGCCGCCGAGCTCGACGACGACGGGGCCACGGTCGGGGAGTACGACGACACCCCGGCGGGCTTCGGCCGCATCGCCGCGACCACCGCCAAGCAGATGATGCTGCAGCGGCTGCGCGACGCCGAGGACGACGTGCGCTTCGGGGAGTTCTCCGGCAAGGAGGGCGACATCCTCTCCGGTGTCATCCAGCAGGGCCGCAACCCCGACGACGTCCTGGTCGACCTCGGCCGGCTCGAGGCGGTGCTGCCCCCCGGGGAGCGGGTCCCGGGCGAGCGCTACAGCCACGGCACGCGCATCAAGGCCCTCGTGGTGTCCGTACGACGGGGCATGCGCGGTCCGCAGGTCACGCTGTCGCGCTCGCACCCCAACCTGGTGCGCAAGCTCTTCGCCCTGGAGGTCCCCGAGATCGCCGACGGCACGGTCGAGATCGTCGCGATCGCCCGCGAGGCCGGTCACCGCAGCAAGATCGCGGTCCGCTCGACCGTCGCCGGGGTGAACCCCAAGGGCTCCTGCATCGGACCGATGGGCCAGCGGGTCCGCAACGTCATGGCCGAGCTCAACGGCGAGAAGATCGACATCGTCGACCACTCCGACGACCCGGCCGAGATGGTGGCCCACGCCCTGTCGCCCGCCCGGGTCTCGTCGGTGACCGTGGTGTCCGAGGAGACCCGGACGGCGCGCGTCGTCGTGCCGGACTTCCAGCTGTCGCTCGCGATCGGCAAGGAGGGGCAGAACGCCCGCCTCGCCGCCCGCCTCACCGGCTGGCGCATCGACATCCGCTCCGACGAGGAGACCCCCGAGGACGCCGCCGAGAAGGGCGCCGGGAGGGCCGGCGCGGAGCCGGACGGCGGGGCCGGGGCCTGACGGTCCGGTTCGCCGTCCACTGGTGGACGGGGGTAGTGTGGAGTCTCGGTGGCACGATCCGAGAACTCTCCTGTGCGCACGTGCGTGGGATGTCGCGGGCGGGCTGCCGCCGACGAGCTGCTGCGGGTGACCGCGGGGCCCGACGCGCACGGCCGACCGGCCGTCGTGCCGGATCCCGGCCGCAGGGCACCGGGGCGAGGGGCGCACGTGCACCCCGACCCCGCGTGCCTGGACCTCGCCGTGCGACGGAAGGCGTTCCCCCGCGCGCTGCGGGTACCGCCCCCGCTGTCGGTGGAGGCCCTGACGGACCACCTCGACAGCCGGCTCGCCGCACGACC
This sequence comes from Nocardioides lentus, assembly GCF_039529515.1. NCBI lineage: Bacteria > Bacillati > Actinomycetota > Actinomycetes > Propionibacteriales > Nocardioidaceae > Nocardioides > Nocardioides lentus. The sequence goes on from NZ_BAAAMY010000006.1 coordinate 216,350, forward strand.
CGCACCACCCGCACGACCGACCGACCTACCGACCGACAGAAGCTGGAGCAACGGCTCATGAGCACTCGATGAGTACCTCACGATGAGTTTGCACCACCGCTAACGGTCCGAACCTCCCCCCGGCTCCGCCGGACCGGGTCTCGGGCCAGAAGGAGAAACGTGGCCAAGACCCGAGTTCACGAGCTCGCCAAGGAGTACGGCGTCGAGAGCAAGTTCGTTCTCGAGAAGCTCAAGGAGATGGGGGAGTTCGTCAAGTCGGCGTCCTCCACCGTCGAACCGCCCGTCGAGATGCGGTTCAAGAAGCAGTTCGGCGAGGAGCTGAAGGGCTCTGCGCCCGCCGGAGGCGCGTCCGGCACCGGCGCTCCTGCGTCCGGCAACGGTGCGGCACCGGCCGCCACCCCCGCGTCGGGAGCCCGCCCGGGCCCCCGGCCCGGTCCCCGTCAGCCGAAGGCCCCGGAGCCGCAGGCGCCGCCCGCCGCCCCGGTGACCCCCGCGGCGCCCGCCGCCCCGGCGGCGAG
>NZ_BAAAMY010000007.1:0-123523 GCF_039529515.1 Nocardioides lentus
GCGGCCCGCGGGCGCCTGCGCCGGGCGGGCGCTCCCGCCGACGGTGATCGCGGTCGGGAACGACGGGTACCAGCCGATCGCGTTCGCGCCGGACGTGACGGCTTCCTGGCGGACCCGGAAGACGCTCTGGCCGGCGGGGCGGCGCAGGCCACCGAAGTAGCCCAGGCCCTTCGGGCCGACGGTGCTCCGCGCGACGGTGGTCCAGGCGTGGGCCGGGCCGGGCCCGCGCTCCTGGAGCGTGAGGTCGCGGCCCGCGAACACCGGCAGGCCCCGGGCGTCGGGACGACGCTGCAGCGTCGGGGTGGTGTCGACGACGAGCCGGAACGGCTCGCCGGCGGGCGCGCGGGTCGGCGAGGACGTGCCGGCGACGGCGAGCGTGAGGTCCTGGCTCCGGGCCGTCAGCTTCACCCCGCGCGTGGCGGTGCCGCCGGAGACGACGCGGTAGCTGATCCCGAACATCGCGGGTGCCGGGTGGGTGAACGAGAACGAGCCGTCGCGCCGGGTGCGGGCGCCGCTGCCGTCGACGCGGTTCCAGCTGTCGCCGGGCCGGTTGCCGTTGCGCTGCAGCACGACCCGGCGTACGCCTCGGCCGGGCAGCCGGCCGGCGAACGTCAGCGCCTGCCCGCCCACGAAGACGCGCGGGGAGACCCGCAGGGCACCCGCGGCCTCGGCCCGCGGGGCCGCGGCGGGGGTCGGGGCCGTCGCGTCGACGGAGGCCGCGAGGGGGGCGGCGAGGGGGGCGGTGGTGGGGTTCGCGGGTCCGGCGGCCGGCGCGGGGGCGCCGGCCAGGGTGGACAGGGCGACGGCGAGCGAGGCCGTGAGGCCCGCTCGGAGGGCACGCGAGACGCGCACGGGGGCTCCCTGGGGGGTGGGGGAACCGCCCGGTACGGCTCCTGCTCCGAGCGTAGGTCGCGCGTCCTGCGCGGTCCGCCGAACCCCGGAAAAGACCGGACCGGCCCCTCCTGGTAGGAGGAGCCGGTCCGGGAGCGCCGGGTCGTGGCGGCGAGCGGCGGCTCGCGCCGCGGCCTCAGTACGACGGCTGGCTGGGGTCGATCTGGTTGACCCAGGCCGCGACGCCGCCACCGACGTGCACGGCGTCGGCGTAGCCGGCGCCCTTGACGATGGCGAGGGTCTCCGCGGAGCGCACGCCCGTCTTGCAGTGCATGACGACCTGCTTGTCGCTGGGCAGCTTCTCCAGCGCGGAGCCGTTGAGGAAGTCGCCCTTCGGGATCAGGACGGCGCCCGGGATCGCGTTGATCTCGGCCTCGTTGGGCTCGCGGACGTCGACGAGCAGGAAGTCGCGCGTGCCCTCCTCGCGCTCCTTGAGCATGTGCTCGAGGGTGGTCACCGAGATGGTGGACCCGGCGGCGGCCTCGGCGGCCTCGTCGGACACCGCGCCGCAGAAGTCCTCGTAGTCGATGAGCCCGGTGACGGTCGGGTTCTCGCCGCACAGCGCGCAGTTGGGGTCCTTGCGGACCTTCAGCTTGCGGTACTCCATCTCGAGGGCGTCGTAGATCATCAGCTTGCCCACCAGCGGGTCACCGATGCCGGTGAGCACCTTGATGGCCTCGTTGACCTGGATCGAGCCGATCGACGCGCACAGCACGCCGAGCACGCCGCCCTCGGCGCACGAGGGGACCATCCCGGGCGGCGGGGGCTCGGGGTAGAGGCAGCGGTAGCAGGGCGCGTCGTCGTCCATCGAGGGCGCGAAGACCGACGCCTGGCCGTCGAAGCGGTAGATCGAGCCCCACACGTAGGGGATCTTCTTGAAGAAGGCCGCGTCGTTGACCAGGTAGCGGGTCGCGAAGTTGTCGGTGCCGTCGACGATCAGGTCGTAGCCGTCGAAGATCTCGTAGACGTTGTCGTTGTCGAGGCGCTCGGCGTGGACGACGACGTCCACGAGGGGGTTGGCCTCGGCGATCGACTCCTTCGCGGACTCCGCCTTCGGGCGGCCGACGTCGGACTGGCCGTGGATGATCTGGCGCTGCAGGTTGGACTCGTCGACCTCGTCGAACTCGACGATCCCGAGGGTGCCCACGCCGGCGGCGGCGAGGTAGAGCAGGGCGGGGCTGCCGAGGCCGCCGGCGCCGATGACCAGGACCTTCGCGTTCTTGAGCCGCTTCTGCCCGCTCATCCCGACGTCGGGGATGATCAGGTGGCGGCTGTAGCGGCGGACCTCGTCGATGGTCAGCTCGGAGGCCGGCTCCACGAGCGGCGGGTAGCTCACGTCGTACTCCCTTGGGTGTGGCGGTCGATCGGGCCGCGGTCGGTGCGGGTGCAGCGATCCGGCGGCGCGGTGCTGTGCAGTCGAGAACGACGATGGTCCCAGGGTTGTTCCGCCGCCGCGGCGCCGGTCGGTGGCGGTGAGACCCGCCGGTAGGGTTCGCCGGGTGACCGCAGGCCAGCACCGAGCCGACGCCACGCCCGAGCCGAGCGGGCGCGGCGTACGCATGCCGCGACGCGAGCGGCGCGAGCAGCTGCTCGAGTCCGCCCTGGGCGTGTTCGTCGCCCAGGGCTACCACGCCGCCGCGATGGACGACATCGCCGAGCGGGCCGGGGTCTCCAAGCCGGTGCTCTACCAGCACTTCCCCGGCAAGCTCGACCTCTACCTCGCGCTGCTCGACAGCTCCGCCGACGCGGTGATCGAGAACTGCCGCGTCGCGCTCGAGGCCACCCAGGACAACCGGCTGCGCGTCGAGGCCGCGATGGGCGTCTTCTACTCCTACGTCGCCGACGACGCGGGCGCCTTCCGCCTCGTGTTCGAGTCCGACCTGACCAGCGAGCCCGCCGTGCGCGCGCAGGTCGACCGCGTCACCACGGAGTGCGCCGACATGATCGCCGCCGTGATCCACGACGACACCGACCTGCCGCACGCCGAGTCGCGGCTGCTGGCGGTCTCGCTCGTCGGAATGGCGCAGGTCAGCGCGCGGTTCTGGCTGGCCGAGGACAGCGACATCGACCGCGGCACCGCGGCGGCGCTGGTCTCGGGCCTGGCCTGGCGCGGCATCCGGGGCTACCCCCGCCACGACACCGAGTGACACCGCAGCCCGACCGCCGTCCGCGCTCCGGCGCGGCCCGCCCCGCTCCACCCCGCAGCACCCCGACCCGAGAGGACCTCATGGACGTCAAGATCGGCATCCGCAACGCCCCCCGCGAGATCACGCTGGACAGCACCCTGTCCGCCGAGGAGCTCAGCAATCAGGTCGCGGAGGCCGTCGGCAACGGCGGCACCCTGACGCTGGCCGACAGCAAGGGCCGCACCGTCATCGTCCCGACCGCGCACCTCGCGTACGTCGAGATCGGCGCCGCGACCACCGGGACGGTCGGCTTCCGCTCCTAGTCACCCGGGGTCGTCGGTCGGCTCCCCGCCGGCCGCCGGGCCGTGCTCGGTCTCAGAAGGCGAGGCCGAGCCGGCCCATCCGCTCGTTGTGGCGCTCCGTGAGGCGGGTGAAGACCCGGCCCACCTCGGCGAGGTCGAGGCCGGGCCGGTCGACACCGCCCGCGACGAGCGCGATCAGGGCCTCGCGGTCCGCGGCGACGCGCTGGGCCTGCGACAGGGCCTCCCCCATCAGCCGGCGGCCCCACAGCGCGAGCCGTCCGCCGAGCGGCGGGTCGGCCTCGATGGCGGCGCGCACCCGGCCGACCACGAACTCGGAGTGCCGCACGTCGGTCAGCGTCCGGGTGATCAGGTCGCCCGTGGACTCGTCGAGGAAGCCCGCGATCTCGAGGTAGAAGTCGGCGGCGAGCCCGTCGCCGACGTAGGCCTTCACCAGGCCCTCCCACCAGTCGGAGGGGGCCGTGTGGCGGTGGAACGACTCGATCGGCTCGCGGAACGGCTCCATCGCCTCGAAGGGGTCGACGCCGAGCGCGTGGAGCCGCTCGCGGAGCTCGGTGACGTGCCCCAGCTGCGCCGCGGCCATCGACCCGAGCTCGACCTTGTCGGCCAGCGTCGGCGCGAGCTTGGCGTCCTCCGCGAGCCGCTCGAACGCCGAGATCTCGCCGTAGGCGACCGCTGCGACGAGGTCGACGACCGCGGCCCGGTAACCGTCGTCGGCCAGGGCCTCGTCGCTCACCGACAGCACCGCCGCCGGGGTCGGGGACGCGGCCTCGTCCGGCGTTGGTGCGGTCATGCGCGCACCCTACAGATACGCTGGACCACGTCCGCGCGGCGTGCGACCCACCCCGGCCGCCCCGCACGGACCCGCGCAGCCGCCGGTCCGCCGGCACCACCCAGCGTGGTCCGGGCGTTCCCGGCGAGGCTGCGACGGCACGGCGGAGGCCCGACGTCCCCGGCGTGTGGATGTGCGCGGTGGGTCCGCGAGCGGTTCTCGGCGCCCGCCGTACAGAACTGCTGACGAAAGCGACAGACCCCTGACCACCGAGAAGACCACCGAGAAGACCATCGCCGACACGAGCGCCGACGGCGAGCTGTCCCTCGAGGACACCGTCGCCGAGACCGTCGTGGCCACGCCCGACGCGCCGACCCACTCCTTCCGCGAGCTCGGGGTGCACCCCGGGATCTGCGACGCGCTGGAGCGCAAGGGGATCGTCCACCCCTTCCCGATCCAGGAGATGACGCTGTCGGTCGCGCTGGCCGGCACCGACCTGATCGGTCAGGCCCGCACCGGCACCGGCAAGACCCTCGCCTTCGGCATCCCGCTGCTGCAGCGCAGCACCGCCCCGGACGACCCGGCCTACGCGGACCGCCCCACCGGCAAGCCGCAGGCCCTCGTGGTCGCTCCCACCCGCGAGCTCGCGCTCCAGGTCTCCAGCGACCTCCACCTCGCCGGCGCGGACCTCGGCCTGCGGGTGCTGACCGTCTACGGCGGTGTCGGCTACGACACCCAGCTCGACGCGCTCGAGACCGGGGTCGACGTCGTCGTCGGCACCCCGGGCCGGCTGCTGGACCTGGCCGACCGTCGCGCGCTCGACCTGTCCCACGTGCACGGCCTCGTGCTCGACGAGGCCGACGAGATGCTGGACCTCGGGTTCCTGCCCGACGTCGAGCGGCTCATCGCCAAGACGCCCGAGAAGCGGCAGACGATGCTGTTCTCGGCGACGATGCCCAGCGCCATCGTCGGTCTCGCGCGTCGTCACATGCGCCGCCCGATGAACATCCGCGCGGAGTCGTCGACCGACACGCAGACCGTGCCGCTGACGACGCAGTTCGTCTACCAGGCCCACGACCTCGACAAGCCCGAGATCATCGCCCGTGTGCTCCAGGCGCCGGACTGCGAGAAGACGATCGTCTTCACCCGCACCAAGCGCCAGGCGCAGCGGGTGGCCGACGACCTCGCCGAGCGCGGCTTCTCCGCCGCTCCCCTGCACGGCGACCTCCAGCAGACCGCGCGCGAGAAGGCGATGGCGCGATTCCGCGAGGACAAGGTCAAGGTGCTCGTCGCCACCGACGTCGCCGCGCGCGGCATCGACGTCGCCGGCGTCTCGCACGTCATCAACTACACCTGCCCGGAGGAGGAGAAGACCTACCTCCACCGCATCGGCCGCACCGGTCGCGCCGGGGCCTCCGGCGTCGCGCTGACCTTCGTCGACTGGTCGGACCTCCACCGCTGGACGATGATCAACAACGCCCTCGAGCTGCCGTTCCCGCAGCCGCCCGAGACCTACTCGACCTCGCCGAACCTCTACACCGACCTCGGCATCCCCGAGGGCACCACCGGTCGGATCGTGCCGCCCGCGCCGCGCGAGGCCGCCCCCCGCCGTGACGGTGGCCGTGACGGTGGTCGTGACGGGGGCCGCTCCGGGGGCCGCTCCGGCGGTCGTGAGGGTGGCCGCGAGGCGGGACGGGACGGGGACCGCCCCGCGCGCAGCCGCAACCGCAACCGGACCCGCACCCGCGAGGACGGCTCCGCCGAGGCCACCGCGGCGCCCACCACCGGACCGGCGACCGAGTCGAGCGACGGGTCCGGCCCGGTCGCGGACGGCGCCGAGCGCCCCAGCCGCAACCGCCGTCGCCGCCGTCGCCGCTCGGGCGGCGGTGCGGGCGAGTCCGTCGGCACCGACGGCCAGTCGGCGCCCGCCGCCGGCGCCGGGACCGACTGACCGGTCGGCGGCACGTCGACGTGACGCCCCCGTCGTACGACCCGGCGGGCGGAGCCCGCCTCGCGTGGGGCCCGGCCGGCGCGGTCGCCCTCGCGGGCGGACCCGCGCCGGTCGCGGCCGTCGTGGTCGACGTCCTGAGCTTCACCACCACGGTCGGCGTCGCCGCCGACCGTGGGGTGGCCGTGCTCCCCTGGCGCTGGCGGGACCCCGCCGGGGCCGCGTCGTACGCCGACGAGCACGCGGCACACCTCGCCGTCGGACGGTCGGAGTCACGTCGTGACGGCGGGCCCAGCCTGTCGCCGGTGTCGGTCCGCGACGCCCCGGTCGACCTGCGACGTCTCGTGCTCCCCTCCCCCAACGGCGCCACGGTCGCGCTCGCGCTCGCCGAGGCGGGCGCCACGGTGGTGGCGGGCTCGCTGCGCAACGCCACGGCGGTGGCCGACCACGTCGCCGACCTCGTCGCCGAGGGTGGTCACGACCTGCTGCTCGTCGCCGCCGGCGAGCGCTGGGCGGCCGACGACTCGCTGCGGCCAGCGGTCGAGGACCTCTGGGGCGCCGGCGCCGTGCTCGAGGCCGTCCTGCGGGTCCTGCCCGACCTGCCCTGCTCCCCGGGCGCCCGCGCCGCGGCTGCCGCGTGGCGCGACGTGCGCCCTCGCAGCGGAGCGGACCTCGCGGGGGCGCTTCTGGCGACGGACAGCGGCCGCGAGCTTGCCGGGGCCGGCTGGACCGACGACGTCCGTCTCGCCGCCGAGCACGACAGCAGCACCAGCGTCCCGGTCCTCCAGGGCACCTCGTTCGTGCCGGCCACCGGCATGCGCGCCCTCTGACCCGACCCGGCACGACCTCCCGGCCCACCCCCGCCGCCCCGGCAGGACATCACCGGAAGGTACGCCGACTCGGCACGACGTCCCGGGAACTCGCGCCGACTCGACCACGGGCCGGCGAAGTTGACGCCGACCCGGCAGAACCTCACCGGAACGTGTGCCGATCCGGCTCCAGATCACCGGGAACTCGCGCCGACTCGGCCACAGCCAGCGAAGTTGACGCCGACCCGGCAGAACCTCCCCGGAACGTGCGCCGACCCGGCACGACATCCCGGGAACTGGCGCCGACTCGACCATGGGCCGGCGAAGTTGACGCCGACCCGGCAGGACGTCACCTGGAACTGGCGCCGACCCGGCACGACGTCACCGGGAACTCGCGCCGACCCGGCTGCAGCTCACCCCGACCCGGCTGGACGGCGGTCAGCGGGCGGCGCGGGCCACGAGGGACTGGGCGACGGCGCGGTACGCCTCCGCCCCCTTCGTACGACGGGCCGTGGCGAGGATCGACCGGCCGGCGGCCGGGGCCTCCGCGAACTTGATGGTCTTGGGGATCGGCGGCTCGAGCACGTCGAGGTCGTAGGTCTCGGAGATGGTCTCGAGCACGGTGCGGGCGTGGTTCGTGCGGCCGTCGTACAGCGTCGGGAGCACGCCCCACACCTCGAGGGAGCGGTTCGTGAACCGGCGGACGTCGTGGACGGTGTCGAGCAGCTGCCCCACCCCGCGGTGCGACAGCGTCTCGCACTGCAGCGGCACGACCACCCCATCGGCGGCGGTCAGCGCCGCGACCGTGAGCACGCCGAGCGACGGCGGGCAGTCCAGCAGCACCCAGTCGTAGTGGCGGTCGCCCTCCGCCAGCTGCTCGAGCACCCCGCGGAGCACGTGCTCGCGCCCGGTGCGGGTCAGCAGGTCCGCCTCCGCACGGGCGAGCTCGATCGTCGCGGGCAGCAGCGCGACGCCGTCCTCGGTGTCGACGACGACCCCGCCGGGGTCGACCCCCTGGGTCAGCACGTGGTGGACCGAGACCTCGACGTCCTCCGGGTCGATGCCGAGCGAGAAGGTCAGGCACGCCTGCGGGTCCAGGTCGACCAGCAGCACGGAGTGCCCCAGCTCGGCGAGCGCGGCGCCCAGCGACGCGACGGAGGTGGTCTTGGCGACGCCACCCTTCTGGTTGGCGATCGCGAGGCACGTGGTCATCAGCGCCCATCATGCCCGACACCTTGGCCGCCGGGACCCGACCGTCCGCGCACACTTGTGCCGCCGCCCCACCCCCGGCGAGGCTGGCCCGATGGTCTCGGACGCCGCCGCCCCCTCCACGCCCGCCCCGCCGGTCCGCCACGCCGGTACCGCCCTCGTCACCGGCCCCACCGCCGGGCTGGGCCTCGCCTACGCCCGCCACCTCGCCGGGCGCGGACACGACCTCGTGCTGGTCGCCCGCGACCGCACGCGCCTGGCGGCGGTCGCGGGCGAGCTGCGCCGCACCCACGGCGTGGACGTCGAGGAGCTGCCCGCCGACCTCAGCGACCCCGTCGAGCTCGCCGCCGTCGAACGACGGCTGGCCGAGCCGGACCGCCCGGTCGAGGTGCTCGTCAACAACGCGGGCTCCGGGCTCAAGGGCCGCTTCCTCGACCACGACGTCGAGCAGGAGCAGGCGATGCTCGACCTCCTCGTGACCGCGCCCATGCGACTCACCCACGCCGCGCTCGGCCCGATGACCGCGCGCGGGCACGGCCGCGTGCTGAACGTGGCGAGCGTCGCCGCCTTCCTCCCCCGCGGCACGTACGGCGCGGCGAAGGCGTGGCTGGTGCGCTTCAGCACCTGGGCGGCGGCCGAGTACGGGCCCCGGGGGGTGCAGGTCTCGGTGACCTGCCCCGGCTTCGTGCGCACCGAGTTCCACACCCGGATGGGCGTCACCCCCGGACGCGGGCCGCTGTGGCTCGACGTGGACCGGGTCGTCGCCGACTCCCTCGACGACCTCGCCGCCGGTCGGGCGCTGTCCGTGCCGACACGTCGCTACCGCGCCCTCACGCGGGTCGCCCGCGCCGTCCCCGACCGGGTGCTGCAGCGGCTGCAGACGATGGGCCGCTGACCCTCGCTCAGACCGGCCGGGAGCCGGGGCCCGGGGGCACAGCGCGCCCCGAGGCGGCGGCCGCGGCCGCGGCGCGACCCAGCAGGCGGTCGAGCTCCGCGGGCGCGGTGGTGTGGCACCCCAGGTCGTGGTCGGTCTTGCCGGTGCCGTGGTGGTCGCTGGAGCCCGTGACCACGAGGTCGAGGTCGGCGGCGATCGCGCGCAGCTCGCGACGCTGCGCGTCGGTGTGGTCCTGGTGGTCCACCTCGAGGCCGGTCAGCCCGGCGTCGCGGAGCCCCGCGAGGGCCGCACCGTCCAGACGGGCGGGGTCGACGCGGCCCCAGGGGTGGGCGACGACCGCGACCCCGCCGGCGTCGGCGACCAGCCCGACCATGGTGCGCAGGTCGGCGGCGTGACGACCGACGTAGGCGGGCCGGCCCTCCTGCAGGTACTCCGCGAAGGCCTGGTCCCGGTGGCCCACCACCCCCAGCGCGACGAGCGCGTCGGCGACGTGGGGCCGACCGGTCGCGACGCTGTCGGTCGCCTGCGCCTCGACGTCCGCCACCGTGATCCGGATGCCCAGGCCCCGCAGGGCCTCCACCATCGCCGGCACCCGGCCGCCGCGCCCGCCGAGCACCCGGTCGAGCTCGGCGTCGAGCCCCGGGTGGGTGGGGTCGAGCAGGTAGGCCAGCAGGTGGACGCCGGGGCCGCCGGGGCCGCCGTAGCGGGTCGAGATCTCCATGCCCCGCACCAGCGCCACGCCGGCCTCCGCCGCCGCCCGGCCCGCCTCGTCCCAGCCGCGGGCGGTGTCGTGGTCGGTGAGACCCAGCACGTCGATGCCGGCCGCGGCGGCGGCCCGCACGAGCTCGGTCGGGGTCTGCGTGCCGTCGCTGACGGAGGAGTGGGTGTGGAGGTCGATCCGCGGCTCGGTGGACACGCCGTCAACCTACGACGCGCCGCCGACACCCGACCCCGACGACCGGGGCGGCCGGGGTCACCAGCGCGGCGGCGGGTGCGCGAACGAGACCTCGAGCAACGACGCCCCCAGGTCGGCGGCGTCACCCAGCTGGAGGTCGCCGCCGAGCAGCAGCAGCGCGGAGGCCGGGCGCACCAGCAGCCAGAGCCACCGGCCCCGGACCTCCCCCACGAGCACCGAGCGGTCGAGGCCGACGTCGGCCAGCGGGTCGAACAGCGCCCCGGGCGAGTCCGGCACCACCACCTCGGAGCGGTCCTCGGGCAGCGGCACCGCCCACAGGCGGACGTCGTGCCCGCCGGTGCGGACCCGGGCCTGCGGGGACTCCTCGAAGAGGGCCGGCGGGGGGCCGTCGTGCGGCAGCCCGGCCCGCGCGGCCCCGAGCCCGGTGCCGGGCTCCTCGACGACCACCAGCAGGTCCACGGCGCCGTCGAGGTCGCTGGCCCCGGTGCAGCCGCTCATCGTGGCGCGCACGTCGCTCTCCGCGCCCACGACGCCCAGGTCGGTCAGCGACCAGCCCGGCCGCAGCGGCCAGGGCAGGTAGGTCGGCAGCCCGGTCGCGCGTGCCAGCTGGGCCACCAGCGCGTCGTACGACGCGGTGTCGGGGCGCCACAGCGGCGGCACCGGCCCGTGGGTCGCGCAGTCGACGAGCTCGACCGGGAGGTCCTCCCCGGCGGTGGCCGGGCCGGCGCAGCGGGGGCAGGAGGGGCTCAGCGGGCCGGGGGGCCCGAGGCCCTCGGGGACCGTCGGGCTCACCGGGGGCCGCCCGGGCTGTTCCAGCAGGCCACGGCCCGGCGGCCGTGCTCGTGCCCGAGCACCGAGACGGTCGCGGTGTCGAGGGTGAACCGTCCGCCCTCGGTGACCGGCAGGTCCAGCCACCGGGCGGCCACGCAGCGCGAGGCGTGGCCGTGGGAGAACACCAGCACCCGGCCCGGGATCGACTCGAGGCCGCGCAGGAAGCGGTCGATCCGCCTGGTGACGTCCTCGGCGGTCTCCCCGCCCGGGGCGCCGTGGCTCCACACCGTCCAGCCGGGCTCGGTCTCGCGGATCGTCGGGGTGGTGACGCCCTCGTAGTCGCCGTAGTCCCACTCGGCGACGTCGGGGTCGGCGGCGGTGTCCTCGAAGCCCGCCAGCCGGGCGGTCTGCACCGCCCGGCGCCGCGGACTCGTGACCACGAGGGTGAACGACGTCCCCGCGAGGACCGGCGCCAGCACACGGGCCTGCTCGGACCCCCGGTCGGTCAGGGGGAGGTCGGTCGTCGAGGTGTGGCGCCCCGCGGCGCTCCACTCCGTCTCGCCGTGCCGGACCAGCCAGAGCTCGTCGACCATGGTGGCCCCTCAGTCCTCGTGGCCGCCGGTGCCGTCGGGCCCGGGCCAGTTCTTGTCGGGTCGCGGGGTCGGTCGCCCGGGCTGCTCACCGCCGCGCTGGTCGAGGTAGCTCTCCTTCGGCACCATCACCTTCCGGCGGAAGACGCACACGACCGTGCCGTCCTGGTTGTAGCCGATGGTCTCCACGTGCACGACCCCCCGGTCGTCCTTGCTCCGCGACTCCCACTTGTCGAGCACCTTCGTCTCGCCGTACAGCGTGTCGCCGTGGAACGTGGGCGCCACGTGGCGCAGCGACTCCACCTCGAGGTTGGCGATCGCCTTGCCGGAGACGTCCGGGACGCTCATGCCCAGCAGCAGGGAGTAGACGTAGTTGCCCACCACCACGTTGCGGCCGAACTGGGTGGTCTGCTCGGCGTAGTTCGCGTCGAGGTGGAGCGGGTGGTGGTTCATCGTCAGCAGGCAGAACAGGTGGTCGTCGAACTCGGTGACCGTCTTGCCGGGCCAGTGCCGGTAGACCGCCCCGACCTCGAACTCCTCGTAGCTGCGGCCGAACTGCATGGACCCTCCTGCGCTCGCGGGGACCCGCCCCGGGCTGTGCGGCGGGCTCGGCCCATCATGGCCGAGCCCGCCGACCGCCGGGGCCCAGGTCCCGGGAACCTCCCTCCGACAGGCTCAGGAACCGCCCCCGCCGGCCTTGCGACGGTGCAGGTGCGGACCGCCGCCGACGACCTCCGAGCCGTGGGCCTTGGCGCGGGGACCGGCGGAGTCGTCGGGGTGGGAGGCCCCCTTCTTGCGGTCCAGCGCCTCCCGCATCCGGGCCTTGATGTCGTCGGTGCCCGCCGACGCCCCTGCGGTGTCGCCCGACGTGTCGTGCGGGGTGTGCTCGGCCATGACTGCTCCTCTCGCCGACGCCCGGCGCTCGCCGGCCGTGCCGCCACCCTCGCAGTCGCACGCCGGGGCCGCGACCGGGTTTGCGGGCCGACCCGCCGGGGCGGTGGCACCCACGTGCCTCCTACGTTGGCCCCATGCGTACGACGACCCGACCGACCCGATCCCTCGCCCGCGGTCTCGCCGCGCTCGCCGTCAGCGGCACGCTCGTGCTCGCCGGCTGCTCCTCGGACTCCGACGAGCCGGAGGCCGACCCGACCTCGGAGGCCTCCGACGACGCCTCCGACGACGCCTCCGACGACGCCTCCGACGACGCCTCCGACGACGCCTCGGAGGACGCCTCCGAGGACGCCGGCGAGGCGGCAGGCGTGACCTACGACGTCCCGGAGGGCTGGGAGGACGTCACCGAGGAGGTCGCCGGCCAGGCCGCGGGCCAGGTGGGTGGCGACACCGGCCGCGAGCTCGCCTCCGCCGCGCGCGACACCGAGGCCACCACCTTCGCCGACAACGTCAACGTGATCTCGCTCGGCGAGCTGCCGACCGACGACCTCGGCGAGATCGAGCAGCAGACGCTGCGCGAGCTGGAGGCCGGCGGCCTGCAGCAGGCGGAGACGCTCGACCGTGCCGAGCTCGACGGCGAGGAGGCCAGCCGCACCACCGGCGTCCTGCGGCAGTCCGGCGTCGGCATCCGGGTCGACCAGTTCCTCACCGTGCGTGACGGCACGGCGTGGTCCGTGACCTTCTCCCACAGCACCGAGACCCCCGAGGCCGACCGTCAGGACGACATCGACACGGTGACGCAGTCCCTCGACTTCGAGGACTGAGCGTCCCCGGCCGGGGCGCCCGGCGCGCCCGGCCGGGCTGGCATAGTGGCGGCCCGTGACCGACTCCCCAGCGTCCACGTCCCCGGGGCGCCCGCGCGAGCTCCTGCTGCACGTCGGCGCCAGCAAGACGGGCACCTCCGCGCTGCAGGCGGGACTGACCGCGTCGGTCGACGGCCTCGCCGCGCAGGGGGTCGGCCTGCCGCTGCCGGACCGCCGCGCCAACGTCCGACGGCTGCTGCGTCCGCTGGGCTGGGAGACCGCCCGGGGCTTCGTGCACGACGTGGACCCCGACGGTCTCGAGCGCCTCACCCGTCGGCTGCGGTCCGCGCCGGGCGAGCGGCTGGTGGTGTCCTGCGAGGACCTGTGCGAGGCCGACGAGCCGCGGGTGCGCGCGCTGGTGCGGTGCGTCGAGGACGCGGGCCTGCGTCCGACCGTCGTGCTCTCCCTGCGCTCGCTGGCGTCGGTCGTGCCGTCGGAGTGGCAGCAGTTCCTCAAGCACCGCGTCACCCTGGACTACCCGACCTTCCTCGCGCGCGTGCGCGACCACGAGGGTCCGGAGGCCTCCCACTTCTGGCGGCGGCAGGACGCGCCCACGATCCTGCGGCGCTGGGCCGACGTGATCGGCGCCGACCGCGTCCGGGTGCTCGTCGTGTCCGCGCGGGGCGGTGACCCCGACGCCCTCTACCGGGCGTTCGGGCAGCTCGCGGGCTTCGACCCCGCGCCGATCGACTGGCCCGCCGCGGACGTGAACCCCTCCTGGGGCTACGTGGAGGCCGAGGTCTACCGCCGGGTCGGGGTGGCCCTGGGCAACCGACTACGCGACTACGAGCGGGAGTACCACCCCGCCGTCCGAGGTCCCCTGACCAAGGGGGTCCTGCCGCGCGGCGCCAGCGCGCGCATCACCCTGCCCCCCGAGCACCTCGACTGGGTGCGCGAGGAGGCGCTGCGCACGCGCGACGCGGTGCGGGCCGCGGGCTACCGGGTCGACGGCGACCTGGACGCGCTGGTCCCCGCCGACGACGACGCCCGGGCCCTGCCCCCGCTCGAGGAGGCCGCCGTCGCGCAGGCCGCCATCACGACGCTGGCCAACCTGTGCACGTACTCGTTCCGTCGCCGCACCCGGGCCGAGCGGGACGCTGCGGACGCCGGGCCCAGCGGGAACGCCGGGCCCACCCGCACCCCGCCGCCGTCGCAGGAGCCCACCCCGGTCCCCGCGCCGGCCCGGCTGCGCCGGGTCGCGGGCGCCGTACGGCGACGGGCCCGGGCCGCGCTCCCGCGCCCGTCGCGTGGCCGCTGAGCCTCAGGACCTCAGAGCTTGTAGTCCTTGAGGAGGCTGCGCCCGATGATCATCTTCTGGATGTCGGCGGTGCCCTCGCCGATCAGCAGGAACGCCGCCTCGCGGTAGAGGCGCTCGATCTCGTACTCCTTGGAGTACCCGTAGCCGCCGTGGATCCGGAAGGACGCCTCGACGACCTCGTGGCAGTACTCGGCGGCGAGGTACTTCGCCATCCCGGCCTCGACGTCGTTGCGCTCGCCGTTGTCCTTGATCCGCGCCGCCTTGACCATCATCGCGTGGGCGGTCTCGACCTTGGTCGCCATCTCCGCCAGACGGAACAGGATCGCCTGGTGCTGGGCGATCGGCTTGCCGAAGGTCTCGCGCTGCTGGGAGTAGGCGATCCCCAGCTCGAAGGCGCGGTTCGCGACGCCGCAGGCGCGGGCGGCGACGTTGACACGGCCGACCTCGACCCCGTCCATCATCTGGTAGAAGCCCTGGCCGGGCGTGCCGCCGAGGACCTGGTCGGCGCCGATGCGGTGGCCCTCGAAGATGGCCTCGGTCGTGTCGACGCCCTTGTAGCCCATCTTGTCGATCTTGCCGGGGATGGTGACGCCCTGGGCGGTCTCGCCGAAGCCCGGCTCCTTCTCGACCAGGAACGTCGTCATGTTGCGGTAGACCGACTCGGAGCCCTCGTCGGTCTTGACCAGCACCGCGACCAGGTTGGAGGAGCCACCGTTGGTCAGCCACATCTTCTGGCCGGTGATCTCGTAGCCGTCGGAGCCGTCGTCCATCTGCGCCCGCTTGGCCTTGGTGGCGATGGCCGACACGTCCGAGCCGAGACCGGGCTCGGACATCGAGAACGAGCCGCGCACCTCGCCGGTGGCCATCCGCGGCAGGTAGCGCTGCTTCTGCTCGTCCGTGCCGTGGCGCATCAGCATGTAGGCCACGATGAAGTGGGTGTTGATCACCCCGGAGACGCTCATCCAGCCGCGGGCGATCTCCTCGACGACGAGCGCGTAGGTCAGCAGCGACTCGCCGAGCCCGCCGTACTCCTCAGGGATCATCAGCCCGAAGACGCCGAGCTCCTTGAGCTCCTCGACGATCGCGGTGGGGTACTCGTCGGCGTGCTCCAGCTCGGTCGCGACCGGCAGGATCTTCTCGTCGACGAACGTGCGGACGGCCTTGAGGATCTCGCTCTGGTCCTCGGACAGCCCCTCGGTCTGGCACAGACGGGACACGGTGACGCTCCTTCGCATGAGGTGAACGAACACTAACCCCGTGTGCCGGTCGCCGGGACGTGACGATGACCACCCCTCGCCGGATCCGCCCAGGTGTGGCATGGTCCCCTCTACCACTTGCGTCACTTCCGTCAATGCATGAACACGCGCCCCTCCAAGGATTTAACCTCCAGGCACCGCTCGTCCCCAGTCACGAGCCGCTCCCGTCCCCGCGCCGAAGGATCCTCATGACCCTGCCGCCCTCGACCACGCCCCGCACCCGCCGCCGGACGGCGGCCGGTGTCGCCGTCGCCGCCTGCGTCACCGGCCTGTCCGTCCTCGTCGCGCCCGTCGGTCCCGCCGCTGCCGCCGGCCCCGTCGCCGCCGCCGCCCAGGGCCGCGAGCGCCTCGCGACCACCACCGCCCAGGTGACGATGAACAACTCCTTCCCGATGAAGGCGAAGCTGCAGCGCGAGGACATCGCCACCGTCACCGCGATGGCCGACGTGGTGGGCTGGCAGGAGATCGCCAACCCCGCGCAGCAGGACGCGATCCGCGACCAGCAGGGCTGGGCGACGTACTGGCCGGACGGCTTCCGCGACGGCTCCCCGTCGCGGCGCTCCGCCAACCAGAGCCCCATCTCCTACCGCACCGACAAGTGGCAGCGGATCGCCAAGGGCACGCGTCAGACCAGCAACCCGGTCAAGGACGTCGCCGGTGACCGGTGGATCTCGTGGGTGGTGCTGCGCGACCGCCAGACCGGCATCAAGGTCGCCCGCTGGAACCTGCACTTCGTGCCCGGCGCCTGGACCTCGAAGGGCTCCGCCGCCCAGAAGCGGAACCGCGACACCCTGAAGAAGGAGTGGCGCAACCAGCGCCGCGTCACCCTCGAGGTCATCGGGGACCTCGCGACCCGGGCCCACGCGGTCATCGGCGGCGGCGACGTCAACCGGATCCGGTTCCCGTTCCTCGGCGACGCCGTCGTGTACGACGCGACCCCGATGAGCCTGGACCACCTGGTGCACGTCGCCAACCGCCGCACGACCACCACCGGGATGACGCGTCACGACGTCAACTCCGACCACCCCGCCGTGCGGGTGACCTACGACCTCAACCGCTGGCGTCCGCGCGGTCGCTGACCTCCGCACGGCGCCGCTGCCGCCGCGAGAGGACCGCGACCAGCGCGCCGGTCGCCGCGGCCAGCAGCGTGCCGAGGCCCGCGAGGAGCAGACCCACCCGCTGCCCGGGCGGGGTGAAGGCCACCTCGAGGGTGCCCTCGGACCCGGGGGGCAGGTCGACCTCGAGCAGGCCGACCTCGTTGCGGCCGACCGGCACCGGGCGGCCGTCGAGGCTGGCCTCGTAGCCGGGCCAGCCCAGCGTGGCGAACACCAGGGTCCCGCCCTCGGGGGCCCGGAGCTCGACCTCGTCGCGGCGCGGGCCGTCGCTGCGCGCCGCGACGACCGCCACGTCCCCCGGCGCCTGTGCGAGCCGGCTGTCCGGCCAGGGCAGCGGGTCGTCGCGACGCAGCACGACGGCGCGGGAGTCGACGGACCGGTCCCGCGTCCACCCGGCGTCGGTCGTGCGACCGCGGGCGATCTGCGGCTGGGTCACGACGGTCGACAGCTTCAGCTGGTCGGCGAGCGTGGCGCCGTCCTCGCCCACGGGCTGCCAGAGCCGCTCGTAGCCGCAGGCGCGCGCCAGCCCGTCGTAGTTCATGCACAGCGAGCTCGTGAACGTCTCGAGCCCCATGCCGGTGTAGTTGTTGACGGCGTCGACGCCCGCGACGTGGAACATGCTGCCGGCCAGGTAGTCCGACCACTGGGCGCGCAGCCGCTCGTCGCTCCCCCGCTCCTGGACGCCGCGGAGGTCGGCGATCTGCACGACGGTGCCGGGTCCCCAGTCCGCGAAGCGGGCCTGCAGGCCCGCGACGTCGGTCGGCACGTGCCAGACCCGCGAGCTGGCGTTCTCGCCGAAGACGCGCACCTGGAGGGCGGTCGTGGCGCCGGTGCCGAGCACCAGGACGCCGGCCAGCAGCGCCGCGCCCAGCCGGGCCGGGGCCAGCCGGTGGACCGCCAGCGCGACCAGCGCGAGGGCGAGCACGGCGACGGTGCCGAGCCCGACCCGGCGCAGCAGCTCGGGGTCCTCCGAGAGCGCCAGCCAGCCCGACAGGAGCACCAGGCCGGCCGAGGCCGCGCCCCGGAGCAGGACGCGGTCGCGGGCCAGGCCCCGGCTCAGCACGACGGCGAGCACGAGGGACAGGCACAGGAACAGGTACTCGCTGAGCCGCAGGGGCCAGCGGAAGAGCCAGAGCTTGGACGGTCCGACGGTCATCGCGAACCACACGAGGCCGGCGACCCCCACCGCGGTCAGCCCGCCCAGCCGCTCGCGCAGGGCGTCGAGGCGCAACCACGGCAGCAGCGGCACGACGAACCACGCCCAGTACGTCGCGGGCACGGCCATCGGGCCCGTGATGGCCGCGATCGGGGGCACGTGGGTCGGCGACCCGGCGAGCAGCAGGTCCGCGAGGGTCGGTCGCAGCCTGCCGTTGTTCATCACCAGCGCGCCCTCGGCCCGCGCGGCGAGCGAGACGGTCTCGACCAGCGGCAGGTAGACCAGCGGCAGCAGCGCGGCGACGCACGCCCCGACGACCGCCAGGACCGCCAGCCCGCGCCAGCGGCGCAGGACCAGGCCCTCGAGCACGAGGCCGACACCGACGACGACGACCGCGAGCGTGCCGTACGGGTTGCCCTGCAGCACCGCCATGGCGGCCACGAGGAAGCCCCAGAACGGGTTCAGCCGGCCGTGGAGGGTGCGCCGCAGCGCCCACCACATCCACGGCGTCCAGGTGAAGGCCACGAGCCCGTTGGTCCAGGACCCGGCGTCCCAGAAGAGCGTGAAGCCGCTGAAGGGCAGGGCCACGGCGACCGCGGCCGACGCCCACCGCGCCGCGCCGTACTCGCGGGCCAGGACGTAGGTGCCCAGCGCCAGCAGGGCCATCAGGACGACCTTGACCGCCGTCACCGAGACGCGGAGGTCGTCGGCGCCCGAGACCACCAGCCAGATCAGCCAGTTCACCGGGTTGTAGACCCCGAACAGGGTCTCGGCGGCGTAGTTGCCCCCGGCGAACGAGCCGGGGTCGAACAGCGGCAGGAACTCGCCGCGGCGCAGCAGGGTGCCGAGGTACCACCAGGTCGGGGCGAACTGCGCCGCGCTGTCGCCACGCAGGTAGAACTCGGGCTCGAGGACCGCGGGGATCGTCGCGAACGCCGCCGTGGCCAGCACGACGAGCAGCGGCCACAGCCACCGGCCCGCCCGCGAGCCGCCGCTGTCGACGCCCTCCCGGACGACCTCCGGGGCGGGCGCGTCGGCGCGCGTCGGCGCCGTCACTCGGCGGCGCGGCGGGGCTCGCTCGCCGCCGCGTACGCGTCGTGGGCCGGGCCGAGGGGCACGGTCACCGGGTGGTGGCCCAGGCCCTCGCTGGTCTCCCGGACCAGGAAGTGCGGGCGGTGCTTGGTCTCGGAGTAGATCCGACCGAGGTACTCCCCGATCACCCCGAGCAGGATCATCTGCACGCCGCCGAACCCCACCACGGCGCAGATGGTGGTCACGTAGCCCGCCACCGGGTTGCCGTTGACCACGGCGTCGACCAGCACCCACAGGGCGTAGACGAAGGCCACGAGCGCGACGAACGTGCCGAACCAGATGGACAGGCGCAGCGGCTTGGAGTTGAACGACAGGACGCCGTCGATGCCGTAGTCGAGCAGGTCCCGCAGCCGCCACTTGCTGGCGCCCACGTCGCGGGCGACGTTCTCGTAGTCGACGACGGCGACCTTGAAGCCGATCCAGGAGAACAGCCCCTTCGAGAAGCGGTTGACCTCCCCCAGCGACAGCAGCGCCTGGACCGCGACCCGGCTCAGCACCCGGAAGTCGCCCACGCCGTCCTCGAGGTCGACCTCGACCATGCGGTTCATCAGGCCGTAGTAGACGCGGCTGACCGCGCTGCGCCCGGCCGGGTCACCGGCGCGGGTCCGCCGGGCGACCACCTGCTCGTAGCCCTCGTCGAGCAGGGGCAGCATCTCGGCGAGCAGGGCGGGCGGGTGCTGCAGGTCCGCGTCGAGGATCGCGACGGCCTCGCCGCGCGAGTGGCTGAGGCCGGCCAGCATGGCCGCCTCCTTGCCGAAGTTGCGCGACAGGGCGAGGTAGCGGAAGCGGTCGTCGGCCTCGTGGACGGCCCGGATCTCGGCGAGCGTCCCGTCGCGGCTGCCGTCGTCGACGAGGAGGACCTCGAAGGTGTCGACCAGCGCGGGCAGGACCTCCTGCAGGGTCGTCACCAGTCGGGGCAGCACCTCCTGCTCGTTGTAGCAGGGCACCACGATCGACAGCTGCACGGCGCGAGCCTACGGGACCTCGGACGCCGATCCGGGGACCCCGGCCCGACCCCCGCTGCTCAGAGCAGACCGAGGAACCGATCGGCCAGCCGGTGCGCCGGGCGCTGCACCATCGCCTGGACCTGACCGCCCTTGGGCGCGCGCCACACCCCCGGGTCGTCGCCGGGGACCACGAGGGCGTCGAGGTCGGCCCCGGCCGGGGCGCGGAAGGTCTCCGGCGAGGACCGCGCCAGCCGGGCCGCCGCCCGGTCGAGCACCTCGAGCATCTCCTCGGGGCCCTTGCTCCAGCTGGTGCCGGCGGCCCGCCCGTCGGCACGGACCATCGCGCGGCGTCGGTCCGCGACCGCGCGGAGGTGGTCGCGGTCGGCGAACTTCAGGTGGAACAGGTAGAGGTCGGGGTCCACCGCGTACGGCGCGCGCAGTCCGTGGGAGGCGGCCACCCAGTCCGCCGCGACCCACTTCAGCGCGGGCTTGCACATCAGCGGCACGAACGTCGCGTGGCGACGCTGGCCGAGGACGGGCGCGTCCGGGTCGAGCGGCGCCTCGTCGCGGGCGTGGAGGACGTTCAGACCGAGCGCGCCGAGCGCCAGCGCCTCCGGCCGCTCCCGCACGAGGTGGCCCAGGTCGGTCCAGCGGTCGGGGTCGGCGACGACCAGCTCGTCGGCGTCGGCGAACAGCACCGCGTCGTACGCCTCGAGCAGGCCGCGGGCCAGGCCGGAGAGCACACCCATCCGGGTCCGCTCGAACGGCCGGGTGATCGGCGGCAGCCGGAGCACCGGGCAGGGCAGGTCGTCGGTCGAGCCGTCCGTCGTGCCGTCGTCGACGACCACGAGGTGCTCCGCGCCGACATGACGGGCGTAGTGCTCCACCCAGCGGCGCAGCATCGGGCCCTCGTCACGCGCCATCGTGAGGACGGCGAGCGGCGCGGAGGCGGGCTCGGGCCGCCGGGAGGGGACCTCCGGGGCCGGCCCGGGACGGTCGCCGACGAGGCGTGAGAGTCCGCGCACCTCAGTCCTCCGTCCCCGCGGCGAGCGGGCCGGGGCCCGCGGCGCCCCGCAGCCGCGCGAGCTCCGCGTCGCGGCGGCGGACCTTGCGGCGCAGGGCCTTGACGTCGCGGCGCAGCTCCTTGATGTCGCGGCGCTGGGAGCAGGCGAGGTCCACCAGGTGGGCGAGACCGTCGGTGGCGGCGTCGAGGCGGCCGGCCACGTCGAGGTCGGCGAAGGCCACCCCCGGCACCGGCCTCGGCTCGAGGTCGGCGAGGTCGCCCACCACGTGGGGGTCGAGGTCCCGCAACCGCCGGACCTGACGCTGCGCACGCTCCCGCAGCCAGGCCTCGTCGAAGCCGACCTTGGGCTCGTCCCGGCCCGACAGCGCGGTCTTCGCGAGGCCGTACTTGACGACCACGTCGTACTCGTGGCGGGTGAGCCGGTCGCCGAGCCGTCGGTTCAGGTCGCGCAGCACCATCGCCGACGCCGTGCCGATGGAGGCGTTGCGCGGTCCCTCGACCTCGCAGACCCCGGCGGGGAGCCCCGTCGCCTCGGTGAACCGGTCCCAGAGCTCGCCCGGGGGGCTGCCCGGGGGCGGCACGGTGACCAGCGTGAACCGGTCGCGGCCCACGGCCTCGGTCCAGCGTCGGACCGTCTCGGCCACGCCCTGCTGGCGCCAGAAGGACCGGCCGGGCTTGGAGACCTGCTTCGGGAAGGCGCGCACGGCCTCGACGTACTCCGGCCAGGAGTGCTGACCGCCGTTCTGGACCGACTCCTGCCACATCGCGGGCAGCTGCCGCGGCAGGTCGCGGGCCGTGACGACGACCCGCACGTCGGTGTCGCCGAACGCGTCGAGGACGAGGCGGATCTTGTCGGCGTTGCGAGGACCGAGGAACTCCATCGAGACCACCGCGTCGCCGTCCCAGGCGTGGACCTCGTCGACCAGGCGACGCCACGGACCGTCGTCGGCGAACGGCTCCTGCCCCTCCGAGCCGTGCTCGATCAGCTCGAGGACGGCGCCCACCTGGTCCCACCAGGTCCGCCCGGGCCAGAGCACGCCGTGGTCGCGCAGGCGCTCGGCGTTGGTGGTGAGGACGTGCTGGACGAAGCTCGTCCCCGACTTCATGGCCCCGACGTGGAGCACGAGCCTGCGGGCCACCTCATCGCCTCCCGGCGGTACGGCGGTCGACGACCGCGAGGACGGTGCGCTCGAGGTCGGCGAGGCCCACCTCGAGCTGCGCGGAGAGGTGCACCTCGTCCGCGACGGACTCGGCGGCCGACTCCACGCGCTCGGCCACCCGGTCGAGGGCGGCCCAGCCGGCCTCCTCGCGCAGGCGGTCCCAGCGGGCCGACCGGGGACCGCTCACGTGGTCGTCCGCCGGTACTGCTCCGCCAGCCGCTGCTGCTCGGCGGGGTCGGCCTCCTCCAGCGGGAGCAGGAGCTCGCCGACGAGGTCGGTGAGCATCGCGAGACGCTGCTGGAGTCGGCGACGGTCGTCGAGGGCGCGCTCGAGCTCGTCGACACGGGCGTGCAGCTCGTCGGCGCGGGCGGCGACGGCGCGGCTGCTGGCCCCGGTGACGACCGAGCGCAGTCCCCGCAGGCCACGGCCCTCCTCCGCACCGGCTCCCGCCGGGGCGGACCCAGAGCCGGCGGCGGGGGCAGCGGCGGGGGCAGCGGCGGCGGCCGCGACGCTGTCGTTGCGGGTCTCGCGCAGCAGTGCGGCGAGGGCGCGGACCGCGGTCTGCGCCACCTCGGCGTCGCTGACCTCCCGCGGCGAGCGGCCCCGGCCGGCGACGGGCTCCAGGTCGGCGAGGTCGCCGTGGACGACCCACCCGGCCGCGACGACGGCGCGCCGGCAGGCCTCGTAGCGCTCGCGGGCGCCTGCGAGCTGGGCGTCGCCGAGCGCCAGGGGCTCCTGCCCCAACGGGGCCAGCACCCGGTTGGCGAGCAGGTCGCGCGACCACACCGCCCGCTCGCGCGGGGTGCGCAGGAAGTCGCGTAGGTGGGGGTTGGTGCGGCGCAGCACCTCGGCGGACACGACGTCGAGGCTCTCGTTGGCGCGCACGGGCGCCGGGTCCGTGACGAGGCCCTCGAGGCCCGCGGCGTCGGCGAAGCGGCGCCACAGCTCCCCCGGCTCGCCGTCGCGCGGGACCGTGACGACGTGCACGCGGTCGGCGGGCAGCGTGGCCCCCCACCGCTGCGCGACCGACGAGGGGTCGAGGGTGCGCCAGCCCCACTCGGAGTCGACGACGTCGTCGTCGGGCGGCGTGAACCGCTCGAGCGGCTGGGAGACGCCGAACTTCAGGCGCTCCTGCCACGCGGAGCTCAGCGAGCGGCCGAGGTCGCGGGCGGTGACGACCACGTCCACCCGGCGCGGGGCCAGGTCCTCGAGGGCGCGCCGGACCGCGTCCGCCTCCAGGTTGCTGAACAGCTCGTAGCTGACGACCGCCATCTCGCCGGACCAGCCGGCGACCTCGTCGACGAGGCGGTCCCAGGCGCGGTGCGCGCGCGGCGGGAGCCCGTCGAGGCGCGCGTCGCCGCGCAGCACCATGGCGGCGTGCACGAGGTCCACCTGCTCGCGCCCGGCGACCAGCACGCCGGCCCCCGCGAGGGTCTCGGCGTGCTCACGGAGCACCGCCTGGAGGTAGGTCGTGCCGGACTTCGGGCCGCCCACGTGGAGCACCACACGCTCGGTCAACGCTTCTCCTGACGGGGGCTGGACGGCTGGGGCCAGTCCGCGACCATACGCCACCGGACACCGCCGCGGACCTGGCACTCGTCGGTGCCGACGAGCACCTCCTCCACGACCCGGCCACCGGCGCGCGCGACCGCCTCCCGCACCTCGGCGCGGGTCGCCGGGAAGCGCCAGGTGCCGTCGCGGCCCTCCTCGCCGACGCCCGTGGACTCGTCGAGCTCCAGCAGCAGGCCCGCCGAGCGGCGCCCCAGCATCCGCACCAGCGCCCAGAAGCCGTCGCGCTCCTCGGGCCGCAGCGCCTCGAGGGTGCCGCGGGCCACGACCACCCGGCGCTCCTCGCCGCGGCGGGCGACCTCGGCGCCCCACGCGAGGCAGTCGCGCAGGTCGTACAGGTTGACCACCGACCACGCCAGCATCGACCGGGGGATCTGGCCCCGCACGCGGATGACGGCACGGCCGGCCTGCCGGGCGTAGTCGAGGCCCGCGACGGGCAGCCCGGCGCGGGCGTAGGCCACGGCGTCGTCGCCGCGCCCGATGCCCAGCTCGACGACCAGGGTGCCCTCCGCGACGCGCTGGCGGACCCAGCGCGAGAAGTCGGAGGCGCTGCCGGAGCGGCCGGCGCTCTCCCAGTGCACCTCCCAGTCGCGGCGCCGGCGCATCGCGTTGCCGAACCAGCCGTCGAAGCGGCTCCGCACGGCGTACGACGGCTTGTGCTCGAAGCTCGGGTCGGGGTGGCGCCACCCGGGCCCGTAGGAGACCTCGAGCAGCGCGGACGGGTCGGCCGGCGCCGGCAGCTCGAGTCCCTCGAACGTCATCGTCGTCAGCGGGAGCACGGCCTCGCGCGGCAGCGGGGCACGCGCGCTGGCCGTCTCGTAGAGCAGGTCGTGCAGGTGGAAGCAGGTGTAGACGTCGATGCTGACGTCGGAGCCGTCGGGGGCGTCGTAGCGCACCGTCAGGAAGCTGCCGGTCTTGTTGACCACCCACAGGCCGGCCCGCGAGAGCGCCCGACGCAGGGCGTACAGCTGGGCGTGCAGGCGGTACGGCGTGTCGTCGTCGGCCAGGAACGCGAGGTCGATGTCGGAGTCGTGCGGGATCACCGACCCGCTGCGCGCCGCGCCCAGCAGCGTGCCGAACGCGATCCACAGCTCGATGCCGCACTCGTCGCGGGCGATCGCGCACAGCTCGAGCGCCCGCTCGGCGAGGAACCGCGGCACGTCGGCGCCGCGGGTGTCGAAGGGCTGCTGGGCGAGGCCCCACTTGTCGATGACGACCGGGTGGCCCTCGCCGTCGCTGAAGTCGACGCGGCCCTCGCCGGAGCCGAAGGCGACCTCCCCGAGGTCGACCTCCTCCTCGCCCCGGTGCAGGGTCACGTGGCTGACGCCGTCGAGGAAGGTGCTGGTGACCCCGACCCAGGCCGCCTCCGCCACGTCGTCGTCGCCCTCGGGCGCGGTGGTCAGCGAGAGCACGACGCGCCCGTCGAAGGCCACCCGCCAGGGGCCGGCGTGCTCGACGGGCACGCGCAGCCCGGCGTCGTCGACCGCGAACCGCGCGTCCTGCGCGGTCGGACGCGCCGGCGTGCTGCTCACGGGTGACACCTGCTCGGGCTCGGATGCGGGGGACGACGGGCGGTCAGGCTACTCCCCGCCGGGCCCCGCCGCCGGGAGCCACGCGCCGCGCGGGCCCGACCGGTCGGGGACGCCGGACGGCCCCCGGCCGGGCCCGCGAGGAGTCGCGGGCCGGCACGGGGGCCGTCGGGTGGAGCGGACGCGCGGGGCGCCGGTGCCTCAGTTGATCTCGACGTACTTGTACGGGTCGATGCCGAGGCGACGCGCGTTCGGGTCCTGCGGCGTGTACGACGCGCTGGCCTTGTTGAACACGTTGTCGACGAAGTTGCTGTAGCGGCGCTCGTAGCCGGCGTTGTCCATGTCGAAGCCGACCTCGTCGGACTGCTTGGACATCTGCGTCCAGTTCTCCGAGCCGGTCCGCACGATGTGGGCGTTCCGCTTGTTGCCGAAGTGCCCGCTGATCGTGGTGATCTTGGTGTGCAGGTACTTGTCGTAGTAGCCGTCGCCGTTGGTGTCGCGCACCAGCTGGCGGGTGGGCACGCGGGTCGCGCCGCCGCTGCCGAGCATCTCGCGGATCTCGCGGTCCATGAGCGTGTAGACGACCTTCACCTTGCAGCCGTTGCCCTGCAGCGCCTTGAGCTTGCGCGCGATGGCGCGGCCGCGCTCGTCGGAGAAGACGGTCTGCGCGATGCGCACCGCGGTCCGGCCGTTGATGCCCGTGCCGCCCGTGGCGCCGCGGCACTTCACCTTGTCGAGCAGGTTCAGCACCCGGTCACGCCCCTGGGCGGGGTTCGCCCACATGGCCTTGATCCAGGTCGGGGACGCCGGCTTCTGGGTCTTGTAGGGGTTCTTGCGCACCTTGTCGGGCGCCATCTCGGTGAAGAGTCGACCGAAGAAGTTGAAGACCTTCGGGCGGCCGACCACCGTGAAGGTGTCGTTCCACTGGTTGCTGCCCGCGGCCGAGGTGATGTTGGCCGAGCTCACCGAGACGATGTTGCGGGCGTTCGCGCGGCGTCCGGTCTTGGTCACCGTCATGAACTTCGCGTGGTTGATCCCGGTGCGACCACGGCAGGAGGCGTTGCAGCCGCGGATCCAGCTGCGCATGCCCGCCTTGCGCTTGTTGTTGCCCGAGCCGGCGAAGCCACGGCGCAGCCGGTAGAAGCTGCCCGTCTCGGGGTTCTGGCGCGAGGCGACCCCGCCCGACATCAGGATCTGGAAGCTGACGCCGCGGCGGTGGGCGGCCAGCGCGTTGCGGACGAACCAGCTCGAGTCGATGTTCCACTCCGACAGACGGATCTTCTGCCCGCCGGGGGTCGACTTGATGATGTCGATGGTCTGCTGGTTGAGCACCTGGCGGCGCTGGTTGTTGCCGAGCGGGTCGTTGATCAGCACCCCGGTGCGCGCGCGGTAGGGGTTGCGCGGGCTCACGCCGCGCGCCTGGCGTGCGTCGCCGCCGTCGCGGGTGGTCGCGCCGCCGGTGACGGAGAAGGACTTCTTCTGCCCGTCGCCCTCGGCGGTGGGGTCGGCCTTCAGGGCCGACACGGCGCTGGCGCCCGGGGTGGCGGCGCCGGCGGCCGGCACGGCGGCCAGCCCGCCCGCGAGGGCCACGGCGACCGCCGCGGCGGCGATCCTGGTACGTCGTCGGATGGACATCGTTCTCCCTACTGCGGCGTGGTGCCGCGGCTCGGATCGGTGACCGTCCGGATCTCGCCCGGTCACGCGGAGCACAGTCGGTACGCCTTCGCGTACGCCTGGTCGTCGGCCAGCGACTGGCCGGCGTCGTTGACGACGTTGCCGACGACGCCGTGGAAGCGGTCGTCGAAGGTCGTCATGGTCCCGCCGAAGGAGCACCGGATGAGGTCCGCGACGACGGCGTCGTCGCCGTCCACGCACCCCTCGTAGTCCTCCGGGATCGTGCCACCGGCGCGCCACACGTCGTCGCACGCCGGCCAGTCCTCGAGGTCGGCCGCGGTCGCGCGGCGCACCTCGTTGCGCGGGTCGCCGGGCACGAAGCCGTCGGCGGTCGGTCGCGGGCTCGGGGAGCCGGCGGCGGAGGCGTCCGCGCCGGGCTCGTCGGAGCCCTGGTCGCCGCCCTGCTGCCCGCAGCCGGTCGCGACGAGCAGGGCTGCGCAGAGGAGTGCGGCGGCACGCGTGGTGCTGCGCGTGGTCCGGTGCGTGGTCCTGCGCATGTGCCTCACCCCCGAGCAGGTCGTCCTTCCGCGGCGGCGACCCCCACCGCCGGCACCGCCGGTGGGCGGTGACGCCCGAAGGGCGCCGGGTGACCCTAACCCCGGCCCCGGACAGAACCAAGCCGCCGCACCGCGGCCGTGCCCACCGTCGCGCGGCCCGTGGCGGCCTCCTCCGAGCGGCCCGACGGGGTCCGGGGACCGGTAGTTTGGCTCCTCGTGAGCATCACCCCCTCCCGCGTGTACGTCGCCCGCCTGGTCGGCCTGCCCGTCTTCGACCCCCAGGGGGACCAGGTGGGCAAGGTGCGCGACGTCGTCGTCGGCCTGCGCACGCAGCAGTCGCAGCCCCGGGTGCTCGGGCTGGTCGCCGAGGTCTTCGGACGCCGGCGGATCTTCGTGCCGATGACCCGCGTGACCAACGTGGACTCCAGCCACGTCTACACGACCGGGCTGCTCAACCTGCGCCGCTTCGAGCAGCGGGCCAACGAGACGCTGGTCATCGCCCAGGTGCTCGACCGCACGGTCACCATCCGCGAGTCGGGCGTGCGGGGCGCCGTCTACGACGTGGCGATGGAGCAGGCCCGCAACCGCGACTGGATCGTCAGCCGCGTGGCCGTCGTGGAGCCCGGGCGCGGGCTGCGGCGCCGCGGCCAGTCCCACGTGCTGGAGTGGAGCGAGGTCGAGGGCCTCGTCGACATCGAGGAGTCCCAGGGGGCGTCCCACCTGGTGGCGGCCATCCACGAGATGCGGCCCGCCGACGCGGCCGCGATGCTCCACGACCTCCCTGTGGAGCGCCGCAGCGCCGTGGTCGCGGCCCTCGACGACGAGCGCCTCGCCGACGTCCTCGAGGAGCTGCCCGAGGAGGACCAGGTCGACATCCTCGAGCGCCTGGACAACGAGCGCGCGGCCGACGTGCTGGAGGAGATGTCGGCCGACGACGCCGCGGACCTGATCGCCGAGCTGCCGCCCGACACCGGGGCGCTGCTCCTGGAGCTGATGGAGCCGGAGGAGGCGGAGGACGTCCGTCGGCTGATGTCCTACGAGGAGGAGACGGCGGGAGCGATGATGACCCCGGAGCCGGTCATCCTCGGGCCGGACGCCACCGTCGCGGACGCCCTGGCCCACGTCCGTCGGCCCGAGCTGACGCCGTCGCTGGCCGCCCTGGTCTACGTCTGCCGCCAGCCGCTGGAGACGCCGACGGGCCGCCTGCTCGGCGTCGCCCACATCCAGCGGCTGCTGCGCGAGCCCCCCTCCAGCCTGGTCGCGGGCGCCCTAGACTCCTCGATGGACAACCTGCGGGCCGAGGCCCGGATCGGCGAGGTCGCCGCGCACCTCGCGACCTACAACCTCGTGGCCGCCCCGGTGGTCGACGAGGAGGGCCGTCTCCTGGGCGCCGTCACCGTCGACGACCTCCTCGACCACATGCTCCCGGCCAACTGGCGCGACGACGCCCCGCGGCCCGAGGTGCCGGCCCGGGAGCCGGCGCCGGGGGCGCCGGGCTCCGCGGCGGGGAGGCCCTGACGTGGCCGACGCCCCCCGCGAGCGCACCCGACGCCTCGAGCAGGTCCGGCCCGACGGTCCCCGGCTCGACACCCCGCAGGGCACCCGCCGCCGGCTCGGCGTGCGCCGCAGCCTCGACAGCGACACCTTCGGTGTGTTCGCCGAGCAGTTCGCCCGCTTCATGGGCACCGCGCAGTTCCTGATCTACATGACCCTCGTGGTCGTCGTGTGGATCCTGTGGAACCGCTTCGCCCCCGACGCCCTCGCCTACGACGCCTACCCGTTCATCTTCCTCACCCTGATCCTCAGCCTCCAGGCGTCGTACGCCGCCCCGCTGATCCTGCTGGCCCAGAACCGTCAGGAGATGCGCGACAAGGTGATCGCCGAGCAGGACCGGCAGGCCAACGCGCGCGCGCACGCCGACATGGAGTTCCTGGCCCGCGAGGTGGCGTCGCTGCGGATGGCGGTCGGCGAGGTGGCGACCCGCGACTTCGTGCGGTCCGAGCTCCGGTCCCTGCTGGCCGAGCTGGACCGGGACGCCGACGGGACCGGCGTCGCGGGCGGACCGGGCGCTCCGGGGGCGTCGGGCGGGCCCGGCGGCTCGTCGGGCGCCACCGACCGGTCCCGCTGACGGGGCGTCGCCTACGCTGGGGAGTCATGAGCGTCCCCACCGTCGAGCGGGTCACCGAGGCCCTCGCGAGCGTCAACGACCCCGAGATCAAGCGCCCCATCACCGAGCTCGGGATGGTCGACGCCGTCGAGGTCGCCGAGGACGGCGCGGTGGTGGTCCACGTGCTCCTGACCGTCGCCGGCTGCCCGCTGAAGGACACGATCAACCGCGACGTCACGGCCGCCGTGACCGCCCTCGACGGGGTCACCGGCGTACGCGTGGACCTCGGCGTCATGGACGCCGACCAGCGCGGCCGGCTGAAGGAGACCCTCGCTGGCGGGCAGGCGCAGCGGGAGATCCCGTTCGCGCAGCCCGGCTCGCTGACCCGCGTCATCGCGGTCGCGAGCGGCAAGGGCGGCGTCGGCAAGTCGTCGGTCACCGTCAACCTCGCGCTCGCCATGGCCCGCGACGGGCTGCGGGTCGGCATCGTGGACGCCGACATCTACGGCCACTCGGTGCCGGCGATGCTCGGGGTGGCCGACCACCGGCCCACGCAGGTCGACGACCTGATCATGCCCGTGCCCACGGCCTCCGGCGTCTCGGTCATCTCCATCGGGATGCTCAAGCCGCGCCGCGACCAGGTGGTCGCGTGGCGCGGCCCGATGCTCGACCGGGCCCTCGTGCAGATGCTCGCCGACGTCTACTGGGGCGACCTCGACGTGCTGCTCCTCGACCTGCCGCCCGGCACCGGCGACATCGCGATCTCGCTCGGCCAGCACCTGCCCAACGCGGAGGTCCTCGTCGTCACCACGCCGCAGGAGGCGGCCGCCGAGGTCGCCGAGCGGGCCGGGACGATGGCCTCGATGATGCACCAGCGCGTCGTCGGGGTCGTGGAGAACATGAGCTGGCTCGCGTGCCCGCACTGCGGACCCGAGCACCGGCTCGACGTGTTCGGCAGCGGCGGCGGGGAGCGGGTGGCGTCGACGCTCTCGGAGCGCTTCGGCTACGAGGTCCGCCTCAGCGGCTCGATCCCCCTCGACCCCTCGCTGCGCGAGGGCGGCGACGTGGGCAAGCCCATCGTCGAGGCCGACCCCACCGCACCGGCCGCCCTCGAGCTCTCGCGGGTCGCGACCGAGCTCGTCGGGCGCGGCCGCGGGCTCGCGGGGATGCAGCTCGGGCTCACGCCGACCGGCCGGGCCTGAGGGATGTTCGGGATCGGCCTCGCGGAGGCCGCGGTCATCGCCCTGGTGGCCGTGCTCGTCTTCGGGCCCGAGAAGATCCCCGAGGTGGCCCGGCAGGCGGGGCAGATGCTCCGCAAGCTCCGTCAGCTCGCCAACTCGGCGCGCGACGACCTGCGCACCGAGCTCGGCCCCGAGTACGCCGACCTGGAGCTGCGCGACCTCGACCCCCGCGCGATCGTGCGCAAGCACGTCATCGACGCGATGAACGAGCCCGACGAGGCACCGCGCGCGACCCGCATGCGCGCCCGGGCGCTCGTGCCCGGCGAGGTCCCGCCGTACGACGTCGAGGCGACCTGAGCCGAGCGCCCCTCAGCGGTCGGGGTCCGGGCTCTGCACCGCCGCGAGCCCGTCCAGCGTGACCAGCACCAGGCGCCCCTCCCCCGCGACGACCTCGCCCTCGAGCACCTCGACGAAGTCGGCGCCGACGCGCACGAGCCGCTCGGCCTCGTGACGTCGGCCGTCCCGCAGGTGCAGCAGGCACCGCGCGCCCTCGTCGGCGATGCGCCGCAGCACGCTGCCGATCCCCAGCCGCTGCAGCGGTGACCACGCCGCCACGGGCACCGCGCGCTCCGAGGCCCCGACCAGCCGTGTGACGGCGGCCGTGCGCACCACCCAGTCCTGACGGGGCGAGCGCAGCAGGAACCAGCCGTCGCCCACCCGGGCCAGCTCGCCCCGCACCTGGCCGACGCCACGCACGTCGACCTCGAGCGGTCGGCCGACGGACGCCGTGACCCGGGCCGCCAGCGTCACCTCGCGGTACTCCGCCCGGCTGCGGTCGTCGAGGTCGACCCGGCGCTCGGCGTCCCACGCCGCCTCCGCCTGCGCCTCGAGGTCCTCCAGGAACGCGAACAGCTCCCGCTCACCGGCCACGCGTCCATCCTCCCCCCTCGTCGCGCGGCGAGTCTCCGCGACTGTGGACGAACGATTGACCTCGACTCCGAGCAGACGTCTAATGACGCAAACAAACGCAAACGAAAGGTTCGGTCCACGACCATGGCCCACCGTCCTCGCGAGGCCGTCCGTGACGCCCCGGCGTCCGCGCTGCGGTGCCTCCTCGTGTGGCTGACGTGCGGCGCGGCCGCGGCGGGCGCCGCCCGCGCGCTCGGCCACGACCTCGCGGCCGCCGCCGCCACCGTCGGGGACGGGCGACTGGGCACCGTGCCGCTCGAGGTGCTCCTGTCCTGGACCGCGTCGGTGGCCGCGCTGGTCGCCCTGGCCTGGGGGTGGCTCGTCACCGGGCTCGTGGCGCTGGGCGCCGCCCGGGGCCGTCGGTCCCGCGTCCGCGGCTGCCCGGAGGCGCTGCGCCGCCTGGTGCTCGGCGCCTGCGGCGCAGGCGTGGCCGTGGGCGTGCTGGGTGGCCTGGTCGGCCCCGCGGTCGCGGACAGCCCGCCCGCCCCCGTGCCGCTCGGCGGGGTGCTCTCGGACGGTGACCCCGGGTCGGTCCCCGCCGGGCCCGTGGCCCGCCCGGACCTGGACGGCCTGCCGCTGCCCGACCGGTCGCCGGGCCCGGGACACCGCGCGTCCGACGACCGCCCGGGGCCACCGGACCGTCCGGCCGAGCCCGCCCCGCCGGGAGCCGGTCCCCCTGCTCCGCCGGGAGGCTCGTGGCACCGGGTGGCCCCCGGTGACTCGCTCTGGGCGATCGCGGAGTCCGACCTCCGTGCGGCCGGCCTCCCCGCCCACGACGCGGCGGTCGACCGCCGCTGGCACGCCGTGCACGCCGCGAACCGCGACCGTCTCGACGATCCCGACCTGATCCACCCCGGCCAGCGCCTGCGTCTGCCCGGGCCAGCACCGACCGACCCGCCCGACCACCACCCCGGGGCCCCGCGCCCGTGAGGAGAGATCCGATGACCGTCCTGGCACCCGCGACGACCGTCCCCGCACCCCCCGTCCCCGACACCGGCGTGGGACCGGCCGGCGTGCCCCCGAGAAGCGTGCCCCCGACCAGCGTGCAGGGCACGCTCGCCCTCGACCTCGGGCCGCGGCTGGAGCCGCCGCAGCCACCGCCGGCCGCGGAGCGGCCGGGCGCCGACGTCGTCCCGATCGACCGGCAGCGTCGACGCGAGCTGGAGTCGTGGTCCTGGCGCTACGCCCAGTCCGTGGTGGAGGTCGTCGCCGGCGACCGACCCGTGAGCCAGCTGCTGCGCTGGACCTCGCCGTCGGTCTACGCCGACCTCGCGCGGCGGGCCCACCTCGTCGGCCGCGCCGGGGGGCACGTCCCCGGCCAGGGCCGCGCGCGCCGACCTGCGGTGCGCGCCCAGGTGCTCGGCGTGCGGACCAGCTTCGTCGCCCGCGACGCCGCCGAGGCGAGCATCCACGTCCGCCACGGCCGACGCTCCCGGGCCATCGCGGCCCGGTTCGAGGTCACCGGGGACCGGTGGCAGTGCGTCGCGCTGGAGTTCGCCTGAGCGACCTGCCGACGCTCGCGCGGCCGACCCGCGCCGGACGCGTCGGGCGCTGCGGGGCCCGTCGCGCAGCCCGTCGTACGATGCACGGCGGGCCCAGCCGGGCCGGGAGTCGACAGGGAGGGCCGCATGGACCGCCGACGCCTGGAGAACGTCCTGGCCCCCGTCGCGATCGTCGCCGTGATCGCCGTGGTGCTCGCCCTGGTGCTGCTGCGCCCCGGGCCCGACGAGCGGGCCACCGACGCCGGCGCGGACGGGGCCGACGGCGGGGCGCCCGGTGCGACCTCCGACCCCTCCACCGGTCCGACCCCGACCCCCTCGGCCACGCCGACCGGGCCGGCGTCCCGTCCCCCGCGCGAGCGTCGGGGCGGCGGTGAGCGGGCCCTGCCCCGGCTGCGCCCCCTGGCCTCCCGCCTGCCCGAGATCGCCTGCACCGAGGCGCCGCCACGCACCGTGACCGTCGACGTCGTCACCTACAACATCAAGGCCGGCCGGGACTCGCCGCGCGGGCTGGGCTCGATCGCCGCCGAGCTGGCGTCGTGGGACCCCGACGTCGTGCTGATGCAGGAGGTCGACCGGTTCCGCAGCCGCACCGGGCGCGTCGACCAGCCCGCCTCCCTCGCCGCGGCGCTCGGCCCGTCGTGGTCCTGGACCTTCGGCGCCAACGTGAGCGAGCGGCCCGGGGCGGCCTCGGGCACGGCGATCCTCTCCCGGTTCCCGATCCTCGCGGACCTCAACACCGCCCTCCCAAACGAGCGCGGGGGCCAGCCGCGGGGCGTGCTGAGCGCGCGCCTGCGCATCGGCGGCACCGAGGTCACCGTGCACAACACCCACCTCGAGCCGCGGCGCCCCTACGCCCCGCTGCGGGTGCGCCAGATGAGCGCCGTGATCCGGGCCGTCGACGCCGACGAGGGGCCCGCGATCCTCGGGGGTGACTTCAACTCCGGCCCGGGGACCGACCCGCTGCGGGTGGCGACCGGCGGCCGCCTGGCGGACTCGTGGTCCCTCGTGGGGCGCGGTGCCGGCAACACGGTCCCGGCCGGCAACGCCCAGGCCCGCATCGACTTCCTGCTCGGCTCGGCGGAGTTCGTGCCCGTCGCCTCGCAGGTGCTCGTCGGCACCTCCGACCACCGGGCGGTCCGCACCACCTACGAGATCGAGACCGGGGGGGACGCGTGCATCCCCCCCGGCTCGGTCAGCTGAGCCCGGTCGACCCAGCCGCCCGGTCGGCGGACCGGTCGACCCCGTCGACCGGGGTGCTCAGCCGTTGATGCGGGCGGTCAGGCCGGTGGGCCCGCCGGGCTGGCCGTGGCAGCGCTTGTACTTCTTGCCGGAGCCGCACGGGCACAGGTTGTTGCGCCCGGTACCGGCGTACTCGTCCTCGGGCTCCAGGGCGGCCTCGCGGTGGACCTCGGCCTCCCCGTCCTCGGACGGCGCCGTGTAGGACAGCGGCTGCGAGGAGCGCTGGGGCTCCAGGCCCTTCGCCTTGATGACCGGGGCGTCGGGACGGGTCGGGGCGGTGGCGCCGATGGTGGCGGTCTCCGCGTCGGGCACGTCGACGCCGAGGTCGTCGTGCTCGTGACCGTCGCGGGCGTGGACGTGGCCGTCGCTGCCGTGGTCGTGGTCGTGGCCGTCCCGGGGGTGGACGTGACCCTCGCGACCGTGGTCGTGGTCGTGGTCGTGGTCGTGGGCGCCGTCGGCGTGGTCGTGCTCCTCGACCTCGACCTCGAGGTTGAACAGGAACCCGACGGACTCCTCCTTGATGCCGTCCATCATGGCGCCGAACATGTCGAAGCCCTCCCGCTGGTACTCGACCAGCGGGTCGCGCTGCGAGTACGCCCGCAGCCCGATGCCCTCGCGCAGGTAGTCCATCTCGTAGAGGTGCTCGCGCCACTTGCGGTCGAGCACGGAGAGGAGCACGCGACGCTCGAGCTCACGCATGACCTCCTCGCCGACCTCCTGCTCGCGCCGGTCGTACGCCGCGTGGGCGTCGGCGCGCAGGTCCTCGATGAGGACGTCGCGCGACAGGGCGGCCTGGCCGCCCGCGTCGGCCACGATCTTCTCGCGGTCCAGCGAGATCGGGAACACCTGGCCGAGCTGGGTCCACAGCGCCTCGAGGTCCCACTCCTCGGCGTAGTCGACGGTCGCGCCCGTGACGAACCCGGTCACCACGTCGTCGATGAAGGAGCGCACCTGCTCCTTGAGGTCGGCGCCCTCGAGGACCTGGCGGCGCTCGCCGTAGATGACCTCGCGCTGCCGGTTCATGACGTCGTCGTACTTCAGGACGTTCTTGCGGGACTCGAAGTTCTGCGACTCGACCTGGCCCTGCGCGTTGGCGATGGCGCCGGTGACCCGCTTGTTCTCGATCGGCACGTCGTCGGGCACCTTGAGGACCTGCAGCACGCGGTCGACCCAGTCGGACTTGAACAGGCGCATCAGCTCGTCCTGCAGCGACAGGTAGAACCGGGACTCGCCCGGGTCGCCCTGGCGGCCGGAGCGACCGCGGAGCTGGTTGTCGATGCGCCGCGACTCGTGGCGCTCGGTGCCGATCACGTAGAGGCCGCCGAGCTCGCGGACCTCGTCGTGCTCGTCGCCGACCTGCTTCTTGATCCTCTCGAGCATGTCGGGCCAGGCGGCCTCGTAGGCGTCGGCGGTCTCGCCGGCGGGCTCGAGGCCCTGGCGACGCAGCTCCTGGTCGGCGAGGAACTCGACGGACCCGCCGAGCATGATGTCGGTGCCGCGGCCCGCCATGTTGGTGGCCACGGTGACCGCGCCCTTGTGGCCGGCCTGCGCGACGATCTTGGCCTCGTCGGCGTGGACCTTCGCGTTGAGGACCGTGTGCGGGATGCCCTTCTTCTTCATCAGCCCCGACAGGTGCTCGGACTTCTCGACCGACACCGTGCCGACGAGGACCGGCTGGCCCTTCTCGTGGCGCTCGGCGATGTCCTCGACCACGGCCTCGTACTTGGCCTCCTCGGTGCGGTACACGAGGTCCGCGGCGTCGATGCGGGCCATCGCCTTGTTGGTCGGGATGGGCACGACGCCGAGGGAGTAGGTCTTGTCGAACTCGCTGGCCTCGGTCATGGCCGTGCCGGTCATGCCGGAGAGCTTGTCGTAGAGGCGGAAGTAGTTCTGCAGCGTCACCGTGGCGAGGGTCTGGTACTCCTCGCGGACGGTCACGCCCTCCTTGGCCTCGATGGCCTGGTGCAGGCCGTCGTTGTAGCGGCGACCCGCCAGCATGCGGCCGGTGTGCTCGTCGACGATGAGGACCTCGCCGTTGATGACGACGTACTCCTTGTCGTTGCGGAACAGCTCCTTGGCCTTGATGGCGTTGTTGAGGAACGAGATCAGCGGGGTGTTGGCCGACTCGTAGAGGTTCTCGATGCCGAGGTGGTCCTCGACCTTGGTGATGCCGGGCTCGAGGATCGAGATGGTGCGCTTCTTCTCGTCGACCTCGTAGTCCTTGTCGATCTCGAGCTTCTTCACCAGGCGGGCGAACTCGCCGTACCACTTGACCTCGTCCTGCGTGGGGCCCGAGATGATCAGCGGTGTGCGCGCCTCGTCGATGAGGATCGAGTCGACCTCGTCGACGATCGCGAAGTGGTGGCCCCGCTGCACGCACTCCTCGACCGAGCCGGCCATGTTGTCGCGCAGGTAGTCGAAGCCGAGCTCGTTGTTGGTGCCGTACGTGATGTCGCAGTTGTAGGCCTCGCGGCGCTCGTCGGGCCGCATGTTGGGCAGGATCACGCCCGTGGTCAGCCCGAGGAAGTGGTGGATCCGCCCCATCCACTCCGCGTGGTAGCGGGCCAGGTAGTCGTTGACGGTGACGATGTGGACGCCCTCGCCCGACAGCGCGTTCAGGTACGACGGGAGCGTCGCGACGAGCGTCTTGCCCTCGCCGGTCTTCATCTCGGCGATGTTGCCGAGGTGCAGCGCCGCGCCGCCCATGATCTGCACGTCGTAGTGACGCTGGCCGATCACGCGGTTCGCGGCCTCGCGCACGGTGGCGAACGCCTCGGGCATGAGGTCGTCGACGGACTCCCCCGCCTCGAGGCGCTTGCGGAACTCCACGGTCTGGCCCTGGAGCTCCTCGTCGCTCATGGCGACGAACTCGTCCTCGATGGCGTTGACGGCCTTGGAGATCGCCTGCAGCTCACGGAGGATCTTGCCCTCGCCGATGCGCAGCAGCTTGTCGATGATGACGGGCACGCGGATGGTCTCCTGATCAACGGGACAGCCTGGGGGGCTCCTGGGCGGCCCGGACTCGGTCCGCAGGGGCTCTCCTCACTCTAACCGCCGCCCGGAGCGTGCGCCGACCGCGGCCGACAGCGCCCCGGCGAGGTCGCCGGCGTCGCCCACGACCACGGTCTCGAGACCGAGCCAGGCCGCGAGCTCGAGGAGCTCCGCGGCCAGCTCCGCGGGCAGGTGGGTCGCGGCCCCGGGCTCGGCCCACGCGCCGTGGACCAGCAGCCGGCCGGTCGGCCGGTCCGCCTTGAGGTCGACACGCGCCGCCAGCCGGTCGTCGAGCAGGAACGGCAGCACGTAGTAGCCGTGGACGCGGCGGGCCGCGGGCACGTAGATCTCGATGCGGTAGCGGAAGGCGAACAGCCGCTCCGCGCGCTCACGGCGCCACACGACGGGGTCGAAGGGGCTGAGCAGGCGGCGGGCCCGGACCTCCCGCGGGGCGCGGGCCCCGGCGTGCAGCCAGGCCGGCTGGTCCCAGCCCTCCACCGCGGCCGCGACGAGCTCGCCGGCCTCGACCAGCTCCTCGACGGCGCGGGCCGTCGCGGCGGTCGACATGCGGTAGTAGTCGGCCAGGTCGGGCACCGTGGCGACCCCGTGGGAGGCGGCGGCGCGGCGCACGAGCTCGCGCGCCGCGGCGGCCGGGTCGGGCGTGGGCGCGGCGAGCACCGCCGGCGGCAGGACCCGCTCGGGCAGGTCGTAGAGCACCTCGAACTGGCGGGTGCGGCCGGCGATGGCGAGCTCGCCGGTGCGGTACAGCAGGTCCATCACCTGGCGGGACCGGCTCCAGTTCCAGCCCCAGTGGTCGGTGCGACGAGGGTGGCCGTCGTCGACGTCGCGCGCCGTGAGGGGGCCGCGGTCGGCGACCTCGGCGAGCAGGTCGGCCTCGACGCGCGGGTCCCAGCCGTCGCCGCGCTCGCGGGAGCGCTCCTCGTGGCGTGCCCGCTGCTGGGCCATGCGGTGGCGCATCACCGGCCACAGGTCGACCGGCATGAAGGCCTGCACGTGGGCCCAGTACTCCACCATGCGTCGTGGGCGGACCTCGGACGCGCGACGGACGAGGTCGGTGTCGTAGGGCCCCATGCGCGACCACAGCGGCATGTAGTGGGCGCGGGCCAGGACGTTGACCGAGTCGACCTGCAGCACCCCCGTGCGGCGCAGCGTGCGCTCCACCGTGCGCAGCGTCGGCGTGGCGTGCGGAGTCTCGGCGAAGCCCTGGGCGCCGAGCGCGACCCGACGGGCGCGGGCGGCGCCCAGCCGCACCGGCGTCCCTGCACCCCGGCTCACGGCTCCCCGCGTCCCGGCTCCCCGGGTCACGACACCTCGACGAGCTTGGCCCGCAGCGCGTAGACCACGGCCTCCACGCGGGAGTGCAGACCGAGCTTCTCGAGCATGTTGCGGACGTGGTTCTTGACGGTGTTCTCGCTGATGGACAGGCGCACGGCGATCTCCCGGTTGCCCAGCCCCCGGGCCACCAGCCGCAGCACCTCGAGCTCACGGTCGGTCAGTCGCGCGGCGGGGCGGGGCGGGGCCTCGCCCGGAGCCGCGGTGGGCTGCATCCCGCTGACGAGCTTGAGCGCCATCGCGGGGCTGATCAGCGACTGGCCGGCAGCGACCACCCGGACCGCCTGCACGACCTCCTCCACGGTGGAGTCCTTGAGCAGGTAGCCCATCGCGCCGCCGCGGACCGCCTCGTAGAGGTCGGCCTCGTCGTCGGAGCCGGAGAGCACGACCACGCGCGCCCCGGGCACGCTCGCCGTGATCCGGCGGCAGGCCTCGAGCCCCGAGCGGTGGGGCATCCGGGCCTCGAGCAGGACGACGTCGGGGGACGTCGCGACCGCGCGGGCGACGGCCTCGCGACCGTCGGCCGCCTCCGCGACGACGACGATCCCGTCCTCCGCGTCCAGCAGCAGGCGCAGCCCCCGGCGGAAGAGCTCCTGGTCGTCCGCGAGGAGCACCCGCACCGACGGCGCAGGCGGGACGGACGGGTCGGCGGACACGGCCGGATCCTCCCACGGCGGCGGACGCCGCCGCGGGAGGACGGGGTCGGGCTCAGTCGGCGTCGACGTCCACGTCGAGGGAGATCACGCCGTAGTCGTAGCCGCGACGGCGGTAGACGACTGAAGGCCGCTCGCTCTCCTTGTCGACGAACAGGTAGAAGTCGTGGCCGACGAGCTCCATCTCGTACAGGGCCTGGTCGAGCGTCATGGTGGTCGCGGCGTGGGTCTTCTCCCGGACCACGAGCGGGCCGTCGCCCTGCACCTCGATCGGGCCCACGCGACGCGACGTGACGCCCTCGTCGGAGGTCTCCTCGTCGTCGAGGACCGGCTGGACCTCGGGCACCGCCGTCCCGACCGGGACCTGCTGGCGGC
Organism: Nocardioides lentus; assembly: GCF_039529515.1. NCBI lineage: Bacteria > Bacillati > Actinomycetota > Actinomycetes > Propionibacteriales > Nocardioidaceae > Nocardioides > Nocardioides lentus. The sequence goes on from NZ_BAAAMY010000007.1 coordinate 39,649, forward strand.
CCTTGGAGTGGCGGCGGCGGTCGGAGGCGCGCCGCATCTGCGACGCCATCTTGTCGAGGGCGAGGTCGAGGGCACCCATCTTGTCCTCGGCCGCCGCCTCCGCCCGGATCACCGGGCCGCGGGAGAAGGCGGTCAGCTCCACGCGCACCGCCTGGTCGTGCTGGCGCGGGTTGCGCTCGGCCGACACCTCGACGGCGATGCGCATGATCCGGTGGTCGTGCTTCTCCAACCGGGCGAGCTTGTCCTCCACGTGGGCGCGGAACCCGTCCGACACCTCACAGTGTCGGGCCGTGACGACGACCTCCATGGTGCGACCTCCCTCATCTGGGCCCCGCAGGGCCAACTTCGCGGGCGAGCGGAGTCCACGCGTCGGGGGCGACGCGTCCGGCGGGCCCGGGAGGGCGTGCCGGTGACGGGCACGCACGACGGGGCGGCGGTGCCGCTCCGTGGGCCGGCCGCGAGGCGCCGACGGCGCTGCTTCGAGGCGGGGTGCGGTCCCGGGCGGACTCCATGACGAGACGTTAGTGCCTGGGGGACGGCGGCGGAAGCGGACCGGGCCGACGACGGGGGGTCGCCGCGACCAGGGCGTGCCCCGTGACGGCCACGCCCACCGCGGCCAGCGCCCGCTGCGCCTCGGCCAGGGTCGAGCCGGTCGTCACGACGTCGTCGACCACGACGAGCCGCGTGCCGGGCGGCGCCCCGGCGAGCCGGCGCAGGCCGGGCGCCCACTGCGACCCGGCCAGGTTGGCGGCCCGCGCCGCGGCGCCCAGCCCGGCCTGGTCGAGGACCGGGCCCCGGACCGCGAGCACCCCGGGCACGGCGAGGGCCGCGACCCCGTCACGGCGCAGCCGCCGGGCGGCGAGCCGGCCCAGCGTGCCGAGGGGGTCGTGGCCGCGGGCCCGCACCACCGCGCGTCGGCTCGGCACCGGCAGGATCAGCACCGGGTCGGGACCGGGCGCGGCGGCCCCCACCGCGAGCGCCAGCAGCGCCGCCAGCGGCGGGGCGTGCGCGAGCCGGCGCCGCTCCTTGTGGCCGACCACGAGCTCGCGCACGGTGCCCTCGTAGGCGGCGGCCGCCCACGGCGGCGCCAGCCCCGGCGGGACCGGGTCCGGCCACGCGGGCACCGCGACCTGCGGCAGCCCGGCCGCGCAGGCCCGGCACAGCAGGCGGCCGGGACGCCCGCACCCCGCGCAGCGCGACCCCGTGAGCAGGTCGCGCAGGGCCTCGGCGGCGGTCAGGGGCGGGTCCACGACGCCCAGCCTCCTGCGCGGGCCGCCCGGTGCCGGGCGGGCCGTCGGGGCCTGGGGAGGACGCGGACGCGCGGGCCCCGGGGGACGTCGGGTGGCCCGCCCCCGGCCGACCCGGGGTCAGCCCACGGAGGTCAGCCCACGGAGGTCAGCCCACGGAGGTCAGCCCACGGAGGTCAGCCCACGTAGGTCAGCGACACGACGTCGGGCGGCACGTCGGTCGTGCCCGGGGTGCCGAGCAGCTGCGTGCCCGAGTCCGTCATCAGGTACGTCGGGAGGTCGTCGTCGGGCGCCGCGACCACCCGTCGTACCGGCTCGCGGTCGAACGACGCGGGCGGCAGGTCGTCGGTGCTGGGCCGGGAGCCGTCCACCGGGGCCAGGCGGGCGGTCCAGATGCCGCGCGAGATGCGCTCGACCACGGCGATCGTCGTGGGCTCGCTCCACTCGAGGTCGATCACCCGCAGCGGGTCCTCGCCGCCGGTGAGCACGAGGCGTCCGCCGGTGACCGCCCGCACCTCACCGTCCCGGTCGTAGCGGACCCGGTGGGCCACGACCCGGTCGCTCGTGCCGGGCGCGCCCCGCACGGCCGCCACCAGCCGCGAGCCGTCGCGGGAGACCTGCAGGTCGGTGACGTCGCGCCCGGTGACCCCGGGGACGGCCACCTCGCGCAGGTCGCGGCCGCTGACGACGACGACGCGGGCGCCCTCGGCGGTGCGGTCGAGCGTCCACAGGCGCCCGGCGTGGTCCCAGCTGGGCTCGGCGAGGTCCTCGCCCCCGTCCAACACGGGGCGGACGGCCTGCTCGTCGTCGTCGACCCCGCCGAGCAGGATCGTCGCGCCGTCGTCGGTCACCCCGGCGACGAGGTCCCCGGTCATGTCGACGGCGATGTCGCGCAGGCCGTAGCGGGAGGTCCCGAAGGCACCCCGCACCGGCATCACCCCCTCGTCGGGCGACACGTCGACCAGCAGCCCGTCCTGGAGGCCGAACAGGCGGCTCGAGCTCGCCGAGACCGACGGCGAGTACTCCTCGCCGTACTCGACGGGGATCTCCGAGCTGCCGTCGGCCAGGCGGACCGGCTCGCCCGCCAGGGTCACCCGGAAGGCCTCGATGGCCGGGTCCTGGCGCAGCGTCCAGGCCAGCTGGGCCAGGAGCAGCCCGAGGGTCTCCTCGTCGGGCAGGGCGCGCTCGCCCTGGAGCACCACGTCGGCGAGCCCCGCCGCCGAGACCGTCACCGACATCTCCAGCGACGCCTCGCGGGGCAGGAAGGAGCGGGACACGTCCGCCCGGCCCGAGCCGGGTCCCTCGACCAGCCGCCGGACCAGCGTCGTGGCGAGCTGCTCGCCGTCGGGGAGGAACACCGGCTCCGGGACGAGGATCTCGGCCTCGGGGTCGAAGAAGTACAGCGACACCGCCCGGAAGCGGTTCTCGAACCAGTCCTCGGGCACGATCAGCGCGTCGGGGGCCTCGGCGATGCGCCACTCGCCGGCCTCGCGGACCATCGGGAAGCTCAGCTCGCCGGCCCCGGCCGCCACCTCGCCCTGCCAGGAGCCCCGACGGTCGAGACGGTTGGCGTCCGGCAGCCGCACGTCGACCCGGCTCCCGCCGGCGCGCGCCACCGGACGCAGCGCACCGGAGTAGGTGAGGGTCTCGCGCTCGGGCTCCCACGTCGCGGCGTCCTCGTCGGCGAGGAACTCCCGCGCGATGCCGGTCTGCACCGGGGTCGCGGTCATGGCCTCCATGAAGTGGCGCACGACGTCCGCGGCCGACTCCCCCGGCCGGGGCCCGCTCGGGACGTAGAAGGCACCCGGGGCGTCGTCGCGGGGGGTCACGCGGTCGTCCTGCACCACCGGGCCCGACTCCGGCAGCCGCACGCAGCCGGAGAGGCCGAGGGCCAGGGCGAGCACCGCGACCGCGAGGGGGCCGGCCCGGCGTGCCGACGGCTCGGCGCGCCTCATCGCTGCGCCCCGGCGTCGGCGGGCACCAGCGGCAGCGGGCTCTGACGGAGCTCGTGACCGGCGCGACGCGGCAGGGTGAGGCGGAACTGGGCGCCGGCCCCGGGCCGACCCCACGCCTGCAGCCACCCGCCGTGCAGGTGCGCGTCCTCGAGGGAGATGGAGAGCCCCAGGCCGGTGCCGCCGCTGGTGCGGGCACGAGCCGGGTCCGCGCGCCAGAAGCGGTTGAACACCATCGCGGACTCCCCCGACTCCAGGCCGACGCCGTAGTCGCGCACGGCGACCGCCGCGGCGTGCTCGTCGCCCGCGACCCGCACGACGATGTCGCCGAGGGCGTCGGGCGCGTCGGGGGCGGAGCGGGCGTGGTCGATCGCGTTGGTGACGAGGTTGCGCACGACCCGCTCGACCCGGCGGGCGTCGGCCTCGGCGCGGACCGGGCCGGCCGCGTCGACCGCGAGCGTGATCCCCCGCTGGTCGGCGAGCACGCGGGTGGAGTCGACGACGCGGCGCACGACCTCGACGAGGTCGAGGTCCTCGGTCTCCAGGCTCGCGGCCCCGGCGTCGAAGCGGCTGATCTCCAGCAGGTCGGCCAGCAGGGTCTCGAAGCGGTCGAGCTCCTTCTGCAGCAGCTCCGCGGCGCGCGAGGACGAGCCGTCGAAGTCCTCGCGGGAGTCGTAGAGCACGTCGCTGGCCATCCGCACCGTGGTCAGCGGGGTGCGCAGCTCGTGGGAGACGTCCGACACGAAGCGTCGCTGGAGGCGGCTCAGCTCCTCGAGCTGGCGGATCTGGGCCTGCAGGTTGGACGCCATCTGGTTGAACGACGTGGCCAGGCGCGCCAGGTCGTCCTCGCCGCTGACCCGCAGCCGCTCCTGCAGCCGGCCGGCGGCCAGGCGCTCGGCGACCTGGCGGGCCAGCCGGATCGGCGTCACGACCTGCCGCGTCACGAGGAAGGTCACGCCGCCGACGAGGAGCAGCAGGAGCACCGCGGCGGCCAGCAGCGCCCGCTGCACGAGCGCGAGCGTCTCGGCCTCGTCGTCCAGCGGGAAGAGGTAGTACAGGGTGTAGCTCTCGCCGTCGGCCGGCAGCTCGACCTGGGAGCCGACCGCGACCGCGGGCATCGTGCGCATCCGGCCGGAGGCGTCCTCCTGCCGCATGCGGGTGTAGGACCAGGCGGGGTCGGGCGACTCCGCGAAGTGGGCCACCAGGGCCGGGGGGACGCTGGCCACGTCGAGGCCGGGCGTGAACTGGGTGCCCCCCGCCCCGCTCAGCGAGGCGCCGGGCTCGGTCGTGGCGGCCAGGACCACCGCGAACCCGCGGGCCTCGCCGCGGTTGACGATGGGCTCGACGAGCTGGACCCGCTGGCCGGCGGCGTCCGCGTCGGTGCCGGGGGTCGCGAGCAGGCGCTCCTGCGCCTCGCGGGTCTCGTTGGCGGCCTCCGCCACGACGGCGTCGACCCGGTCGTCCAGGAGCCCGTCGCGGGTCTGCTGCAGCAGGAACCACCCGACGACGCCGATGACGACGGCCGTGAGCGCCATCGTGCTCGCCACGACGCGGACCTGGATCGAGCGCCGCCACACCGTGAGCCCCCGTCGGACGACGGTGCGGCCGGGACGGCGCGCACGGCGCGCCGACGGCGGCGGGTCCCCGGCGGCGGCACCGACGGGCCCGGGAGCCGACGGCATCGCGGGGCGCGGCTCGACGCCCGCCGCGGGGTCGTCGCCGCGCCGGGGTCCGGGGGGCGCGCTCGGCGCCGGGCGGGCCACCTCGACTAGCCGGCGGTCGACTCGTCGACCCGCTCGGCGACCGGGTTGCCGGCCTTGTAGCCGACCCCGCGGACGGTGACGACGATCTCGGGGCTCTCCGGGTCGGTCTCGACCTTGGAGCGCAGCCGCTGCACGTGGACGTTGACGAGCCGGGTGTCGGCGGCGTGCCGGTAGCCCCAGACCTGCTCGAGCAGCACCTCGCGGCTGAACACCTGCCCGGGTTTGCGCACCAGCGCGACGAGGAGGTCGAACTCAAGCGGGGTCAGGGACAGGGCCCGGCCGCCGCGGGTCACGGTGTGACCCGCGACGTCGATCTGCAGGTCGCCGATCGCGAGGGTCTGCGCGCCGGGCTCGTCGTTGCGACGGACCCGGGCCCGCACCCGGGCGACCAGCTCCTTGGGCTTGAACGGCTTGACGACGTAGTCGTCGGCCCCGGACTCGAGGCCGACGACCACGTCGACGGTGTCGCCCTTGGCGGTCAGCATGACGATCGGCACGCCCGACTCGGCCCGGATCTCGCGGCACACGTCGATGCCGTCGCGCCCGGGGAGCATCAGGTCGAGCAGCAGCACGTCGGGTTTGTAGTCCCGGAACTCCGCCAGCGCGCGGTCGCCGCGCGTGCAGATCCGGGACTCGAAGCCCTCCTGGCGCAGGACGATGGCGAGCATCTCGCCGAGCGAGGCGTCGTCGTCGACCACGAGCACGCGGCCACGGGGTGCGATGTCAGTCATGCCTTCTTCCGGGTCGTCGGGCACCTGCACCGGTGCACCGACGACCCGCCGTGGGGAGAGGGGCGATCAGTAGCGGTACTGGTCGGACTTGTACGGACCGGAGACCGGCACGCCCAGGTAGGACGCCTGCTCGTCGCTGAGGGTGGTGAGCTTGACCCCGAGCGCGGACAGGTGGAGGCGTGCGACCTCCTCGTCCAGGTGCTTCGGCAGCACGTAGACACCCACAGGGTAGTCCTCGGTCCGCACGAAGAGCTCGATCTGGGCGAGCACCTGGTTGGTGAACGAGTTCGACATCACGAACGACGGGTGGCCGGTCGCGTTGCCGAGGTTCATCAGGCGACCCTCGGAGAGCACGATGATCGAGGTGCCCGCGCCGGCGCCCTCGTTGAAGGTCCAGACGTCGACCTGGGGCTTGACGTTCTTGCGGGTCGCGACGCCCTCGGCCTCGAGGCCGGCCATGTCGATCTCGTTGTCGAAGTGGCCGATGTTGGCCACGATCGCCTGGTGCTTCATGGCCCGCATGTGGTCCACGGTCACGACGGCCTTGTTGCCGGTGGCGGTGACGATGATGTCGGCGGTCGGCAGGGCCTCCTCGAGGGTGGTGACCTGGTAGCCGTCCATGGCCGCCTGCAGCGCGCAGATCGGGTCGATCTCGGTGACGATCACGCGGGCGCCCTGGCCGCGCAGCGACTCCGCGCAGCCCTTGCCCACGTCGCCGTACCCGGCGACGACGGCGACCTTGCCGCCGATGAGGACGTCGGTGCCGCGGTTGATGCCGTCGATGAGCGAGTGGCGGCAGCCGTACTTGTTGTCGAACTTCGACTTGGTGACCGAGTCGTTGACGTTGATGGCCGGGAAGAGCAGCGAGCCCTCGCGCATCATGTCGTACAGGCGCAGGACACCGGTGGTGGTCTCCTCGGTGACGCCCTTGACGGAGTTCGCGACGCGCGACCAGCGGGCGGTGTCGGTCTCGAGGCTGCGGGCGAGCACGTCGAAGATGACGCGCTGCTCGGCGCTGCCGGCGGTGGCCGGGTCGGGCGCGTGGCCCTTCTTCTCGGCCTCGACGCCGAGGTGGACGAGCAGGGTGGCGTCACCGCCGTCGTCGAGGATCATGTTGGGCTCGGCGTCGGCCCAGTCGAGGATCTGCTGGGTGCACCACCAGTACTCCTCCAGCGACTCGCCCTTCCAGGCGAAGACCGGCACGCCGGCGGGCGCGTCGACGGTGCCGCCGGTCTCGGGGCGGCCCACGACGACCGCGGCCGCGGCGTGGTCCTGCGTGGAGAAGATGTTGCAGGAGGCCCAGCGGACCTCGGCCCCGAGGTCGACGAGGGTCTCGATGAGCACGGCGGTCTGCACCGTCATGTGCAGCGAGCCGGCGATGCGGGCGCCGGCGAGCGGCTTCTCGGCGCCGTAGCGCTCGCGCATGGCCATCAGGCCGGGCATCTCGTGCTCGGCGAGGGTGATCTCGGTGCGGCCGTAGTCGGCCAGGCTGAGGTCGGCGACCTTGAAGTCCATGGACTCACTCTCCGGTGTCAGGTGCTGTGCTCTGACTTCCGAGGGTAGGTCGGTCGCGGCACGGACCGGGAATCCTCGCGGCCCCCGCGCGGAGGGGTCAGTGCGACAGCTTGGCCTCCACCGAGGCGGGCAGCGCGCTCTTCGCGGCGACGACGAGCGCACCGACGAGGAGCCCCACGAGGGCGGAGGCGAGGGTGTTGACGAACCACCCCGCGACGGCCCCGGCCGAGCCGAGCGCGTCGTGGACGGCGACCTCGACGTGGTGCACGGCGTCGTACGGCGCGGCCAGGCCGAGCTCCTCGGCGCCGACGAGCAGGATGTGGCCGCCGACCCAGAGCATCGCGGCGGTCCCGACCACCGAGATCACCGCCATGACCTTCGGCATCCCCTTCACGAGGCCGCGCCCCACCCGCTGCGCGGCGGCGGAGGGCCGCTGGGCCAGCGCGAGGCCGACGTCGTCGACCTTCACGATGACGCCGACCACGCCGTACACGAGCACGGTGATGCCGACCGCGACGACGACCAGGATCGCCGCGCGCGACCAGAAGCCCTCCGCGGCGACCTCGTTGAGCGAGATCACCATGATCTCCGCCGACAGGATCAGGTCGGTGCGGATCGCGCCCGAGACCATCGTCCGCTCGGCCTCCTCGGGGCTCTGCGGGGCCTGCGCCCGGTCGGCGGCGGCCGGTGCGTGCTCGGCGGGTCGCAGCTTGTGCCAGACCTTCTCCGCGCCCTCGTAGCAGAGGAACGCCCCGCCCAGCATGAGGATCGGCGTCAGCAGCCACGGCAGGAACTGCGAGAGCAGCAGGGCGGCGGGCAGGATGATCAGCAGCTTGTTGCGCAGCGACCCGACCGCGATCTTGCGGATCATCGGCAGCTCGCGCTCGGCGGCGACGCCCTGCACGTACTGCGGGGTCACGGCCGCGTCGTCGACCACGACGCCCGCGGCCTTCACGCTCGCCCGGCCCGCCGCGGCCCCGACGTCGTCGATCGAGGCCGCCGCCATCCGGCTCAGCGCGGCGACGTCGTCGAGCAGGGCGAACAGTCCACTGGCCATGGCGGCAGGCTACCCAGCCCCGACCCCCGCCACGCCGACTCGGCGCTCGCGTGCGCGCCAGGAGGCCCGAGTCGGCGCTCGCGTGCACGCCGGGAGGCCCGAGTCGGCCCGTGCGTGCACCCGGAGGGCCCACGGACGCGCACCGCTGCCGACCCGACGGTCGCGCAGCCCGCACGGCTGCCGACGGGGCGGGCGGTCAGCGGGGGTCGTCGACCAGCCCGAGGCGCAGGTAGGCGCCGGCGTAGGTGCCGAGCAGCACCGTCGCGGCGTACGACGGGAGGGGGCCGGCGTCGTCCGGTCCGGGCAGGTCGACGACGCGGACCCCGCGGGACTCGGCGGAGGCGCGCAGCTCGGGGCCGGTGTCGGGGCCGCCGAGGACGAGGACGGCCGGGCGGACGCGGCCCGGGGCGTCGTCGTAGGGGTCGTCGAAGATGCTGCGCGACGGGGCCGACTCGACCAGCGGCAGGAGGTCCGCGGCGTCCCCGGCCAGGACGGGCATCCCGGTGAGGCGGCGCATCGCGGCGGCGACCCCCGACGCGGCGCGAGCCCCGAGGGCGTCGTCGGCGCCGAGGACGGCGGGCACGCAGTCGCCGAGGCCCGCGGCGGCCGTCTTGGCGGGGTTGACGGTGGCGTCGCGGTAGGGCGAGCACGCGGTGGCCACCTCGTCGAGGGCGGCGGCGACCGCGTCGGGGTCGGGGTCGGCGGCCAGACCCGTGGCCGCCAGGTGGGTCAGCGCCAGCAGGGCCAGCACCAGGGGCTCGCCCGCCCGGGTGGTGAGGACCGCCGACCAGCGGCCGGCGGCCGCCTCGGCGACCGCGGAACCCGGGCCGCACACGGCGACCACCCGGCAGCCGCGCCGGACGGCACCGGCGGCCGCGCGGGCCGCGGCGGCGTCGGGCGCTCCCTCGGGCGCGAGCAGCACGAGCAGGTCGAGACCGCCGGCCCACGACGGGAGCTCGGTCTCGGTGCGGGCGACGACCGGCGCACCGCAGCGCTCGTCGAGGCGGGCGGCGACCAGGTCGGAGCCGGCACCGAGCACGACGACGGCGCGGGGGCGGTCCGGGTCGCCGGCGACCTCGCGCGCGACGGCGAGGTCCTCCGCGGCGTCACCGAGGGCACGGCGCACCCGCGCGCCGGACTCGGCCAGCTCCCGCAGCGTGGCGTCGGCGTCGGCCAGGGCGCGGTCGTCGTCGAGGCGGGTCTCGTCGAACCACACGGCCCGCTCCTAGCCCTGCCGCGGGCCGGGGGTGGCCTCGTCGACCAGCAGCACCGGGATCGAGTCGCGGACCGGGTAGACGAGGCCGCAGCCCGTGCAGCGCAGCGTGGTGACGGCGTCGGTCACCTCCACCTCGAGCGTCGAGCGGCAGTCGGGGCAGGCGACCACCTCGAGCAGGCGGGGGTCGATGCCGCCCGCGCCGGCGCTCACGCCGCACCACCGCGGATGATCGCCAGGGCCTCGTCGCGCACACCGGTCATCGTCGTCTCGTCCTCACCTTCGGCGTTCAGCCGCAGCAGCGGCTCCGTGTTGGAGGCCCGGACGTTGAACCACCACCGCTCGTGCGAGACGGTCAACCCGTCCAGGGTGTCGGTGGTGACGCCGTCCCGGCCGTCGTACGCCGCCGCGATCGCGGCGATCGCCGCCGCCGGGTCGGCGACGGTGGAGTTGATCTCGCCGCTGGCGACGAACCGCTCGTACTGCCCGAGCAGGCCGGACAGCGGCTGACCGGTCTGGGCGAGGGCCGCGAGGGTGTGCAGGGCGGCGAGCATCCCGGAGTCGGCGCGCCAGAAGTCGCGGAAGTAGAAGTGCCCGCTGTGCTCGCCGCCGAAGACCGCGTCGGTCTCGGCCATGCGGGCCTTGATGTAGGAGTGCCCCACCCGGGTGCGCACCGGCGTGCCGCCGAGCTCGGTGACGATCTGCGGGACGGCCCGGCTGGTGATCAGGTTGTGGATCACGGTCGCCCCGGGCACGCGGAGCAGCTCGCGGGCGGCGATCAGCGCGGTGATCGTCGACGGGGAGACGGCCCGGCCCCGCTCGTCGACGACGAAGCAGCGGTCGGCGTCCCCGTCGAAGGCGAGACCGGCGTCGGCGCCGACCTCGACGACCCGGCGCTGCAGGTCGACGAGGTTGGCCGGGTCGATCGGGTTGGCCTCGTGGTGCGGGAAGCTGCCGTCGAGGTCGAAGTACAGGGCGTCCAGCTCGACCGCGTCGAAGCCGAGCCGATCGAAGACCGCCGGCGCGGTGAGGCCGGCCATCCCGCTGCCCGCGTCGACGACGACCTTCAGCCGCCGGCCCGTGACGGGGGCCAGCGAGAGCAGGTGGGCGGCGTACGCGTCGAGCACGTCGTGCTCGGTGATCGACCCCTCCCGGGCGGCGGTCGGCCGGTGGCCGGCGGCGACGAGGTCGCGGATCTCGGCGAGCCCGGTCTCGGTCCCGACCGGCTGGGCGTGGGCGCGGCACAGCTTGATCCCGTTGTACTGCGCGGGGTTGTGGCTCGCGGTGAACATCGCGCCCGGCCGACCGAGGTGCCCGGAGGCGAAGTAGAGCTGGTCGGTGGAGGCGAGGCCGATCATCGTGACGTCGGCGCCCGCCTGCGAGGCGCCGTCGGCGAAGGCCCCGGCGAGGCCCGGGGAGCTGGGCCGCATGTCGTGGCCGACGACGACCTCGGTGGCCCCGACGACCGTCACGAACGCCGCCCCGACCGCGCGGGCCAGGTGCTCGTCGACCTGCTCGGGCACGAGCCCCCGCACGTCGTAGGCCTTGAAGACCTCACGCAGCGTGGCCTCGGGGACGGGGTCGGCCGAGGACCCGGGAGCTGCCATGCGGCGGAGCCTAGCGGCAGGCCCGGACACCCGGTCCGGGCGCGGTCTCAGTCCGAGGTGAGCATCCGCAGGTGGCCCCGACGGACGCCGCGGGAGGTGTCGTCGTGACCGCCGACGGGCGCTCCTCCGCCGCTCGGGGCCGCGGGTCGCGGCGTGGCCCGGACGGCGTCGGCCAGGGCGAGCAGGTCGTCCGTCGTGGGGCCCGCGGCCACCTTCTCCGGCGCCAGGCGCAGCACCTCCCAGCCGCGCGGGGCCGAGAGCCGCTCGCTGTGCTGGGAGCACAGGTCGTAGGCGTGGGGCTCGGCGTACGTCGCCAGCGGGCCGAGCACGGCCGTCTGGTCCCCGTAGTTGTAGGTCAGGGTGTTGACCGCAGCACGACCGCACGCGGTCCGCGAGCAGCGTCGGGCGGTGTTCACGGCGCTGACCGTACCCGTCGGGACCGACGCCGCCCGCGTGCCACGCCCGAGCCCGGAGCAGCGGACGCGGTCGTGACCCGGGCGTGACCGGACGCGTCCTCGGCGGCCCGGCCACGGCGGTCCCGCGGACCCGGAGCGGTCGGGCTCAGGGCAGGCCGGGACGCACGGCGGGGACCAGCCCGTCGGTGACGGGAGGGCGCAGGCCGAGCACGAGGGTGCCGTCGCCGCGACGGACCACGACGGCGCCCGCGACGTCGCCGTCGGCCGCCACCGTGACGGCCGCCGCGGCGTCGGGCAGGTCGGTCTCGACGGACGCGCCCGGGTCGAGGTCCACCGTGCGGCTGCCCACCTGCTCGCCGTCGGCGTCACGCGCGACGACGACCGCGGAGGTCGCCGCGGCGCCGGCGGGGAGCGCGAGCACGACCCGGGCGTCGCCCTCGGCGACCAGCCCGGCGGTCTCGGGGGCGGCGGCGGTCGCGGTGGTCAGGGCGACGTCGTCCCGCACCCGCGAGCGGAGCGTCGCCGTGACGGGCTCGGCGGAGGTGAGGAGCAGGCTGGAGGCGCCCTGGTCGACCTGGGCCGCGATCTCGGCGGAGAGGTCGACGGCCGCGACCCCGCCGGCCGGGACCTGCACCGGCCGGACGTCGACGGGCGTCACCGCGCCGCCCGGGGTGCCGACCTGGAGCTCGACCTGCGTCGCGGCGTCGCCGGGGTTGGCGACGACGAGGCGCCGCTCGCCGGCCCCGCCCACCAGGCCCGGCAGGACCAGCTCGCGACCGGGCGCCGGCTGGGACGCCAGCCACTCGACGGTCTCCGCCCCGCCGACGGGGGTGCTGCGGTCGAGCGCGGTCACCCCGGCGCGGCCGCGCACCACCTCCACGCTCACGGCGAGGTCGTCCGCGGTCGGCACGATCCGGGCGAGGTCCAGGCGCAGGCTCTCCCCCGCGGGCACGGTCACCCCGGCCACGTCGGGCACGTCGAGCGGCCCGTCCGGCCCGAGGACCGTGAGGTCGACGACGGCGGGCCCGGTCTCGGGGTTGACCAGGTCCAGGACCGTCGAGCTCTCCGGCCCGGCGCCCAGGCCGGTCAGGTACGCCGACGCGGCGGGCTCCAGGCACGCGGTGCCCGCGACCGTGCCCGCGGTGAACCGGGCGGCGAGCAGCCCGGGCGCGGCGTCGTCGCGCCCCTGCACGACGGCGGGCTCGTCGGCCACGACGACCGGGTCCGCGACCCCACCGTCCGGCGGGTCGGCGCTCGCCGGGTCGGCGTCCTCCTCGGCGGCCGGAGCGGCGACCTCGACGGCGCCCGTCCCGGTGCCCGGGGCCCGACCCACCAGGACGGGGGCCGGCTCGTCGGGCGGTGCCGGGCAGACGAGGGTCTGCTCCGCCAGCGCCACCCGGGCGGGCCCGGCGTCCGGCGCGTCGGTGGGCGCGCCGGGGGCCAGGCCCCAGGCGGTCGCGAGGCTCGCGACGGGCAGCACGACGGCGAGCACGACCGCCGGGGTGAGCCGGCGCCGGGACCGCGGCGCGGCGCGGCGTCCGCCGGCGCGGGGTGCGGGACCCGTCACGGGGTCGGTCACGGGGTCGGTCACGGGACCTCCCGACGACTCGGCCCGCACAGGACGAGCACCACCAGCAGTGCGAGCAGCTGCACGACGACGAGGACGGTGTGCACCCAGGACCCGGGACCGTCGACCGCGCCGGCCCGGGGCTCGGCGTCGATGCGCCAGGCCCGGGTCGAGCGGTCCTCGGCGCTGGCCTGCACGAGGCCGTCGACGGCGTCGAGACCCGCCGCCACCCGGCCGTCGGCGGGCGCCGGCAGCACGACGTACTCGACCCCCAGCCCGCCGACGGCGGCCACGGCCCCGGGGTCCGGGCGACCGAGCAGCGCGGCGACGGTCCGCGACGCCGTCCCGTCGGCGGCGGGGCGCCCGAGCACCTCGACCTCCGCCTCGCCCAGGGTGGTGCCGTCCCCGCGCCGCACCGTGTAGGACAGGCCGCTCTCGAGGTCGCCGGTCACGACCAGCACCCCCCGCTCGGGGCCCTCGAGCGAGCTCGAGGTCATGTAGGCCGGGATCTCGTCGTCGACGTCGTCGCCCAGCGCGCCGTCGCCGACGGTGAGCGCCCAGGCCAGGCCGCCGACGGCGCCGACGGCGAGGACGGCGGCGACCACCGCGGCGCCGCTTGCCCCCGGGCCGCGCGGCGGCAGGGCGAGCGCGCCCAGGACGGCGGCGGTGACCGCGGCCCCCGCGACGAGGACGACGGTCGGGGCGGTGGTCGCCGGCACCGTCACCGGTCCCAGGTCGAGACGGACGGCCCCGAGACCGAGGCCCACCAGCAGCGCGACGAGGGCGAGGGCCCAGCAGGTCACGACCGCCGCCCGGGTGCGGCGGGCGAGGAGCCCCAGGACCGCAAGCGCGGCCGGCAGCGCCCCGAGCCACCACCAGGGCGTCGTCGCGGCGGGCAGCCCACCGAGGTGGCCGGTGAGCAGGTCGGCGGTGCCGGGGACGGACACCGGCGGGAGGCCGGCCTCGAGCAGCAGCCCCTGGGACGCGTCCGCACGGAGCAGGCCGACGACCCAGGGGGCCAGCAGGACGGCCGGGGTCGCGACGGCCACGAGGAGCGGGCCCCAGGCCGAGCGTGAGCGCATCCCGCGCGGACTGAGCACGAAGCCGACGCCGAGCACGAGCACCACGAGCACCACCGCGACCGCCCACAGGGGCGGGGTGACGGCCACGCCGAGGGCCAGGAGCAGTCCGGTGCGCCACCCGGCGCGCCGTCGCCGGTCCGGCTCGGGGTCCAGGAAGCCGAGGGCCGCGTGGGCCAGCCAGGGAAGCAGCGCGACGAGCACCACCGCGCCGAGGCGTCCCTCGCCGAACGCCCCGGACGTCAGCGGCAGCACGGCGTAGGCGGAGGACCCGGCGGCCAGCAGCCACGTGGGGGCTCCGCCCGGGTCGGCCAGCCGGGCCGCCACGCGCAGGAAGCGCCAGGCGCCCCACAGCGCCACGGGCACGGCCAGCACCAGGACGACGCTCACCGCGGCGCTCGCGCTGCCGAGCAGGACGGTGGCGAGCAGCGCCAGCGGCAGCACGTACGGCGGGGCGGGCACGTCGGTGCCCGCGACCCCGAGCCGGTGCCAGGCCTCCAGGTGCAGCGACCACCAGGCGCCCGCTCCGGACGGCGCCGGCGACAGCGCACCCCCGGCGACCTCGCCCCAGGCCGCGCGGGTGGCGACGAGGCCCGCGACCACGACGGCCGCCACGGCCAGCGCGACCGGGTCGGTCAGGAGGCGCAGGACGGGGCCACGGCCCTCACGGCCCGCGAGTCCCGGGCCGTCGACCCCGCCCTCGTCCCCGCCGACGCGCGCGGCGGGACCGCCGGTGGACGTGCCGGACGAGGAGGCAGCGGACGAGGCGGTGGACGAGGCGGTGGACGAGGCGGTGGACGAGGCGTGGCGGTTGCGGCGACCCGTCGCGGTGCGGGCCGCCACCTCGGCGGCCCGCTCGTCGCGGCGCCGCTCGGCGACGTCGGAGGCCTGGCGCGTGGCCGCGGCGACGAGGTCGCCGACGAGGTCCAGGCCGTGGCGGTAGGGCAGCCAGGCGGGCGCGAGCAGCTCCCGCGAGCGGTCCTCGCCGACCCGGGGCAGCTCCCGGCGCCGGCGCCGGGCGGCGCGCACCTCGCCGGGACGTCGGTAGACGGCGACCAGGGCGGCCAGCTCGTCCAGGGCCTCCCCCGGCGCCCGCACGAGCAGCAGGCCCACCATCCGCACGAGCGTGCCGAGCGCCAGCCGCAGCACGCGCCACGGCAGGGAGCGACCGGAGGCGTTGACCAGCAGCGTCCAGAGCATCGCGCGGCGCTCGGCGAAGTGGGTGCGCCGACCGGCCACCCGGGCACGGCGGGTGCCCCGGTGGGACGCCTCGGCGTGGAACACGACCGCCTCCGGCACCACCGTCGTACGGCGGCCGGTCGCCGCGGCGCGCCACCCGAGGTCGAGGTCGCCGGCGAAGACGGGGAGGTGCTCGTCGAGCCCGCCGAGGGCCTCCCAGGCCTCGCGGCGCACCAGCAGCCCGGCGGTGTTGGCGGCGAGCACGTCGCGGCGCCGGTCGTGCTGGCCCTGGTCGTACTCGCCGCGCTCCAGGCCGGTCTCGCGGCGCCCGGTGCCGGACACCGTGACGCCCAGCTCCAGCAGGCGGCGCAGCGACGGCCACTCGCGCAGCTTGGGCCCGAGCAGGTCGGCGCCCGGGTCGGAGCCGGCGGCGAGCAGCAGCTGCTCCAGCGCGCCGGGGTCGGGGGTCGAGTCGTCGTGGAGGAGCCAGAGCCACTCGACGCCGCCCGCGCCGCTTGCGCCGCCGGAGCCGGCGGCCAGCTCGTCGGCGCGGCCCACGCCGGCCCTCACCGCCGCCGGGTAGGCGGTGCCGGGTCCCGCGTCGACGACGGCGTCGACGGCCGGGTGGGCGGCCAGCAGGTCGGGGCCGGCGTCGCGGCTGCCGGTGTCGACCGCCACGACGAGGTCGGGGGCGACCCGCTGGGCGGCCAGCCCCTCGAGGACGGTCGGGAGCCAGCGCTCCCCGTCGTGGCTCACCAGCACCACGGCGACCCGACCGGCGGCGATCACCGGGACGGGACCGTCGGCGGGGAGCTCGCCCAGCAGCGCGCTGGGCTGGGTCGGATCAGCCACGGCCGACCACCCTAACGACCGGTCCCGCGGCTGTGAGGTCGGTGCGGACGGGCCCGCCCGGCCTCAGACCGCGAAGCTCTTCTTCAGCTTGCGGCGCTCGCGCTCGGAGAGCCCGCCCCAGATGCCGAAGCGCTCGTCGTGCGCGAGCGCGTACTCGAGGCAGTCGTCGCGGACCTCGCACGTGAGGCAGACGCGCTTCGCCTCACGGGTCGACCCGCCCTTCTCGGGGAAGAACGCCTCAGGATCGGTCTGCGCGCACAGCGCCCGGTCCTGCCAGCCGATCTCCTCGGTCTCTGAGTCGAGCAGAAATAGCTCTCTCATCGTCGTACACCCTTTCGACCCGGTCGTGCTCCGTGTTGACCCCGGCGCCTCCGGCCACCAGGGCCAGGGTGCGACCGAGCCCTGGCGGTGAAGAACACTGGGGGAATTACATGCCTGTCGTACAGCCGAAGTCAAGCCGTTCTGTGTTATCGGGGCTCTCTAGCACGACCCGGGGCACCGCGCCGCGACCGGGCCCCGACGCCCGGCGTCGCGCGGCTGCCGCCGAGCCGCTCGCCCCCGGTGCGGCAGGCTGGTGCCCATGAGCGTCCCGCCCGCCCCCTCCGCCGAGCCCGCCCGGTCGGTCGTCGCGCTGTCCGGCGGCGTGGGCGGCGCCCGCTTCCTGCGCGGCACCCTCGCCGCCCTCCGGGCCGGGCGGCTCCCCGGTGTCGCGGTCGACGCGCACGTCACGGTCGTCGCCAACACCGCGGACGACTGGTGGGTCCACGGTCTGAAGGTCTGCCCCGACCTCGACACCGTCATGTACACCCTCGGCGGCGGCATCGACGCCGAGCGGGGCTGGGGACGCCAGGACGAGACCTGGACCGTCGGCGCCGAGCTCGCGGCGTACGGCGCGGAGCCGACCTGGTTCGGGCTGGGCGACCGCGACCTCGCCACCCACCTGGTCCGCACGCAGATGGTCGAGGCGGGCTACCCGCTCTCGGCCGTCACGGCGGCCCTGTGCCGGCGCTGGCAGCCCGACGTGGAGCTGCTGCCGATGACCGACGACCGCGTCGAGACGCACGTGCTCCTCGCCGACGACGCCGAGCCCAGCGGCCGTCGTACGGTCCACTTCCAGGAGTACTGGGTGCGCCTGCGCGCCGAGCCCGCCGCGCAGGCCGTCGTGGTGGTCGGCCTCGACCGGTCCTCACCGGCCCCCGGCGTCCTGGAGGCGGTCGCGGGGGCCGACCTCGTCCTCGTCCCGCCGAGCAACCCGATCGTGTCCGTGGGGACGATCCTGGGCGTCCCGGGGCTGCGCGACGCGCTGCGGGCGGGGCCCGCCCCCGTCGTCGGGGTCTCGCCCATCATCGGGCGCGACCACGTGCACGGCATGGCCCGCCAGCTGCTGGAGGGCCTCGGCGTCGACGTGAGCGCCACCGGGGTGGCGCTCCACCACGGCGCCCGGGCCGCCGACGGCGTCCTGGACGGCTGGCTGGTCGCCGAGGAGGACGCCGACCAGGTGGCCGCGGTCGAGGCCGCCGGCATCGCGTGCCGGGCCGTCCCCCTGCTGATGACCGACGACGCCGCGACCGGGGTCATGGCCGCCGAGGCCGTGGCGCTCGTCCGCCCGTGAGCGGCCGGCTCGAGGTCCTCTCCCCCGGCGGCGTCGGGGAGGTCCGCCCCGGGGACGACCTCGCGACGCTGCTGCTCGACGCGCTGGACGCCGAGGACCACCGGCTCGCGGACGGCGACGTCGTCGTGGTCACGAGCAAGGTCGTGAGCAAGGCGGAGGGGCGGCTGCAGCCCGGTGACCGCGACGCGGCGATCGACGCGGAGACCGTGCGGGTGGTGGCCCGGCGCGGCCAGCTCCGGATCGTCCGCACGCCCCTGGGCCTCACGATGGCGGCGGCCGGGGTCGACGCCTCCAACCTCCCCGTCGGCCAGGTGGCGCTGCTGCCCGTCGACCCCGACGCCTCCGCGCGGCGCCTGCGCGCCGAGCTGGCCGCCCGGGCGGGCGTGGACGTCGCGGTCGTCGTGAGCGACACCGCCGGCCGCGCCTGGCGCGAGGGTCAGACCGACCTCGCGATCGGCGCCGCCGGCCTGGTGGTCCTCGACGACCACGCCGGGCGCACCGACCCCTACGGCAACCCCCTCGCGGTGACGGCCCCGGCCGTGGCCGACGAGGCCGCCTCCGCCGCCGAGCTCGCGGGGGGCAAGCTGACCGGTCGCCCCTTCGCCGTGCTGCGCGGGCTCGCCCACCACGTGCTCCCGCCCGGTCAGGACGGACCCGGCGCCCGGGCGCTGGTGCGGCCCGACGGCGGTGACCTCTTCGGCTTCGGGGCCCGGGAGGCGGTCGTCCGCGCGCTGGAGGCCGACCCGGCGGCCGCCGCGCCGTTCGGCGCCCCGGCGCCGCCCGGGGAGCTCGCCGAGGCCGTGCGCCGGGTCGGGTGCGGCGAGCCCACCGTGGGCGGGGACGGGAGCGCCCCGCTGCTCGACGTACGACCGGTCGGGGCCCCCGACGCGGCGCGGGCCCGCCTGGCCGCGCTGGCCCACGCCCACGGGTGGGTCGTGCGGGCGGCACCGGCCGGGGCGACCGTCCGCCTCGAGCCCCTCCCGGGCGGTCCGTAGACTCACCGGCGACCGACCCAGACCGGAGGACGAGCACCCGTGGCCAAGAGCGACAGCACGCCGAAGTCCGACCGCCGTGCGGTGGCGGACAAGCTGCGCAAGCAGCAGCGCCGAGGCGAGAAGCGACGCAACTTCGCCATCGTGGGCGTCTGCCTGTTCATCGCGCTGCTGATCATCGGCGCCGCGGCGTTCCAGCCGATCAGCAGCTGGTGGAACCTGCGCCAGTACGCCGACGCCTCCGTCGCCGACATCGGCGCCTCCGCCGACGTGTGCCAGGACGTGACGACGAAGCCGGCCGACGGCAACCAGGACCACGTCCCGCAGGGCACCCCCATGACCTACCCCGACTCGCCCCCGGCGTTCGGCACGCACTGGGAGAACTGGGACGGGTTCGACTCGAAGTTCTACACCGCCGCCGACCGCCCCGAGCTCGGCATGCTGGTGCACAACCTCGAGCACGGCTACACGATCATGTGGTACGACGAGACCGTCGCCGACGACTCCGCCCAGATGGAGGAGATCCGCGCGATCGCCGACAAGTTCGGCGGCTCCGAGGACCTGCGCAACAAGTTCAAGGCCGTGCCGTGGACCTCCGAGGACGGCGACCCGTTCCCCGAGGGCCAGCACGTCGCCCTGACCCGCTGGTCCACCGGCAACGGCCCCGCCGTCGACGCGGGTCTCGTCCCCCAGGGCGAGCAGACCGGCGCGTGGCAGTACTGCAGCGAGCCCAGCGGCGCGGCGCTCGACGAGTTCATGCTCGAGTTCCCCTACACGGACTCCCCCGAGCCGAACGCGGTCTGACAGGCACGCGAAGGGCGCCGAGTCGGCCCGGATGCGCACGTGAGGGCGCCGAGTCGGCCCGGATGCGCAGGGTACGGCGCCACGTCGCGCGGTGACCGGAACGCACGCAACTGCCGACTCGGCCCCTCCGGAACGCACACCACTGCCGACTCGGCTCAGAGCAGGTCGGGACGGGTCTCGGCGAGGTCGGCGACGAGGCGCTTCACGTCCTGGGCACGGGCCGTGGTCGTGACGAGCAGGGCGTCGCCGGTGTCGACGACGACGACGTCGTCGAGGCCGACGACGGTGACGGTGCGACCGGCGGCGGGCACGACGAGGCCGGTGGCGTCGACCGACCGGACGAGCTCGGCGTCGCCCAGCACCCGGGGGCCCGCGGGCCGCTCGGGCTGCAGGGAGGCCAGGGCGGCGAAGTCGCCGACGTCCTCCCAGTCGAAGGCGGCGGGCACGACGGCCACCCGGCCGGCGTCGCCGGCGGGCTCGGCGACCGCGTGGTCCAGGGCGATCCGCGGCAGCGTCGGCCACACCTCCCCCAGCGTGGCCGGGTCGGCGGCGAGCGCCCGCAGCGACGCGGCGAAGTCGGGGTGCTCGAGGGCGAGCAGGTCGAGGAGGACGTCGGCGCGGGCGACGAACATGCCGGCGTTCCACAGGTGGCGCCCGCCGGCGAGGTAGCCCTCGGCGCGTGCGGCGTCCGGCTTCTCGACGAACGAGGACACCGCGAAGGCGCCGTCGTGGTCGCCCAGCCCCGCACCGCGCTCGATCCACCCGAAGCCGGTGGCGGCGTACGTCGGGGTGACCCCGAGGGTGACCAGCCACCCGTCGCGGGCCACCGCGACCGCCCGTCGTACGCCGGCCGCGAAGGCGTCGGTGTCGGCGATGACGTGGTCGGCGGCGAAGGACCCGACCACCCCGTCGGGGTCGTCGCGCTCGACGATGGCGGCGGCGAGGCCGATCGCGGCCATGGAGTCGCGCGGCGACGGCTCGGCGAGCACGCGGTCGGCGACCGCGGCGGGCAGCTGGGCCCGGACCGCGGCGGCGTGCGCCTCGCCGGTGACGACCACCACCCGCTCCCCCGCCAGGGGCGCGAGGCGGTCGACGGTCTGCTGCAGCAGCGAGCGGCCGCTGCCGGTGAGGTCGTGGAGGAACTTCGGCTCGTCCCGGCGCGACAGCGGCCACAGCCGGGTGCCCGCGCCGCCCGCGGGGACGATCGCCCAGAAGCCGGTCCCCGCCGCGTCCTGCGTCACGGCCCGGACCCTACGCTGCACGGCGTGACCCCTCCCCGGCAGTTCCCCTCCCTCCTCGCGTCCCTCCTCGCCGGCGACCCGGGCCGCCCGCTGGTCACGTTCTACGACGACGCGACCGGCGAGCGGGTCGAGCTGTCGGTCGTGACCTGGGCCAACTGGGTGGCGAAGGCGGCCTCCCTGCTGACCGAGGAGTGCGACCTCGAGCGCGGGGCGGTGCTGCGCCTGGACCTGCCGCCGCACTGGCTCTCGACGGTCTTCGCGGCGGCCGCCTGGAGCGCGGGGATCGCGGTGGCGCCCACCGACCTCGACCACCACCTCGTCGAGGACCCGGGCGCCGCCCTGCCGGACGTCGTCGTCTGCGGACCCGACGGGCTCGGGCGGTGGGCGCCGCACGCCGACGGCGTCGTCGTGCTGGCGTGCGCGCTCCTCCCCCTGGGGGTGCGGTTCACCGACCCGCTGCCCGCCGGCGTGCTCGACGTGGGCGTGGAGATCTGGTCCCAGCCGGATGCGTTCGTCGCCGACGAGCCGCCGACCCCCGAGGACGCCGCCGTGGTCGGGCACGGGCCCGCCACGACCCAGGGCGACCTGCTCGCCGCGGCCTCGGCGTCGGCGCTGGTGGCCGACGGTGACCGGGTGCTGACCACCCACGACCTCGGCGGCGCGCCGGGCCTCGAGCTGCTCGCCGCCGTGCTGGCGCGACGCGCGTCACTGGTGCTCGTCACGGGCCTCGGCGCCGAGGGCGACGCCCGGCTCGACGCCCTCGCGGAGGCCGAGCGGGCCACCCGCCGCACGGCCTGACCCCGCTCGACGGTCGGGGCCGCCCTGCGGCGGCTCAGCCGATCAGGTTCCAGGTGCCGGACCAGCGCGTCAGCAGCCGGCGCGGGTCGTGGGAGTCGTCGGCGCGGCGGTTGCGGCTCCACAGCAGCTTGCCTGACCGCTCCGCCAGCACCAGGTCCGGCTTGCCCACGAGGTTGAGGTCGCTGATCGCCACCCACCAGTCGTAGCCCGACAGGTCGATGCCGGAGGGTCGGACCGCCGCGACCAGCGACGCCGGGGCGGCCAGCGGGGCGCCGAGCGCTCCGGTGCCGCCGCTGGGCCACACCCAGTGCTTGCCGGCGCGGGTGCCGAGCAGGTCGGCCCTGCCGTCGCCGGTCACGTCCCCGACCGGCTGCAGGCCCGTCACGTCGCCGAAGCCGGTGCCGATCCTCACCCGGGCCGCGAAGCCCCCGGCACCGTCGCCGCGGTGGAGCAGCAGGGCACCGCTGCCCTGGCGCAGCACCACGTCGCCGTGCCCGTCGCCGTCCACGTCGCCGGCGCTCATGATCCGGTTGGCGCCCGTCGCGTCGACGTCGGTCACCCGGGGGCGCTCGGTCTCGGTCGTGCCGCGGTGCGCGACCAGGACGGGCCTGCCGCCCTTGCGCGCCAGCACGTCGGGCCAGCCGTCCCCGGTGAGGTCGGGCCCGCTCGTCATCGCGGTGAGGCCGCCGAGACCGCCGATCGGGCCGTACGCCGGGCCGAGGGCGAGGTCGCGTCCCACGGGGTGCAGGTAGGCGTCGCCGCCGTCGCGGCGCACCAGCAGGTCGGGCGAGCCGTCGCGGTCCGCGTCGCCGACCCCGAGGACCGCGTTGACGGCGCCGAAGGAGCCCGCGAGCTGGACGCGCTTGGCGAGCCGGGCGCTGCGGCCGTCGGCGGGCGCCAGGCCGCGGTGCACGAAGAGCCGACCCTCGCGGTCACGGCCGACCAGGTCGTCGTACCCGTCGCCGTCGAGGTCCCCGGCGCCGGCCACCAGCGGGTAGGTGCCCCATCCGGTGCCGACCTGGGAGCGGACGAAGCCGCCGCGGGCCGTGCCGAGGAAGGCGACGAGCCGGCCGCTGCCGTCGAGGCGACCGACGAGGTCCGAGCGCCCGTCGCCGTTGAGGTCGCCGGCGGAGACGACCAGCGACATGCCCGAGAAGCCGCTGACCGTCCGCACCGCCGCACCGAAGCCGCCGGCCCCGTCGCCGGGGTGGATCGCACCGCGGCCGTCGGGCGTGAGCGCGAGCAGGTCGGCGCGTGAGTCCCCGGTGACGTCGTGCGTGGCGACCAGGCGCGCCGCGCTCGGCCAGGTGCCCGTGAGGGCCCGCGGCTCGACGAGCTGGGTGCCGCCCGCGGTCGGGACCACCAGGAGGCGCCCGTCGCGGCCGCGGCGGGCGACCAGGTCGGGGTGCGGGGTGCCCAGGAGGTCGGAGTCGAGGGTGGGGGTCCCGCTCACCGTGGGCGCCGGCGGCTCGGGGTCCGGCGTCGGGGTCGGCGGCGTCGGCTCACCGGTGCTGGTCTGCGCCGCCCGGGCCAGCGAGCGGATCTGCGGCAGCTTGGCGTAGAGGAAGCGGCCGGGGCAGGCGGTCGAGCCCGCGTCGCGGTGGCCGTTGATCGCCGCGAACCGGCGCCCGGCGATGGTGACGCTCGTGGCGGCGGCGTTGATCCCGTGGAGCCCGAGCTTCCAGCCCATCAGCCGTCCGTACGCCTTCACGACGGCCTCGGGGGGCGAGGCGACGTCGAAGTTGCCGATCGCCGACGCCGCGAACGACTCGTGGTTGTAGCCGAGCGTGTGGGCGCCGATCACCGGGCGGGTGACCCCGCCGTACCGGCCCTCCCAGATGCGTCCGAACTTGTCGACGAGGAAGTTGTAGCCGACGTCGGACCAGCCGCGGCTGCGGGTGTGGTACGCGTAGATGCTGCGCAGCATCCCCGGCACCTGCTCGCGGCTGTAGTCGTTGGCGTTGACCGTGTGGTGGACGAAACCGCCCTTGATCGTGCCGTAGCTGGGGCTGCCGGAGCGCAGACGCTCGTCGGCGCCCCACTGCTGGCGGGAGAAGATCGTCGGGCGCGCCGCGCCGGCGGCCTGCAGCGCCAGGTCGCCCTCGCTGCTGGTCACGGCCTCGGCGCCCGGCCCGGCGTCGGACCCGGCGTACTCGGGGGCGGCGAGCTCGGTGCCGGCCGACTCCCCCGGACCGATGACCGCGAGCCGGAGGTCGCGCGGGGCCGCCGTGCCGGGGGTGCGGGTGCGGACCTGCACCTCGTCGACCTCGCCGACGAAGACGGGCTCGGTGCCGGGACGGGCGGTGCGGGCCTCCGCGGAGTCCGGGTCGGGGGCGTGCTCGTCGTGGTACTCCAGCTCCTCCCAGCCGGTCCAGCGGCCGCCGTCGGTGCGGGTGCGGACGGTGACGGCGATGTCGTCCTCGCCGTAGGCGTCGGCGGAGTCCCAGGTCACGCCGACCGCGCCGTAGCCGGAGACCGGCTCGGCGACGCTCAGCACCTCGCCGGAGGTGAGGGACTCCCGGCCCGAGCGGGCCGACGGGCCGGCCGCACCGGTGCGGGTGGTCAGCCGGTGCTCGACGAGGTCCGCCTCGACCGGGGCGGTCTCGACCTCGGCCCGCTCCGCGTCCGGGTCGTACGACGCGCTGCCGGGCGCGACCCGCACCTCGCCCCCGGCGCCACCCGGGCCGCCGGCCCCGCTGGCCCCGCTGGCACCGCCGGGGAAGCGGTCGACCACGTCGAGGGTGGCCACACCGGCCGCCGGCGCCAGGACGACGAGGACCACCCCCAGCGCCAGCAGCTGCTGGGTGGCGGTGACGAATCGGGCCTGCGAAGGGCGCATCTGGGGGACTCCGGTGCCGGGGACGGTTCACACGAGCACCCAAGTTTCACACCAGTCACACCGGCCACGACAGGTGAACTGAGTAAGTACACGACTGTAATTTCCAGTCGACACGCCGACACGCCGAGAGAAAGTCCCGACGCTGGGCGTGGCGCGTCAGACGTCGGCGCCGAGCCCGTCGTCGGTGTCCGGCTCGTCGCCCGGCCCGTCCTCGTACTCGAGGTACTTGATGCCGTCGTCCGTGGGACCGTCGAAGCCGACCCGGCCCTGCTCGAGGACGATCACCCGGTCGCACATCCGCCGCACCGAGGCCGCGGCGTGGCTGACGTAGAAGATCGTCCGGCCGCTGTCGCGGATCTCCTCCATCCGCGCCATGCACTTCTTCTTGAACGGCCGGTCCCCCACCGCGAGCACCTCGTCGGCGAGGAAGATGTCGGAGTCCACGTGCACCGCGACCGAGAAGCCCAGGCGGGCCGCCATGCCGGAGCTGTAGTGACCGACCTGCGAGTCCAGGAACTTGCCGATGTCGGCGAACTCCACGATGTCGTCGAACTTGCGCTTCGTCTCCGCCTCCGACATCCCCTGCACGGCGGCGTTGAGGTAGATGTTCTCCCGCCCGGACAGCTGCGGGTGGAACCCGGCGCGCGCCGCGATCAGCCCCGCGATCCGGCCGCGGGCGAGCACCTGGCCGCGGTCGGGGCGCATCACGCCGTTGACGAGCTTGAGCAGCGTCGACTTGCCGGAGCCGTTGAGGCCCATCAGCCCGATCGACTCCCCCTGCTTCACCTCGAAGGAGACGTCGCGCAGCGCCCAGAAGCTGTCGGTGAGCTCCTGGCGGCGCACGGCGGCGACCGTCATCTGCTTGAGGGTGCGGTGGTAGCGCAGCGTGAACTTCTTCGACACGTCGTCCACGACGATGGAGGTGGTCACAGGCGCTCCGGGATCTTGTTCTCGAGCCGGCTGAACACCAGCTGGCCGACCACCAGCACGACCACCGACCCGGCGAGGGCGCCCAGCCCGATCAGCAGGATGTGGTCGGGGATGTGGAGCCGGGTGTACTCCGCGGGATCCTGCGTGGTGCCCACCCAGAAGGCGCGCTGCACCAGCAGCACGGCGTCGGCGATCGGGTTGGCCAGGTAGAGCGTGGCGAACGAGCCGAACCGCTCCGAGACCAGCGTGTAGGGGTAGATCATCGGGACGCCGAAGCGCACGAAGTTCGTCAGCACGTTGACGACCTGCGCGAAGTCGCGGAAGAACACGTTGGCCGCGCTGAAGAGCAGGGCGAGCGCGGTGCCGAGGACCCCGATGATCAGCAGCGCCACGACCATGCCGAGCATCCCGACCGGGTCCGGGCTCCAGCCGTACCACAGCGAGATCACCACGAGGATCGCGATCTGCGGCAGCACGTGGTAGCCGGAGACCAGCATCGACGCCACCGGGAACATCTCCCGGGGCACGGCCATCTTCTGCACCAGCTGCCGGTTGCCGACGATCGAGCGCGTGCCGGCGTTGAAGGTCTCGGTGAAGAAGGACACCACGACCAGCCCGCAGAAGACGTGGACCGCGAAGTTCTCGAAGCGGTCGCCGAGGCCGACGACGATGCCGAGCACGAAGTAGTAGAGCAGGAACTGCGTGAACGGGTTGACGTAGGACCACAGGATGCCGAGGAACGAGCCCTGGTAGCGGGCGCTGATCTCGCGACGCACCAGCAGCCGCAGCAGGTAGCGGCGCCGGAAGACCTCGAACAGCCCGGTGGTCGCCGACGGCGGCACCAGCGGCAGCGCCGAGGTGTCGTACGCCGGGCGCTCGCCGTCGCCGGTCGGGCGGGCGGCGGTGTCAGTCACCGTCGCCCTCGGCCGACGCCGGGGTGTCGGGCCCGTGGAGCCAGGGCCGCAGCGTCTCCTCCCAGGTCTCGGGCGAGGTGATCCGGGGCAGTGCCTCGCGGTACTCCGCCGCCAGCCGCGGCCACTCGCGCTTGAGGCGCTCGTGGATCTCGAGGGTCTTGGCCAGCTGGGCGCGGAAGGTCTCCGGGTCGCGGCGGTACAGCGCCGCCGAGGTGCCGTCGTTCATCGACACGACCGCGGAGTCCAGGGTGCCGAGGCGGTACCACTTGGCGTCCGCGGCGCGGACCTCCGCCTCGGGGTGGGTCCGCGACAGCGCCCGCGGGGGCGTGAGCTGGCGCAGCGGCTGCAGGCCGGCGCGCAGGAGCAGCTGCTTGCGGGTGGGGATGTGGTTGCCGTCGCGGCCCTTGCGGGGCGGCTTGCTGCGCCGCACGTCGGGGAAGGCGTCGGGGTCGGACTCGAGCCGGCCGTCGAGGAACTGCTTGCGCATCGCATTGACCTCGGCGAGCCGGGTCGGCAGCACGCGGTGCAGGTGGTCGGGGCCCTCGAGGACGTCGAGCAGCGCCTGGTGGCGCATCTCGACCGTCGAGTACTGCATGGAGACCAGCCGGGCGATCTGGTGGTTGCGGCTCTCCCGCACCATCCGCCCGCCCTTCTCGTACTGGCTGTGCAGCAGCGCGGCGACGAAGCGGTTGCGCTGGTGGAAGTAGGCCTGCCAGTCGACCGCGTCGTTCTTGTCGGTCCACGGCACGTGCCAGACCGCGGAGCCGGGGAGGCTGACGGTCGGGATCCCGGCCTGCTTGGCGCGCAGCCCGTACTCGGAGTCGTCCCACTTGAGGAACAGCGGCAGCGACAGGCCGATCTGCTCCATCGTCGAGCGCGGGATCAGGCACATGAACCAGCCGTTGTAGTCCACGTCGATGCGGCTGTGCAGCCAGCGGGTGGAGCGCAGGTTGCGGGCGGAGAAGTCCCAGTCCGGCACGACGCCGGGGGCCGAGCCCCACCAGAAGGTCCAGGGCTGCACCTTCTCGCCGTAGCTGTGCAGCCGGGCGCGGGAGTACAGGCTGAACATGTGGCCGCCGACGATGGTCGGGCGGCGCGCGAGGTCGCCGAAGGTGATCGCGCGCACGATGCTCTCGGGCTCGCACACGACGTCGTCGTCGAGCATCAGCGCGTACGACGCGGTGCCCTTGCGCACCGACTCCAGCTGGCCGCGGGCGTAGCCGCCGGACCCGCCCAGGTTGCCCTGCTCGAGGATGCGCAGCGTGTCGCCGAGGGCCTCGCGGGCGGCGCCGAACTGCGGGGAGTCGGCGACCTTCTGCGTGCCCTGCTCCATCACCATCACGGTGTCGAGGTAGCCGCGCAGGTGCTCGTCGCCGCCGACCTGCGCGAGCAGGTTGGCGCAGAAGTCGGGCCGGTTCATCGTGGTGATCGCGATGTCGACGGTGCCGTGCTCGGCCCGGTCGTCGGGCACCTCGGCGCTCCACTCGGCGCCGAGCAGCACCGCGTCGGTGTCGCCCGCCACGAGGTCGTACCAGTACCACCCGCCGTCGGCGAACGGCTTCAGCGGCAGGTCGAAGGTGAAGGTGGCCTTCGACTCCTCGCCGGTGCTGCCGCCGTCGACGCGCTGCGAGCGGCCGTCGGCGGTGGAGCGGTAGACTACGAGGCCGGCGCCGGCGCCGGCGACCTGCACGGTGAGGCGGACCTCGTCCACGACGGTCCAGCGGCGCCAGTAGCTGGCCGGGAAGCCGTTGAAGTAGGTGCCGAACGAGAGCCGCTCGCCCGAGGGGACCCGCATCGCGGTGCGGGACTCGACCTGCTCGGGGCCGATGGTCTCGCCGCCGCCGACGCCGGTGCGCATGGCGGTCGCGTTGACGGCCTGGGCCGTCTTGTTGGTCCCCACCTCGTAGCGGTCGAGGTCGAGGCTGGCGGGCTTCGAGTCGACGTACAGGCTGATGACGTCCAGGTCCCCGTCGACGGGGAGGATCTGGCGCTGCAGCAGTCGGCGTGCACTCATGCGTCGACCCCTCCGCTCCTCAGGGCCGCACCCTCGGCGAAGTGGGGGCGCAGCGTGTTGTCGAACATGGACAGGGCCGAGCCGATGGCCATGTGCATGTCCAGGTACTTGTAGGTGCCGAGGCGGCCGCCGAACAGGACCATCGGCTCGGCCTTGGCGAGGTCGCGGTAGCGCAGCAGCTTCTCGCGGTCCTCCGCGGTGTTGACCGGGTAGTACGGCTCGTCGTCGGGCTCGGCGAAGCGGCTGTACTCGTGGACGATGACCGTCTTGCCCGGCAGGTGGGTCCGGGCCCGCTCCGGGTGGAAGTGCTGGAACTCGATGATCCGGGTGAAGGGGACGTCGGCGTCGTTGTAGTTGACGACGCCGGTGCCCTGGAAGTCGTCGACGTCCTCGACGGAGGCCTCGAGGTCGACGGTGCGCCACGACAGCCGGCCCTCGGAGTGGCCGAAGTACTCGTCGACGGGCCCGGTGTAGACGATCGGCACCCTGCCCTTGTACTCGTCGGCCACGGCGAAGAAGTCGGTCTCGAGGCGGACCTCGATGTTGGGGTGGTCCGCCATCCGCTCCAGCCACGCGGTGTAGCCGTCGGTCGGCAGGCCCTCGTGGGTGTCGGAGAACCAGCCGTTCTCGTAGGTGTAGCGCACGGGCAGGCGCGTGATGATGTCGGCGGACAGCTTCGTGGGGTCGGTCTGCCACTGCTTGCCGGTGTAGCCCTTGATGAACGCCTCGTACAGCGGGCGCCCGATCAGGCTGATCGCCTTCTCCTCGAGGTTCGTGGCGTCCTCGGTGGCGATCTCGGAGGACTGCTCGGCGATCAGCTCGCGCGCCTCGGCCGGCGTGTGCGCCTTGCCGAAGAACTGGTTGATCAGCCCGAGGTTCATCGGCAGCGAGTAGACCTGCCCCTGGTACTTGCCGAACACCTTGTGGCGGTAGTCGGTGAAGGAGGTGAACCGGTTGACGTACTCCCACACCCGCTCGTTGGAGGTGTGGAACAGGTGCGCGCCGTACTTGTGCACCTCGATGCCGGTGGTCGGCTCCTTCTCGGAGTAGGCGTTGCCGCCGAGGTGGTGGCGCCGCTCGAGCACCAGGACCTTCAGGTCCAGCTCGGACGCGCAGCGCTCGGCGATGGTGAGTCCGAAGAAGCCGGACCCGACGACGACCAGATCAGGGAGTGACACGGTCGATCACTCTACGGAATCGGCGGGCAGGGCCCGCATCCCCCGCGCCGCCCGCAGCGCCCGGAGGACGTTGCGTGCCTCACCCGGCCCCCCGCGCACGGGGCTCAGCGCCACCACGCCGGCCGCGATCAGCCAGGGCTTGGCGCGCACCAGGGGGCTCTCGCCGTAGCGGAGGTGGACCGCGAAGAGGTTGCGGTACATGTAGAAGCCCTTCCACCCCCCGAGGTCGTGCTGCTGGTCGAAGTCGAGCTGACGCACCAGCACGGCGTCGCGCACGGCGAGGATCCGCCGGCCCGCCCGTCGCGCGCGGATCGCGTAGTCGACGTCGTCGTAGAAGATGAAGAACGAGGCGTCGGGCAGGCCGATCTCGGCGACGACCGAGCGGCGGACCATGAAGCCCTCGAACGCGACGTTCTCCAGCTCGACGGTCGCGGGCATCGCCGCCCGGGTGAGGTACGTCGTCTCGACCATGGCGGTCTTGGGCTTCACCGCCCGCGCCCGGGTCAGGTCGAACCGGAGCGCGGACTTCTCCACCAGCGCACCGGCGCGGTCCTCGCGGACCGCCATCAGGCAGTCCTCGTCGTACGACATCAGCACCGCGAGGCAGTCCGGCGCGGGCACGACGTCGTCGTCCATGAGCCAGATCCGGTCGAAGCCCCGGTCGTGGGCCTCCTTCACCGCCGCCCGGAAGCCGCCGGCGCCCCCGACGTTGGTCTCGCTGCGGATCACCTGCAGCCCCACCAGGTCGCTGGCGGCCAGGACCTCGGCGGTGTGGTCGGTGCTGGCGTTGTCGACGACGATCACCGCGTCGGGGGCGCGGGTCAGGGCCGCCAGGCCGGCGAGCATGCCGCGCAGCAGGTCGGCGCGGTTGTAGGTCACGACCGCGACGGCCACGGTCTCCGGGCGCGCCCCGGGGGTGGCGCTCATCGGCGGAGGTAGGCGCGGTGGCCGGTGAAGTCGCCGCGCAGCCCGGCGTACGCCGCGCGGGCGCTGGTCGCGATCCGGCCGGGCTGGGGCCGGGTGAGGGCGTAGAACCACACGGTCTTGACCCAGAACGCGAGCACGTGGGGCCAGCCGCGGTAGTCGCGGAGGTTGACGGTGTTGTTGCGGGCCATGCAGTAGTGCTTCAGCTCGCTGGGGCTGTGGTTGTACGTCGTGCGGCCGCCCATCATCGGCGTGCCGAGCTCGCCGACGCTGGGGTGGTGCACCCGGGCGCCGGGCAGCGTCGCGACGCGGCCCCCGGCCCTCTCGGCGCGCAGCCGGTACTCGTGGTCGTCGCCCCAGATGAAGAACTCCTCGCGGGGCAGGCCGATGCGCTCGACCAGCTCGCGGGTGACCAGGACGCCGTTGAAGGGGATGACGACGTCGCGGACCAGCCCGTCGAGGGCCGCCGCCTCGACGTCGGTGACGCGGTGGACGGTGCGCAGCGAGCCCGGCAGCCGGATCGGGAAGACGAGCCGCTCCGGGTCGGCCTCGTCGACGACCACCGGACCCCAGAAGTCGAGCTCCCCGTGGCGGGTGAGCAGCTCGGCCAGGCAGCCGGGCTCGGGCAGGCCGTCGTCGTCCATGAGCCAGACCAGGTCGGCGTCGCGGCGCATCGCCCACTCCAGGCCGGCGTGGAAGCCGCCCGCACCGCCGGTGTTGGTCGCGAGGGTGTGGCTGCGCAAGCCCGTCACGGCGGCCTCGCGCTCGGCGAGCCACTCCCCCGTGCCGTCGGTGCTGGCGTTGTCGACGACGAGCACCTCGTCGAGCTCGGGCACCTCGGCCAGGCGGTCGAGCAGGCGCCGGAGCAGGTCCAGGCGGTCGAACGTCACGACCACCGCCACCACCCGCACACGTCCGACCATGACCGGGACCCTAACGGCGGGCACTACCGTGGACCGACGTGACCACCGACCTCGCGACCGACGCCGTCCTCGACCTGCTCGTCGACGTCGCGGAACGCGTGATCACCCCCCGCTTCCGTGCGCTCGACGACGCGGAGGTCATGGAGAAGAACCCCGGCGACCTGGTCACGGTGGCCGACCGCGAGGCCGAGGTCGAGCTGACCGCCGCGCTGCGCGCCGCCTACCCGGACGCCGTGGTGCTCGGCGAGGAGGCGTACGCCGCCGACCCGGCCGTGATGGACCGCTTCACCGCCGCGGCGCGCGCGGGCCACGCCTTCACCGTCGACCCGGTCGACGGCACCAAGAACTTCGTGCACGGCTCGCCCGACCACGCCGTGATGGTCGCGGAGCTGCGCGAGGGCGAGGTCGTGCGCGGCTGGATCCACCAGCCCCAGCACGGCCGGTCCTTCGTCGCCGAGCGCGGCGCGGGCGCCTGGGTCGACGGGCAGCGGCTCACCGTGCCCGCCACCACCGGCGACCTCGGGTCGTGGCGCGCCGTCACCTCGGCGCGTCGCTGGCTGCGGACGCGCGTGGAGGGCATGGCCCCGTTCGAGCTGACCTGGGTGTGCTGCGGGGTCGACTACCCCTCCGTCGCCGCCGGGCTCGCCGACGTCGCCCTCTACGGCAACGGCCTGCCCTGGGACCACGCCCCCGGCTCGCTGCTGCTCACCGAGGCCGGCGGCGCGGTGGCCGGCGCCGACGGCGCGCCGTACGACCCGACGCGCCCGCACCGGCTCGGGGAGCGCGGCCCCCTGCTCGTGGCCGGCTCCGCCCAGGTCCTCGACGCCGTCGCCCCGCTCGCCCGGGGCCTCCCCCAGCGCTGACCACCGCGGACGGCGATCGAGCCGCCCCGCACCCGCCGGGCGCCACCGGCACCCGCGGAGGACGGGGTGCCCGGTGGCACCGCCGGGTCCCGGTGGCGGGCGGACCGCTCGCGCGGCTCAGCAGGTGGCGCCGAGGTCCTCGGCCTGGTTGGCGGCGTACCCGTCGCTCATGGAGCCCAGCGAGCCGCCGGTCATGGTGGTCGGGGTGGTGGTCCGCTTGCGGGACGGCTTCGGGGCGGGCTTGCCCTCGGCGCGGTCGATCGCGTTCTGGACGCGGTTCTGGACCAGCTCGATGTCGGGCTCCGCGGTGTTGATGAGCGGCGGCACCAGCGAGACCGTGGCGATCGGCTCCGAGCGGGCCTTCAGCGCGAGCTGGGCGAAGGTGTCGACCTCCGAGCCAGGCACGTTGGTCGAGAGCATGGCGGAGCCGGCCTCGGCGATGCTGCTGAAGTTCTTCAGCGCCGTCTGCGGGCTGACCTGCTGGAGCATCGCGGACATCACGCACTTCTGGCGGGCCATGCGGGAGTAGTCGTCCGAGCCCTCCCGGGCGCGGGCGAACCACAGCGTGTCGTGGCCGTCGAGCTTCCGCACGCCCGGCTCGATGTAGCCGGTGACGTCGGAGCCGAGGCCGCCGACCGGGATCCGGTCGCGGACGTTGAGCTCGACGCCGCCGACCGCGTCGACCAGTCCGGTGAAGCCGGCCATGTCGACCATCGCCCAGTAGTTGATGCGCAGCCCGGTGATGCCCTCGACGCCCTGGATCGTGGCGTCGATGCCGGGGGTGTCGGAGCCCTTGAAGACCTCGGGGTGGTCGGTGGCCCAGGTGCTGATGGCGTTGAGGTAGCAGTCGTCGCAGTCCCAGCCCTGCGGGAACTCGCGGTGCATCTCGCTGCCCTTCGGGAAGGGGAAGCTCGACATGTTGCGGGGCAGCGAGACCAGCACGGTCCTGCCGGACTCGGCGTCGACGCTGGCGACGGTGAGCGAGTCGGGTCGCAGGCCGACCCGGCCGGCCCCGGCGTCGCCGCCCATGAGCAGCACGTTGTAGCGCCCGGCGGTGGCGGCGGTGGCCTCGCCGTCGCCGAACATCGAGGCGATCAGGTCCCGCTGGACGCCCACGACGTGCGCCCCGAACAGCAGCGTGCCCGCGACCGTGAAGCACATCAGGCCGTTGACGCCGACGATCGCGATCCGCTGGCCCTGGCGCAGCGTGAGCGGGTTGCCGAGGCGCCAGGCGTCCATCAGCAGGGCGGCCCAGCCGACGGCGAGCAGCATCAGCCCGAACCGCACGACGGCGAGCACCGCGGTGTCGGAGGCGAGGGTGAAGACCATCCCGTGCCACGCCAGCCCGGTCAGCGTCAGGACCAGCAGCACCGCCAGCAGGCCCAGCCAGATGCGCAGCGCGATGCGCCCGACCCGCTGGTTGCCGGCGATCAGCTGCGCGGAGCCCGGCGCGACGAGCGTGAGGACCATCAGGGTGATCGCGCGGCGGAACCGCACCCTCGCCGCCCGGTCGTCCGTCGCCGTCCGCACGGGTGCGGGGTGGCGGACGGAGTCCGTCGCGGTCGGGTGGCCGGGCGGGGTGCTGGAGCTGCCCGGGGGTGGAGCGGACGCCATCGGGACCTCTCTGCTCAGGGGAAGGAAGCAGTGACGCCGGTACGTCGCCGAGGCGACGCGGACGAGTGCGCCGCAAGTATCACCAGCCCCAGCCGTCACATCCGTGACGGCGCGCCGTAACCCTCACGTAGAACTTGAGTGTCGGGGCGGCGCGGTCGTGGGGCGCGGTCGCCACGTCAGGGACCGTCCCGCGGCGGGCGGACGATCAGACCCAGAGCCGGCGGAGGGCCGCGGTCACCTCCGCGGTGGGCACGCGGTCGAGGTAGACCAGGCGGACCGCGTCGGGGTCGGGGTTGCCGGTGTCGGGGCCGCGGTGGACGAGCCGCAGCCCCAGGCCCTCCGCCGTACGACGGGACGCGACGTTGTGCTCGACGAGGAAGGCCAGCACCGGGCGGTCGGGGGCGACGGCCGCGGCCGCGGTCATCGCGTGGCGACCCACCTCCGTCGCCAGCCCGCGGCCCTGGACCGCCGGGGACAGCCGGTAGTAGAGGTTCCACCACGGCAGCGGGCCCTCGTCGGTCCGCCGGACCGAGCACCCGGCGCGACCCACGACCGGCGAGCCCGGACCGGCCTCGGCGAGTCGGACCGACCAGGGGGCGAGGCCGTCGCCGGCCCAGCGCTCCTCGTCGCCGGCGACCGTCGCGACCGTCTGCTCGAGCGTCGTGTGGCGACCGGACGGGAAGTGCCCCCACACCGCCGGGTCGGCGTGCAGTGCGTGCACCGCGGGCAGGTCGCCGGGCCCGTGGGCGTCGAGGAGGAGACGGGCCGTGCGGGTGTGGCGCCAGGTCGTCGGGGCGTCGTGGTGCGGCACGCCCGCCATCGTGCCCGGCCGGGGCGACGGCGGGCAGCCCGGTACGGTCGCCGCATGGCTGACTCCTCCGGCGGACCCGAGAAGGGCACGCCCGAGTACGACTGGCTCTACGGCACCTCGACCAGCGGCGACGCCGGTCGGGCCGCGGGGCCGGGCCCGTCGAGCCCGGACGAGGAGTCCACGCAGGTGTTCCGGTCCTCCGGCCGCCCCGACCCGCAGGGCGGCGACGACCGGACACAGACGTTCCCCGCCGCCGGGCCCCCCGCCGGGCCCGCCGCCGGCTCCCCGTACGGCGCCCCGTCGTACCGACCGGCGCAGGAGCCGCCGCCGCGCCGCCCGGTGCCGCCGCCCCAGCAGCCGGCGCCCCCGCCCGGACGCTCGTCGGGTCGCTCCGGCGGCCGCCGGTTCCCCCGCCCGCGGCCGCGCTGGATCCTCGCGCTGCTCGTCCTGTGGCTGGTGTTCCTGGTCGTCACCCCGATCGTCGCCTACCTCCGCATCGACCGGGTCGACGCGTTCCCCGACGACGACAACCGCCCCGACAACCAGCCCGGGACGACCTACCTGATCGTGGGCAGCGACTCCCGCGAGGACCTGTCGGCCGAGGAGCGCGAGGAGCTCGGCACCGGCGACGCCGCGGGCCGGCGCACCGACACCATCCTGCTGCTGCGCGTCGGCAGCGGCCCCGACGTGCTGCTCTCGGTGCCCCGCGACCTGCAGGTCGAGATCCCGGGCCGCGGCAGCGACCGCATCAACGCCGCCTACGCCTACGGCGGGGCCAAGCTGCTGACCCGCACGGTCGAGGCGACCACGGGGGTGCGCGTGGACCACTACGTCGAGATCGGCTTCGGCGGGTTCGTCGGCGTCGTCGACGGGGTCGGCGGCATCGAGATCTGCCCCGAGCAGGCGATGGACGACCCGCTGGCCAACCTGAGCGTCCGCCGCGGCTGCCAGGAGGTCGACGGCCGGACCGCGCTGGGCTACGCCCGCAGCCGCAACTTCCCCAACGGCGACATCCAGCGCGCCGAGAACCAGCGCGAGGTGGTCTCGGCCGTCGGCGACAAGGCCCTGTCGCCGTGGTCCGTGCTCAACCCGCTGCGCTGGTGGCGCCTGAACATGTCCGCCGCCGCGTCGCTCGACGTCAGCGAGGGCACCGGCCCCTTCGCGCTGGGTCGCTTCGCCTTCGCCATGACCAACGTCGGCGGCGAGGGGAGCCTGACCTGCAGCTACCCGATCGCCGGCATCACCAACCCGCTGCCGCCGGACACCGCCCGCGCCGACGAGCTGTTCGGGCGCATCATCGACAACGAGACCGAGCGGATCGGCCGCCAGCTCTGCACCCCGACAGGACTCCCCTGATGACCGGCACCACCCCCGACGAGCGCCCCTACGAGACGCTGCGCTGGGAGGTCGACGGCGACGGCATCCTCACGCTGACGCTCGACCGGCCCGACGCCCTGAACTCCTTCACCGTCACCATGGCGCGCGAGCTGGTCGCCGCCTTCGGTCGCGCGAGCGCCGACGACGACGTCGCCGCGGTGGTCGTGACCGGCGCCGGCCGCGCCTTCTGCGCGGGCATGGACCTCTCCGCCGAGGGCAACGTCTTCGGCCTCGACGAGGACGCCCACCCCACACCCGAGGACCTGCGCGACCGCCTGCACGAGCCCCGGATCGCCGACGGCGTCCGCGACACCGGCGGCACGGTCAGCCTGGCGATCCACGACTGTGCGAAGCCCGTCATCGCGGCGATCAACGGTCCCGCGGTCGGCATCGGCGCGACCATGACCCTGCCGATGGACGTGCGCCTCGCCTCGACCGAGGCCCGCATCGGCTTCGTCTTCGGGCGCCTCGGGATCGTGCCCGAGGCCTGCTCGACCTGGTACCTGCCCCGCATCGTCGGCGTCTCCCGCGCCCTGGAGTGGACCTACGCCGCCGACGTGCTGACGGCGGCCGAGGCCCACGAGGGCGGGCTGGTCCGCTCGCTGCACGCCCCCGAGGAGCTGCTCGACGCGGCGTACGGGCTCGCGCGGCGCTTCACCACCCACCGCTCCCGCGTCGGCGTCGCGATGACCCGCCGGCTGATGTACGCCGGGCTGGGCTCGGCGCACCCCCTCGACGCGCACCGCGCCGACTCGCTCGCCATGTGGCACGCGTCGGTGGGCGACGGCAAGGAGGGCGTCGCGGCGTTCCGCGAGAAGCGGTCACCGGAGTTCACCGGCCGTGCGTCCGAGGCGCCGGAGCTGTTCCCCGGCTGACGCCGCCGGAGAGGACCCGGCTCGACCCGGTCCGGCCGGGCCGGCGGCTGCGGGCTCAGGCCCGCAGGTCGGCGTACAGCTCGTGCAGGGTGGTGAAGTGCCGCCGGGTCGCGGCCTCGTCGTAGACCGAGGTGTCGGCCATCGAGTAGCCGTGGGGGGCGCCCTCGTAGACCTCGTTGACGTGCGCCAGCCCGAGCCCGTCGAGGGTCTCCCCCAGGGTCGCGACCGCCTCCGGCGGCATCGCGGAGTCCTGGTCGGCGTGGCCGAAGGCGAACCGCGCCCGCGCGGTGGCCAGGGTGCGGTGGGGGCTCTCGGGGGCGTCGGTGACCAGACCGCCGCCGTGGAACCCCCCGCACGCGGCGACGTCGTCCGGCATCGCGGAGGCCGCGCGGACGGCGACCGCGGCACCCATGCAGTAGCCGACCACCCCGACCGGCCCGTCGACGCCGTGGGCCCGGAGGGCGGCGACGCCGGCGTGACCGTCGGCGACGGCCTGGGCGGGCGTGTAGGCACCCAGCCGCTGCATGGCACCGGCGAAGAACTCTTCGCGGGCACCGGGCGCGGTCAGGTCCCCGGCGGGAGCGAGGTCGTCGGCCCGCCCGGCGCGGTGGAACAGGTTCGGCACCAGCACCGTGTGGCCCCAGGAGGCGACCTCGTCGGCCATCTCCTCGAGGCGGGGCCGGAGCCCGATCGCGTCCATGCACACCAGCACGCCCGGTCCGGACCCGGTCAGGTAGGCCTCCACGGCGTCGCCGGCCACGTCGATCTCGATGCGCTCACCCATGCCCCGACCCTAGGTGGCGGTCCTAGGGTGGCCCGGTGAGCGCCGAGTGGCAGGACCCCGAGGCCGTGCGCCTCATGCTGGACGACCTCGAGACGTGGGCCGTCGTCGGGCTGGGCGGCGACCCGAGCCGGACGGCGTACTCCATCGCGCAGCTGCTCCAGCAGCGCGGCAAGCGGATCGTGCCCGTGCACCCGCGGGCCGCGACGGTGCTCGGCGAGCCCGGCTACGCCACGCTCGCGGAGATCCCCTTCGGCGTCGACGTGGTCGACGTGTTCCGGCGCTCCGAGCAGGCCGGTCGGTTCGCCGACGAGGCCGTCGCGATCGGGGCGCAGGCGGTCTGGTTCCAGCTCGGCGTGATCGACGCCGAGGCCTTCGCCCGCACCCGCCGGGCCGGTCTCGCGATGGTCATGGACACCTGCCCCGCCATCGAGTGGCGTCAGCGCGGGGACTGATCCGGGCCCGGCCCGGGGCCCGGCGCGGGGCCCCGCACGGAGCGCTCCGCCGCCCGCGACACGGCGGTGACGGCCGCCTCCAGCGGTCCCCGGCGGCCGGCGGCGGCGAACCCGGCACCGATCAGCAGCAGCACCAGCACGTGGGGCGCCAGGTGGTCGTCGGGCGGCCACACGTCGGGGGTCCGCAGCACGACGTGCAGCGTGTACAGGCTCAGCGACATCCGGCCCGCGCCGAAGCCGACCTCGACCGCGCGCGACGTCGCCGCCGGCAGGCGCAGGGTGACGAGCAGGCAGGCGCCGACGACCAGCATCGCGCTGCCCGCGGTCTGCGCGAGGTCGAACGGCGTGGCGCTGTGGGGGGCGACCGTCAGCAGCCAGGCCCACGACCCGCCGGTCGGGGTGGTGCCGCCGGTGCCGCCGGCGAGACGGTCCAGCAGGGCCTCGCCGTCGGGGGCGGGCACGTCGACGAGCAGCCGGGACACCACGTCGGCGCGCTCGGTGAGCAGGCGGGAGACGGCGGTGGCCGCGACGGCGAGCACGCCCCCGGCGACCGCGAGCGAGGCGGCGACGTCGAGGCGGCGCAGGTCGCAGCGGCCGATCGCGAGGCCGACCAGCAGGTAGGTCAGCCACGGCACCGCCGGGTAGTAGCCGGTGAGCAGCAGCTCCGAGACCAGCCGGGCGGGCTCGGCCAGCGACGTCGGCTCCGGGCTCGTGAAGCCGCGCTCGGGAAGCGCCGGCCGCACCACCTGGGACACCACGGGCGCCGCGACGCACCACACGGCCGCGGCCAGCCACAGCCACCGCGCCCGGAGGCCGACGAACGGCAGGCCGAGCACGAACAGGACGCCGTAGTAGGTGAGGATCACCGCGAGCCCCGAGCCGGCGGCGCCCAGCAGCAGGCCGAGCCCGGCGAGGACGACCGCGCGGACGACGAAGCCGTACGAGCGCGCCACCCGCTCGCGACCACGGACCGGGGCGGTGCCGCCGGTGCCCAGCGCGAGGGTGACCCCGGCGAGCACGGCGAACAGCGCCGAGGCCCGGCCACCGGCGACCCAGTGGGCGGCGGTGAGCGAGCCGTCGAGGTCGCGCTCGGCGACGACGTGGGTCGCGACCATCCCGAGCAGCGCCACGCAGCGGGCGACGTCGAGGCCGACGAGCCGACCGGCGCGGGGCTGGGCGCTGCGGTCGGCGGCGGGTGCGGCGGTGCTCAGAACCCCGTCCGTCGGCTCGCGCCGCCCGAGGCCCGGCGGACGACGGCGCCCTTCTCCTGCGCGGCGGTGCGCAGCGAGGCCTGGAACGCGACCATGCGCTCGCGCAGCCCCGGGTCGGAGGCGCCGAGGATGCGGGCGGCGAGCAGGCCGGCGTTGCGGGCGCCGCCGATGCCGACGGTGGCCACCGGGACCCCGGCGGGCATCTGGACGATGGACAGCAGCGAGTCCAGGCCGTCGAGGTGGCGCAGCGGCACGGGCACGCCGATGACGGGCAGCGGCGTGACCGAGGCGAGCATCCCCGGCAGGTGGGCGGCGCCGCCCGCGCCGGCGACGACGACCGACAGCCCGCGCCGGGCCGCCTCGCGGCCCCAGGTGAGCATGTCCTCGGGCATCCGGTGCGCGGAGACGACGTCGGCCTCCCAGGCCACGCCGAGCTCGGTGAGCGCGTCCCCGGCGGCCTCCATGACGGGCCAGTCGGAGTCGGAGCCCATGACGATCCCGACCCGGGGGCCGGTCCGGGTCTCGCCGGTCTGCTGCTCGCTCATCTCACTCGCTCTCGTCGCCGAGGTCCCCGCGGAACCAGGCGGCGGCGTGCCGCGCCCGGGTCAGGCAGTCCTCGAGGTCGTCGCCGTAGGCGTTGACGTGGCCGACCTTGCGACCGGGCCGCAGGTCCTTGCCGTACAGGTGCACCCGGAGCCGGGGGTCGCGCGCGAGCGCGTGGGGGTAGCCGTCGTAGAGCCGGCCCACGTCGGGGTCCTCCGAGCCGAGGACGTTGACCATCACGGTCCACCGCTCGCGCGGCGCGGGCGAGCCGAGCGGCAGGTCGAGGACGGCGCGCAGGTGGTTCTCGAACTGCGAGGTCACCGCGCCGTCCTGCGTCCAGTGGCCGGTGTTGTGGGGGCGCATGGCCAGCTCGTTGACGAGGATCCGCGCGCCGGAGCCGTCGCTCGGCGCGGTCTCGAACAGCTCCACGGCCAGCACGCCGACCACGCCCAGCTCACCCGCGATCCGCAGGGCGACCTCCTGCGCGTGCGCGGCCAGCTCGGGGTCGAGGTCCGGGGCGGGCGCGACGACCTCGTGGCAGATGCCGTCGGTCTGCAGCGACGCGACGACGGGGTACGCCGCGGCCTGCCCGCTCGGGGAGCGCACGACGATCGCGGACAGCTCGCGGCGGAAGTCGACGAGCTCCTCGGCGAGCACCTCGACGCCGGAGGCCCGCGCGGTCGCGAACGCGTCGGCGGTGGCCGCCTCGTCGCGGACCACCCACACCCCGCGCCCGTCGTACCCGCCGCGGCTGGTCTTGAGCACGCACGGGAAGCCGAACGCCGCGACCTCCGCCGGGGTGGTGACGACCGCGTGGCGGGGGCAGGGGACCCCGAGCTCGCTGAGGCGGCGGCGCATGACGACCTTGTCCTGCGCGTGGACGAGCGCGTCCGGCCCGGGGCGGACGGCGAGGCCGTCGGCCTCGAGGGCGCGCAGGTGCTCGGTCGGCACGTGCTCGTGGTCGAAGGTGACCACCGCGCAGCCCTCGACCACCCGGCGCAGGTCCGCGAGGTCGGTGTGGTCGCCGACGAGGTGGTCGCCGATCACCTGCGCCGCGGCCACGTCGGGCCCCTCGGCCAGCAGCCGCAGCGGCAGCGCCATCTCGGCGGCGGGGGCGGCCATCATGCGGGCGAGCTGCCCGCCACCGATGACCGCGACGGTCGGCGCACGGCCCGGCGCGGGGCCGGGCGTCGACGGGAGAGCCACGACGAGGAGCCTAGTGGCGTCCTCGGCGGAGGCTCAGTGGGCCTCGAGGGTCCGGGCGCCGTCGTGCCGCGCCTCGCCGTCCACCGCCGCGACCGGTGCCCCGGCCTCGAACCGCAGCCCGCGCCCGCGGACCGTCGTGATCAGCGTCGGCCGCCGGGGGTCGTCGCCGAGCTTGCGGCGCAACCAGCCGAGGTGGACGTCGAGGGTCTTGGTCGAGCTCCAGAAGTCGGTGTGCCACACCTCGCGCATGAGCTCGGCGCGCGTCACGAGGTGGCCGGGACGCCGGATCAGCGCGTGGAGGAGGTCGAACTCCTTGCGGGTCAGCACCACCGGGACCCCCGCCCGCCAGGCCTGGCGCGCGTTGGGGTCGAGGCTGACGTCCTGGCCGATGAGCACCCGTCCGACGATAAGCAGCCGTCAGGCCGCCGGCAGGAGAATCCGGAAACTCGCCCTGCCGGGTGCGCGAGGATCAGCTGCGGCGCACGGCCACGGGCTCGATCAGCCCGAAGCCGCGGACCGGACGCGCCGGCAGCCGCCACGTCTCGTACGACGGGGGCAGCAGCTCGGCGGTGGCGGCGTCGATGATCACCCGGTTGCGGCGGGCGACGGCGGTGAGGCGGGCGGCCAGGTTGACCGGCGGCCCGAAGACGTCGCCCATGCGCAGCGAGACCGTGCCGCTGGCGAGGCCGACGCGGACGTCGGGCATCTTCCGGTCCTTGCCGATCACCCGGATGATCCCCTCGGCGGACCGCATCGCGCCGACGGGGTCGTCGTGGAGGAAGAGCACGGAGTCGCCGATCGACTTGATGACGCGGCCGCGGTCGTTGCGCACGACGTCGTGGCAGCGCTGCTCGAAGAGCTCGACGAGGTCGCCGATGCGGTCGTGCTCGAGGGTGTTGGACAGGGCGGTGAAGCTGACGATGTCGGCGAAGCCGACCGTCACGTGGGCGACGTGGAGGTCCTCGTCCGCGGCGCCGAGGGCCTCGAGCCGCGCCACCGCGGCGGCGAGGTGGCGCCGCCAGGCGTAGACCAGCATCGTCTCGAAGCCCGACCCGATGTCCTTGACGAGCCGCAGCGCGAGGTCGGCGCGGGTGGGCGGGGTCCCGGCGGTCCCGTCCTCGCGGGCGGTCACGCCGTACCCCTGGGCCTCGAGCTCCTCGATGCGGGTCACGAGGGTCGCCACCTCCCACTCGGCGAGCCGGCTCATCGTCTGGCCCACCGCACGGGTGAGGTTCACCGCGGTGTCGAGGTCGATCAGGCCCTCGCCGGCGGTGGCGTAGAGGTCCCGGACGGCGGCCACGTCGGCCTCGGTGAAGCCGATCGTCGTGGTCGTGCCGCCGGCGTCGGTGCTGCCGGGCTCGCCGTCGAGCTCGGGGAACCCCAGCGACCGCCACAGGCGACGGGCCTGGTCGGGGTCGACGCCGGCGCGCTCGACCACCTCGGCGCCGGTCAGGGTCGGCCGCTCGCCGAGGATGGCCTCCTCCAGACGGGAGCGCTGGTCGCGCCCCTCGGGATCAGGCGCCATCGTCACCGCGGGTCCGACCCTCGCCGAGCTCGTGGAGCTCCTGCGCGACCATCAGCTGCACCCGCTCGACCCGGGGGACGTCGTGCAGCTCGACGCGACCCTCGACGCTCGCGTCGGAGACCACGAGGGTCCCGCAGCCGAGCAGCCGGTCGAGCACGCCGATGTCGAAGTCGACGCCGCTGATGCGGTTGAGCGGGATCGTGCGGCCCTCCTTCGCGATGATCCCGGAGCGGGCGATGAAGCGGCGGTCCGTGAACGTGTACGTCGTCGTCAGCCACCGCAGGAACGGGCGCACCACGAACCACAGGACCACGACGACCGCGACGCCGAGCGCGACGTAGTCGAGGACCTGCTCGGTGGTGCCGGTGCCGACGCGGCTGACGAGGCCGGCCGCGACGAGCGTGACCAGCAGCACGAGCAG
This sequence comes from Nocardioides lentus, assembly GCF_039529515.1. Taxonomy (NCBI): domain Bacteria; kingdom Bacillati; phylum Actinomycetota; class Actinomycetes; order Propionibacteriales; family Nocardioidaceae; genus Nocardioides; species Nocardioides lentus. The sequence continues at coordinate 82,678 of NZ_BAAAMY010000007.1, forward strand.
GGGCACCAGCAGCACCTTGACGTGGGTGCGCGTCGAGACCACGACGCGCTCGCCCTCGTTGAGGAGTCTGCTCGGGAAGGCCACGTCCGCAGTCTGTCACCACCGCGGCGAGCGGTTAGCGGATCTCGGAGTCGGAGCGGTACGACGTGCGCGCGTCGGGGCGGACGTGGACCACGTCCCCGGCGCCCACCGGGACCAGCCGCTCGCCGTCGTCGACGACCAGCCGCCCGCCGGGGTCGATGTCGACGGCCCGTCCGACCAGCGGCGGCGAGGCCGGCAGCTCGACGCGCACGCGGCGACCCACGGTCGTGCAGGCCCGGGCGTACGCCGCCCGCTGCCGGTCGGCGGCCGGGTCGGCCTCCCAGGCCGCGACGCCCGCGGTGAGACGGTCCAGCAGCCCGACGAGCAGGTCCTCGCGGGGCGGCGCGGCGCCGTCGGCGACGAGCAGCGAGGTCGCCGTGGGCACGGGCAGCTCGTCCTCGGTGAGGGTGACGTTCAGACCGATCCCGACGACCGCGGCGGGCCCGACGGGGGTCTCGTGGCGCTCGACCAGGATCCCGGCGACCTTGCGGTCGGCGACCAGGACGTCGTTGGGCCACTTCAGCCCGACGGTCAGCGTGTGCTCGCGCAGCACCTCCCACACGGCGTACCCGGTCAGCAGCGGCAGCCAGGGCCACCGGGGCATCGGCACCTCGGGGCGCAGCAGCACCGAGAAGGTCAGGCAGGCCCGTGGCGGGGTGGTCCACACGCGGTCCAGACGGCCCCGGCCCGCGGTCTGGTGCTCGGTGACGAGCACGAGCCCCGCGGGCTCCCCGGCGACGGCCCGGCGGGCGACCTCGGCGTTGGTCGACGGGGAGGCGTCCACCACCTCGAGGCGGACGCCCGCGGGCAGCCGGTCGGGACCCAGGCGGCCCGGGTCCAGGGGCGGACGGTGCTCGGACGGGGCGCTCACGGGTACTAGGTTGGCGCACGTGAGCGCACAGACTGACGAGGGCACGGCCCCGGACGTGAGCGGGGCGGGCACCGAGGTCCCCGAGGACCTCGACCTGCACACCACCGCCGGCAAGCTCGCCGACTTGGACCGACGCCTCGACGAGGCCGTCCACGCCGGGTCCGAGAAGGCCATCGAGAAGCAGCACGCCAAGGGCCGCCAGACGGCCCGCGAGCGCATCGAGCAGCTCTTCGACGAGGGCAGCTTCGTGGAGCTCGACGAGCTGGCGCGCCACCGCTCGACGGCGTTCGGCCTCCAGGAGCGCCGGCCCTACGGCGACGGCGTGGTCACCGGCTACGGCACGGTCGACGGCCGTCAGGTCTGCGTGTTCTCGCAGGACTTCACCGTCTTCGGCGGCTCGCTGGGCGAGGTGTACGGCGAGAAGATCACGAAGGTCATGGACCTCGCGATGCGCACCGGGTGCCCGATCATCGGCATCAACGAGGGCGCCGGCGCGCGGATCCAGGAGGGCGTCGTCTCGCTGGGCCTGTACGGCGAGATCTTCCGCCGCAACGTGCACGCCTCCGGCGTCGTGCCGCAGATCAGCCTGATCATGGGCTCGTGCGCCGGCGGCCACGTCTACTCCCCCGCGGTCACCGACTTCACCGTGATGGTCGACGGCACGTCGAACATGTTCATCACGGGCCCCGACGTCATCAAGACGGTCACGGGCGAGGACGTGACGATGGAGGACCTGGGCGGCGCCCGGGCCCACAACACCAAGTCGGGCAACGCCCACTACATGGCCTCCGACGAGGAGGACGCCCTCGACTACGTCAAGGCGCTGCTGAGCCACCTGCCGCAGAACAACCTCGACGAGCCGCCGTACGACCCGGACGCGGAGCTGTCGCTCGCCGACCTCGAGCCGACCGACGAGGACCGGGCGCTCGACACCCTGATCCCCGACTCGCCGAACCAGCCCTACGACATCCACACCGTGATCGAGGCCGTGGTCGACGAGGGCGACTTCCTCGAGGTCCAGCCGCTGTTCGCGACCAACATGGTGATCGGCTTCGGGCGCGTGGAGGGTCGCCCCGTCGGGGTCGTGGCCAACCAGCCGATGCAGTTCGCGGGCACCCTCGACATCGACGCCTCGGAGAAGGCGGCCCGCTTCGTGCGGACCTGCGACGCCTTCAACGTCCCGGTGCTGACGTTCGTCGACGTGCCGGGCTTCCTGCCGGGCACCGACCAGGAGTGGGGCGGCATCATCCGCCGCGGGGCCAAGCTGATCTACGCCTACGCGGAGGCGACCGTCCCGCTGGTCACGATCATCACCCGCAAGGCCTACGGCGGGGCCTACGACGTCATGGGCTCCAAGCACCTCGGCGCCGACATCAACCTCGCCTGGCCGACCGCGCAGATCGCGGTGATGGGCGCCCAGGGCGCGGTCAACATCCTCTACCGCAACGAGCTGAAGGACGCCGACGACCCCGAGGGCCGTCGCGCCGAGCTCGTCGACGAGTACGACAAGCACCTGGCGAACCCCTACATCGCCGCCGAGCGCGGCTACGTCGACGCGGTCATCACCCCCCACGAGACCCGCGCCGAGGTCGTCCGCGCCCTGCGCCTGCTCCGCACCAAGCGCGCGACGCTGCCCCCCAAGAAGCACGGCAACATCCCGCTGTAAGGCGGCCCGGAGGGTCGCCGCGCAGCGGGATCGGAGCCGAGTCGGCCCGAACGACGCGGCGAGCGCCCGGTGCCCGGCGGCGGCGCCGGGGCGCACCGGAGCCGAGTCGGCTCGAACGACGCAGCGAGCGCCAGCGAGCGCAGGAGGCTCGTGCCGACTCGGCGATCCGGGCAGCCCCGTGCGGTCGACAACCAGAGGCCGACCCGAGAGGGTTGGTCCGGAACCTGAAGGAGAGCGCATGACCGACGAGCACCCAGCCCTCCGCATCGTCAAGGGCGACCCCACCCCGGAGCAGCTGGCGGCGCTCGTGGCGGTGGTCGCCGCGGCGTCGGGCGGTGAGGCCTCGGCCCCCCGTCGGACGACGGAGTGGGCGCGGCCGGCCCGCCGGCTGCGCGCCCCGCACCACCCCGGCCTCGGCGCGTGGCGCGCCAGCGGTCTGCCGCGGTGAGCGACGGGCGACCCCACCTGGTCCTGGCCTCGGCCTCCCCCGCGCGGCTGGCGACGCTGCGCAGCGCCGGGGTGGAGCCGACGGTGATCGTCTCCGGCGTCGACGAGTCGCAGGTGACCGGCCTCGCGCCGGCCGACCTGGCGCAGGCCCTGGCCCACCTGAAGTGCGACGCGGTGGCCGACGGGCACGACGTCCCCGCGGGGGCGCTGGTGCTGGGCTGCGACTCGGTCCTCGAGCTCGACGGCGAGGCCCTGGGCAAGCCGGCGGACGCCGCGGAGGCGACGCGCCGCTGGGAGGCGATGCGCGGGCGCACCGGCGTCCTGCACTCGGGCCACTGCCTGCGCGCGCCGGACGGACGGGTCGAGGCGGGGACCGCCTCGACGCGGGTGCACTTCGCCGACGTCACCGACGCCGAGATCGCGGCCTACGTCGCGACCGGGGAGCCGCTGCACGTCGCGGGGGCGTTCACGGTCGACGGCCTCGGCGGCGCGTTCGTGCGCGGCGTCGAGGGCGACCACCACGCGGTGGTCGGGCTCAGCCTGCCGCTGCTGCGCGAGATGTGCCTGCGGCTCGACGTGGCCTGGACCGACCTCTGGGCCTGAGGCCCGGGCTCGCGCGCCAGGCGGCGGCGGGTCAGGCTGCGGGGCGGGCGACCGGGGTGGCCGTGGCCGGCGTGGCCGGCGCGGCCGGCGCGGGGGCCGCGGGGCGGACGAACACGTAGCGGCGGAACAGGTAGAACCGGGCCACCTGGCTCAGACCGAGCCCGATCAGGTTGGCCGAGACGTTGTCGCTGAGGGCGTCGTCGAGGCCGAGCACGCCGCGGCTGATCCCCAGGCAGGCGATCGGGATCGTCATCGTCGCCACGTTGATGACGACGAACTTCACGACGCCGCCGTCCTTGTCCTGGGTCTCGCGCCCACGGAACGCCCAGGTGCGGCTGCCGACGTAGGCGACGCCCATGCCGACGGTGTTGGCGAGCACGTACGCCGTGACCGGCCAGCCGCTCAGCCACGGGTCGTCGTAGATCCAGATGCCGTGGAGCAGCAGGTTGAACAGCAGCAGCGAGACCAGGGTCGCCGCGGCCCCCACCTCGGCGAAGCGCAGGCCTTCCTTGCCGCGCCGCTTCCACGTCTCCACGGACGGAGGGTACCCGCGCCCGGGGCCGCGGACGCCATCCCGGAGCCCGTGGCGGGCCGCCCGGCCGCCCGGCGGATCGGCCCGGCTCGCTAGCGTCGTGGGCATGGTCGCGCCCGATGACGATCCGCAGTCCGTGGTGACCCGTCTCGCGCACGAGCACCTCGACCCCGAGACGGCGCGGCGGTGGCTGCGCCTGGTGCGCCCGGCGGTGCAGCTGCTCAGCCCCGTCGGCGGCGCGTCGTACGACGACCTGCCGCGCGTGGGGCGCCTCGGCGGCCTGCCCGACGTGCCGCCCGGCTTCGTCTGGCCCGTCTGGGAGGGCCACGGCCCGCTGCCGCTGGTCGCGGAGGTCGACCTCGGCGCCGTCCGCGCCGCCGGCCTCGACCCGGGCCTCGCGCTGCCGCGGCGCGGCCGGCTGCTGGCGTTCCACTACGACGGCCCGTTCCTGCAGGACCCCGACGGCGTCGTCGACGTCGACGACCCCGGCACCCGGGCGGCGTCGCGGCTGCTGCACCTGGACGACGACCCGGCCGCGCGGGTGCCCGCCGACGGGCCGGCGGGCCTGCACGTCTACCCCGAGCGCGTGCTGCGGGGCCGCGGCACGGTGAGCACGCCGGGCTGGGCCGACGTCGCCCTGGTCGAGGAGCTCGGCGACCCGGCCGCGGGCGACGGCCTGGCCGCCCACCGCCGCTGGATGTCCCACCCCGTCAACGCCGAGGCCTTCCGGGCCGCGCTCGCCGCGCACCTCGCACCCCCGGACCTGAGCCCCGACGAGGTCGTGCACCAGCTCGGCGGGTGGGCCCACCACGTGCAGGACCCGGTCGAGGCCGAGGTCGCCGCAGACCCCCTGCGGTGGCGTCCGGTGCTGCAGGTCGGCTCCGAGCCGAGGCTCGGCGGCCCCCCGGCGGCCCGCTCGGACGACGAGATGTCGTGGGACGACCTCGGCGCGCTCTACTGGCTCGCCCGCGACGACCGTCTGGCCGAGCTCGACGAGGTCCGCTTCACCCGCCAGAGCGGGTGAAGCGGACCGACCCTCACTCGACGGGCAGGCCGAGCCCGCGGGCGATGAGCATCCGCTGGATCTCCGAGGTGCCCTCGCCGATCTCCAGGACCTTCGCGTCGCGGTAGAACCGGGCGACCGGGTACTCCTCCATGAAGCCGTATCCCCCGAACACCTGGGTCGCGATCCGGGTCGCGGTCACCGCGGCCTCGGTGGTCTGGAGCTTGGCGACGGCGGCGGCCTGCTTGAACTCCTTCTGGGGCGCGCCGCGGTCCTTCATCGCGGCGGCGGCGTAGGTGAGCAGGCGCGCGGAGCGCAGCAGCACCTCGAGGTCGGCGATCTGGAAGGCGACGCCCTGCTTGCGCCCGATCGGGCCGCCGAAGGTCTGGCGCTCCCCGGCGTACGTCACGCACAGGTCGAGGCAGGCCTGGATGCAGCCGACCGCCAGGGCGGCGATCGCGACCCGGCCGTCGTCGAGGGTGGCGAGGAACTGCGCGTAACCGCGGCCCCGCTCCCCCAGCAGGTGGTCCTCGGGGACGCGTACGCCCTCGAAGGTCAGCGGGTGGGTGTCGGAGGCGTGCCACCCGAGCTTGTCGTACGCCGGGCCCACGACGAGGCCGGGCGTGCCCGAGGGGATGACGATGGTCGAGATCTCCGGCTTCTCGCGGCCGTCGGCGGCCGTGCGGGTGCCGGTGCGGGCGGTCACGGTGACCAGCGAGGTGATGTCGGAGCCGGAGTTGGTGATGAACTGCTTCGAGCCGTCGACGACCCACTCGCCGCCCTCGAGGGCGGCCCTGGTGCGCGAGGCCGAGGCGTCGGAGCCGGCGCCGGGCTCGGTGAGGCCGAAGCCGGCGAGGGCCTGGCCGGAGACCAGGTCGGGCAGCCAGCGCTCCTTCTGCTCGGGCGTGCCGAACTCGAGGATCGGGTTGATGCCCAGGCCCACCGCGGCCTCGAGGGTGATGCCCATCGACTGGTCGACGCGACCGATCTCCTCGATCGCGAGGCACAGCGAGGTGAAGCCGCCGTCCTCGCCGGAGAGCCCGGCGCCGCCGTACTCCTCGGGGGCGGTGAGGCCGAAGAGGCCCATCTTCCCCATCTGCTGGACCACGTCGACCGGGAAGTGGTGCTCCCGGTCCCACTGCGCCGCGTGGGGCGCGATCTGGGCCTCCGCGAAGTCGCGGACGCTCTGACGGAACTCCTCGTGCTCGCGGGAGAGCTCACCGAAACCTGGGGTCGTCATGTGACCCAGGCTACCCGAGGAGGTTAGCGATCGTTAACCCCCGCGGACGCGAGGTCCGCGGGGGTCGACGACCACTGTCCGGGCCGTGGGTCCTACTGGGTGAAGAGCCGCGAGACGCGGATGGCGGTCTCGACGAGGCCGTAGAGCAGCGGGATGGAGACCAGGGCCCAGGCGATGCCGATGAAGCCCTTGCTGTTGACGAGCGCGTTCACGCCTTGCTCCCCTCGAGGGCCGGATCGGTCCCCTTCTCGTGGTACTTCTCGGACACCGGGCGGACCAGCAGGTTGGCGACGAAGCCGACGACCAGCAGGCCGACCATGACGAACAGGGCGGGGCGGTAGTCCGCCGCGACCAGGGTGCCGGGCTCGCCGGCGCGGTCGAGGATGCTGTTGAGGATGAGCGGCCCGGCGATGCCGGCCGCGGACCACGCGGTCAGCAGGCGGCCGTGGATCGCGCCGACCTGCAGCGTGCCGAACAGGTCGCGCAGGTAGGCCGGGATCGTGGCGAACCCGCCGCCGTAGAAGCTCAGGATGACGATCGCGAGCAGCAGGAACAGCGTGATCGAGCTGGAGCCGACCGTGGCGAACGCCAGGTAGAGCAGCGCGCCCGCGCCGAGGTAGGCCATGTAGATCGGCTTGCGCCCGACCGCGTCGGAGGTCGAGGACCACACGAAGCGACCGGCCATGTTGGCGATCGAGAGCAGCCCGACGAAGCCGGCCGCGGCGGCGGTGGAGACCGAGGACTCCCCGCCGGCGCCGTCGCGGAAGAAGTCCTGGATCAGGCCGGAGGCCTGCTCGATGATCCCGATGCCGGCGGTGACGTTGCAGAACAGCACGATCCACAGCAGGTAGAACTGCGGCGTGCGGATCGCGTTGTGCGCGGTCACGCTCGCCGTGGTCACCATCGCCTTGGCCTTCACGGTGGACGGGTCGAAGCCGTCGGGCTTCCAGCCGTCGGCGGGCACCCGCACGATGAAGGCGCCGAACATCATGAACACGGCGTAGATCGCGGCCAGGGTCAGGAACAGCCCGACCAGGGCGCCGCCGGAGGCGATGGAGCCCGAGACGGACGGGTCGAAGTCGCTGTCGTAGAGCCCGAGCAGCCGGCCCGACAACGGGCTGGCGACGAGCGCGCCGCCGCCGAAGCCCATGATCGCCATGCCGGTCGCGAGGCCCGGGCGGTCGGGGAACCACTTGATCAGGGTGGAGACCGGCGAGATGTAGCCGATGCCCAGGCCGATGCCGCCGAGGAAGCCGTAGCCGAGGTAGACCAGCCACAGCTGGCCCGAGGCGATGCCGAGCGCGCCGACGAGGAAGCCGGAGACCCAGAAGCAGGCCGACACGAACATCGCCGCGCGGGGGCCGCTGCGGTCCACCCACGTGCCCATCGCCATCGCGGACAGGCCGAGCATCACGATCGCGATCGAGAAGATGAACCCGATCGCGGTCTGCGAGGCCTCGAAGTGCTCCTGCATCGCGGCGCGGTACACGCTGGTGGCGTAGACCTGGCCGATGCTGAGGTGCACGGCGAGCGCCGCCGGGGGGATCAGCCAGCGGTTGAAGCCGGGGCCGGCCACCGTCCGCTCGCGTGACAGGAATCCAGGAAGCACGAGCATCTCCTCACCGGGCGCCCGAGTGGCGCCGCCCACACCCTAGGACGTGTCCGCCGCGGACCGACGGGCGCTAACCTGCGCGCCGGGGCGCGTGTCCCCGTCCGCCACACACAGCCAGGAGCCGCCGGGATGTCCACGTCGCAGGTCACGTCGCAGGTCACACCGCTGCAGAAGGTCCTCATCGCCAACCGCGGGGAGATCGCCGTCCGCGTCATCCGGGCGTGTCGTGACGCCGGGATCGGCAGCGTGGCGGTGTACGCCGACCCCGACCGCGACGCCGTCCACGTGCGCATCGCCGACGAGGCCCACGCCCTCGGCGGCTCCACCCCGGCCGAGTCCTACCTCGACATCGAGAAGATCGTGCGGGTCGCCCGCGAGTCCGGTGCCGACTCGGTGCACCCGGGCTACGGCTTCCTCGCCGAGAACGCCGACTTCGCCCGCGCCGTGATCGACGCCGGCCTGGTCTGGATCGGTCCCCCGCCGGAGGCCATCGAGTCCCTCGGTGACAAGGTCCGCGCGCGCCACATCGCGGAGAAGGTCGGCGCGCCCCTCGCCCCCGGCACGAAGGACCCGCTCGACGACGCCCAGCAGGCCGTCGACTTCGCCGAGGAGCACGGCCTCCCCATCGCGATCAAGGCCGCCTTCGGCGGCGGCGGCCGCGGCCTGAAGGTCGCCCGCGAGATGAAGGAGGTCGCCGACGCCTACGAGTCCGCCGTGCGCGAGGCGGTCTCGGCCTTCGGTCGGGGCGAGTGCTTCGTCGAGAAGTTCCTCGACCGCCCCCGTCACGTCGAGACCCAGTGCCTCGCCGACGCCCACGGCAACGTCGTGGTCGTCTCCACCCGCGACTGCTCCCTGCAGCGCCGCCACCAGAAGCTCGTCGAGGAGGCGCCCGCACCCTTCCTCAGCGACGACCAGGTCGAGCGCCTCTACACCGCCTCGAAGGCGATCCTGCGCGAGGCGGGCTACGTCGGCGCCGGCACCTGCGAGTTCCTGGTCGGCCAGGACGGCACCATCTCCTTCCTCGAGGTCAACACCCGCCTGCAGGTCGAGCACTGCGTCTCCGAGGAGGTCACCGGCATCGACCTCGTGCGCGAGATGTTCCGCGTCGCCGCCGGCGAGGAGCTGGGCTACGGCGACCCCGAGATCCGCGGGCACTCCATCGAGTACCGCATCAACGCCGAGGACGGCGGCCGCAACTTCATGCCGGCCCCCGGCACGCTGACGCGGTGGAGCCCGCCGCAGGGGCCCGGCGTACGGCTGGACGGGGGCTACGAGAACGGCGAGACGATCCCGGGCAGCTTCGACTCCCTGATCGCCAAGCTCGTCGTCACCGGCCGCGACCGCACCCAGGCGCTCGAGCGCTCGCGTCGCGCGCTCGCCGAGTTCGACGTCGACGGCATGCCCACCGTCATCCCGTTCCACCGCGCGGTCGTCACCGACCCGGCGTACGTCGGCGCCTCGAACCCCTCCGGCGAGGGCTCCTTCGACGTCTACACCACCTGGATCGAGACCGACTTCGACAACCGGATCACGCCGTACGACGGGGAGGCCGGGGAGGCCGACGAGCCGGTCGAGCGCCAGAGCGTCGTCGTCGAGGTCGGCGGGCGGCGTCTCGAGGTGTCGCTGCCAGGCGGGCTGTCCCTGGGCGGCGGGGGCGGCAGGGCCGCGGCCCCGGCGAAGCGCTCCCGCAAGAAGTCCGGCGGCGCGGCGGCCGCCTCGGGCGACGCCGTCACCTCCCCGATGCAGGGCACCGTGGTCAAGGTCGTCGTCTCCGAGGGCGACGACGTCGCCGAGGGCGACACCGTGGTGGTCATCGAGGCCATGAAGATGGAGCAGTCGCTGACCGCCCACAAGGCCGGCACCGTCAGCGGCCTCACCGCCGAGGTCGGCGCGACCCTCACCAACGGCGCCGTCGTCTGCGAGATCGTCTGACCACGGCCGCCTGACCCCCCGCCACCTGAGGGAGGTACTTCTGGGTCACCTGGTGGCCCGGAAGTACCTCTGTCTCCCCTCGGTGGCCGGCTCAGCCGGCGGCGGCGCGCAGCTTGTCGAGCAGCGGCTCGGCGGCCTGCTCGAAGAACGGGTCCACGCCCTCGTCGCCCACCTGCACCAGCGCGACGTCGGTGAAGCCGGCCTCCCAGTAGGGCCGGATCGCCTCGACGATGGCGTCGAGGTCGGGGCCGCAGGGGATGTTGTCGGCCACGTCCTCGGGCCGCACGAACTGGGTGGCGGCGGCGAAGCCGGCCGTGGTCGGCAGGTCGGCGTTGACCGACCAGCCACCGGCGAACCAGCGGAACTGCTCGTGGGCCCGCTCGACCGCCCGCTCGCGGCTGGGGTCCCAGCAGATCGGGATCTGGCCGATGGCGCGGGCGCCCTGCCCGATGGTCGCGGTGCCGTCGGTGTCGTTCCAGGCGCCGACGAGGTCCGCGGAGGGCTCGGTGGCGATCAGGTGGTCGGCCAGCGGGCCGAAGCGCTCGACCGCCTTCGGCCCGCCCATCGCGACGCCGATCGGCACGCCCCCCTCGGGCAGGTCCCAGATCCGGGCGGAGTCGACCCGGTAGTGCTCGCCGGCCCAGGTCACCAGGCCGCCCTCGTGGAGGGCGCGGATGATCTCGATGGCCTCGACGAGCATGTCCTGGCGCTCGTCCAGGGCGGGCCAGCCCTCGCCGACGACGTGCTCGTTGAGGTTCTCGCCCGAGCCGAGGCCGAGCGTGAAGCGGCCGTCGGCCAGCAGCTGGAGCGTCGCCGCCTTCTGCGCGACCACGGCCGGGTGGTAGCGCAGCGTCGGGCAGGTCACGTAGGTCATGAGCTCGACCCGCTCGGTGGCGTGCGCGACGGCGCCCAGCACGGTCCAGGCGTACGGCGCGTGGCCCTGGGCGGAGAGCCAGGGGAAGTAGTGGTCGCTCGAGACCTCGAAGTCGAAGCCGGCCCGCTCGGCGGCCACCGCGTGGCGCACCAGGTCCTTCGGGCCGGACTGCTCGGTCATCAGGGTGTAGCCGAATCGCGTCATGGCCCCGCCGTACCCCGAGGGAGGGAGGGGTAGACGAGCCCGTTGCCGTCCTCCGTCGCACGGGTGCCGCGTTCCTCCGCAGACCCCCGGCCGCTCGTCCTGCTGCCGGCCCGGGCGCGACACGGTGACGCGGTGCCCGAGCTCCCGCCCGCCGTCGCCGCGCTGGCGCGCCACCAGGACGGCGTCGTCAGCCGGCGACAGCTGGTCGCCGCGGGGGTGGAGCCCCACGAGGTCAGGTGCCGGCGTCGGGGTCGGCTCCTGACGCCAGGGCACGACGGGGTCCACGTCCTCCACACCGGGGCGCTGACCACCCGGCAGCGGGAGTGGGCGGCCGTGCTCTGGGCGGCACCCGCGGCGCTCTACGGATCCCGGGCCCTCGGGCCCGGGATCCGGCAGCGACGGGGAGGCGAGGGGCCCGTCCACGTGGCCGTCGACGCCGGTCGCAGGGTCCGCGCGACGACCGGGGTGACGGTCCACCGTGTCGTCGACCTGGCGGCGAGGGTTCAGCTCGACCGCGCCCCACCGAGGGTGCGGGTGGAGGAGGCGGTGCTCGACGCGGCCGCCGGGTGCGAGGACGACCGTTCCTCGCCGGCGTGCTGTCGGACCTGGCGGTCGGCGCCTGCTCGCTCCTGGAGCGGGCGTACCTGCACCGGGTCGAGCGCGCCCACGGCGGCCCGACCGGCGGCGTTGATGCAGCAGCTCGGCTGACCGGCGAGCTGGTCCGGTGCCCGGAGTGCCCGCCGAGGGGTGATGGAGGTACTGCTGGGTCACCAGGTGACCCAGCAGTACCTCCATCACGTGGCGAGCGGGCTCAGGTCGGCGGTGCCGCGAGCTGGCACCAGACGTCCGCCGTCCTGGCTCAGAGCGTGCCGAGCCCCCGGGCGCGGGCCACGACGGCGTCGAAGACGGGGCGCGGCAGGGCGGCGCCCTCGCGGCGGATCGCGGAGCGCTCCAGCACGACGAGCCGGTCGAGGCGCACCTCGCTGGGCCGGCGGCGGGCGTCCCAGCCGCCTGTGCCGACGTCCATCCACTCCCGGCCCCACCGCGCCTCGTCGGCGGCGTCGCGGTCGTGGTCCTTCGAGGTCAGGTAGAGCCCCAGCCAGCGGCCGTCGCGCTCGGCGACCAGCAGGACCGGCCGGTCCTTGCCCTGGGAGGGGTCGTCCTCGTAGGGCACCCACCCCCACACGACCTCGCCGGGGTCGGGCTCCCCGTCGGCCTGCGGGGCGTACGACGAGCCCGCGCCGGTGGTGGGCGCCGGGCCGGGGGTCGGGGGGCGCGGGTCCGCGGTCGCCGTGCGGCGGGCCTGGGCGGCCCTGACCTGGCGGTAGACGGTCGGCCCGTGCCGCAGGGCGAGGGTGGCGGCGCGTCGGAGGAGGCTCACGTCGACCCAGGGTAGGGGGCCGCGGCGACGAGCGACCGGCCTGAGAGGGTTTCCGTCGCACGGCTCGGGGAAAGGTGGCGGAGATGAACGACGCCCTCGTCAACGACGTCGCCGCGGAGCTCGCCCGCGACGGCGTGTACGTCGGCCGCGGCGCCGAGGACTGGCTCGACCCGGCCGAGGTCCGCGAGCTCGAGGCGAACGTCGCGGCCGCCGACGAGCCGGTCTTCGTGGTCCTCGCCGCCCCGCCGCAGGGCGCCGACGGCAGCTGGGGCAGCGACCTGGCCTTCCGGCTCCACGACGCCACCGGCCGCGACGGCCTCTACCTCGGCGTCGACCGGGTCTCCGACGGCTTCGTCAGCACCACCACCGACGGCCTCGTCGTGCAGCCCTTCGTCGGCGACGACGGCGTCCGCGTGTCGGTGCAGCAGTGGGGCGAGGTCGCGGGCTCCACCGACGTCTCGTTCGACGTCGACGGGATCCTGTCCCACGGGGACGAGGGCCAGGCCCAGGAGCTGGGCGCGGGTCTGCTCGAGGTCACCGGTGCGCTGGCCGACGGCACCTTCACCGAGGTCGCGGAGCAGGCGTCCGCGGCCCGGGCGCAGGCCTACGACGACGCCGACGGCACGGCCGGCGACTGGCTGCCGGTGGCGCTCGTGGCGGCCGTCGTGGTCGCGGCCGCCGCGGCGGGTCTGCTGCTGCTGCGTCGTCGGGCGCGGGCCCGGCCCGGACGCGGGGCGGACCAGCCCTTCGCGCTGCCGGCCTCCGTGCTGGAGCGCGTCCGCGAGGCCGGCGACGCCGACGCCGTACGACGGGCCCGCACCGCCGTGCTGGCCCTCGGCGAGCGGATCGACGCCACGGACCTGGACCCCGGGGCCGGGCCCGCGGCGCTGGACTCCTGGCAGGCGGCGCTCGACCACTACGACGCCGCGGGCCGGCTGCTGCCGGCGACCTCCGACGCCGCGGGGGACGCCGAGGCCGGCGCCGAGGTCGACGTGCTCGACGCGGTCGGCGCCCTCGTGCTGGCCGAGCGCGGCGAGGTGGCGCTGCAGGCGGCGAGACGGGGCTCGGCCTTCGCCCCGCCGCGCCCCTGCTTCCTCAACCCCCTGCACGGCACCGCGACCGACCCGCGTCCGCTCGAGGTGGCGGGCACCGGCGTCGACGCCCCCGTCTGCCGCCGGTGCCGCCACGACCTGGAGGCGGGCCGCCGGCCCGACATCCTCGACGTCGTCCACCGCGGGGCGCCGGCCCACTACTTCGAGACCGACCGCGAGCCCTGGGCCTCCAGCGGCTTCGGGGCGCTCGACCCCGACCTGCTCACCCGGCTCCACCGGCGGACCCGGTGAGCGGGTCGGGGACCGGTGCCGCCGCGCCGGGCGCGGGCGCTGTGGGTGCGGGCGCTGCGGGTGCGGGCGCGGCGGGTGCCGCGTCGCCCCCGACGGTCGACGAGATCGCGGCCGCGCTGGCGGAGGACCCGGTGCTGGTGGGTCCCCGTTTCGGCAACGGCGACACCGCCGCCGTGCGCCAGGAGCTCGGTGAGCTGGTCGCCGCCGCCGACCTGCCGACGTACGTCGTGATGGTCGACCCTCCCGCGGACCTCTCCGGCAGCGACCCGGCGGCCGACCTCGCGAGCCGGCTGTTCGAGGCCTCCGGCGACGCGGACGCCACCTACCTCGTGCACCTCGGCGCGGAGTCCTACACCCACGAGGTGGTCGGCTTCGGGGAGGCGCCGGGACGCGACGAGCTGTTCGCGCGGCAGCCCGGCGCGGCGTTCGAGGGCGGCGCGACCGCCGGCGTGACCCCGGCCGGGGTGCTGGCCCGCGACCTCGAGGTGCTGCTCGACGACGCCGGGGTCGACGACGACGCCTGGGACGCCTACGCCTCGACCGCGCCGTGGGCCGAGACCGACGTCTGGGAGCCTGCCGTCCCTCCCCCCGACGCCTCCGACGCCGTCTTCGGTCCGGCCCTGCTGCTCGTGGCCGTCACCGGCGGGGTCGTGGTCGTGACCGAGGCCGTCCGTCGCCTCCGGGTCGCGGCACCCCCGGCGTCCACCTGGCTCCCGTCGTCGACGTCGGGGCGGCGCGACCGCCCGGACGACCTCCACGACGCCGCCTCCGTACGACGTCGTCTCGACCTCGAGCTGACGGCCGCCTCGGAGGCGGTGGCCGCGGCGGCCGGCACCGAGGGGTCCCCGGCTCCCGAGCGGCGCGAGCGGCGCGACGGCAGTCTCGACACCGCCCGCCGGCTCGCCGACCGCCTGCCGGCGGACCCGGAGGCGGAGCACCTCGCCGACCTCGTCGGGGCCCTCGTGCTGACCCGCACCGCGCTGCGGGAGGCGCAGTCGACCACCGGACGGGGTCCGCGGCGCCGGCGCCGCGAGCCGTCCGCGCCGACGCCGTACGCCTGCTGCACGCTCGACCCGCGGCACGGGGAGGCGACGGGCACCCGGGAGGTGCCGGTCGGCGACCGGACCCTGGACCTGCCGGTGTGCGAGGCCTGCGAGCGTCGTCCCGCGAGCCGGCTCGCGGTGATGCAGGTCCCCGGCGACCGGTGGCGCCGCCGACAGCAGCCCTACCTCGAGCAGGACACCGTCTGGTCGCGCACCGGCTACGGCGCCTTCGTCGACGAGCTCTGGACCCACGTCGCCGACGACCTGCGATCCCGACGCGAGGTCGGCCGGTGAGGACCGCCACGCGGCTCGCGGCCGAGGTCGTCGCGGGCGCGGGACTGGCCACCGCCCTCCTGCTGGTGCTGCCCGGACCCGGCTCCGTGGCCGAGCAGCGCGTCGAGCGCTACGGCGGCGCCGGGGACCGGGTCACCGAGGCCGTCGCCGGGATGCTCGAGGACCGGGTCCACGTCCCGGCGGACGGGCGGGCGATGCTGCCGCCGGCCGCCGAGGCCCGGGTCTTCGCGGCCATCGTCGAGCGGGACCTGCCGGTCTACGTCACGGTCTGGGAGCCGAGCTGGTTCGCCGGCTACGAGCACCCGATCCAGGCCGCCGAGCAGATGGCGTGGGCGCTCGGCGAGGAGACGGGCGAGCCCGCGCTGGTCGTGCTCTGGCAGGGCCCCGACGACGGCTACCTCGAGGCCACGCCGGG
Source organism: Nocardioides lentus (assembly GCF_039529515.1). Lineage (NCBI taxonomy): Bacteria > Bacillati > Actinomycetota > Actinomycetes > Propionibacteriales > Nocardioidaceae > Nocardioides > Nocardioides lentus. The sequence continues at coordinate 98,219 of NZ_BAAAMY010000007.1, forward strand.
CCACCGCTGGGCGCCCGAGGGCGCGTCGTACGAGCAGGAGCGCCCGCAGTTCCTCGGCGAGGCCGGCACCCGGCTGACCGAGTGGGTCACCGGCCTGCCGACGGGCTCGCCGGACGCCTCGCCGTTCGCCGCGTCCGAGGCCGGCAGCACCGTGGGCGGCGTCACCTCGGGGGTGCTGGCGGGCCTGACCGTCACCGCCGTCCTGGCCGCGATCGCCCTCGCCGTCACCACGGTCCGGGGCCGGTCGCGCAGGACCTGACCCGGGTGGACGGCCCGGGTGTCCACGGACGTCCGTGGTGACCCAGCCCACAGCCCGGCGCCGCTAGCCTGCGGCCCATGTTCTCGAAGGTGCTGGTGGCCAACCGTGGCGAGATCGCGATCCGTGCCCTGCGGGCGGCGTACGAGCTGGGGGCGCGCACGGTCGCGGTGTTCCCCCACGAGGACCGCTGGTCCGAGCACCGACTGAAGGCCGACGAGGCCTACGAGATCGGCGAGCGCGGCCACCCGGTCCGCGCCTACCTCGACCCCGAGGCGATCGTCGCGACGGCGGTGCGCGCGGGCGCCGACGCGGTCTACCCCGGCTACGGGTTCCTGTCGGAGAACCCGGCGCTGGCCGAGGCCTGCGCCGCGGCCGGGATCACCTTCGTCGGGCCCACCGCCGAGGTGCTGACCCTGACCGGCAACAAGGCGCGCGCCATCGCGGCCGCCAAGGCCGCCGGGGTGCCGACGCTGTCGAGCGTCGACCCGACCGACGACGCGGACGCGCTGATCGAGGCGGCGGCCGGGCTCGACTACCCGCTGTTCGTCAAGGCCGTCGCCGGCGGCGGCGGGCGCGGGATGCGGCGGGTCGAGGCGGAGTCCGACCTGCGCGAGGCCGTCGAGGCCTGCATGCGCGAGGCCGACGGCGCGTTCGGCGACCCGACCGTGTTCATCGAGCAGGCCGTCGTCGAGCCGCGCCACATCGAGGTGCAGATCCTCGCCGACGGCACCGGCGAGGTCATGCACCTCTTCGAGCGCGACTGCTCGGTGCAGCGGCGCCACCAGAAGGTCGTCGAGATCGCCCCGGCCCCGCACCTGGACCCCGAGCTGCGCGACCGCATCTGCGCGGACGCCGTGCGGTTCGCCCGCGAGATCGGCTACCGCAACGCCGGCACGGTCGAGTTCCTCCTCGACCCGCAGGGCAACTACGTCTTCATCGAGATGAACCCCCGCATCCAGGTCGAGCACACGGTGACCGAGGAGGTCACCGACGTCGACCTCGTGCAGTCGCAGCTGCGCATCGCCTCCGGCGAGACCCTCGCCGACCTCGGGCTGTCGCAGGAGACCGTCTCGCTGCGCGGCGCCGCCCTGCAGTGCCGGATCACGACCGAGGACCCGGCCAACGGCTTCCGCCCCGACACCGGCCGGATCACGACGTACCGCTCCCCCGGCGGCGGCGGCGTCCGCCTCGACGGCGGCACGACGTACACCGGCGCGGAGGTGTCGGGCTACTTCGACTCGATGCTGACCAAGCTCACCTGCCGCGGGCGCGACTTCGAGACCGCGGTCGCGAAGTCGCGACGGGCGGTGGCGGAGTTCCGGATCCGCGGCGTCGCGACCAACATCGCCTTCCTGCAGGCGCTGCTCGAGGACCCCGACTTCGCGGCCGGGCGGGTCACGACGTCGTTCATCGAGACCCACCCGCACCTGCTGACCGCCCGCTCGTCGGGCGACCGCGGCACCAAGCTGCTCACCTACCTGGCCGACGTCACCGTCAACCAGCCCCACGGGCCCGCGCCGGTCTCCATCGACCCCGCCGCCAAGCTGCCGAAGGTCGACCTCGCGGTGCCCGCGCCCGACGGCACCCGCCAGCAGCTCCTCGCCCTCGGCCCCGACGGCTTCGCCGCGGCGCTGCGCGCGCAGGACCGCGTCGCCGTCACCGACACGACGTTCCGCGACGCCCACCAGAGCCTGCTGGCCACCCGCGTGCGCACCCGCGACCTGCTCGGCGTCGCGGGCCACGTCGCCCGGACGACGCCCGACCTGTGGAGCCTCGAGGCCTGGGGCGGCGCGACGTACGACGTGGCCCTGCGCTTCCTGGCCGAGGACCCCTGGGAGCGGCTCGCCAGCCTGCGGCAGGCCGTGCCCAACATCTGCCTGCAGATGCTGCTGCGCGGTCGCAACACGGTGGGCTACACGCCGTACCCGCGGCAGGTGACCGACGCGTTCGTCGCCGAGGCGGCCGCCACCGGCATCGACGTGTTCCGGATCTTCGACGCCCTCAACGACGTCTCGCAGATGCGACCCGCGATCGACGCCGTGCGCACGACGGGCACCACCGTCGCCGAGGTCGCGCTCTGCTACACCGGCGACCTGTCGGACCCGGGCGAGAAGCTCTACACGCTCGACTACTACCTGCGCCTCGCCGAGCAGATCGTCGACGCCGGCGCCCACGTGCTGGCGATCAAGGACATGGCCGGCCTGCTGCGCGCCCCGGCCGCCCGCACCCTGGTCACGGCGCTGCGCGAGCGTTTCGACCTGCCGGTGCACCTCCACACCCACGACACCCCCGGCGGCCAGCTCGCCACCCTGACCGCGGCCATCGAGTCCGGCGTCGACGCCGTCGACGCGGCCTGCGCCGCGATGGCCGGCACCACCAGCCAGCCGGCGCTGTCGTCGCTGATCTCCGCGACCGACCACAGCCCCCGCGAGACCGGCCTCGACCTCGCGGCCGTCAACGCGCTGGAGCCCTACTGGGAGGCCGTGCGCCGCGTCTACGCGCCCTTCGAGTCGGGCCTCGCGGCTCCCACCGGTCGCGTCTACCGCCACGAGATCCCCGGCGGCCAGCTGTCCAACCTGCGCCAGCAGGCGGTCGCGCTGGGCCTCGGCGAGCGGTTCGAGCAGATCGAGGACATGTACGCCGCGGCCAACGACATCCTCGGCAACGTCGTCAAGGTGACCCCGTCGTCGAAGGTGGTCGGCGACCTGGCCCTGCACCTGGTCGCCGTCGGTGCCGACCCGGCCGCGTTCGCGGCCGACCCCGACGACTTCGACATCCCGGACTCCGTCATCGGCTTCCTGCACGGCGAGCTCGGCGACCCGCCCGGCGGCTGGCCCGAGCCCTTCCGCGCGAAGGCGCTCGAGGGTCGCACCTGGGAGCCGAAGGACTCCGACCTCACCGACGAGCAGTCCGAGGCGCTGGACTCCACGCGGCGCCGCGAGACGCTCAACGAGCTGCTCTTCCCCGGCCCGACCGAGGAGTTCCGCAACTCCCGCTCGACCTACGGCGACACCTCGGTGCTCGACACCCGCGACTACCTCTACGGCCTGCGCCAGGGCGAGGAGCACGAGGTCGAGCTCGAGGAGGGCGTGACGCTGATCCTCGGCCTGCAGGCCGTCAGCGAGCCCGACGAGCGCGGCGTGCGCACCGTGATGTGCACGATCAACGGCCAGCTGCGCCCGGTCGCCGTGCGCGACCGCAGCGTGCAGGCCGACTCCGCCGCGGCCGAGAAGGCCGACGCCTCGAACCCCGGCCACGTCGCCGCGCCGTTCCAGGGCGTCGTCACCGTCGTGGTCGAGGAGGGCCAGGAGGTCGCCGACGGCGCGACCGTGGCGACCATCGAGGCCATGAAGATGGAGGCCTCGATCACCGCGCCGAAGGCCGGCACGGTGGAGCGGATCGCGCTCGGCGGGCCGCAGTCCGTCGAGGGCGGCGACCTCGTGCTCGTCCTGTCCTGAGCCTCCCTGGGCCCTGCGGGGCCGGGGCCGGGGCCGGGGCTCAGTCCAGGTGGGCGCGCAGGCCTTGCATGGCCTCGTCGACGAGCCCGGGAAGCGACGCGGACGGGTCGTCCAGCCAGCGGTCGTACGCCGCGAGGCTGAGCGCGAGGCTGACGTGGCCGACGGTGCGCGGCTGCAGGTCGCTCGGCGACGCGCCGGTACGGCGGGCGACGTACGCCGCGATCACCTCGCGCCACTGGCGGTAGCGGAGCACGGAGTGCGCCTGCAGGGCCGGGGTCCGCAGGATGAGGCGCATCCGCTGCTCGTGGGGCGGGTCGGCGTCGCGGGGGAAGTCGTTGAAGGCCACCACGCCGTGGTGCACGGTCTCCCACAGCGGGGCGTCGAGGGGCGCGGCGTCGAGCAGCGCGGCGAAGTCCTCGACGGTGCGGTCGAACAGCCCCCACGGGATGTCGTTCTTGGACGGGTAGTAGCGGAACAGCGTGCGGCGCCCGACCCCGACCTCGGCGGCGATCAGCTCGAGCGGGGTGGCGTCGAAGCCGCGCTCCTCGAACAGCGCGAACGCCACACGCTCGATCTCGGCGTGCGTGGTCGCGCTGGGGCGGCCGAGGGCGGTCCGACGTGTCGTGGTCACGGCGGTGCACCTCCTACCCGGTCGGACGGTTCCGTTGTGGCCCAGGGTGCCATAACGTGAGTGGCGCAGGTCACAGCGACCGCACCGCACCACCGTCCCATCCGCCGTCGTACCCCGTCACGGGGAGGTCCCATGAGCTCGAAGCCCACCTGGTTGCAGAACCCCTGGAAGCAGAACCCGTGGTTCGAGTCGGTGGCGGTCGCCCAGGAGCGAGCCCGCAAGCGCCTGCCGGCCCCCGTGTACGGCGCGCTGGTCGCCGGCTCCGAGCGCGGCCAGACCATCGACGACAACCAGCGGGCGTTCACCGAGATCCAGTTCGCGCCCCACGTCGCCGGCCACCAGGCCGAGCGCAGCATGGCGACCACGCTGATGGGCCAGGAGATTTCCCTGCCCGTGGTGATCAGCCCGACCGGCGTGCAGGCGGTGCACCCGGACGGCGAGGTGGCCGTGGCCCGCGCCGCCGCCTCGCGCGGCACCGTGATGGGGCTGTCCAACTTCGCTTCCAAGTCCGTCGAGGAGGTCTGCGCGGTCAACGACCGGACCTTCTTCCAGATGTACTGGACCGGTCAGCGCGACGTGATGGTCCAGCGCATGGAGCGCGCCCACGCCGCCGGCGCGAAGGGCCTCATCGCGACCCTCGACTGGTCCTTCTCGATGGGTCGCGACTGGGGCAGCCCCGAGATCCCCGAGAAGGTGGACCTCAAGACGATGGTGCGGATGGCGCCCAAGGTGGCGACCAAGCCGCGGTGGCTGTGGGAGTTCGGCAGGACCGGCACGATCCCCGACCTGCGCGCCCCCAACCTGGCCCCGCCGGACGGCGGCGAGGCCCCCACCTTCTTCGGCGCCTACTACGAGTGGATGACCACCACCCCGCCCACCTGGGACGACGTCGACTGGATGCGCGAGACCTGGTCGCAGATCAGCGGGCGCCCCTTCATGCTCAAGGGCGTGTGCCGCGTCGACGACGCCAAGCGCGCCGTCGACGCCGGCGTCACCGCGATCTCGGTGTCCAACCACGGCGGCAACAACCTCGACGGCACCCCCGCCACCATCCGCGTGCTGCACCCGATCGCCGAGGCCGTCGGCGGCCAGGTCGAGGTCGTCATGGACGGCGGCATCCGGCGGGGCTCGGACGTCGTGAAGGCGCTCGCGCTCGGCGCCCGCGCCGTGATGATCGGCCGTGCCTACCTGTGGGGGCTCGCCGCCAACGGCGAGGAGGGCGTCGGCAACGTCCTGGACGTGCTCCGCTCCGGCATCGACTCCGCCCTGCTCGGGCTCGGGCTGTCCTCGATCGACCAGCTCGGCCCCGACGTGGTCGAGGTCCCCGACGGCTTCCTGCGTCCGCTGGGCGTCTGAGCCCGCCGCACGGCGGCCCCGCGGGCCGCGCGTACGGGTCACCGGGTGTCGTGGCTCCGCGCCTCGTCCCTCGGCACGTCGCACCTCGACCTCCGGGCCCGCCGGAGGTCGAGGCGCGAGGAGCCCGGGACCCACCGGAGGTCGAGGCGCGAGGAGCCCCGGACCCACCGGAGGTCGAGGCGCGATGAGCCCCGGACCCACCGGAGGTCGAGGCGCGAGGAGCCCCGGCGACGAGCCACGAGACCCCGCAGGCCCGCCCACCGGAGGTCGAGGCGCGAGGAGCCCGGGACCCACCGGAGGTCGAGGCGCGAGGAGCCCCGGGACCCACCGGAGGTCGAGGCGCGAGGAGCCCCGGGACCCACCGGAGGTCGAGGCGCGAGGAGCCCTGGCGACGAGCCACGAGACCCCGCCGGCCCGCCCACCGGAGGTCGAGGCGCGAGGAGCCCGGGACCCACCGGAGGTCGAGGCGCGAGGAGCCCTGGCGACGAGCCACGAGACCCCGCGGGCGTCAGACCACGCGGAACCAGTGCGAGCGCAGGCCCAGCGCGAAGCGGAGGTCCGGGCCGCTGACGGTGGTCGAGCCGCGGCTGCCGGTGATCCGCACCTGCAGCGCGCGGCCGTTCCACTCGCCGTGGCCGTCGCGGCGGACGACGCGCACGCCGGTGAGGTCGCCGATCCCGGGCCACCGGGACTCGAAGGCCGAGGCGGGGACGCTCGTGCGCCAGTCGTGGTTGGGGTTGCCGGACCACCCGTCGTACGGGTCGGGGCGGGCGCGGAGGTAGGGCTGCGAGCCGGGGGCGGTGTGGCCGCCGTTGGAGGAGGAGAACTGGGTGAACGCGGGGCGCCCACCGCTGGTGCGGACCTCCCCGGCGGTGCGCTCGACCGCCCGGTTGGAGTCGGGGTGCTCCGCCCCGAACCCGCCGTACACCTGGCTGGTGACCGTGTCGTGCACGTCGAAGTGGTCGCCGCGGGGGTGCTGCCGCTCCCACGCGGCGTAGCTGCGGGCGGCGACGGCCTGCGCCTGCACGGCGGCGGGCGCCCAGGCCGCCGGCATCTCGAGCGGGACGACGCCCTTCAGGTAGTTGTCGAGGCCGAGCACGTTCACCGTCTCGCCGACGGCCAGGCGCAGGGCGCCGCGGTAGCGCCGCGGGCCGGCGGCGGTCACCAGCGTCACGGCCGCCCCCTGCGCGTCGAGCTCGCCGCCGCCGGACAGCCGGCGCCAGAAGCGCCACTGCCGGTCGTCGCGGAACGAGACCACCGCGCCGCCGCTGCCCGCGCCCGGGCGCAACCGCCACTGCCGGGCGCCGTTGTCGGGCAGGCGGGTCAGGGCCGCGGCGCCGCTGCGGCCCAGGTCGCGGACCCGCAGCCGGGGGCGGGCCTCGACGACCACGTCGCCGTCGGCGTCGCCCGAGAGCCGCACGCGGACCTTGCCGGAGGCCCGTCCCACCTCCGTGCCGGGGTAGTAGAACGCCGTGATCTGCCGCTGGGTGCGGCCCTCGCGCGCCGCGCCGTAGGCGCCGTACTGCGACATCCCGATGCCGTGGCCGTAGCCGTGGCCCTCGAACGTGACCTGCGACGGCCCCTCCGCGGCGGCCGGGGCGGCGGGGGCCAGCAGCCACCCACCCGCCAGGGCGAGGGCCAGGGGCAGCAGGGAACGGCGGGTCGGGGGACGCATGGCCTCGATGGCACCACGCGTCACATGCGTAACGCGAGTGATTCTCACTAACTACAGCCGTGTACTTCTCGCGGGGTCGCGCGGTCGGGGCCGCGACCTAGACTCGGGTCATGGGAGAGCTGCTCATCGTCCTGCTGCTCGTCGCCGTCATCGGCGGCGTGGCCCTCGTGTCGAGCAACCGCACCAAGAAGGCGAAGGAGCTCGAGGCCGCCGATGCCTTCGCGAAGGTGCGCGTGCCGATCGACGAGGACGTGACGCGCTTCGGCGAGGAGCTCTCCGACCTCCACGTCGAGACGCTGACCGACACGCTCGACACCCCGATGCGCCAGGACTACCAGCGGGCGCTCGACTCCTACGAGCACGCCAAGCAGCTGCTCAAGGACGCCACGACCTCGGAGGACCTCAAGCAGGTCACCACCGCGCTCGAGGACGGTCGCTACGCGATGGCGTGCGTGCTCGCCCGGCGCGACGGGCGCGACCTGCCCACCCGGCGCCCCCCGTGCTTCTTCAACCCCAACCACGGCCCGGCCGACCGCGACATCAACTGGGCGCCGCCCGGGGGCGTCGAGCGTGACGTGCCCGTCTGCGCGGCCGACGCCGACCGCGTCGCCGCCGGCGCCGAGCCCGACGTCCGCAAGGTCCGCGACGGCAACCGGATGGTGCCCTACTACGAGGCCGGCCCGGCGTACGGCGCGTACGCGCAGGGCTACTTCGGGGGCTTCGTGCTCTCGGGCCTGCTCCCGATGATGTTCCTGTCGTCGATGATGATGCCCGGCGGCGGTTTCGACGGCTCGTACGGCGACGGCTCGGGTGAGGGCGGAGGCGACGGCGGGGGTGACTACGGCGACGGTGGTGGCGACGGCGGGGGCGGTGACTTCGGCGGCTTCGAGGGCGGCGGCAGCGCCGACATGGGCGGCGGCTTCGACTTCGGCGGGTTCTGAGCCGCTGCACAGGCGCCGCTGCGGGCCGCTGCGGAATAGCGGTCCGCCGCGACCGGTTCCGGCGGCATGCACATCGGGATCGACAGCTTCGTGGCCGCAGTGACCGACCCTCGGACGGAGCGGGTGATCGGCCCCGAGGAGCGCATGGCGCACCTGCTCGAGGAGATCGAGCTCGCCGACCGCACGGGGCTCTACTCGTTCGGGATCGGTGAGCACCACCGCAGCGAGTACTACGACTCCGCTCCCCCGGTGATCCTCGCGGCCGCGGCCGCGCGCACCGAGCAGATCCGCCTCGGCAGCGCCGTGGCCGTGCTGTCGGCGACCGACCCGGTGCGGCTGTTCCAGCAGTTCGCGACCCTCGACCTGATCTCGAAGGGCCGGATGGACCTCGTGGTCGGGCGCGGCTCGTTCACCGAGGCGTTCCCGCTGTTCGGCCTCGACCTGGCCGACTACGACTCGCTGTTCTCCGAGAAGCTCGACCTGCTGCTCAAGCTGCGCGACGAGAGCCCGGTGACCTGGTCGGGCCAGCACCGTCCGCCGCTGGTCGAGCAGACCGTCTACCCCCGGCCGCTGCAGGACCCGCTGCCCATCTGGGTCGGTGTCGGCGGCACCCCCGAGTCGTTCGCCCGCGCGGGCCTGCTCGGCCTGCCGCTGATGATCGCGATCATCGGCGGGGAGCCGCGCCAGTTCGCCCCGCTGGTCGACCTCTACCGCCGCGCCGGCGCCCAGGCCGGCCACCCGCCGGAGAAGTTGAAGGTCGGCCTGCACGTCTTCGGGTTCGTCGCGGACTCCACCAAGGCCGCGGCCGACACCATCTACCCGGGCTGGCACGAGATGTTCGCGAAGATCTCGGCCGAGCGCGGCTTCCGTCAGCCCAGCCGGCTGCAGTTCGACGCCACCGCCGGCCCCGACGGCGCGTTCTTCATGGGCGACCCGCAGACCGTCGCCGACAAGATCCGCCGGGTCTCCGACCAGCTCGGCGGCGTCGACCGGCTCTCGCTGCAGATGACCAACCCGCGCCTGGCCCACGAGGACCTGCTGCACGGCATCGAGCTGCTCGGCACCGAGGTCGCCCCGCTGGTCAAGGACGTCTGAGACCCCGCCGAGCCCGGCCCGCCGTCGTCCGGCGGGCCGGGCTCGTGCGTGTCCTGACGGCTCAGCCGACCCGTCGCGCGAGCAGCGTGGCGTCCTCGATCTCGTGGCTGACGCCGTCGCGCACGGTGGTGCGGGGGCGCTCCTCGGCCACGACCACCTCGAACCCCTCGGGCAGGCTCGGCACCAGCTCCGCCGCGTGCCACATCGCGCGCCGGCGGCTCTCGCTGAGCTGGGTGAACAGCGGCGACGGGGCGTGCCCGACCACGAGCAGGTGGCCGCCCGGCGCGACCGCGGTCGCGAGCCGGCGTACGACGTCGCCCATGCCGGCGTCCGGCGGGTGCAGGAAGTGCGTGGTCACGAGGTCGAAGGTGCGGCCCTGCGGGTCGAACGTGCGGGCGTCGACCTGCCACCAGTCGCACTGCTCCGCGACGCCGGCCTGCTCGGCGTGCCGGGCGGCGCGGGCCAGGCCGTTGGCCGCGAAGTCCGCCCCGGTCACCCGCCAGCCCTGCCGGGCGAGCCACACCACGTCGCCGCCCTCGCCGCAGCCGACGTCGAGCGCCGTCCCGGGGGTCAGCGCCGGCACCTCCGCGACGAGCTGCGGGTTCGCGTTGCCGCTCCACATCGTCTCGTCCCCGGCGTACCGGTCCTCCCACGCCTCGGGCTCGAACATGTCCGGCTGGTCGGTCGTGGCCGGCTGGCCGTGACCGTGGCCCTCGCCGTGCTGGTGGTCTGCGTGCTCCGTCGTCATGCGACCAGCGTGCACCCGGGGACCATCGTCGGCAAACTATGTTGCCGTTCCGGCAAGATCAGCGGGGCGGCAGGCGGTGCAGCGTGACGTCGTGCAGCTCCCCGGCGTCGACGGTGAGGGTGAGGTAGGTGCAGTGCGGCTGACGGCGACGGTCCGTCGGCGAGCCGGGGTTGAGCAGGCGCAGGCCGGTGTCGGTCGTGGTGTCCCACGGGATGTGGCTGTGGCCGAAGACGAGCACGTCGAGGTCGGGGTACGCCGCGGCGCACCGCCGCTCCCGACCCTTCGCGTCGCCGGTCTCGTGCACGACCCCGAACCGCACGCCCTCGACCTCGACCCGCGCGACCTCGGTCAACCGCTCCCGCAGCTCGCCGTGGTCGTTGTTGCCCCACACGGCGACGAGCCGGGCCGAGCGCTCCTCCAGCTCGTCGAGCAGCGCGACGTCGACCCAGTCCCCGGCGTGGACGACGACGTCCGCCGCATCGACGGCGTCCCACACCTCGGCGGGCAGCACCTTCGCCCGCTTCGGCAGGTGCGTGTCGGCCAGCAGGAGCATCCGGGTCGCCATGACCCCGGAGTCAACCGCGCCGGACCGCGTCACGGCGCGCAGGCCCCGTCGAGTCGGCACGAGCTCCCGCCGTACGACCCCCGAGCCGGCACGAGCTCCCGCGGACCAGTCCGCGCCGCGCGGCAGGTCGACAGCGGCCACTCGGATCTCGTGCTCACGACGCCACCGCGGTGGATCGAAGCCCCTCGAACCCCGGGAGTTCGCGACGACTCGACGCTCCCGACCCCGGGACTTCGCGACGACTCGGCGCTTACGACCGCAGACGCGCGGCCTGCCGGGTGAGGTGGTCGCGCTCGGCGAGGTTGGACGCAGCGCGGGCGGCCTCGACGTACAGGCGCGCGGCCTCGTCGACCGAGCCGTCCCGCTCGTGCAGGTACGCCGAGACCGCGGCGTACCGGGGCAGTGACGGGTCCAGCTCGACCAGGGCCGCGAGGCCGGCCCGGGCGCCGTCGGCCTCGCCCACGGCGACGGCCCGGTTGAGGCGGGCGACGGGGTTGTCGGTGAGGCGGACGAGCTCGTCGTACCACTCGACGACCTGCACCCAGTCGGTGTCCTCGGCGCGGGGTGCGTCGGCGTGCAGGGCGGCGATCGCGGCCTGGGCCTGGTACTCGCCGAGCCGGTCGCGGGCCAGGGCCGCCTGGAGAATCTCGACGCCCTCGGCGATCAGGTCCGTGTCCCAGCGCGAGCGGTCCTGCTCGGCCAGCGGCACGAGGCTCCCGTCCGGACGGGTCCGCGCGGGGCGGCGGGCGTGGTGCAGCAGCATCAGCGCCAGCAGCCCCGCGACCTCCTCGGCGCCCCCGTCGTCGCGACCGGCGACCAGGCCGGCCAGCTGACGGGTCAGCCGGATCGCCTCCGCGGCGAGGTCGACGTCGCCGGAGTAGCCCTCGTTGAACACCAGGTACAGCACCCGCAGCACGGTCGCGAGGTCACCGGGCTCGTCGAGGCGGACGCCGGCGACGGTGCGCTTGGCCCGGCTGATGCGCTGGGCCATCGTGGCCTCCGGCACGAGGTAGGCCCCGGCGATCTGGCGGGTGGTCAGGCCGCCCACCGCCCGCAGCGTCAGCGCGACCGCCGAGGAGGCCGTCAGCGAGGGGTGCGCGCAGAGGAAGAACAGCCCGAGGCTGTCGTCGCGCGCGCTGACCGGGCCGGGGCCGGGCTCGTCGTCGACCCGCTCCTCGCGGCGCCGTCGCGCCGAGGTGGCCCGCGTCGCGTCGAGGAACCGCCGCCAGGCCGCAGTGACCAGCCACGCCTGCGGGTCGCGCGGCGGGTCGGCAGGCCAGGTGCGGACCGCGTCGAGGAGCGCGTCGGCCACGGCGTCCTCGGCGGAGGCGAAGTCGGCGCCGCGGCCCACCAGCGCCGCGATCACCCGGGGCACCAGCGCCCGCACGACGTGCTCGTCGACGGGGTGTCCGCTCACCTGCGGCTCACTCCGTGACGGTCGGCGGCTGCGACAGGAAGGGCCGCACCTCCAGCCACTCCCCCAGCGGCTCGCCGCCGGAGCCGGGCGCCGAGGACAGCTCGGCCGCGACCTCGAGGGCGCGCTCGTGGCTGTCGACGTCGATCGCCATCCAACCCGCGATCAGGTCCTTGGTCTCCGCGAACGGGCCGTCGGTCACCGGCGGGCGGCCGGGCCCGTCGTACCGCACCCAGGAGCCCTCGGGCGACAGCGCCTGGGCGTCGACGAACTCCCCCGACGCCTCCAGCCGCGCGGCCAGGTCCTCCATGAACTGCACGTGGGCGCCGACCTCGTCGGGGGTCCACCGGTCCATCGGCACGTCGTTCACCATGCCGAGGCCGCCGCGGTAGTGCTTGAGCAGCAGGTACTTCATGTCGTCGTCTCCTCCGTGTCGTGCGGCCCATCGTGGCCGCCTCCACCCCGGGGACGGAACCGTCCGGGCGTCCTCGACATCCCAAAGCCGCCGATTCGCCTAGCCTCGTCGGGTGCACCGGATCTTCACCACCCCCGTCGCGGACGTGTGGCCCCACTACGTCGCGAAGGCCGAGCGGAAGGGGCGCCCGGCCGAGGAGGTCGAGACGGTGACGACCTGGCTGACCGGGTACGACGGGCCCGCCCCCCGCGCGCACCTCGACGCCCGCACGACGTTCGCGGACTTCTTCGAGCACGCGGAGCTGAACCCGCGCGCCGAGCTGGTCACCGGCGTCGTCTGCGGCGTACGGGTCGAGGACGTCGAGGACCCGCTCATGCGACGGATCCGGCTGCTGGACAAGCTCGTCGACGAGCTCGCCCGCGGGAAGGCGATGGAGAAGATCCTGCGCTGAGCTCAACCTCCGTCGTGGGCGCTGCGTAGGGATCGACGACAGGGCACGCACACGGACGGGGGACCATGAGCGACAAGGACGCGGACTTCGACGAGTTCGCCGCCGGGGCGTGGCCCCGGCTGCGCCGCTCGGCGTACCTGCTGTGCGGCGACGCGCACCTCGCCGAGGACCTCGCGCAGACCGCCCTCGTGCGGACCTACGCCGCCTGGGGCCGGGTACGCCGCGCCGACGCGCACGCCTACGCCCGCCGCACGCTGGTCAACCTCAACATCGACCGGCACCGCCGCCGGCTCGGGGTGACCGAGGTGGGAGGGGATGCCCTGCTCGGCGCCGAGGCGGCGGGCCCGGCCGCCGACACCGTCGCCGACCGCGACGAGGTCGTGCGGCTGCTCGCCGACCTCAGCGTCAAGGAGCGGCGGATCGTGGTGATGCGCCACTACTACGACCTCCCCGAGGCCCAGGTCGCCGCTGAGCTCGGCGTGGCCCGCGGCACCGTCAGGAGCACCCTCTCCCGGGCGCTGGCCAAGCTCCGCGACGGCCTCGCACCCGCCCCCGACCCCCTCTCCGACACCGTCCCCGATCCCGTCCCCGACAGCGGGCGCACCACCGGAAGGACCACCCGATGACCGACCTCGTCGAGCGCCTCGAGCGCGAGCTGCACGCCGACTCCCCCACCCCGCTGGAGCCACGGCGCCTCGCGGACATCCGCCGCGCCGGACGCCGCCGTCGTACGGGGCACCGCCTCGCGGTCACCGGCGCCTCCGCGCTCGCGGTGGCCGTGCTGGTGGGCGGACCGTTCCTGGTCCTCGGCGGCGAGGGCACCCCGGTCCCCGCCCCGGCCGCACCGAGCCCGACGGCGGCCGAGGACCCCGACGGCGACGGCGTCCAGGCCTCACCGGACCTCCCGGAGGACCTCGCGGCCCTGCAGGAGCGGATCCTCGCCGAGGTGCCCGGCGCCGTGCGCACCTCGCCGACCCAGGTCGACCTGCCCGACCCCCGGGTGGCGAACCCCGACCTCGAGCCGCCCGCCACCGGCTACTCGGAGGAGGCGGGACGCAGCATCGGGCTCGGCGTCGCCAACCACTCCACGCCCGACACGTTCGCCCCCGGTGCCTTCCCGGACTGGCTGGTGCAGGGCTGGCGCGACTTCGCCGACCGCGCCGAGACCAGCGGCGACCCGGACCTGACGGCCCTCGCCGACGGCGCCGTGCGCGCCGAGGCGGGCGAGCTCCGGCTCGCGTCCTCCGGGGGCTCCCTCCTCCTGCTGGAGCGCGACGGGCTGTCCACCCGGGTCGACGTGGGCGACCTCGCCGACCTCAGCGGGCGGGTGCTCGACACCAGCTCGGCGGAGCCCCCGGGCCGTGGTCCCGCGCTCGGCCTGGTCGCGATCGCCACCCGCGACGGCTCCTCGGTCGGGAGCGTCACCCTCGTCGACGGCTCGGGCGCCCGGGTCGAGGCCAACCTCGACGACACCCTCCTGCCCGGGGTCACCCTCGCCTGGGCCGAGGTGCGCGGCGGCGTCGAGTCCTTCGAGTTCGCCGCCGGCTCGTACTGACCCTCTCCACCGGCGGCGGTGGGAGGGGCTGTGCGGCCGTGAGGTCGACGTTCGCGAGACGTCACACGGCCGACACCGCCCCGGTCGGCGGCGGGCGTGGGATGGGTCCCGTCCACGACCCCGTCGCCGTCCCCGTCCCGCCGGAGGCCCCCGATGCCCCACCTCTTCAGCCCCTACACGCTCAAGGACGTCACGCTGCGCAACCGCATCGCGATGTCGCCGATGACCATGTACCGCTCGACCGACGGGCGCATGGACGACTTCCACGTGATGTACCTCGGCGCCCGCGCCGCCGGCGGCTTCGGGATGGTGTTCCCCGAGCAGGTCGCCATCGCCCCCGACGGCCGCACGACCCCGCACTGCGCCGGGATCTGGAGCGACGACCAGGTCGAGGGCCACGCCCGCGTGACGTCGATGATCGACTCCATGGGTTCGGTCGCCGCCATCCAGCTCGGCCACACCGGCCGCAACGGCAGCGAGCTCAAGCCGTGGGTCGGCGGCGGGCTCGGCGTCCAGCTGCCCCCGGACCACCCCGAGGGCTGGCAGGTCGTCGGCCCCTCCGACGTGCCCTACGGCTTCGGCAAGCGCCCCTACCCCGTGCACCCGCTCAGCGTCGAGGAGATCCGCGCGATCCACCGCCAGTACGCCGAGGCCGCGGTGCGCGCGCACGAGGCCGGCTACCGCTGGCTGGAGATGCACTTCGCCCACGGCTACCTCGGCGCCAGCTTCTACTCGCCGCTGGCCAACACCCGCACCGACGCCTACGGCGGCAGCCTGGAGAACCGGGCCCGCTTCCTCATCGAGGCCCTCGACGCCGTGCGCGAGGTCTGGCCCGAGCACCTCCCCCTGACCGCCCGCCTGGGCTCCGACGACTTCCACCCCGACGGCGCGCAGTTCGAGGAGTCGGTCGAGGTCGTGCGCTGGCTCAGGGACCACGGCCTCGACATGATCGACCTGTCGATGGGCGGCAACACCGACGACATGCGCGAGCCGTTCTTCCCCACGCCGTCCGCGTGGGTCGAGCGCGGCGCCCGCGTGCGCTCCGAGGTCGGGATCCCGACCACGGTCAGCTGGAACCTCGGCGTGCCGCAGAACGCCGACCGCGCCGTGCGCGAGGAGAAGGTCGACCTCGTGCTGCTCGGTCGCCCCTCGCTCGCCAACCCCCACTGGCCCGTGTGGGCCGCGCGCGAGCTCGGCCACGCCGACCCGTTCACCCTCGTGCCCGAGGACTGGGGCTGGTGGCTGAGCAACTTCCGCGGCCACGACGCCAGCATCGGCTGGCCCGCGCCCGCGCCGACGGCCGTCGAGGACCCCGACGAGCTGGAGCGCAGCGCCTGAGTCCACCCACGACGAGGACGGTCGGCCCGACCGGACGGGAAGGCTCGGGCCGCCGTCCCTGTTGTGACCCCCATGCGCATCTTCTTCACCGGAGGGTCCGGCAAGGCCGGAAAGTACGTCGCCACGCACCTCGCCGAGCTCGGGCACCAGGTCACGAACGCCGACCTGGTCCCGCTCGAGGCCGACGGCGTGACCGACCTGAAGGTCGACCTGACCGACCCCGGTGACACCTTCTCCGCGATGGCGGGGCTCTCGGCCGCCGACGACCTCGACGCGATGGCGCCGCAGGGCCCCGGCCCGGCGTACGACGCGGTGGTGCACTTCGCGGCCATCCCGCGGCCGATGCTCGCCACCGACGCCACGACGTACCGCACCAACATCCTCGCCCACTACCACGTGCTCGAGGCCGCGACGCGGCTCGGCATCCGCAAGATCGTGTTCGCCTCGTCGGAGACGACGTACGGGATCTGCTTCGGCCAGGGCGACCGCAAGCCGCTCTACGTGCCGGTCGACGAGGAGCACCCGACGGTGCCCGAGGACTCCTACGCGATGTCCAAGGTCGCCGGCGAGGTCACCTCGCAGGCCTTCCACGCCCGCACCGGCGCCGACGTCTACGGGCTGCGGATCAACAACGTGATCGAGCCCCACGAGTACGCCGAGTACTTCGGCGACTACCTCGCCGACCCGTCGCTGCGGCGCCGCAACGTCTTCGCCTACATCGACACCCGCGACCTCGCCCAGATGGTGCAGCGCTGCCTCGAGACCGACGGGCTCGGCTACGAGGTCTTCAACGTCGCCAACGCCGACATGTCGGTGTCCGCGACGACCGACGAGATCATCGGTCGCTTCTACGAGGGCGTCGAGGTCCGCCGCGACCTCGGCCCGGACGAGACCTTCTACTCCATCGAGAAGGCCCGACGCCTGCTCGGCTTCGAGCCGCAGCACTCCTGGCGCGACGTGCTGGACGACCCGGGCTCGCCGTACGCCTGAGCGGTCACGCGGGGCCCCGTCCTCAGCCGTGTCGCGCGGTCCAGCGACGGAACGGCTCGACGACCTCGGGGCCCTCGCCCGCCTCGCCGCGGACGGCGGGGAGCGCGCGCTCGGCCGGGGCCTTCGCGTACTCGTCGTAGAAGGTCGCGAGGCTCATGTAGCGCCCGCCGTCCTCGTAGTGCTCGCCCTCCTCCTCGCGCGACGCGGCGTACACGACCCGCTCGGGCGCGGCGTAGTAGAGCGCGCCCAGGCACATCGGGCAGGGGTACGCCGTGACGTAGACGTCGCAGCCGGCCAGGTCGGTGCGACCGGTCGCCGCCAGCTCGCGGATCGCGGTGATCTCCGCGTGCGCGGTCACGTCGCCGGTCTGGCTCACCTGGTTGGTCGCCTCGTGCAGCACCTCGCCGGTCGCGGCGTCGACCACGACGCAGGCGAACGGCTTGCCGCCCGCCTCGACGTTGGCGAGCGCGAGGTCCAGCGAGCGGCGGACGAGGTCGGGGCGGCTGGCGTCGGTCACGACGGCCGGGTACCCCGCGCCGCCGTACGGCAGGTGGGTCGCCGCGTTCCGGCGTCCCTGGCGTCCCTGGAGGTCTGCCCCGGGCCCCGGCCGGGATAGTCCCTGACGTTCTGACCCCGGATCGCGCCGCTCGACGGCCCGAACGTCACGGACTATCCCGAGCCCGGCCTCGACGGCCGCAACGTCAGGGACTACCCCGGCGCGCACCCGAGCCCGGCCCCGGCCGGGATGGTCCCTGACGCTCTGACCCCGAATCACGCCGCTCGACGGCCAGAACGTCAGGGACTATCCCCCGCCCGGTCAGAACGTCAGGGACTACCCCCCAGCCGGGCTCACGACGCGGCGGCGCGCTCCAGGCGGTCGAGGGCGACGCCGGCCGCGTTCCAGCCGCAGAGGCCGTGGGCGCCGGGGCCGGGCGGGGTGACCGCGGAGCACAGGTGCACCCCCGCCACCCCCGTGTCGTACGGCGAGAGCGAGGGGCGGGCGCCCCACGCGAGGCGCAGCGGGGTGACGAGGCCGGCGGCGATGTCGCCGCCGATCCAGTTCGGGTTCTCGGCGAAGAGCTGGGCGGGCCCGCGGACCGCGGTCGCGACGACCCGGTCGCGGAAGCCCGGCGCGTACGCCGCGATCCGGTCCACCACGGCGGCGAGCGCCGCGTCGCCGTCGTCCCAGCCGGCCGGCACGTGGGCGTAGCAGTCGATCGGCACGACGGAGCCCTGCGCGCGGGAGGGGTCGGCGAGGTACTGCTGGCCGAGCAGCACGTAGGGCAGCCGGGGCAGCCGGCCGCGCTCGACGGAGCGCTCCGCGCTCGTGGTGTCGGCGAGGCTGCCGCCGAGGTGGAGGGTGCCGGCGCGTCGCGCGGGCTCGTAGTCCCAGGGGATGCCGCCGTCGACGGCGAAGGAGACCTGGAAGGCCGCGGGACCCGCGGGCCAGCGGCCGTAGGAGCGGCGGGTCAGGGCCGGCGCGCGGTCGCCGAGGATCCGCAGCGCCTCCCCCGGGCCGGTGTCGAGCATGACCAGGTCGGGCGACCCGAGCTCGTCGAGCGAGGCCACGCGGCGGCCGGTCTCGACCCGCCCGCCGGCCTCGGCGAGCAGCCGGGTGGTGGCGTCGACGATGCGCTGCGAGCCGCCGACGGCGACGGGCCAGCCGTACTTGTGGGCGGCCGTGCCGAGCATCAGCGCGATCGCCGACGACATCGGCACGGTCGGCGGGCGGAAGCCGTGGGTCGCGATCCCGGTCCACAGGGCACGGGCCCGCTCGGTGCGGAACGCCCGCGCCATCACCGCCGCCGGCAGCACCGCCTGCGCGCCGAACCGCGCCAGGCCGACCGGGTGGCGCGGCACGTGCAGCGGGGGCTGCAGCGCGTCGACCGCGAGCTCGTCCCACCCCTCGACCAGCGGCGCGAAGATCCGTCGCCAGGCCGCGCCGTCGCGCCCGAGGCCCGCCGCGGTCTCCTCGACCGAGCGGTACGCCGCAGCGCCGTGGCCGGGGTCGAGCGCGGCGTCCAGCGGGTGCGCGAACTGCACCTCGGGCCACGCCCACTCCACCCCGGCCGCGATGAGGTCGACCTCCCGCGTGAAGGGGTTGTCGATGAGCAGCGGGTGGAAGCCGGCGCCGAGGTCGTGCACGAGGCCCGGCACGGTCGCGTCGGTGACCGAGCGCAGCCCGCCGCCGGGCTCGTCGTACGACTCGACGACGGTGACCCGCACCCCCGCCCGCGCGAGGCGGAGCGCCGCCGCCATCCCGTTGGGGCCGCTACCGACGACGACTGCTGTGGTCACGTCGGGACGGTACCCAGCGGCGCGCCCACCACCGGCCACCCCAGCCACCCCGGCGCCCACGGACCGTCGGTCCGCTCACAGTCGCAGGACGGGCCAGTCGGCGAGGTCGGCCAGCAGCTGTCGGTCGTGGGTGGCGACCACGACCGCCGCCCCCGTCCCGCGGACGAACGCCGTCAGCTCGTCGACCAGGGGCGCGGCCAGGTGGTTCGTGGGCTCGTCGAGCAGGAGCAGCTCCGGCCGCTGCCGCAGCACCCACTCGAGGTGCCGCCGCCGCGCCTGCCCCGCCGACCGATCGGTCGCCGGGTCTCCTGCCCGAGGTAGGCCGTCCCCTCCACCGGTGGCCGGACTTCGCCCGCCGTCGGGGCCAGCTCGCCGGCGAGGACGGCGAGCAACGTCGACTTCCCCGCGCCGTTCGGCCCCGTCACCAGCAGCTTCTCCCCGGCCCCCAGCCGCAGGCTGACCGGCCGGTCGAGCCGGTCGGCCACGGTGACGTCGTCGGCGCGGGCGACCACGCGGCCGGGCCGCGCGGTCAGCGTCGGCCACGTCATCGTCGCGGGCGGTCGAGGGGCCGTGACCCGGTGGGCCTCGAGCCGCTCGCGGGCCCGGTGCACCTGCTGGACGACGCCCGGCGCGTGCGACTGACGCTGGTGCTTGCCGGTGCCCTTGTCCGGCCGCCACCCGGTGTCCAGCCGGTGGCGGGCGCTCTCGACGGCGTCGGCGAGCCGCACGTGCTCGGCCCGCTGGGCGTCGTGGGTGCGCTGCCACCGCTCCCGCTCGGCACGTCGGCCGACCCGCCACCCGTCGTACCCGCCCGCGTGGAGACGGGGCCGGCCGTCCATCGTCGGGTCGAGGTCGAGGAACTCCTCGGCGACGGCGCGCAGGAGGGTCCGGTCGTGCGACACGAGGAGCACGCCACCGCGGTGCTCACGGATCGCCTGCTCGAGGAAGACGAGCCCACCGGAGTCGAGGTGGTTGGTCGGCTCGTCGAGCAGGAGCACGTCGTACGCGCCGCCGAGCACGCACGCCAGGCGCACCCGCGAGCGCTGGCCCACCGACAGCGACGCCAGCGGCCGGTCGCGGTCGGCGCAGGCGTCCAGGCCGGCGAGCGCGACGTCGACGCGGCGCTCGGCGTCCCAGGCATCGAGGCGCACGGCGGCCTCGAGGGCTCGGGCGTACGCCGCGTCGGCGCCGGGCTCCGCGTCGGCGACCGCGGCGCCGGCGGCGTCGAGCGCCGCCAGCGCCGCGACCGGCTCGGCCACGGCCTCAGCGACGAGGGTGCCGACCGTGTGGCCGGCGCCCGAGTCGAGGACCTGGCGGACGACGGCCAGGCTGCCGGCGCGGACGACCTCGCCGGCGTCCGGCTCGATCTCGCCCGCGAGCGCGCGGACGAGCGTGGTCTTGCCGCGCCCGTTCTCGCCGACCACGGCGAGGCGGGAGCCGGCGGAGACGGTGACGTCGACGCCGCTCAGGACGGGGCGTCCGGCGACGGCGACCTCGAGGCCACGGGCCCGGAGGTGCGCGGTCGCGCCGGTGGACGGGGTGAGGACAGGGGTCTGCATCTGCTGCTCCACATCGCGTGGGTGGAGCCGGGCAGGTGGCGGTCACGAGGACGCGCAGGAGCACCGCCCGGCGGGGACACCGGGACGGCGGGCGGCGGGAGGAGCTCGGGCCGCGCCGTCAGGCGCGGGTGCGGAGCCTCATGGATGCGGTGACCACGTCGACAGCCTAGGCGGCCCGCCCGATCGTCCGCACCCGTATTTCCCGAGGGACCTGGAGGCGGAGCCCGGCCGTCGTGGCACGCGGTCGATGTCGGGGCCCGCGGCTAGGGTGCGGGCGTGCGGCAGCGTCTGGTCGAGACGGCGCTCTGGTGCGCGTCACCAGGGAGCTGCCCCGGGGCTACCCCGGGGCCCACCGGTACGTCCGGGCACCACACCGCGCGCGCGACGCTGCGCTCCGCTGCAGGCCCGCGCGCGCACGACGGGACAGGTCGGGCAGCGCTGCCGCACCCCGACCCGCGCGGGTCGGCCCCGTGAGGGCCGACCTCGCCCGAGCGCTCGCGGCGGGCTACCTCGCGGGCGAGTGGACCCCGGAGGGACTGACCGCCAGCGGCCGCGCCGTGCTGGGCCGGCGGCCGCAGTGGCTGACCGCGCTCGCCACCGAGGTGGTCGCGCTCTACCCGCGCCCGCCCCACGACCGGCCGCGGGAGCTGGCCACCGTCCTCGCGACCTGCCCCGCCGCGGGGAAGGCCGGCCGGGCCCGCACCCGACGACCCGCGCCCGGGCCCGTGGTGCAGCCGGTGAGCCCGACCCGGATGGTCACCAACCGGTGGCACCTGCCGGTGCTCGACGACCTCGACGCCCTCGGCCGGTTCCTCGACCTGCGCCCCGGCGAGCTCGACTGGTACGCCGACCCCAAGCGGCTCGCGCGCCGCACCAGCACGCCGGCGCTGCAGCACTACCGGGTCAGCCACGTCACCGCCCCCAGCGGGGCGATCCGGGTGCTCGAGGCACCCAAGGCCACGCTCAAGCAGATCCAGCGACAGCTGCTGGACGACGTCGTCGGGCGCGTCCCGCCGCACGACGCGGCCCGCGGGTTCCGACCCGGCGGGTCGGCTCGCGCCTACGCCGCACCCCACGCCGGGCGCGCCGTCGTGCTCCACCTCGACCTGGAGTCGTTCTTCGCGAGCGTCACCGTCGGCCGGGTCCACGGGCTGTTCCGCACCGCCGGCTACCCCGAGCCGGTGGCCCACGCCCTGGCCGGCCTGACGACCAGCGTCCTGCCGCTCTCGGCGTGGCGGGCGGTGCCCCGACCCCGCGACCCCGGGCTCCTCGACGCCCACTGGCGACTCGGCCGCCGCCTGGCCGCGCCGCACCTGCCCCAGGGCGCACCGACCTCCCCGGCGCTGGCCAACCTCGCGGCGTACCGCCTCGACGTCCGCCTGACCGCGCTCGCCGCCTCGTGGGGTGGGCGCTACACCCGCTACGCCGACGACCTCGCCCTGTCCGGCGAGCGCGGCTGGGGCCGCGGCACCTCCCGGCTGCTCGACGCGGTGGGGGAGGTCGTCGCCGACGAGGGCTTCCGCCTGAACCCGCGCAAGACGGGCGTCATGCCGGCCGCCGGGCGTCAGCACCTCGCCGGACTGGTGGTCAACGAGCGCCCGCGCGTGGCCCGCGCGGAGGTCGACCGGCTCCGGGCGATCCTCCACAACTGCGCCCGGCACGGGCCGGCGAGCCAGAACCGTGAGGGCCACCCTGCGTACGCCGAGCACCTGCGCGGACGGATCGCCTGGGTCGCCCAGCACGACCGCACCCGCGGCGCGCGACTGCTGGCGACGTGGGAGTCCGTCGACTGGAGCCGCTGAACCCCACGCGTCACGCGTTCGCCTCACGCGTCCCGCGTCAGGCGTCGTCCTCCATGGCGGCCACGAAGTCGCGCTTGACGGCGCGCCAGGCCTCGTCGTCCATCGTCCGGCGCCAGTACGGCGAGCAGGACATGTCGGCGCGGGCCAGGCCGCGGTCCGCGAGCAGGTGCTTGCGGATGGCGCGGATCTCGTCGGCCTCGCCGTGCACGAAGGTGCAGACGTCGGTGCTCGGGAAGTCGAGGGTGCGCAGCTCGTCGACGAGCTCGGTGCCCGCGCCGCTGCGGTGCAGCCAGCGCAGGTCGAGGTCGGCGTCGGTGACCAGCGGCACCTCGTGGTCGGGACCGTCACCGACCAGCAGCACCACCAGCGGCCGGCCCGCTGGCACGACCTCCACCGACGCGGCGATCGCGGGCAGGGCGGACTCGTCGCCGACCATCAGGTACCACGCGGCGTCGGGTCGCGGCCGGTAGCCGCCGCTCGGGCCCTGCAGCACGAGCACGTCGCCGGGCTCCGCGGCCGCGGCCCACGGGCCCGCGACGCCGGCGTCGCCGTGCACCACGAAGTCGATCGTCAGCTCCCCGGCGTCGCCCGCCGCGGGGTCCCAGGAGCGCACGGTGTAGCGGCGCCGTGCGGGCTGCAGCTCGCGCGGGTGCTCGTCGCGGACGACGGCGGGGTCGAAGACCGGTCCGTACGGCGCCCCCGCCGGCGGGAAGGCCAGGTTGACGTAGGCGTCGGTGTGCTCGGGCGCCGAGAAGCCGGCGAGGCCCTCGCCGCCGAGGACCACCCGCACCAGCGACGGCGTCAGCCGGCTGGTGCGCAGGACGGTGCCGTGCATCCGGCCCCCCTCAGGACTGGGTGAACTGGTGGTGGCGCCGCGCGGCCTCGGCGATGGAGCCGGACAGCGAGGGGTAGACCGTGAAGTCCGCCGCCAGCTGGTCGGCGGTGAGCCGCTCGGAGACCGCGATCGAGACCGGGTGGATCAGCTCGGAGGCGCGCGGCCCCACGACGACGCCGCCCGCGATCGTGCCCGACCCGGGGCGGCAGAAGAGCTTGACGAAGCCGTCGCGGATGCCCTGCATCTTGGCCCGCGGGTTGCCGGCCAGCGGCAGCATCACGGTCTCCGCCGGGGTCTCGCCGGCCTCGATGGCGCGCTGGGTGATGCCCACCGTCGCGATCTCCGGGGACGTGAACACGTTGGAGGAGACCTTCAGCAGGTCCAGCGGCTGCACGGCGTCGCCGAGCGCGTGACGCATCGCGATCCGGCCCTGCATCGCGGCGACGGAGGCCAGCATCAGCACGCCGGTGCAGTCGCCCGCGGCGTACACGCCCCGCGCGGTGGTGCGCGAGACCTTGTCGACCTTGACGAACCCGCCGTCGTTCAGCGCGACGCCGGCCTCCTCGAGGCCCATGTCGCTGGTGTTGGGCACGGAGCCGAGCGCGAGGATGCAGTGGGTGCCCTCGACGGTGCGACCGTCGGTCAGCGTGACCGTCACGGTGTCGCCGTCGCGCACGACCGACTCCATCCGCGACTTCGACAGCACGGTCATCCCCCGACGGGTCAGGACCTCCTCGAGCACCTCCGCGGCGTCGGCGTCCTCGCTGGGCAGCACCCGGTCGCGCGAGGAGACCAGGGTGACGTCGATGCCGAGCGCGAGGTACGCCGCGGCGAACTCGACGCCGGTGACCCCGGACCCGACGACCACGAGCTTCTCGGGCACCTCGTCGACGTCGTACACCTGCTCCCAGGTGAGGATCCGCTCGCCGTCGGGCTGCGCGGAGGGCAGGGTGCGGGGGGCGGCGCCGGTTGCGAGCAGGACGGCGTCGGCGTCGATGCGCTCCTCGCTGCCGTCGTCGAGCGTCGCGACCACGGTCTCGGGACCGTCGAGGCGGCCGCGGCCGACCACGATGCGGATCTCCTCGCGCTCGACGCGGCGGATGATGTCCGCCGACTGGTCGGCGGCGAGCCGCTTGACGCGACGGTTGACCCGGGCGAGGTCGACGCGCAGGCTCTCGGCCGCATCGCCCTCGAAGTCCTCCCAGACCAGACCCAGCTCACGGGCCCCGCCGAGCTCGGTCATCAGCTCGGAGGTCGCGATGAGGGTCTTGGAGGGCACGCAGTCGGTCAGCACCGCCGACCCGCCGAGACCGTCGGTGTCGACGACGGTCACCTCGGCCCCGAGCTGTGCGGCCACCAGGGCCGACTCGTAGCCGCCCGGGCCTCCCCCGACGATGACGACGCGTGTCATGCAGTCCCTTCGCTCACAGGTTGATCATGTGGCCGGCGATGCCCTCGACGGCCTCCTTGACCGACTCGCCGAGCGTGGGGTGCGCGAAGATGTTGCGCGCCACCTCGTCGGCGGTTAGGTCCCAGCGCTGCGCCAGCGTCAGCGCGGGCAGCAGCTCGGTGACGTCGGGCCCGATCATGTGGGCGCCGACGATCTCGTTGTGCTCGGCGTCCGCGACGATCTTGACGAAGCCGACCTCGTCGCCGAGGCCCTTGGCCTTGCCGTTCGCGGCGAACGGGAACTTCGCCGTCTTGACGTCGTAGCCCTTCTCCTTCGCCTGCTCCTCGGTGTAGCCGAAGGAGGCGATCTGCGGCTGGCAGTACGTCGCCCGCGGGATCATGTCGAAGTCGATCTCGAGGGTCTCGGCGCCGGCGATCGTCTCGGCCGCCACGACGCCCATCGCCTCCGCGGTGTGGGCGAGCATCAGCCGACCGGTGACGTCGCCGATGGCGTAGACGCCGTCGACGCTG
>NZ_BAAAMY010000007.1:123577-221565 GCF_039529515.1 Nocardioides lentus
TCCAGGCCGTAGCCCTCGAGGCGCGGCGCGAAGCCGATGGCCTGCATGACCTTGTCGGTCTCGATGACCTCGGTCTTGCCGTCCTTCGAGACCGTCACGGTGACCGTGTCGCCGGAGTCGTCGATGGACTCGACCTTCGTGTTGAGCCGGACGTCGACGCCCAGCTTCTTGTACTGCTTGAGGAGCTCCTTGGAGACCTCCGGGTCCTCGGTCGGGACCATGCGGTCGAGGAACTCGACGATGGTCACCTCGACCCCGAAGTTCTTCAGCACGTAGGCGAACTCGACGCCGATCGCGCCGGAGCCGGCGATGACGATCGAGCCCGGGAGCTGGTCGGTGAGGATCTGCTCCTCGTAGGTCACGACCCGCTCGGACAGCGAGGTGCCCGGGATCAGCCGCGTGGTGGCGCCCGCCGCGATGATCAGGGTGTCGCAGGTGTGCTCGGTGGTCTCCCCGTCGGAGCCCTTCACCGACACCGACGTCGGGCTGGTGATCGTGCCCCAGCCGTGGACCTCGGTGATCTTGTTCTTCTTCATCAGGAAGTGGACGCCCTTGACGATGGAGTCCGAGACCTTCCGGCTGCGGGCGTGGGTCGCGCCGAACTCCATGGTCACGTCGCCGCTGATCCCGAAGGTGTCCTTCTCGTGGGTCAGGATGTGCGACAGCTCGGCGTTGCGCAGCAGCGCCTTGGAGGGGATGCAGCCCACGTTGAGGCACACCCCGCCCCAGTACTTCTCCTCGATGACGCCGACGCTCTTGCCGAGCTGCGAGGCGCGGATGGCGGCGACGTAGCCACCGGGGCCCGCGCCGAGGACGAGAACGTCGAAGTGGCTCACCCGGCCAGCCTATTCCGTCCGGCGAGCCGCGACGCACGGGGCGGTGCGCTCCCGTCAGCCCGCCGTACGTCGACCGTGGTCGATCGCTGCTCCTGGGAGGCACCGGTCGACCACGGTCGGGGCTGTGGAAGACCGGTGGCGGCAGGCCCACCGTCCGCGCAGGCTTGCGGGGTGCCGGTCCTACCCCCCGACGTCGCCGAGCTGTGCCGCGCTCAGGCCGGGGTCGTCAGTCGCGCGCAGCTGCTCGCCTGCGGCGCGCGTGGGGTGCAGGTCCGCTCGTGGTTGCGCCATCGCCTCCTCGTGCGGATCCATCCCGGCGTGTACGTCGACCACACCGGCCTGCCCACACCGGACCAGCTCGCGTGGGCGGCGGTGCTGTGGGCGAGCCCCGCCGCCCTGTTCGGCGCCTCGGCCCTCGCCGCCGCCGGCGTCGGCCGTGGCCGGTCGGTCGGGGCCCCGGTGACGGTCCTCGTCGCCGCGGAGCGCAAGCTCACCCCACCGCCTGGAGTCCGGCTCAGGCGGACCCGCTGTCTCGACGACTCCGTCGAGTGGCACCGCCGCCCACCCCGCCAGCGCGTGGAGCAGGCAGCGCTGGACGTCGCGTCCGCCGCGCGCGACGAGCGCGCCGCGATCGCGGTGCTCGCCGAGGCGGTCTCCTCGCGCCGGACGACCCCGGCACGGATGCGCGAGGCGCTGGAACGTCGTTCTCGCCTGCCGCGGCGGGCCCTCCTGCGCGCCGTGCTGGACGACGTGGCCTCCGGGGCCTGCTCGGTGCTCGAGCAGGCCTACCTGCGCCGGGTGGAGCGCGCGCACGGCCTACCCACCGGCGACCGGCAGGTCCGGTCCTCCGCTCGCGGCGTCGTCTACCGCGACGTCGAGTACCGGCGCTTCGGCGTGGTGGTCGAGCTGGACGGCCGGCTCGACCACGAGCACGCGGACGACCGAGAGCGCGACCTCGCCCGCGACGTCGTCGCCGCGGCCCAGGGCCTCCTCACGCTGCGCCTCTGGTGGGGCCAGGTCGTCGGCGACGAGTGCCGGACCGCCGACG
This sequence comes from Nocardioides lentus, assembly GCF_039529515.1. NCBI lineage: Bacteria > Bacillati > Actinomycetota > Actinomycetes > Propionibacteriales > Nocardioidaceae > Nocardioides > Nocardioides lentus. The sequence continues at coordinate 125,462 of NZ_BAAAMY010000007.1, forward strand.
CGATCGCGGAGATCCTCCGCGCCCGCGGGTGGACGGGCGCGCTGAGACGCTGTCCGCGATGCCCCGACCGTGGTCGATCGGTGTCCCGCAGGAGCAGCGATCGACCACGGTCGACCACGCCCTAGAGTCACCCGCGTGAGCGACGCGAAGCAGCAGGCACAGGCAGCGGCGACGGCCCTGGCGGAGGCGACCGGGGTCGAGGCCCACGACGTGGCCGTCGTGCTCGGGTCGGGGTGGCTGCCGGCGGTGGACCTCCTCGGCGAGACGGTCGCGGAGGTCCGCACCACGGAGCTGCCCGGGTTCGCGCCGCCGGCGGTCGAGGGCCATGCGGGCACGGTGCGCTCGGTCAGGGCGGGCGACACGCGGCTGCTCGTCTTCGCGGGCCGCACCCACCTGTACGAGGGCCTCGGCACCGCACCGGTCGTCCACGGCGTGCGCACCGCGGCGGCCGCGGGCTGCCGCGCGATCGTGCTGACCAACGGCTGCGGCGGGCTCGAGGAGCGGTGGGTGCCGGGCACCCCGGTGCTGATCAGCGACCACCTCAACCTGACGGCGACCAGCCCGCTGGAGGGCGCGACGTTCATCGACCTCACCGACCTGTACTCCGCGCGGCTGCGCGCGCTGTGCCGCGAGATCGACGGCTCGCTGGAGGAGGGGGTCTACGCCCAGTTCCCCGGCCCCCACTACGAGACGCCGGCCGAGGTGCAGATGGTCAAGCGGATGGGCGGTCACCTCGTCGGGATGAGCACGACGCTCGAGGCGATCGCGGCCCGAGAGGCGGGCATGGAGGTCCTCGGCATCAGCCTGGTGACCAACCTGGCCGCCGGCATCAGCGACGCCCCCCTGGACCACGCCGAGGTCCTCGAGGCCGGACGCGCCGCCGCGGGCCGCATGGGCGACCTGCTCGCGCGCATCGTCCCGGCGATCTGAGCGCGACGATGGCCACCGCCTCCTGCCGGGTCCTCGTCACCGGCGCCGCCGGCTCGATCGGCACCGTGGTGGTCCCGGCGCTCGTCGCCGCCGGACACGACGTCGTCGGCCTCGACCTGCACCCCGCCCCCGAGGGCACGACCACCCGCTGGCACGTCGCGGACTGCACCGACCCCGACGCCGTCCACGCCGCCGTCGGCGCCCAGGCCCTCGACGCGGTGGTGCACCTCGCCGGCTACCCCGGCGAGGAGTCCCTGCCCGGCGCGCTGACCAGCCACGTCGTCACCACCGGCGCGCTGCTCGACGCGATGGTCGCCCACGGGGTGGGCCGGATGGTCTACGCCTCCTCCAACCACGCCGTCGGCCGCACGCCCCGCGCGGAGCTGGACGACGGGCTGGACGACGGGCTCCTGACCGCGCACGCCCGCCCCCGGCCCGACACCTTCTACGGCGTCGGCAAGGTCGCCGCGGAGGCCCTGCTCAGCTTGTACGCCGACCGCTACGGCCTCGACGTGCTGTCCTGCCGCATCGGCTCCTTCCTGCCCGAGCCCACCACCACCCGCCAGCTCGCGACCTGGCTCAGCCACGACGACGCCGTCCGGATGGTCGAGGCGTGCCTCGCCGCCCCCGCACCCGGGTACGCCGTCCTGTACGGCGTGTCCGCCAACACCCGCGGCTGGTGGGACCTGGAGCCGGGCCGGGCGCTCGGCTACGCGCCGCGCGACGACGCGGAGCGCTTCGCCGCCGCGATCGAGCCGCGCGACGCGGACGAGGCCGAGGTCGGCGTCGTCGGGGGACCGTTCGCCGGGCCCGAGCACCAGCGCCCCGCCCTCGACCGCGGCTGACCGGCCCCCGCCGACCGGACCCGCCGACCGGACCCGCCGACCGGACCCGCCGACCGGCCCCGCCGATTGGCCCCGCCGACCGGACCCGCCGATTGGCCCGGCTGAGACGGGGAACACACCGCCGGCGGCCCCGGTTGGGACGGGCATGGACACACGAAACCTCGGCAGCGTCGAACCCCTCACCGTCTCCGCCCTCGGGCTGGGGTGCATGGGGATGTCGGAGTTCTACGGCACCCGCGACGAGGCGGAGGCGACGCGCACCATCCACCGCTCGCTCGACCTCGGGGCCACGTTCCTCGACACCGCGGACATGTACGGCCCGTTCACCAACGAGAAGCTCGTGGGCGCCGCCGTCGCCGGTCGGCGCGACGAGGTGCAGCTGGCCACGAAGTTCGGCAACGAGCGCCGCGCCGACGGCTCGCGGGTCGGCATCAACGGGCGCCCGGAGTACGTCAAGAGCGCCTGCGACGCCTCCCTGGAGCGCCTGGGCGTGGAGACCATCGACCTGTACTACCAGCACCGCGTCGACCCCGACGTGCCCATCGAGGAGACCGTCGGCGCGATGGCCGACCTCGTGAGCGCCGGCAAGGTGCGTCACCTCGGGCTCTCGGAGGCCTCGGCCGCGACGATCCGTCGCGCCCACGCGGTGCACCCGATCACGGCGCTGCAGACCGAGTACTCGCTGTTCACCCGCGACCTCGAGGACGACATCGCCCCGGTGCTGCGCGAGCTGGGCATCAGCCTCGTGCCGTACTCGCCGCTCGGCCGCGGGCTGCTCACGGGGGCGATCACCTCGCCCGACGACCTGGACGCCGAGGACCGACGCCGCAGCGAGTACTTCCCGCGCTTCTCCGGCGACAACATCCACGCCAACCTCCGCCTCGTCGAGGCCGTGCGCGACCTCGCCCGGCAGAAGGACTGCACCCCCGGCCAGCTCGCCCTGGCCTGGGTGCTCGCCCAGCAGACGACCGACCTGTCCGTCGTCCCGATCCCGGGCACCAAGCGGGTGCGCTACCTCGAGGAGAACCTCGGGGCCCTCGACGTCGAGCTCACCGCCGACGACCTGGCCGCCCTGGAGACCGCCGTGCCGCGCGACGCCGTGGCCGGGGCCCGCTACGGCGACATGAGCAGCATCGACGCCTGACGGCCCCGGGCCCCTCAGCCCGCCCGGTCGGTCGGGGCCCGCACCGCCCGCACGACGGCGGTGCGGGCCTCGTCGTCGGAGACGCACGACGCGCGGTGGCCGTGACCGGTCGCCGCCGCCACCGCGGCCTCCGCCTGGTCAGCGCCCACCTCGACCAGCACGACGCCGCCCGGGGCCAGCCAGCCCACCGCGTCGCCGAGCAGACGCCGGACGTGGTCCAGCCCGTCCGCGCCGCCCAGCAGCGCGGCGGCGGGCTCGTGGTCGCGGGCCTCGTGGGGCAGCAGGTCCCACGCCCCGTCCGGCACGTACGGCGCGACCGCGGCGACGACGTCGACCCGCCCCCGCAGCACCGCGGGCATGGCGTCGAGCCCGTCGCCGACGTGCACCGACCCGCCGGCCCCCAGGTTGACCGCCGCCGCCCGGGCCGCCGCCGGGTCGAGCTCGCAGGCGTGCACGTCGGCGTCGGGCACGGCGTGCGCGACGTGGCCCGCCACGGGTGCGACCCCGGCGTACGCCTCGACGACGACCGGCCGCACCCGCGCCCGGGCCTCGGCCAGGGCCCGGTCGACCAGCAGCAGCGTGCGCTGGCGGGGCACGAAGCACCCGGGCGCCACCCGCAGGCGCAGCGCGCCGAGGTCGACCCAGCCGAGGACCTGCTCCAGCGGCTCCCCCGCGCAGCGACGCGCCACCCGCCGCCGAAGCGTCCGTGCGTCGGGGTCGTCGTCCCGCAGCAGCGCGGCCTCCTCCTCGGCGTACACGCAGCCCGCCGCGCGCAGCCGCGTCACCACCGGGTCGTCCACCGGGTCGTCCACCCGCCCATCCTGGCGCGCGGTGCCCGCGCCGGACGACGCCGGACAGCGCGGACGGCTCCGCGGGGTGCGCCGGGGCCTGCCGCTACGGTGCGCAGCATGAGCACGGACCCCGCCTTCTCGCCCGACGCCGACCTGATCCTTCGCGCGCGGACGTGGCTAGCCGAGGACCCCGACGAGCGGACCCGGGGCGAGCTGGAGCAGGTCCTGGCGGCCGTGGACGCGGGTGACGAGGCGGCGTACGGCGACCTGAGCGACCGGTTCGCGGGCACCCTGGAGTTCGGGACCGCGGGCCTGCGGGGTCGCCTCGGGGCGGGCCCGAACCGGATGAACCGCGTCGTCGTCACCCGCGCCGCCGCCGGGCTCGTGGCCTACCTGCGCGACCAGGGCGCACGCCCCGGCGACTCCGTCGTCATCGGCTACGACGCCCGCCACGGCAGTCGGCGCTTCGCGCAGGACACCGCCGAGGTGGTCACCGGCGCCGGGCTCCGCGCGCTGACGCTGCCCGAGGCCCTGCCCACGCCGGTGCTGGCCTACGCGATCCGCGAGCTCGGCTGCGTCGCCGGGGTGATGGTCACCGCGAGCCACAACCCGCCCGCCGACAACGGCTACAAGGTCTACCTCGGCGACGGCAGCCAGATCGTGTCGCCCGCCGACGCCGGCATCGCCGAGCGGATCGCCGCGGTCGGACCGGTCACCCAGGTGCCGCGCGGCGACGGCGGAGAGGTGCTCGACCAGCAGGTGCTGGACCGCTACCTCGACACCGTCGCCGGCCTGCCCGCCGACGGGCCCCGCGACCTGGTCACGGTCTACACGCCGCTGCACGGGGTCGGCGGCTCGACGGTCGCGACCGTGATGGAGCAGGCCGGCTTCCCGGCCCCCCACGTCGTCGAGGCCCAGGAGGAGCCGGACGCCAACTTCCCCACCGTCGAGTTCCCCAACCCCGAGGAGCCCGGCGCGATGGACCTCGCGATGGAGCTCGCGGCCCGCGTCGGCGCCGACCTCGTCGTGGCCAACGACCCCGACGCCGACCGCTGCGCCGCCGCCGTCCCGGCGCCCGCCACCCCGCACAGCAAGCAGGGCGGCTGGCGGATGCTGCGCGGCGACGAGGTGGGCGCGCTGCTGGCCTCCCACCTGCTGCGCCGCGGCGCCCAGGGCGTCTACGCCACCTCGATCGTGTCGTCGTCGCTGCTCGGGCGCCTGGCCGAGGACGCCGGCCAGGGGTACGCCGAGACCCTCACCGGCTTCAAGTGGATCGGCCGCGTCGAGGGCCTCGCGTTCGGCTACGAGGAGGCCCTGGGCTACTGCGTGGACCCCGAGCACGTGCGCGACAAGGACGGCGTCTCCGCGCTGCTGCTGCTGTGCGAGCTGGCCGCGCAGGCCAAGGCCGACGGCCGCACGCTGCTCGACCTGCTCGACGACCTCGCCATCGGCCACGGCCTGCACGCCACCGACCAGGTGTCGGTGCGGGTCACCGACCTGTCCCTGATCGGGGCCACCCTCGACCGGCTGCGGGCCACCCCGCCGACCTCGATGGGCGGCTTCGCGGTCACCTCCGCGGAGGACCTCGCCGTCGGCTCCCCCGACCTCCCGCCCACCGACGGCCTGCGCTACCGCCTCGCCGAGGGCGGCCGCGTCGTCGTGCGCCCGAGCGGCACCGAGCCCAAGCTGAAGTGCTACCTGGAGGTCGTCGTCGACGTCGACTGCGCCGTGGACGAGACCGACGAGGAGGTGCGCCGCGACGCGGTGGGCGCCGCCCGCATCGCCGCGGCCGGACGGCTCGACGCGATCCGCGCCGACCTGGTCGAGGCCGCCGGGCTGTAGCCGCCGGCCCCGCGTGCCCCTCAGGTCAGCAGCAGGCTGAGCACGAACACGGCCGCGGACCCGCCCAGCGCGCCCAGCGCGACCGGCGACCACACCCGTCGTACGTCGGCCGCGAGGGCCTCCTGGGCCTCCGACATCGGCCGGATCCCCGCCCGCACCCGCGCGGCGTCGGCGAGGTGGGCGAGGCGATCCTCCACGAAGTCCGGGTACGCCGACCGGCCGAGCGCGTCGTGCGCGGACTCCGCGGCGGGCCCGCCCGGGCCCGCCGCGCCCGGCGCGACCGCCTCGTCGCGGCCCGGTCGCCCCACGGACCCGAGGGGTCCCAGCGGGCTCGAGCGCGGGGCCGCCACCCCGCCGGAGAGCATCGTGCTGCGCAGGGTCCGCGACAGCGCGGTCGACACGTGGCGCCGGGCCCCGGCCTGCACGACCAGCATCCGCGTGATCGTGACCCGCTCGATCGCCGCCAGCGGCACCGCGGTCTCCCCCAGGGAGCCGCGCAGCACGAGCGCGTCGCCCTCGACCCGCACCCCGGGGCGCACGAAGACCAGCCACACCACGACCGCCGCGAGGAGCGCTCCGGCGAGGACGGGGACGTCGAACCGCTCGATCCCGTCGACGACCGACGCCACGACCAGGAGCCCGATCAGCGCCCCGCCGACCACGGGCATCGTCAGCCCGCCGGTGCCCGGGAACCGCTCGGTCCCCTCCTGCTGCCGCGCCACGGCCCCAGGCTAGGCGAGCCCCGGACACCTGCCGTCGGCGAGCCCCGGTGGCGACGATTTGTCCAATTCAGGGCCGCGGACGGCCACCCCTATCCTGTCGCGGTGACTTCGACCGACGCCGGCGCCCGAGCCGGCAGCACGACCACCCGGACGGGAGGGGACCTCGCGGACGTGACGCGCGACGACGCGTCGCTGCGCCGGTTCCTGCACGGGCTCCCCGGTGTCGACCGTGTCGGCGCCGAGGCGCGCGCCGCCATGCTCTCCACCCGCTCCGTCAAGACGACCGCGAAGGCCCAGGCCATCGACCTGGCCATCCGCATGGTCGACCTGACCACGCTCGAGGGCCAGGACACCCGCGGCAAGGTCCAGGCGCTCGCCAGCAAGGCCCAGCGGCCCGACCCCGGCGACCCGACCTGCCCCGCGACCGCCGCGGTCTGCGTCTACCCCGACCTCGTCGCCACCGCGAAGCAGACGCTCGGCGCCTCCGGCGTCAAGGTCGCCGCGGTCGCCACCGCCTTCCCCAGCGGACGGGCGTCCCGCGAGATCAAGCTCGCCGACACCCGCGACGCCGTCGCGGCCGGTGCCGACGAGATCGACATGGTCATCGACCGTGGCGCCTTCCTCTCCGGCCACTACGCCCAGGTCCTCGAGGAGATCGTGGCGGTCAAGGAGGCCTGCGCCCGCCCCGACGGCGGGGCCGCCCACCTCAAGGTGATCCTCGAGACCGGCGAGCTCGCGACGTACGACAACGTGCGGCGCGCCTCCTGGCTGGCGATGCTGGCCGGCGGCGACTTCATCAAGACCTCCACCGGCAAGGTCCAGCCGGCCGCGACGCTGCCGGTGACCCTGGTCATGCTCGAGGCCGTGCGCGACTTCCGCGCCGCGACCGGCACCCAGGTCGGCGTCAAGCCCGCCGGCGGGATCCGGACCACGAAGGACGCGATCAAGTTCCTGGTGACGGTCAACGAGGTCGCGGGTCGCGACTGGCTCGACCCGGACTGGTTCCGCTTCGGCGCCTCGACGCTCCTCAACGACCTGCTCCTGCAGCGCCAGAAGATGGCGACCGGCCGCTACTCCGGCCCCGACTACGTGACGGTGGACTGATGGACCTCGACTACGCCCCCGCGCCCGAGTCGACGGGCATCGTCGACCTCCGGGCCTCCTACGGCCTGTTCGTCGACGGCGAGTTCCGCGACGGTCACGGCACGGGCTTCACCACGATCAACCCGGCCACCGAGGAGGTCCTCGCCGAGGTCGCGGAGGCCTCCGCGGCCGACGTCGACGCCGCCGTGGCCGCCGCCCGGCGCGCCTACGACCGCGTGTGGTCGCGGATGCCGGGCTCCGAGCGCGCGAAGTACCTGTTCCGCATCGCGCGGATCATCCAGGAGCGCTCCCGCGAGCTGGCGGTCCTGGAGACCCTCGACAACGGCAAGCCGATCCGCGAGGCGCGCGACGTCGACGTGCCGACCGTGGCCGCGCACTTCTTCTACTACGCCGGCTGGGCCGACAAGCTGAAGCACTCCGGCTACGGCGAGACCCCGCTCGGCGTCGCCGGCCAGGTGATCCCCTGGAACTTCCCGCTGCTGATGCTGGCGTGGAAGATCGCCCCGGCGCTGGCCTGCGGCAACACCGTCGTGCTGAAGCCGGCCGAGACCACCCCGCTGACCGCGCTGCTGTTCGCGGAGATCTGCCAGCAGGCCGACCTGCCCGCCGGTGTCGTCAACATCGTCACCGGGGCCGGCGCGACCGGCCAGGCGATCGTGGACCACCCGGGGATCGACAAGATCGCCTTCACCGGCTCGACCGCCGTCGGCAAGGCCATCGCCCGCGCCGTCGCCGGCACCGAGAAGCGCGTCACCCTCGAGCTGGGCGGCAAGGCCGCCAACGTCGTCTTCGACGACGCGCCCGTCGACCAGGCCGTCGAGGGCGTCGTCAACGGCATCTTCTTCAACCAGGGCCACGTCTGCTGCGCGGGCTCGCGCCTGCTGGTGCAGGAGAGCATCGCCGAGGACTTCCTCGACCGGCTCAAGCGCCGGATGGCGACCCTGCGCGTCGGCGACCCGCTCGACAAGAACACCGACGTGGGCGCCATCAACTCCGCCGCGCAGCTCGCGCGCATCCGCGACCTCTCCGACGCCGGCGAGGCCGAGGGCGCGGGCCGCTGGAGCCCGCCGTGCGAGCTGCCCGAGCGGGGCTTCTGGTTCCCGCCGACGCTGTTCACCGAGGTCTCGACCGCCCACCGCATCGCGCGGGAGGAGATCTTCGGGCCGGTCCTCAGTGTCCTGACCTTCCGCACGCCCGACGAGGCCGTCGCGAAGGCCAACAACACGCCGTACGGGCTGAGCGCGGGGGTCTGGACCGAGAAGGGCTCGCTGATCCTCGACATGGCCAACCGGCTGCGGGCCGGCGTGGTCTGGGCCAACACGTTCAACAAGTTCGACCCCACCAGCCCGTTCGGCGGCTTCAAGGAGTCCGGCCACGGCCGCGAGGGCGGCCGGCACGGGCTGGCGGCCTACCTGAAGGGCGGCGAGTGATGGCGCGCGCGAAGTCCCGCGACACGACCGGCGGCGCCCGGATCGGTGTCCGCAAGACCTACAAGATGTACGTCGGCGGGGCGTTCCCCCGCTCGGAGTCGGGTCACTCCTACGCGGTGACCGACAGCAAGGGGGCCTTCGTGGCCAACGCCTCGCTCGCCTCCCGCAAGGACGCCCGCGACGCCGTCGTCGCGGCCCGCAAGGCCCAGCCCGGCTGGGCCGGCCGCACGGCGTACAACCGCGGGCAGGTGCTCTACCGCGTCGCCGAGATGATTGAGGACCGGCGCCCGCAGTTCGTCGCCGACGTCCGCACGGCCGAGGGCCTCTCCGAGAGCGCCGCCGGCCGGGTCGTCGACGCGGTCGTCGACCGGCTCGTCTGGTACGCCGGGTGGACCGACAAGCTCACCCAGGTCGTCGGCAACGGCAACCCGGTCGCCGGACCGTTCTTCAACCTCTCCACCCCCGAGCCGACCGGGGTCGTCGCGGTCCTCGCACCGCAGGACTCCTCGCTGCTCGGGCTCGTCAGCGCGATCGCGCCGACGATCGCCGTGGGCAACACGGTCGTCGCCGTGTCGTCCTTCGCCCGGCCCCTGCCCGCCGTGACCCTCGGCGAGGTGCTCGCGACCTCCGACGTGCCGGGCGGGGTGGTCAACATCCTCACCGGGGACGCCGCGAGCGTGGGCCCGTGGCTGGCCTCCCACATGGACGTGGACGCGATCGACCTCGTCGGCGTCGCCGGCGACGCCGCGCTGGCCACGGCGCTGGAGGTGGCCGCGGCCGACAACCTCAAGCGGGTGCGCCGCGCCCCGGCCGCCGAGCCGGACTGGACGGCGGAGCCGACCCTGTCCGCGATGACGGACCTGGTCGAGATCAAGACCGTCTGGCACCCGACGGGCGTCTGAGTCGTGGTCGCTGCGCGGGTCGTCGTCCTCGCCGGACCCTCGGGGTCCGGCAAGTCCCGGCTCGCGCAGCGCCTGGCCGCCGACCACGGCCTGCCGGTGCTGCGGCTCGACGACTTCTACAAGTCCGCCGGGGACCCGACGCTGCCGGTGATCGACCACGGTCCCAACCGCGGCATCGTCGACTGGGACCACCCCGACTCGTGGCTGCCCGCCGAGGCCGTCGCCGCCCTGGTCGAGCTGTGCCGCACCGGCGGGGTCGACGTGCCGGTCTACGACATCGCCCACGACGGCCGCTGCGGCACCCAGCACCTCGCGCTCGACGGGGCCGGGCTCGTGGTCGCGGAGGGCCTGTTCGCGCCCGACGTGGTCGGGCCGCTGCGCGAGGCGGGGGTGCTCGCCGCCGCCCTCTGCGTCCGACGGCCCGCCGCCGTCACCTTCGCCCTGCGCCTGCAGCGCGACCTGCGCGAGCACCGCAAGCCGCCGCCCGTGCTCGTGCGTCGGGGCCTGGCGCTGATGCGCGACCAGCGCCGGGTCGTGGCCGACGCCGTCGCGAAGGGCTGCGAGCCCGTCGGGCTGCGCGAGGCCGCGGCGCGGGTGGCCCGGCTGCTGGCCGCCGCGCACCGGTGAGCACCTCGTCCCGGCCCGGGTCCGGCGCCGGGCCGTCGCCCCGCCTCCCGTGGGGATCGGGGCTGCGCCAGCCCGACCGGTACACCTGCGGTCCGTCCTGCGTCGTGGTGGCCCGGATGCTCGACGACCCGGCGTACGCCGCGACGGCCGGGCCCCGCTTCGCCGACGAGGTCCTCGCGACCCACCGCCGCGTGCGCGCCTGGCCGCGGCTGCTCGGCACCCCGCCCTGGGAGGTCGCGAGGCTGCTCCCCGGGCCCCACCGCGTCGTCGCCGCGCGCGGCCGGCCCGGCGCCGGCTGGGACGCCGGCGTGCCCGGCTCCGCGCTGTTCGTCGGCAGCGCCACCCTGCCCCGCCACGTCGTCCTCGTCCTGGCCCCCGACCCCGGCACCGGTCTCGGGGACCGACTGCTCTACGACCCCGCCCGCGGCGAGCGCGTCCTGCGGGGCCGGGACGACGCCGTACGGTCCCGCCTGCGCCTGTCCGGCTGGGACCACCTGTGGGCGGTCGTCGCGCCGCGCTGAGAGCACCCCGAGGACGGGGCGACCCCGTGCCGGCCCTTCCCCCGGCGGCCCGCCTCCGGACATGATGAACCGCGTGCACCGTCACCGCGCCGCGCGCCTCGCCGCCCCCGTCCTCGCCCTCGCCGCCGGACTGACGACGCTCACCGGTCCCGCCGTCGGTGCTCCCGACGGCCCCGGGGCGGCGACGTCCCCCGCGCTCCGGGCCCTCGGCGACGCCCGGGGCGGCCCGCGCGCGGAGGCCGCGACCTTCGCCTCCGACCCGGGCACGCAGGTCTCCGGACCCAACACGTTCCCCCGCGACCTCGCGGTCTCGTCGAGCGGACGCCGGGCGTTCGCGCTCGACGAGGACCGGCTCGCCGTCCTCGACGTGACCCGCCGTCCGTCACCGGTCGTGGGCCGGACCGGCAACGTCTTCGGCACCGACATCGCCGTCCGCCGCGGCGGCCGGTGGGCCTACGTCGTCAACGACCAGCAGCTCTACGTCGTCGACGTCCGCCGCCAGCGCCCCCGCCTCGCCCGCGTGGTGTCGACCCGCACCCCCACCGATGCGCTCGACGTCGTCGTGGCTCCGGACGGCAGGCACCTCTACGTCGCCTACGGCTCGGGCTTCCCGACCGGGCGCGGCAACGGCGTCCGGGTGCTGTCGCTGCGCGACCCGGCCAGGCCGCAGCCCGTGGCCCGCTTCGACACCGGCACGTTCCCGCAGGGCATCGCGGTCAGCCGCGACGGCGACCGGGTGGTGACCGCCAACGCGCTGGTCGGCGACGTCACCGTCGCGAACACGTCCAACCCGGCCCGCCCGCGCATCGTCCGCGCCCGCCTCGACCTGCCCTTCGACGTCGAGTCGGTCGCGATGGTCGGGCGCACCGCCTACGCCTACGGCGACGCCGACGCCCGCGTCGCGGTGGTCTCCGCGACCCGGGGCCGGCTGCAGCGGGTGCGCAACATCGCGCCCGGCAACGAGGGCGGACCGGACCTCATCGCCTCCGGCGACGGCCGGCTGCTCTTCGCGACCCACTCCCAGCAGCCGCCGGACCGGGTGGTCAGCGTCGTGCGGCGCTCCGACCTGACCTCGGTGCAGGCCTTCCAGGGCACGTCCTTCCCCCGGGGCCTGGCCACCGCGACGACGGGTCCCGCGGCCGGGGACTTCTTCGTCACCGCCGGCCTCGGGCTGTCCGAGCCGAAGGGCTTCTTCCCCTTCTCCCGCACGCCCTGAGCCCGGCCCGGGGCCCGCCGCGCGGCGGGCCGCGGGTTTGACCGGGTCCGGTGACGGGCAGGCGTCCCGGCATGGCGATCGAGCTCCGACCCGCAGGCATCCGCGACGGATGGCAGTACGGCGAGAGCGCGGCCGACGAGGTCCGCTCCGCCCTGAGCTGGACCGAGGCCGCCGCCGGCAGCGACCTCGGGCCGCTGCAGGACTGCCTGTCCGCCGCGGCCTCGGACGTCCACGGGTCGCTGCAGGTCGTCGCCTCGGTGCTGCGGGAGTTCGGCGCCGGCATCGAGGAGTGCATCGCCGACTTCGAGGCCACCGACGGCGCCTCGGCCGGCGCCTTCAACTCCCTCACCGGTCCCGGGGGCGGACAGTGAGCGCCGGGTGGGTGCCGACCGACCCGGAGTTCTACTCCGACCGGCTCGCCGACCTCCGCTCCCTGCTGGCGACCGTCCAGGAGCTCGACCTCTGGCCCCCGTGGGACACGGTCGGCCGGCTCGTCGAGCTGGTGGGGCAGGCGGCCACGGCGACGATGCTGCCGCCCGACCCGGACCCGGCCGCCCTGACCTCCGCCCGGACCGGCTGGCGGATGCTCGACCAGCGCGCCGACTCGGCCACCGCCGACCTCGTCCGCGTCCCGTTCCACGTCTCGACCGCGGTCTGGGAGGGTGGCTCGGGTGACTCCTTCCGCTCCTCGGTCACCGAGCTGTCGGGCCGCGTCCGGTCCGTCCGCACGGCCTGCGACAGCGTCGAGGGCACCCTCGAGGGCCTGACCGGCGACATGACGGGAGTCCGCGACGCCCACCGCGCCGGCCGGGAGAAGATCCTCGACAACCTCGAGATCTCCTGGTCCGACCTGCTGCCCTGGGAGGCCTACGACCTCCTCACCCGGCGCCGCGGCCTCGTCGTCGACGGTGTCCGGGAGACCCTCGGCGCCTACGAGGACGCCGCGGAGCTCGTCCTCGCCGCCGACCGTGCGATCCGGCGGGCCCTCGACGCCGTCGAGCTGCCCACCCGGCTGCCCACCGCCGGCGGGATCAGCACCGTGGACCTGCTCAACGGCTGGGACGACGACCGCGGCCTGCTGTCCGGGGCGGCGCTGGCGCGCTACGAGGACCGGTTCGCCGAGCTCTCCCCCGGCCAGCAGCGCGAGCTGCGCGAGGCGCTCGCCTCGGCCCGCAGCGACGCGGAGCGCGCGGCCATCCTCGCCGGGGTCGGGGGCGGCCTCGCCGGCGCGGCGCTCACCCGCTACCTGCAGCACCTGCGGACCATGGACCGCCGCGACATCGAGCGGATGGACCCGCTGACCAGCCCCTCCGACGACGTCACGCAGCCCGACCAGACGACCTGCGGCTCGTCGTCGCTGGTGATGGCCCGGATGCTCAACGACCCGGCCTACGCGATGTGGATGCGGACCGGCTACGACCCCGAGACCGGCGAGACCGACCCGCGCAGCTTCGAGGAGCGCTTCGACGACGAGTCCTTCCGGGTCAAGACCCTCACCAACGACGCGACCTCCCCCGAGGGCGAGCCCCAGCAGCCCTGGCCGTCGTTCCTCGGGACGCCGCCGTGGGGTGCCGCGAGCGAGATGAACGCGCACGCCGGGGTGCCGGGCAGCGAGTACGGCAACGACGTGGTCGACCCCTCCGACCCGGGCCGCACCTTCGACGCGGTGCAGCGGGCGAGCGAGGACGGTCACGCCGTCCCCCTCTACATCGGCGACGAGTGGTCCCCCCGCCACGTCGTGCTGGTCACCGGCACCGACGGCGACTCCCTGGAGGTCTACGACCCCGCCTCCGGGAGCACCACGACCATCAGCCGCGACGAGTTCGAGGGCAACGACCTCGGCACCTCGGGCTGGGACCAGGCCTGGACCGCGGTGGTGCCCCGGTGACGGCCTCGCGTCCCGGTCGTCCTCGGCCCCCCCGGCGCGCCCGCGCCCTGGCGGGCGTGCTCGCCCTGGCGGCGGTCGCCACGGCCGGCGCCGGGTGCACGCGCCAGGAGACCGACCTGGCGAGCGGACCGGTCGACCTGGCGCGCGCGGAGCGGGCCTGGGCCGACCCGTGGCTGGCGCCCGCCGACGCCGCCGTGCCGACGTACGTCTACGGCACGAACGGCTCCGTCGAGCGCTCCGTCGGCTCCCGCACCACGACGTACGACGGGTCGCCGGCCGCGGCGGTGGCCCGCGAGGTCGGCGCCGCCGTCGACGGCGGCTGGACCCTCCTGACCGCCGACTGCCGTCCGACGCGCGTCGTCGCGCAGGTCGCGCGCGGCGACGGGCTCGACGACCAGGTGCTCGCGACCGTGACCGCCGAGCCCGCGGGCGGCGACGCCGCGCCCACGGCGACGACCACCGTCGACGGCGTCGTGCCCCACCACGCCGACGGCTCCTGGCCGCTCCCCGCGCCGGCGGCGCGCACCTGCCTCGACGGCGGCTCCGCGGGGGCGGGCGTCCCCGTCGCCGACCTGGTCGCACCGCCGGAGGAGCCGCTGCCCGGTGACGCCGCCCAGGACGGGCCCGCCGCCGTGGGGTGGGAGCGCGACGAGCCGGACGCCGACGACCGCGCGCTGCTGGAGGACCTCGCCGCGGACCCCTGGGCGGCCGCCGTGGGCGCCGAGGTGCGCCTGCCCACCCTCCGCACCGGTGACAACGACCGGGCCGTCGCGCCCGCGCGGGGGACGGTCGCGGACGACCTCGCCGGCGTCGTCGACGACATGGTCGGCGGCACCGGCGCCTGGGAGCCGACGTGGGCGGCCTGCGGCGGCGGCGCGGTCGACGTGCGGCTCCGCCTGGTCACCGACCACGGCACCGCCGTCGCCCGGCTGGTGCAGGACGCCGCGACCGGGCGCCGGACCGCGTGGGAGGTGACGGTGCCCGTCCCCGAGGGTCCCGCCGCGGACCCCGACGTGCCCGCCCTGGGGTCGTCGCGGTGCCTCGACGCCCCACCGCCCGCCGACGGCCTCCGCGTCGAGGGCACGCCCGTCGCGGTCCCCGCCGACCTGCAGCCGGTCGGGGACTGACCCGCGGACGGTCGCTCAGGCGCCGAGCGCGGCGTACCCCGGCTTGACGACCCCGTCGATGATCGCGAGGCGCGCGTCGAAGGGCAGGAAGGCGGACTTCATCGCGTTGATGGTGAACCAGCGCAGGTCGGCGGCGGAGTAGCCGAACGCCTCGACCAGGGACCACATCTCGTCGGTCATCGAGGTGCGGCTCATCAGCCGGTTGTCGGTGTTGACCGTGACCCGGAAGCGCAGGTCGCGCAGCAGCCCGATCGGGTGCTCGGCGATCGACGCGGCCGCACCGGTCTGCACGTTGGAGGCCGGGCACATCTCCAGCGGGATCCGGTTGTCGCGCACGTAGGAGGCGAGCCCGCCGAGCTCGACGGAGCCGTCCTCGTGCACGGTGATGTCGTCGACGATCCGCACGCCGTGGCCGAGCCGGTCCGCGCCGCACCACTGGATCGCCTGCCAGATCGACGGCAGCCCGAACGCCTCGCCGGCGTGGATGGTGAAGTGGGCGTTCTCGCGGGCCAGGTACTCGAACGCGTCGAGGTGGCGGGTCGGCGGGTGACCGGCCTCGGCGCCGGCGATGTCGAAGCCGGCGACGCCGTCGTCGCGCCACGACACGGCCAGCTCGGCGATCTCCTTGGAGCGGGCCTGGTGCCGCATGGCGGTCAGCAGCTGACGCACCACGATCGGGGTGCCGGCCGCCTCGGCGGCGGCCATGCCCTCGGCGAAGCCGTCGCGCACGCAGGCGACCGCGTGGTCGAGGCTGAGACCGCCCTCGACGTGCTGCTCGGGGGCCCAGCGCACCTCGGCGTACACCACGCCGTCGGCGGCGAGGTCCTCGACGCACTCGCGTGCCACGCGGGTGAGCGAGGCCGCCGTCTGCATCACCGCGACGGTGTGGTCGAAGGTCTCCAGGTAGCGCTCCAGCGAACCCGAGTCGGACGACTCGGCGAACCACGTCGCGAGGCCCTCCACCGTGTCCGCGGGCAGCTCGTGGCCGATCTCGGCGGCGAGCTCGAGGACGGTCGCGGGCCGCAGCCCGCCGTCGAGGTGGTCGTGCAGCAGGACCTTCGGTGCACGTCGTACGTCGTCGCGGGAGAGCTGGTCGGGCATGGGTCGGATCATCCCAGCCGGACCGGCTCCGGACCGCATCCGCGACGATGGCCCCACCCGCACCGATCCCCCTTCCCGTCCCTGTCCCCGTCCCTGGAGGAGACCGACCGTGACCGCATGGCTGTTCGTGCCCGGGAGCCGCCCGGAGCGCTTCGACAAGGCCGCCGCCGCCGGGGCCGCCGAGGTGGTGCTCGACCTCGAGGACGCCGTCGGCGGTGACGACAAGGGCGCCGCGCGCGAGGCCGTCGTGGCCTGGCTCGACGCCGGCGGCACGGGCTGGGTCCGGGTCAACGCCGCCGGCACGCCGTGGCACGACGCCGACCTCGCCGCGCTCGCCGCCCTGGTCGTCGCCCCGGACGCCGCCGGCCTGCGCGGCGTCGTCCTGCCGAAGGCCGAGGACCCCGAGGACGTGCGCCGGGTCCTCGCCGTCCTGCCGGACGGTGCCGGCCTCGTCCCGCTCGTCGAGTCGGCCCGCGGCGTCCTCGGCGCGGCCGCGATCGCCGCGTCGCCGGGCGTGACCCGCCTCGCCTTCGGCTCGGTCGACTACTCCCTCGACATCGGCGCCGAGGAGGAGCCGGCCACGCTCGCGCACCCCCGCTCGGTGCTGGTCGTCGCCTCGCGGGCGGCCGGCCTCGCGGCGCCCGTCGACGGGGTCACCACCGACGTCCGTGACGAGGCGCTGGTCGCGGCCGACGCCGACCGGGCGCGGCGGCTCGGCTTCGGCGCCAAGCTCTGCATCCACCCCGCGCAGGTGCCGGTCGTGCGCCGGGTCTTCACGCCCTCCGACGAGGACCTCGCGTGGGCCCGCGGCGTGCTCGACGCGGCGGGGGCGCACCCGACCGGGGCGGCGTTCGCCCACGAGGGCCGCATGGTCGACGCCCCCGTGCTCGCCCGCGCGCGGGTGCTGCTCGACCGCGCCCCGTGACCGGGACCGACCCGGCGCCGGGCATCACCGGGGCCACCGAGGTCACCGGGGTCGTCGCCCCGGACGTCGCCGAGGCCCTCGCCGCGCTGCTCGACGTGCCCGCGCCCGACGACGGCGCGCTGCCGCTGGCGTGGCACTGGTGCGTGCTGCTCGACCGGCCCCGCAGCGCCGACCTCGGGCCCGACGGCCACCCGGTGCGCGGCGGCAGCGTCGCGCCGCCGGGGCCGGGGCGGCGGCGGATGTGGGCCGGGGGCCGGGTGGAGGTGCGCGGACCGCTGCGCCTCGGCGAGGTCGCGACCCGCCGCTCGCGGGCCCGGCCGCCCGTCGCGAAGCAGGGCCGGTCCGGCCCGATGGACCTCGTCGCCGTCGACCACGTCGTCTCCCAGCGCGGCGAGGTGGTGCTCGTGGAGCGCCAGGACCTGCTCTACCGGGAGGCGCCCGCCGTCGGCGAGCCGCCCGCCCCCGAGCCCGTCGTCCCGGTGCCGCTCGCCGCCGGCGACCGGCCGTGGCCGGTCACCCCGACCCTGCTGTTCCGCTACTCGGCGCTGACCTACAACGGCCACCGCATCCACTACGACCGCGACCACGCCCGACGCACCGAGGGCTACCCCGGTCTGGTGACCCACGGCCCGCTGCAGGCGCTGGCGATGGCCGAGGCCGCCCGCGCGGCCGGCGTACGGACCCGGCCGGGGCTGGTCTGCGACTACCGGCTGGTGGCGCCGCTGATCGACCACCAGGGCCTCGTCGCCCGCGCCGACCCCGCTCCGGACGGCTCGTGGACCGCGTCGGTGCGCGACCTCGGAGGGCGCACGACCGCGCGTGCCACGTTCTCCGGCCTGCCGCCCCGCACGGCGATGATCTAGGTTCGGCGCATGCGCACCTTCAGCTCCCTGGACGAGGTCTCCGCCGCCGCCGGGACCGACATCGGCACCTCCGACTGGTTCGAGATCACCCAGGACCGGGTGAACGTCTTCGCGGACGCCACCGAGGACCACCAGTGGATCCACGTCGACACCGAGCGCGCCGCGTCCGGGCCCTTCGGCACCACCATCGCGCACGGCTACCTGACGCTGTCGCTGATCCCGTTCCTGGGCGCGAAGGTCGCCCGGTTCGACCTCTCGGGCCCGACGCTCAACTACGGGCTCAACAAGGTGCGCTTCCCGCAGTTCGTGACGGTCGGCTCGCGGGTGCGCGACCACCTCGCGCTCGGCGACGTCACCGAGGTGTCCCACGGCCTGCAGGTCGCGATGAGGCACACCATCGAGATCGACGGCGAGGACAAGCCCGCCTGTGTCGCGGAGACCCTCGCCCTGCTGCTGAAGGCCTGATCCGCCGGCGCCCGGCGTGCGCTCCCCGGCGTGCTGTCCGGGCGCGCCCTCCGGGCGTACTGTCCCGGCCATGACCTTCCAGCTCACCGTCCTGTACGGCCGGCCCGCCGACCCCGCGGCGTTCGACGCCTACTACGCCGAGACCCACGTGCCGCTCGCCAACGGTCTGTCGGGCCTGACGTCGTACACCACCTTCAAGCCCGGCCCGGGCCCCGACGGCGCGGAGCCCGACACCTACCTGGTCGCCAACCTGACCTTCACCGACGCCGACGCGTTCGGCGCGGCCATGGGCAGCGACCACGGCAGGCGGACGGTCGCCGACGTCGAGAACTTCGCCACCGGCGGCGCCACGATGCTGATGGGCGACGGCGTCACCACCCACGCCTGAGCCCGGGCGGCCGCGTCCGACCCGACCGCGCCCGCGCCCGGCCCCGGGGCCGGCGCGTCAGCCCACGCGGTCGATGACCACCGGCGTCGCCTCGTACGCCGTGTCGGCGACGTCGACGCCGCCCTCGAGGGCGGCGAGGGCGCGCCCGAAGCGCTCGGGGGTGTCGGTGTGGAGCGTCAGCAGCGGCTCCCCCGCGCGGACGGCGTCGCCCGGCTTGGCGTGCATCTCGACGCCGGCGGCGGCCTGGACGGTCTCGCCCTGGGTGGCGCGGCCGGCCCCGAGGCGCCACGCGGCGAGGCCGACGGCCATCGCGTCGAGCCGGGTCAGGGTGCCGGTCGCCGGGGCGGTGACCACGTGGGTCTCGCGGGCGGTCGGCAGGGCGGCGTCCGGGTCGCCGTCCTGCGCGGCGATCATCCGGCGCCAGGCGTCCATGGCCGAGCCGTCGGCGAGCCGGTCCGCCGGGTCGACGTCGCCGTGGCCGGCGGCCGTGAGCATCTCGCGCGCGAGGGCGAGGGTCAGCTCGACGACGTCCGCCGGACCACCGCCCGCGAGCACCTCGACGGACTCGCGGACCTCGAGCGCGTTGCCCGCCGTCAGCCCCAGCGGGGTGTCCATGTCGGTGAGCAGCGCGACGGTCCGCACGCCGGCGTCGGTGCCGAGCGCCACCATCGTCTCGGCCAGCTCGCGGGCGTTCGCCAGGTCCTTCATGAAGGCGCCGGAGCCCACCTTGACGTCGAGCACCAGCGCGCCCGTGCCCTCGGCGATCTTCTTGGACATGATCGAGGAGGCGATGAGCGGGATGGCCTCGACGGTCCCGGTGACGTCGCGCAGCGCGTAGAGCTTCTTGTCGGCGGGCGCCAGCCCGGAGCCGGCGGCGCAGATGACCGCGCCCACGTCCTCCAGCTGACGCATCATCTCGTCGTTGCCGAGCGCCGCGCGCCAGCCGGGGATCGACTCGAGCTTGTCGAGGGTGCCGCCGGTGTGGCCCAGCCCGCGGCCGGACAGCTGCGGCACCGCGACCCCGCAGGCCGCGACCAGCGGCGCGAGCGGCAGCGTGATCTTGTCGCCGACCCCGCCGGTGGAGTGCTTGTCGGCCGTGGGGCGCGACAGGCCGGAGAAGTCCATCCGCTCGCCGGAGGCGATCATCGCGGCCGTCCACCGCGAGATCTCGTCGCGACCCATCCCGTTGAGCAGGATCGCCATCGCCAGCGCCGACATCTGCTCGTCGGCCACCACGCCCCGGGTGTAGGCGTCCACCACCCAGTCGACCTGGCTGTCGCTGAGCGCGCCGCCGTCCCGCTTGGTGGCGATCACCTCGACCGCGTCGTGCGCCTCCGTCACGCGGACCCTCCTCGTCGTACGTCGCGACGCCGTTGCCGCGAGCGGCCGAACCTACCGCCCCCACCCGGCGCCCCGACCGAGGCCCGCTTGACCTCGACCGGGCTCGAGGTCGCACCCTGGACGCCGTGACGACGACCGCGCCGCCCGGCATCCGCGACGAGCTGTTCGGCCCCCGGCGCCGCGCGGTGACGGTGGGCATCGTGCTGCTGATCAGCCTGGTCGCGTTCGAGGCGATGGGCGTGGGGACCGCGATGCCGGCGCTGGTCGCGGACCTGGGCTCGGTGCGCGACTACTCCTGGCCCTTCGTGGCCTTCGCCGCCGCGACGGTGGTCGGCACGGTCGCCGGCGGCCGCTGGTGCGACGCCCGGGGCCCGCGCCGGGTGCTGCTCGGCGCCCCGGTCCTCTTCGGGACGGGCCTGCTGGTCGCCGCGCTCGCCCCGTCGCTGCCGGTGCTGCTGGTCGGACGCGTGCTCCAGGGTGCCGGGGCCGGCGCCCAGGGGGTCGCGGTCTACGTGCTCGTGGCGCTGGTCTACAGCCCCGCGGCCCGCCCCGCCGTCTTCGCGCTGATCTCCTCGGCGTGGGTGGTGCCCTCGCTGGTCGGCCCGCCGGTGGCCGGGCTGCTGGCCGAGCAGGCGTCGTGGCGGTGGGTGTTCGGCGGCCTGCTGCCGCTCGTCGTGCTCGCCCTCGTGCTCGTGGCGCCGGTCGCACGACGCCAGGAGCCGCCGTCCCGGCCGGCCGCCGCGCGGCGCGGGCTGGTGCCGGCGGCGGTGGTCGCGGCCACCGCCGTGGCGGCGGTCAGCTGGGCCGCCGACCACACCGCGACCACCCCGCTCACGGGCGGCCTGGTCGGGGTCCTGGCCCTCGCGGTGCTGCTGCCCGCCGTCCGGGTCCTCGTGCCGCGCGGCACCCTGCTGGCCCGCCGTGGCGTGGCCGCCGTCGTGGCGGGCCGCGGCCTGCTGAGCGGCGCGTTCTTCACCGCCACGGCCTTCCTGCCGCTGATGCTGACCGAGGTGCACGGCTGGTCGCTGACGGCGGCCGGGCTACCGCTGATCGTGGGCTCGCTCGGGTGGTCGGCGTCGTCGGCGTGGCAGGGACGGCGCCCCGAGCTGTCGCGTCCGGTGCTGCTGCGCGCCGGGTTCGCGTGCGTCGGGCTGGCCCTGGCCGGGCTGCTGCTGGTGACCCCGACCTGGGGCGTGCCGTGGCTCGCGCTGCCGCTGTGGGCCCTCGCCGGCACCGGGATGGGACTCGGCTTCTCGTCGCTGTCGTTCCTGCTGCTGGCCGCGTCCGCGCCCGAGCGGGTCGGCTTCCACTCCTCGGCCGCCCAGCTCGCCGACCAGCTCGCGCAGGCCGTCGTCATCGGGATCGGCGGGGCCCTCCTGGCGGTGCTGGCCTCCGTGACCGGGGGGCTCACCGCCCTGGTGGTGCTGCTGCTGGGCATGGCCGCGCTCGGCGCCGCCCTGGCCCCGCGCACGGCGCCCGTGGCGGGCTGACCCGCACGGCGCCGCTCAGACGCGGTGCAGGTCCTCGGGCCCGAAGGCCTGCGGGAGCACCTGGGCCATCGTGAGGACGCCCTCGGGGGTCATCAGGCGCAGCGGCGCCCCGCCGTTCTCCCACAGCAGCTGGCGGCAGCGGCCGCACGGCATGATCACCTCGGAGGCGCCGTTGACGCACACGAAGTGGGTCAGCCGTCCGCCGCCGGACAGGTGCAGCTGGCCGACCAGCCCGCACTCGGCGCACAGCGTCACGCCGTAGCCGGCGTTCTCGACGTTGCAGCCCGCGACCACCCGGCCGTCGTCGACCCGGGCGGCGGCCCCCACGGGGAAGCCGCTGTACGGCGCGTAGGCGTGCGTCGCGGCCTCGACGGCGCGGGCCCGCAGGGCCTCCCAGCCGCCCTCGGGCTCCTCGGGCGCGGCGTCGCCGCCGGCGCCGTGACCGGTGTCGCTGGAGGGGGTGCTCATGCGGCGGCTCCTGCTCTCGCGGGGTGGGCGGGAGTGCAGCCTCACCCATGCGTCGGGCGCTGACAAACCGGGCGCCCGCCGCCTGCGGGGCCGCGAACGTCCCAACTCGATAAACACTGCGCCAGGAGGGCCCTCGGGACTCCCTGTGACCCCTCGCGGGCGGATACCGTGCGGGCGCCGTCGCCCCGCCGGGGCGCGTTGGAGCTCCCTGGAGGAAGCACGTGAAGAAGTTGAGGAAGCCGGTCATCGGCGGCGTGGCCGCGGTCGCGATGCTGGGCGCGCTCGCCGCCTGTGGCGAGGCCCCCGAGGAGAGCCCCGAGAGCGGTAGCGGCGGCGGCGAGGGCGGCGGCAGCGACTACAAGCCGTGCATCGTCTCCGACGCCGGCGGGTTCGACGACCGCTCGTTCAACCAGCTCGGCTTCGAGGGCATCACGCAGGCCGCCGACGAGCTCGGCGTCGAGGTGACCGAGGTCGAGTCCAACAGCCAGAACGACTTCGCGCCCAACCTGGAGAACCTGGTGGCCGAGGGCTGCACCGGCATCGTCTCGGTCGGCTTCGCGCTGTCCGCGGCGACGATCGAGTCCGCCAACGCGAACCCCGAGATCGACTACTTCCTCATCGACGACGCGGCCGACGCCGACTTCGACGGCGAGAAGGACGCGGAGAACGTCAAGCCCCTGCTCTACAACACCGCCGAGGCCGCCTTCCTGGCCGGCTACGCGGCCGCGGACTTCTCCGAGACCGGCAAGGTCGGCACCTACGGCGGCGAGCCCTTCCCGACCGTCACGATCTTCATGGACGGCTTCCGCCAGGGCGTGGAGTACTACAACGAGGAGAAGGGCGAGAACGTCGAGCTCGTCGGCTGGGACGGCGAGAACGGCAGCTTCACCGGCGGCTTCGAGGAGGGCCCGGCGGCCACCAACACCGCCACCCAGATCCTCGACCAGGACGTCGACGTGATCATGCCCGTCGGCGGCCCGATCTACGAGGGCGCCGTCACCGCCATCGCCGACTCCAACCGCGACGTGGCGCTGATCGGCGTGGACGCCGACCTCTTCGAGACCGACCCCGACATCGGCGACCTGGTCCTGACCTCGGTCCAGAAGGGCATGGACGTCTCGACCTACGAGGCCGTCCTGGCCGCCGGTGAGGGCTCCTTCGACGGCGAGCCCTACGTCGGGACCCTGGAGAACGAGGGCGTGGGCCTGGCCCCGTTCCACGACTTCGAGTCCCAGATCTCCGACTCGCTCGCCGGCGAGCTGGACGACGTGCGCCAGCAGATCATCGACGGCGAGATCACGGTCGAGTCCTACCTCAACCAGTGAGCCCGGCGGGGGGAGGTCGACCTCGGTCGACCTCCCCCCGTACCGTTCCCGCCGCCGGCCCCCCCCGCCCCCTGTCACCACCCCGTCGCCCCGCCCCCGAGGACCCACCCCATGCAGCTCGCCCTGCGCGACATCACCAAGCGCTTCGGCGCCCTGGTGGCCAACGACCGGATCTCGCTCACCGTCGAGCCCGGTGAGATCCACTGCCTCCTGGGCGAGAACGGCGCCGGCAAGTCGACGCTGATGAACGTCCTCTACGGCCTCTACACCGCCGACGAGGGCGAGATCGTGCTCGACGGCGTCACCCAGAGCTTCGACGGACCCGGCGACGCGATCGCCGCCGGGATCGGCATGGTGCACCAGCACTTCATGCTCGTGCCCGTCTTCACCGTCGCCGAGAACCTGATGCTCGGCAACGAGACCACCGGTCTCGGCGGCACCCTCGACGTCGACGCCGCCCGCGAGCGCGTCCGCGAGATCTCCGCCCGGTTCGGCTTCGACATCGACCCCGACGCCGTCGTCGAGGACCTCCCCGTCGGCGCCCAGCAGCGCGTCGAGATCATCAAGGCCCTCTCCCGCGACGCGCAGGTGCTGGTCTTCGACGAGCCCACCGCCGTGCTGACGCCCCGCGAGACCGACGAGCTGATGGGCATCATGCGCCAGCTCCGCGAGGCCGGCACCGCCATCGTCTTCATCACCCACAAGCTCCGCGAGGTCCGCGAGGTCGCGGACCGGATCACCGTGATCCGCCTCGGCAAGGTCGTCGGCGAGGCCGAGCCGACCGCGAGCAACGCCGAGCTGGCCTCGCTCATGGTCGGACGGCCGGTCGAGCTGACCGTGCAGAAGCAGCCGCCCACGCTGGGCGACGACGCCCTGGTCGTGGACGGCCTCACCGTCACCGACGTCACCGGGCTCGTCCACGTCAACGACGTGTCCTTCACCGTCCGCGCCGGCGAGATCATGGCCGTCGCCGGGGTCCAGGGCAACGGCCAGACCGAGCTGACCGAGGCGATCGTCGGCCTCCAGGACCACGTCCGCGGCTCCATCCTCCTCGACGGCAGGGAGCTGGTCGGCCGCAGCGTGCGCCAGGTGCTCGACGCCGGGGTCGGCTTCGTGCCCGAGGACCGCCAGGTCGACGGCCTGGTCGGCTCGTTCTCGATCGCCGAGAACCTGATGCTCGACCGCTCCTTCTCCGGGCCGTTCACCAGCCGCTTCGGCGGCCTGCGGCGCGCGGTCCGCGACGCCTTCGCCCGCGAGAAGCTCGCCGAGTACGACGTCCGCGCCCCCGGGATCGAGACCCGGGCCGGCAACCTGTCCGGCGGCAACCAGCAGAAGGTCGTCGTGGCGCGGGAGCTCTCGCGCGACCTGCGGCTGCTCGTGGCCGCCCAGCCGACCCGCGGCGTGGACGTCGGGTCGATCGAGTTCATCCACCACCAGATCGTGGCCACCCGCGACGCCGGGATCCCGGTGCTCGTCGTCTCCACCGAGCTCGACGAGGTGGTGGCCCTCGCCGACCGGATCATGGTCCTGTACCGCGGCCGGATCGTGGGGATCGTCCCGGCGGACACCCCCCGTGACGTGCTCGGCCTGATGATGACCGGCGAACGACCCGCAGGAGCCGTGGCGTGACCGACCAGCAGGGGCAGCAGCCCACCGGCGCGACCGGGACGACCAGCGCCGAGACCGACGCCCTCGACCCGGCGGCGCAGAACTCGCCACCGGACGAGCTCGAGAAGCCCCGCGAGCCCGAGATCGGGCAGTGGCACACGGTGATGCGCTCCATCACCAGCGGCAACGCCCTGGTCGGCGTGCTCTCGGTGTTCCTGGCCGTGCTCGTCGGGTCGGTGATGATCCTGTTCACCGACGAGGACGTCCGCGCCACCGCGACGTACGTCTTCGCGCGGCCCTCCGACTTCTTCTCGGCGTCGTGGTTCGCGATCAGCGAGGCCTACAGCGCGCTGTTCCGCGGCTCGATCTACAACACCCGCGTCGACGACCCGGTCACCGCGATCCGGCCGCTCACCGAGACGCTGAAGTTCGCCGGTCCCCTCATCGCCGCGGGTCTGGGCATCGGCCTGACGTTCCGCGCCGGGCTGTTCAACATCGGCGGCCGTGGGCAGATGCTGCTCGCCGGTGCCGCGGCCGGCTGGGTCGCGGTCAACGTCGACGCGCCGCTGCTCGTGCACCTGCCGCTCGCGGTGCTGGCGGGCATGCTCGCCGGGGCCCTGTGGGCCGGGCTCGCCGGGCTGCTGAAGGCCCGGACCGGCGCCCACGAGGTGATCGTCACGATCATGCTCAACTACGTCGGCTTCTACCTCGTCTTCTACGCCCTGTCGCGCCAGGCGCTGCTGCAGGCCCCCGACACGGTGAACCCGACGTCCGCGCCGATCCCCGACACCGCCGTGCTCCCCGACATGCTCGGCGTGCGGTTCAACCTGCACTGGGGCTTCGGTCTCGCGCTGGTGGCCGTCGCGGTCGTGTGGTGGATCCTGGACCGCTCGGCGCTCGGCTACCGCTTCCGCGCGGTCGGCGAGAACCCCCACGCCGCGAAGGCGGCGGGGATCGACGTGGGCCGCACCTACGTCTACGCGTTCCTCATCGCCGGCGCGCTGGTCGGGCTCGCGGGCACCAACCAGGTGCTCGGGACCGTGACCACCGGCGTGACGGTGGACCTCGACGCCGGCATCGGCTTCGACGCCATCACCGTGGCGCTGCTCGGCCGGTCCCACCCGCTGGGCATCCTCGGCGCGGGGCTGCTCTTCGGCGCCTTCAAGGCCGGCGGGTTCTCGATGCAGGCCTCCCAGGGCATCCCGGTCGACATCGTGCTGGTCATCCAGTCCCTCATCGTGCTGTTCATCGCAGCGCCTCCGCTGGTCCGGGCGATCTTCCGGCTGAACAGGAAGGGGGCCACCGCGTGAGCACCCCCAGCAGAACTCCCGCCTCCACCGGGACCACCCCGGCCGTGGACGACACCCCGGCCGTGATCGCGGTCGTCAGCCGCAAGACGACCGTCCTGTTCGCGGTGTTCACCGTCGCGCTGGCCGCGATGGTCGGCCTGGCGCCCCAGGGCGGCACCACCGGCTTCCGGCTGTCGACGCGCTCGGACCTGTTTCAGCTGCCCGTGCTGGAGGTGCCCTCGACCGGCACCACCTGGGCCGTCGTCGTGGTGCTCGCGCTGCTGACGGCGGAGTCCGCGCGCCGGCTCCGCGCGCACCGCCGTACGCCGATCTGGCTGGCCGCGGTCTTCGCGTTCGTCGCGATGGTCGGGTTCCTGGCCTGGGCCGCGTCCGGCGGTGCCGTGCCCGTGGTCGGGCTGCTGGGCGGCGCGATGACGCTCGCGGTCCCGCTGGTCTTCGGCGCGATGTCGGGGGTGCTCGGTGAGCGCGCCGGCGTGGTCAACATCGCCATCGACGGCCAGCTCCTCGCCGGCGCGTGCGCCGCGGCCGTCGCGGGCTCGCTCACCGGCTCCGCGTGGGGCGGCATCGTCGGCGCCGCCGTCGCGGGGGTCCTCGTCGCCGCGCTGCTGGGGCTCTTCGCGATCAACTACCTCGTGGAGCAGGTCATCGTCGGCGTGGTGCTCAACGTGCTGGTGATCGGCGTGACGAGCTTCGTCTTCGCGCAGGTGCTCTCCGACAACCCGGACCTGAACTCCCCGCCGCGTCTGCAGAGCCTCGCGATCCCGGTGCTCGGCGACATCCCGCTCGTCGGCCCGATCCTGTTCCGCCAGTCCCCCATCGTCTACCTGCTCTACGTGGTCGTCGCCGTCGTGACGTTCGCGCTCTACCGGACCCGGTGGGGCCTGCGGGTCCGCGCCGTCGGCGAGCACCCCAAGGCCGCCGACACCGTCGGCATCCCGGTCAACCGGACCCGCTTCCGCACCGTGCTCGTCGCCGGCGCGATCGCCGGCGCCGGCGGGGCGTTCTACACCCTCGTCGCCGCCCAGGGCTTCAACCGGGAGATGACCGCGGGCGCGGGCTACATCGCGCTGGCCGCGGTGATCTTCGGCAAGTGGGACCCGATCCGCGCGACCCTCGCCGCGCTGCTGTTCGGCTTCGCCTCCAGCCTCCAGGGCATCCTGTCGGTGCTGGGCTCCCCCGTGCCGAGCCAGTTCATGCTCATGCTGCCCTACGTCGTGACCATCTTCGCGGTGGCCGGCCTCGTCGGTCGCTCGCGCGCACCCGCGGCCGTGGGCCTGCCGTACTCGAAGGGCTGACGCGGCTCGACCCGCGGCGGGCGCGTCAGGCGGGCGTGGTGCCGATCTCGGCGGCGAGGGTGCGCACGGCGGTGTCGGCGAGGACGCGGGCGCCGATCTCGATGGCGCGCTCGTCGACGACGAGGTCGCCCTGGTGCAGGTCGTAGGTGCGGCCGCCGGGGGTGCGGGTGCCGAGCCGCGCCATCGCGCCGGGGACGGTGTGGAGGTACCAGCCGAAGTCCTCCCCGCCGAGGCTCTGCAGGGTGGGCACCGCGGCGTCGGGGCCCAGCTGGGCGCCGACCGCGTCGGCGAGCAGGCCGACGGCCTCCGTCTGGTTGACGACCGGCGGGACGCCGCGGGTGTAGCGGACCTCCGCCTCGACGCCGTACGGCGAGACGACGGCGCCGACGAGCTCGTTGACGAGGCGCTCGGCCTCGGCCCAGGCGCCGGCGTCGAGGATCCGGATGGTGCCGGCCGCGCGGCCCTCGGAGGGGATCACGTTGTGGGTGGCGCCCGCCTGCACGAGCCCCCACACCAGGGTGGCGCCGGCGCGCGGGTCGAGCCGACGCGACAGCGCCGCGGGCAGGCCGGTCACCAGGTGCCCGAGCGCGAAGGTGAGGTCCTGGGTCAGGTGGGGTCGCGAGGTGTGGCCGCCGTGGCCGGAGAGCAGGACCTCGACCGCGTCGGCGGCACCGGTGAGCGGGCCGACCTTGAGGCCCACCGTGCCGACGTCGAGGGTGGGGTCGCAGTGCAGGGCGTAGGCCCGGACGGCGTCGTCGAGCGCTCCCTGCGCCATCAGCCGCTTCGCCCCGCCCGGCATGACCTCCTCGGCGGGCTGGAAGAGCAGCCGCACGCGGCCCGGCAGCGGCGTGCGCGCGTCGAGCTCGGCGAGCGCCAGCGCGGCGCCCAGCAGCGCGGTGGTGTGGACGTCGTGGCCGCAGGCGTGGGCCACGCCCCGGACCGTGCTGGCCCAGGGCTCCCCCGCCCGGTCGGTCAGCGGCAGCGCGTCGATGTCCGCGCGCAGCACCACCACGGGCCCGTCGGACCCGATCTCCGCGATCAGCCCCGTCGGCTCGGTCAGCCGGTGGCGGATCCCGGCCGCGGTCAGCCGCTCCGCGATGGCGCCCGTCGTACGCCGCTCCTGCCAGGCCAGCTCGGGGTGGGCGTGCAGGTCACGCCGGAACGCGACCAGCTCCTCGGTGGGCGGGAGTCGGAGGTCGTCGCGGGCGGGCACGATCGTGCAGGTTACCGGTCGGGCTCGGGCTCCCCGCGGCCCGGCCGGTCGGCGTCGTACGCCGCGAGGAGCCGGTCCGCGGCCTCGGGAGCCGCCATCTCGGAGGCCAGCACGGCGGCACGGACCTCCTCGCGCACCTCCCGTACGCCGGGTGAGCGGCGCAGCCGGGAGTCGAGCTCGTCGCGCACCAGGGCCCAGGTGAAGTCGAGCTGCTGGCCGGCGCGCTTCTCGCGGAGCCCGGCCTCACCGAGGTGGTCGCGGTGGGCCAGGACCTGGCGCCAGACCTCGTCGACGTCGCGCTCCTCCAGCGCGGAGCAGGTGACCACCGGGGGCGCCCACTCGCCGCGCCCACGGACCATCCGCATCGCCTGGGCCAGGTCGCGCGCGGCGACGCGGGCGTCGGCCTCGGAGGGCCCGTCGGCCTTGTTGACCGCGACGACGTCGGCGATCTCGAGGATCCCCTTCTTGATGCCCTGCAGCTGGTCGCCGGTGCGCGCGAGGGTGAGGAAGCAGAAAGTGTCGACCATCCCGGCCACGGTGATCTCCGACTGCCCGACGCCGACGGTCTCCACGAGCACCACGTCGTAACCGGCGGCCTCGAGCACGATCATCGCCTGCGTGGTCGTCCGGGCGACGCCGCCGAGGGTGCCTGCGGTCGGCGAGGGACGGATGTAGGCCCCGGGGTCGTTGGCCAGCCGGCCCATCCGGGTCTTGTCGCCGAGCACGGAGCCACCGGTGCGCACCGACGACGGGTCGACGGCGAGCACGCCCACCTTCGAGCCCGCCGCGGTCAGGTCCGAGCCGAGCGCTTCGATGAAGGTGGACTTGCCGACGCCCGGCACCCCGGAGATGCCGACCCGCACCGCCGGCGCGCGGCCCGGGCCGGCGCCGGGGGTGAGGCGCGTCAGCAGCTCGCGCGCGGCCGCCCGGTGGTCGGCGCGCGAGGACTCCACCAGCGTGATCGCCCGCGACAGCGACGCGCGGCGGCCGGCGCGGACACCGTCGGCGAGCGCGTCGAGGTCGAGGTCGGCCACGGGGTCAGTGACCGAGCTGCGCGGACAGCTTCTCGAGCAGCTCGAGCGCGGACGTCGCGATGACCGTGCCGGGCCCGAAGACCGCGGCGGCGCCCATCTCCTCCAGCGTCGGCACGTCGTCGGGCGGGATGACGCCGCCCACGACGACCATGACGTCCTCACGGCCCTCGGCGGCCAGCGCCTCGCGCAGCGCCGGCACGAGCGTCAGGTGGCCCGCGGCCAGCGAGGACACCCCGACGATGTGCACGTCGGCGTCGACGGCCTGGCGCGCGACCTCCTCCGGCGTCGAGAACAGCGGCCCCACGTCGACGTCGAAGCCGAGGTCCGCGAACGCCGTGACCACGACCTTCTGACCGCGGTCGTGGCCGTCCTGGCCCATCTTGGCGACCAGGATCCGGGGCCGGCGGCCCTCGGCCTCCTCGAAGCGCTCGGTGGCCGCGAGCACCGCGGCGGTGTCGCCGGCCTCGCCGGCCTCCTCGCGGTACACGCCGGAGATCGTACGGATGGTGGCGCGGTGCCGGCCCCACTCCTTCTCCAGCGCCTCGGAGATCTCCCCCACCGTCGCCTTCGCGCGGGCGGCGTCGATCGACAGCGCGAGCAGGTTGCCGTCGAGGCTGCTGCGGTCGGTGTCGGACGCGGCGGCGTTGTTCAGCGCCTCCAGCGAGCGGCGCACGTCGTCCTCGTCGCGCTCGTCCCGCAGCCGCTCCAGCTTGGCGAGCTGCTGGCGCAGCACGTCCTCGTTGTCGACGCGCAGCACGTCGAGCCGGTCCTCGCTGGGCAGCCGGTAGGTGTTGACCCCGATCAGGCTCTGCGCGCCGGAGTCGAGGCGGGCCTGGGTGCGGGCGGCCGCCTCCTCGATGCGCATCTTGGGGATGCCCTGCTCGATCGCGGCGGCCATCCCCCCGGCCTTCTCCGCCTCGGTGATGTGGGCCCAGGCGCGCTCGGCGAGGTCGTGGGTGAGGCGCTCGACGTAGTAGGAGCCGGCCCAGGGGTCGATGGTGCCGGTGGTCCCGGACTCCTGCTGCAGCAGCAGCTGCGTGTTGCGCGCGATGCGCGCCGAGAAGTCGGTCGGCAGCGCGATCGCCTCGTCGAGGGCGTTGGTGTGCAGGCTCTGGGTGTGGCCCTGCGTGGCGGCCATGGCCTCGAGGCAGGTGCGGCCGACGTTGTTGTAGACGTCCTGCGCCGTCAGCGACCACCCGGAGGTCTGGCTGTGGGTGCGCAGCGACAGCGACTTCGGGTTGCTCGGCCCGAACTCCCGCACCAGGCGCGCCCACAGCGCGCGGGCGGCGCGCATCTTGGCGACCTCCATGAAGAAGTTCATGCCGATCGCCCAGAAGAAGGAGAGGCGGGGGGCGAACGCGTCCACGTCGAGGCCCGCGTCGAGACCGGCGCGGAGGTACTCGACGCCGTCGGCGAGGGTGTAGGCGAGCTCGAGGTCGGCCGTCGCCCCGGCCTCCTGGATGTGGTAGCCGGAGATCGAGATCGAGTTGAACCGCGGCATCCGCTCCGCGGTGTAGCGGAAGATGTCGGAGATGATCCGCATGCTCGGCGCCGGCGGGTAGATGTAGGTGTTGCGGACCATGAACTCCTTGAGGATGTCGTTCTGGATGGTCCCCGCGAGCTGCTCCGGCTTCACCCCCTGCTCCTCGGCCGCCACGACGTAGAGCGCCATCACCGGCAGCACCGCGCCGTTCATCGTCATCGACACGCTCATCTCGTCGAGCGGGATGCCGTCGAAGAGGGTGCGGGTGTCGTAGATCGAGTCGATCGCCACCCCGGCCATGCCGACGTCGCCGCGCACGCGGGGGTGGTCGGAGTCGTAGCCGCGGTGGGTCGCGAGGTCGAAGGCGACGCTCAGCCCCTTCTGGCCCGCCGCCAGGTTGCGCCGGTAGAAGGCGTTGGAGGCCTCGGCGGTGGAGAACCCGGCGTACTGCCGGACCGTCCAGGGCTGCGTGGTGTACATCGTCGGGTAGGGCCCGCGCAGGAAGGGGCTGAGCCCCGGCCACGTCGCGAGCGCGTCGAGGCCCTCGAGGTCGGCCTCGCCGTACTGCGGCCTGATCTCGATGCCCTCGGGGCTGGTCCACGGCTCCTGAGCCTGTCGAGGGGCATGCGCCTCGTCGGGACCGCCGGGCCCCTCGGTCAGCGGGACGTCGGCGAAGCTCTCGGGCACGCTCACGACAGCGCTCCTCTCACTCGGTCCAGGAAGGCCAGGGCGTCGACGCCCAGCGCTGCGGAGTCGTCGGCCCAGTCCGCGGGCCTCCCCGCCACCACGACGCGGGACGCCCCGGCGTCACGCAGCGCGGACGCGGCGGCCTCGCCCCACTCGGCGTAGGTGCCGTCGGCGCCCGCGAGGCAGACCACCGCCTGGCCGTCGTACGCGGCGACGAGGTCGTCGGGGCCCTGGGTGGGCCCGGCGGCGTCGACGCGGACCCCGCCGGCGGCGAGCAGGTTGGTCGCGAAGGTGGCGCGCGCGGTGTGGGCGGCGACCGGGCCCAGGGTCGCGAGGAACACGCGCCCGGTGGGCGGGTCGTCCCGCATCGCCTCGTACGCCGCGCCCCAGGGTCGGACCTCGTCCCACGCGGCCCACGGGGCGCGCTCGGGCTGCTCGAGGTCGAGGCTCGGGAACTCCGAGAGGCCGGTCAGGGCCCGCTTCCGGGTCGCGACCTGGCGGTCGCGCTCGGAGACCACCGCGGCGAGGCGGTCCTCGAACGCCGGGTCCCGGTCGGCGCCGTCGGCCTCGATGCGGCCGAGCTCGGCCCAGGCGGCGACGGCGAGGTCGTCGGTGAGGCGCTCCACGGCGTACGCCCCGCCGGCGGGGTCGGTGACGCGGGCGACGTGGCTCTCGGAGATCAGCAGCGCGCTGGTGTTGCGGGCGATCCGGCGACCGAACGCCTCCGGACGCCCGAGGGGGGCGTCGAACGGCAGCACCGTGACGGCCTCCGCTCCGCCCACGCCGGCGGCGAAGGCCGCGACCGTGGTGCGCAGCATGTTCACGTGGGGGTCGTAGCGGCTCATCATCGGCCGGCTGGTGACCGCGTGGACGCGCACGGGTGCGCCGGCCGCGTCGCTGGCCTCGAGCACGCGCGTCCAGAGCCGCCGCAGCGCCCGGAGCTTGGCGACGGACGGCAGCTGCTCGTCGCTCACCGCCACCCGCAGCTCCACGAGCGGAGCCGCCTGCGCCGGCGCGAGCCCGGCCGCCTCGAGCGTGCGCAGCGCGCGGATCCCGGCGGCCAGCAGCCAGCCCAGCTCCTGCACGTCCGAGGCACCGCGGTCGTGGACGACGGTGCCGTCGGCGACGACCCCGAGCACGCCCGCGTCGGCGGCGAGCCGGGCCACCTCGACGAGGTCGTCGTCGTCCGGGCGGGCACCGAGCTGGGTGCCGGGCGCCAGGGTCGTGGCGCCGGCGTGGTCGAGGAAGGAGCGGGCGGTCGCGAGCGCCTCGCCCGCCGGGGCGTCGAGCACGACCGGCGCGAGGTCGAGCATCACGCCCTCGAGCAGCGTGGCCCAGTCGGTGCCGGGCGCGGCCTGCAGCCACAGGCTGGAGACGCCGCCCTCGAGGTCGAGCACGAGCTGCTCGTGGGCCGCCGCCGGGTCCTCGGCGACGGCCTCGGCGTCGGTGAAGGAGCGGATGTCCCAGTCGCCCCGCCGGGTGGGTCGCCCCTCGGTGGCCGGGTCGTCGAGGTGCTCGGGCGTGCCGAGCGGCGGCACGGCGATCCCGTCGAGGGTGCGGCGGGTCAGCGTCTCCCAGACCAGGGCGTCCTCGTCGTCCTCCCCGAGGCGCCGTGCCTTGCGGAGCACGGCCGCCGCGGCGGCCTCCCACGCGGTGCGGTCGTGGTCGTCGTGCTCGGGGTCGGCGAGCGCGAGGCTCCCCTGGTCGGGCTGCAGCGCGTCGGGCTCGTCCAACCCACCCTCGACCTCGCCGTCCGGACGCCCCGCGGTGCCGCTGTCGGTCATGGACGCACCCTAGGGACGCGACGTGACGTCGGCCACCGAGTGTGAGGTTTACGGCACCGTCGTACGGCACCATGACCGGCATGAACGGCACGCAGATCGTGGCGCTGGTGCTCGTCGTCGTCCTGGTCCTGGGTGGGGCGGTGACGGCGCTGGCCGCCCTCGGGGTCGCCTGAGCGACGTCAGCGACGTCAGCGACGTCAGCGACGTCGCCCGGTCGAGGGGTTCACCGTCCGGCCACGTGGGGGCCACACCCGGGTCGTCCGCACCGACCAGGCTGGCGCCATGCGCATCACCCTGGTCACCGAGTCCTTCTACCCGGCCGTCGACGCCGCGACGGGGACCGTCCGACGGGTCGCGGACCGCCTGGTCGACGACGGCCACCAGGTGCAGGTGCTCGCGCCGGGCCCCGGTCTGGCCTCCTACCGCGGGGCGCGCGTCGACCGGGTCCGGCTGCGGGACCGCCCGGGCGCCCAGGTCCGCGCGGCCCTCGAGTCGTCGGCGCCGGACCTGGTGCAGGTGCACTCCCCCGGGACGCTGGGCCGCAAGGCGCTCAAGCACGCGCGCCGGGCCGGCGTCCCCACCCTGCTGGCGC
Organism: Nocardioides lentus; assembly: GCF_039529515.1. NCBI lineage: Bacteria > Bacillati > Actinomycetota > Actinomycetes > Propionibacteriales > Nocardioidaceae > Nocardioides > Nocardioides lentus. The sequence continues at coordinate 159,923 of NZ_BAAAMY010000007.1, forward strand.
AGCTCGCGCCGCTGCCCGACCTCCCCGCCGCGGTCTGGCGGGCCAAGGTCGCCGACCGCTCCGACCGCGTTCTCGTCAGCTGCGGGTGGATGGTCGAGCACCTCCACCGCCTCGGCGTGGAGGCCCACCTGTGGCTGCCCGGCGTCGACCTCGACGCCTTCGGCCCGCAGCTGCGCGACACCTACCTGCACGACCGCTGGTCGATGGCCCGCTCGCGCGGCGGTCGCCGGCTCGTCGTGGGGTACGTCGGCGGCCTGCACCGCCGCCACGGCGTCCGCGCGCTGCCGGAGCTGGCGTCGGTCCCGGGGATCCGGCCCGTGCTCGTCGGCGACGGGCCGCAGCGCGAGTGGCTCCGGTCGCGGATGCCCCACGCCCACCTCACCGGCACCCTCACCGGCGGCGAGCTGGCCACCGCCCTCGCGAGCCTCGACCTCCTGGTCCACCCGGGCGAGGCCGAGACCTGCTCCCACGTGCTGCGCGAGGCCGCCGCGAGCGGCCTCCCGGTCGTGGCGCCGGCGCGCGGCGGCGCGGTCGACGTCGTCGTCGACGGGCGGACCGGGATCCTCTACGACCCCGCCGCGCCCGGCGCCCTGGCCCGCGCGGTCAGCGGGCTGGTGCGCCACGGCGGGTCCGAGGCCCTCGCCGCGACCGGTGCCCGGGCCCGCGCGCACGCGGCGCGTCGTCCCTGGTCCGACGCCACCGACGAGCTCGTCGGCGACCACCACCGGGCCGTGGTCGGCCGGGCCGTGCACCCCGCCGCCTGAGAGCGCACCCGCGAGCCGCTGAGCGGTTCGTCACACCCCTGCAGATGGGGTGGGGACAGCGGCGCCGGGGTACCGTACCCGGCGTGGCAACCCCGACTTTGGTGAAGAACGGACGGTCGACGCGCTCGACCATCGCGTTGAAGCTGCTGATGGCCGTGACGGGCCTGATCTTCATCGGCTACGTCCTCGCGCACATGTACGGCAACCTCAAGGCGTTCAGCGGTCAGGCCGCGTTCGACGAGTACGCCGAGCACCTGCGCACGATCGGGGAGCCGCTGCTGCCCTACGCGGGGCTGCTGTGGATCATCCGCATCGTCCTGATCCTCGCGCTGGTGGGCCACGTCTACGCCGCCTACACGCTCTGGGCCCGCTCGGCGAAGGCCCGGACGACGAAGTACACCTACACGAAGCGGGTCAACTCGACCTGGTCGTCGAAGACGATGCGCTGGGGCGGCACCGCCCTGCTGCTGTTCATCGTCTTCCACATCCTCCACTTCACGCTGCGCGTCGTGACCCCCGGCAGCAACTCCGACTCGCCCTACGAGCGGCTGGTGGGCAGCTTCGAGATCTGGTGGGTCGCCGCGATCTACCTGGTCGCGATGGCCGCGCTGGCGATGCACCTGCGCCACGGCACCTGGAGCGCGGCGCAGACCCTGGGCCTCACCAACTCCGCCGCCGCCCGTCGCAACGCGAACCTCGCGGGGTACCTGGTGGCCGTGGTGGTCGCCGGTGGCTACTCGCTGATCCCGATCGGCGTGCTCACCGGGCTGATCTCCTAGCCCTCCGGCGCACGGCACCCGCAGCACCGCACCACCCGCACCACGAACACTCGCTGGTCGAACCACCTAGGGAGCGACGCACATGGCCGGATCCACCCTCCACGACGGCTCCACGCCGCTGAACGACGCGGCGCGGCAGACCTCCGACGACGCCCACGGCTACTACATCGCCGGCGAGCCGCTCGTCGACCCGGTCGCCCCGACCGGCCCGATCGCCGACCGCTGGACCACCCGGCGCTTCGAGAACCGCCTGGTCAACCCGTCCAACCGCCGCAAGCTCGACGTGATCATCGTCGGCACCGGCCTGGCCGGCGGCGCCGCCGCCGCCACGCTCGGCGAGGCCGGCTACAACGTGAAGTCCTTCTGCTACCAGGACTCCCCGCGCCGCGCCCACTCGATCGCCGCCCAGGGCGGCATCAACGCGGCCAAGAACTACAAGGAGGACGGCGACTCCGTCTTCCGCCTCTTCTACGACACGGTCAAGGGCGGCGACTACCGCAGCCGCGAGTCGAACGTCTACCGCCTGGCCGAGGTCAGCACCAACATCATCGACCAGTGCGTCGCGCAGGGCGTCCCCTTCGCCCGCGAGTACGGCGGCCTGCTCGACAACCGCTCGTTCGGCGGCGTGCAGGTCTCCCGCACCTTCTACGCCCGTGGCCAGACGGGCCAGCAGCTGCTGCTCGGCGCCTACCAGGCCATGGAGCGCCAGGTCGCGGCCGGCACGGTCACGCAGTACACCCGCCACGAGATGCTCGAGCTGATCGTCAAGGACGGCGTGGCCCGCGGCATCATCGCCCGCAACCTGATGACCGGCGAGGTCGAGACCCACCTCGCCGACGCCGTCGTGCTCGCCTCCGGCGGCTACGGCAACGTGTTCTTCCTGTCGACCAACGCGATGGGCTGCAACGTCACCGCCACCTGGCGCGCGCACCGCAAGGGCGCCTACATGGCCAACCCGAGCTTCACGCAGATCCACCCCACCTGCATCCCGGTCTCCGGCGAGCACCAGTCCAAGCTGACGCTGATGAGCGAGTCGCTCCGCAACGACGGCCGCATCTGGGTGCCCAAGAAGGCCGAGGACTGCGACAAGGACCCCCGCGACATCGCCGAGGCGGACCGTGACTACTACCTGGAGCGGATCTACCCGTCGTTCGGCAACCTGGTGCCCCGCGACATCGCCTCGCGGCAGGCCAAGAACATGTGCGACGAGGGTCGCGGCGTCGGCCCGATGGTCGGCGACTTCCGCCGCGGCGTCTACCTCGACTTCTCCGACGCGATCGAGCGCATGGGCGAGGACACGGTCCGCGAGAAGTACGGCAACCTCTTCGACATGTACGAGCGGATCACGGGTGAGAACCCCTACCAGGTGCCGATGCGCATCTACCCCGCCGTGCACTACGTGATGGGCGGCCTGTGGGTGGACTACCACCTGCAGTCCTCCATCCCCGGCCTGTTCGTCACCGGCGAGGCCAACTTCTCCGACCACGGCGCCAACCGCCTCGGCGCCTCGGCGCTGATGCAGGGTCTGGCCGACGGCTACTTCGTGCTGCCGAACACGATCCGCGACTACCTCGCGGACGGTCCGTTCACGAAGATCACCGAGGACGACGAGGCCGTCGTCGAGGCCCGTCGCTCGGTGGAGAAGCGGATCGACACCTTCCTGTCGATCAACGGCTCCCGGTCGGCCGACTCCTACCACCGCGAGCTCGGCCACATCATGTGGGAGTTCTGCGGCATGGAGCGCTCCGAGGAGGGCCTGCGCAAGGCCATCGACATGATCCGGGAGCTCAAGAAGGACTTCTGGACCGACCTGAAGGTGCTCGGCACCGCCGACTCCCTCAACCAGAGCCTCGAGAAGGCCGGCCGCGTGGCCGACTTCATCGAGCTCGGCGAGCTGATGTGCATCGACGCGCTGAACCGTCGCGAGTCCTGCGGCGGCCACTTCCGGGTGGAGTCCCAGACCGACGAGGGCGAGGCCCTGCGTCACGACGAGGAGTTCGCCTACGTCGCGGCCTGGGAGTTCGGCGGCGAGGACGGCTCGCCGGTGCTCCACAAGGAGGACCTGATCTACACCGCCATCGAGATGAAGCAGCGGAGCTACAAGTGAACCTCACCCTGAAGATCTGGCGCCAGGAGAACCCGTCGGCGAAGGGCGGGATCAAGACGTACCAGGTCGACGACGTCGACGAGGACATGAGCTTCCTCGAGATGCTCGACAGCCTCAACGAGCAGCTGAACACCGCCGGCGAGGAGCCGGTCGCGTTCGACCACGACTGCCGCGAGGGCATCTGCGGCAGCTGCAGCCTGATGATCAACGGCCAGGCCCACGGCCCGGAGGTCACCACCACCTGCCAGCTGCACATGCGCTCGTTCTCCGACGGCGACACGATCACCATCGAGCCCTGGCGCTCCGACGCGTTCCCGGTGATCAAGGACCTGGTGACCGACCGCAGCGCCTTCGACCGGATCATCCAGGCCGGCGGCTACATCTCCGCCAACACCGGCTCGGCGCCCGAGGCCAACTCGGTCCCGGCCCCCCGCGACAAGGCCACCCGCGCCTTCAACGTCGCGACCTGCATCGGCTGCGGCGCCTGCGTCGCGGCGTGCCCCAACGGGTCGGCCTCGCTGTTCATGGGCGCCAAGATCACCCACCTGGGCGAGCTCCCCCAGGGCCAGCCCGAGCGCGACAGCCGCGTGGTCAGCATGGTCGCCCAGCACGACCACGAGGGCTTCGGCGGCTGCACCAACATCGGCGAGTGCACCGCGGCCTGCCCCAAGGAGATCCCGCTCGACGTGATCTCGCAGCTCAACAAGGACCTGCGCACCGCCATCAAGCACGGCTACTGAGCCGCGCCGTACGACGCTCCGACCCCGACACGCCGTCATCGCCGGCGTGTCGGGGTCGTCGTGCGTGTGGGCCCGCCGTGTCGCCGCCGTACGGCGGGGCGAGGGGTCGCTCAGCGGCGGGTGGCGCGCCAGGCCCGCCAGCCCAGCGAGCCGAGGAGCACGGCGATGACCATGTTGACGACGATCAGCACCGTGTGGGCGACCCAGTACGACGTGGCGCGGTCCTCGCCGGCCGACCACGCGTCGTAGAGGGTGACGGCGAAGTTGCCGAAGGACAGGACGGTCCAGGCGGCGACCGCGAGCAGCAGGACGGCGTGGCGACGCTGGAACGTCATCGGTTCCTCGCCCGGAAGCGTCGGCGGCGCTGCAGCAGCAGGGTCGCGCCGAGCGTGCTGAGCGCACCCGCGGCGAAGGAGCGCGGGCCGGGGCTGGGGGCCGCCGGCGGGCGCTTGCGCAGCTGCACCGCGGTGGCCGCGTTGCGGGCCTGCTCCGCGGCGTCGCGCTGCTCGCGCAGCAGCCGCGCGCCGTCGCTGGTGTGGACCCAGGAGGCGGCGATCAGGGTCAGGCGCGCGGAGTAGTTGATCCACACCAGCAGCACCAGGGCGACGCCGAAGACCGCGAACGCCGGCTGGTTCTGGGTGGAGCCGATGAGCAGGCTGCTGAGCTGCTTGAGCAGCTCGAAGCCGACCGCGCCGAGCAGGGCGCCCTGCCACAGGGCCCGCGAGGGGGCGAGCGGACGGCCCAGCAGCGTGAAGAGCGCGTAGAACAGCACCGTCGAGACGGCGATGCCGATCGGCACGGTCAGCAGGCGCAGCGCCCACTGCAGGTCGTCGTCGAGACCCACCAGGCTCAGCAGGTAGCTGGAGAGCAGGTTGACGATGCTCGACACCGCGACGCTCAGCAGCAGGATCGCGCCCAGGCTGAGCAGGGCGACGAGGTCGCGGGCCTTGCCGAGGAAGAAGTTCGGGCGCTCGTCGACCGGCTGCTCGAAGACGATCAGCAGGGCCGTGCGCATGCCCGAGAGCAGGTTGAGCCCGGCGTACAGCAGCCCGACGGCACCGATGCCCGCCGCGGCACCGGCGGCGGTCTCGATCGTCGACAGCGGCACCTGGCCCGGCCGGCTGCCCAGGAGGCCCGGCAGCACGCCGTTGACGGTCTGCACCAGGTCGAACGACGCGCCCGTCGTGCGGGCGATCAGGCCCAGCGCGGCGAACGCGAGCGCCAGCAGCGGGAAGACCGACAGGAAGCCGAAGAAGGTCACGCCGCCGGCCTGCGCGGTGCCCTGCACCTGGCCGAAGTGCTGGAGGGTGCGCAGCAGGTGGTCGACCGCGGGACGCCGGATGCGGGTCTCGTTGAGCCGGACCCGGACGGTCTCGCCGATGCCGGCCACGTCAGGTCCTCACGGCCACGCGGCCGAGCGGGAAGGCCCGCACCGACTGCCAGCCGGTCGCGTCGTCGTGGACGTAGAGGTGGAAGTCGGACACCTCGAACTCGCACTCGAAGGACGCCAGCTCGGCGTACGCCTGGTCGAGCCGGTCCTCGGGCAGGTGGTGGGCGACGGTCACGTGCGGGTGGTAGGGGAAGCTCAGCTCCCCCGCCAGCGGGCCGCGCCGGACCGCGTCGGCGAGCTGCTCGCACGCCGAGATGCCCGCGGCGAGCGCGACGAAGACCACCGGCGAGACCGGACGGAAGGTGCCGGTGCCGCGCAGGTGCACCCGGAACCCGGTCGCGGTGCGGGCCGCGGACTCGAGGTGGGCGTGCAGGTCGTCGAGGTCCGCCCCGGCCACCGCGGTCGGCGGCACGAGCGTGATGTGGGTGGGGATCGAGGTCGCGGTCAGGTCCCCGAGAGCCGCCCGGTAGTCCTGCAGACGGCCCGCCCAGGGCTCCGGGATCGCGACGGCGACGCCGATGGTGGGCACCTGCCGAACCCTACTGCCTCACCTGACGGTCAGGGTCGCGGCCTTTGTAGGGTGGTGCCTCGTGACCGAGTCCTACGAGGCGTCCCTGACCCGCAGCCAGGCCCTGGAGCAGCGCCTCGCCGAGCACCCGGAGGAGTTCCGGATGCTGACGGGCGACCGGCCCACGGGCGCCCTGCACGTCGGGCACTACTTTGGCTCGATCGCCAACCGCCTGCGGCTGCAGGAGTCGGGCGCCGACATCATGGTGCTGATCGCCGACTACCAGGTCATCACCGACCGCGAGGTCGCCGGCGACCTCGCCGGCAACACCCGCAACCTGCTCCTCGACGGCTTGGCCGCGGGCATCGACCCGGAGCGGTCGACGGTCTTCGCGCACTCCGCCGTCCCGGCCCTCAACCAGCTGATGCTGCCGTTCCTGAGCCTGGTCAGCGTCGCCGAGCTGCAGCGCAACCCGACCGTCAAGGACGAGGCGGCCACCGCCGGCATCACCTCGATCAGCGGCCTGATGCTCACCTACCCCGTGCACCAGGCGGCCGACATCCTTTTCTGCAAGGGCAACATCGTGCCGGTCGGCCGCGACCAGCTGCCCCACATCGAGCAGACCCGGGTGATCGCGCGCCGCTTCAACGAGCGCTACGGGCCGACGTTCCCCGAGCCCGAGGCGCTGCTGTCCAGCGTGCCGCTGCTCCTCGGCACCGACGGCACCAAGATGAGCAAGTCGAAGGGCAACGTCGTCGAGCTGCGCATGAGCGCCGACCAGACCGCCAAGCAGGTCAAGGGCGCCAAGACCGACAGCGACCGGCACATCACCTTCGACCCCGAGCACCGCCCCGAGGTGTCGAACCTGCTGACGCTCGCCGCGCTCTGCGAGGGCGGCGACCCGGCCGCGATCGCCGAGGAGATCGGCGACGGCGGCGGGGGCGCGCTGAAGAAGCGCGTCACCGACGCCCTCAACACCTACTTCGCGCCGCTGCGCGAGCGCCGGGCAGCGCTCGAGGCGGACCCGTCGTACGTCGACGGGGTGCTGGCGGCGGGCAACGCCCGGGCCAACGAGATCGCCGAGGCCACCCTCGCCGAGGTCCGCGAGGCGATGGGCTCGATCCGCCTCTAGGCCCCGGCGGCGCTCACTCGTCGATGCGGGCGCGCTCGGTGGTCTGGTGCCGCTCGAGGGCGGCGGAGGCGGTGAGGACGACGAGCCCGAACACCGACAGCGCCACGCCCACGAGGGCGGGGGCCCGGTAGCCGAGCCCGGCGGTGATGACGAGACCGCCGAACCAGGCGCCGGCGGCGTTGGCGATGTTGAGCGAGGCGTGGTTCATGGCCGCGCCCAGCGTCTTGGCCTCCCCCGCGACCGACATCAGTCGCAGCTGCAGGTTCACGGCCAGCACCGAGGCCATGACCGCGATCGCGAAGACCGCCGGCACGCCCCACCAGCCGCCGGGGGCCAGCACGAAGAACGCGAGCAGGGAGACGCCCATCCCGGCGCTGCCGATGAACAGGGAGCGCAGCACGGACCAGTCGGCGAGCTCGCCGGCGACCCAGGTGCCCGCGACCATGCCGAGGCCGTAGGCGAGCAGGAACAGCGGCACCGCGCCGCTGCCCAGGCCGCCGACGGTGCGCACGGTCTCGGCGATGTAGGTGTAGACGGCGAACATGCCGCCGAAGCCGCCGGCCCCGGCGACCAGGGTCAGCCAGACCTGGGGCCGCGCGAACGCCGTGAGCTCGCGCCGGCCCGAGGCGTGCGGGTCGCCGGGGGTGTGCGGCACGCAGGCGACGGTCAGCACGACCGTGACCAGGCCGAGGACCGCGACGAGCCAGTAGACCTCGCGCCACCCGACGTTCTGGCCGAGCCAGGTGCCGGCGGGGACGCCGAAGACGTTGGCCACCGACAGGCCGAGCATGACCATCGCCACCGCGCGGCCCTTGCGGGAGTCCGCGACGAGGCCGGCGGCGATCAGCGAGGCGACGCCGAAGAAGGCGCCGTGCGGGAGGCCCGCCACGAACCGGGACAGCATGAGCAGCCCGTACGACGCGGCGAGCGCGCTGCCGACGTTGCCCACGACGAAGGCGACCATCAGGGCCACCGCCAGGGACCGGCGCGGCAGTCGCGCCCCGACGTAGGCCAGGACGGGGGCGCCGACGACGACGCCGAGGGCGTAGGCGGACACGAGGTGTCCCGCCGAGGGGATGGACACCCCGACGCCGGCGGCGATCTCGGGCAGCACGCCCATCGTCACGAACTCGGTCGTGCCGATGGCGAAGCCGCCGGTCGCCAGGGCGAGGATCGCGAGGGCGACCCGGCGGGGGCCGGGGGTGGGGGTCGAGGCGCTCGGGCGCTCGTGGGTGACGGTCGTCATGGGCAGCCTTCCGGGGGCACAGCAGGAGGACGGGTGCGCTGACGGCGTACGCAGCAGACTCCGCCTCCAGCGTGCCCGGGGGCCGTCGCATTCCGCGATTCGCCGACGACCCCGGCGGGTGTGGGCGTGATCACGGGGCCACGAGCCGGCCCGCGGCCTCCCGGGGCGCGGCCCCGGGGTCGGCTCAGGACCGGCGCGACAGGAGCCGGAAGGCCGGGCCGATGGCGCGGTCGTAGACCCACGGCATGATCTCGAACCCGGCGATCACGACGTTGTTGGTCGCCGCGGTCTGCAGCTCGTGGCGGTAGGCGTCGAGGTGGCGCACGATGCGGCCGGCGACCTTCTCGGCGCTCATCACCGGCGGCGGCGGCTTGCTGGTGGCCCCACCGTCGTCGAGGGCCTTGTCGTAGATCGGGGTGTCGACGCTGCCGGGGGCGGCGTAGGCGATGCGCACGCCGGGCAGGTCGGCGTTCTCGATCTTCAGCTGGCGCGCGAGGGCGCGCACCCCCCACTTGCTGACGACGTACGCGGTCATCTCGGGCACGGCGACGTGCCCGAGCAGCGAGCCGGTCAGCAGCAGCGTCCCGCGGCCCTGCTCGCGCAGGACGGGCAGCGTGTGGCGGGCGACGTTGGCCGCACCCTTGAGGTTGACGTCGACGACGGTGTCGAAGTCGGCCGGGTCGGTGTCGAGGAACGTGCCGTAGGTGACCAGGCCGGCGCAGTGCAGCACCGCGTCGATCCGTCCGTACGCCGCGGTCGTGGTGGCGACCAGCCGCGCGACGGCGTCGTCGTCGATGACGTCGGTGGCGCAGACGGTGACCGACGCGGCGCCCCGGTCGCGGCACTCCTGGGCGACCTCCTCGGTCACCTGCTCGCGGCGCGCGGCGAGGACGAGGATCTCGCCGGACGCGGCGAGGACGTGCGCGACGGCGCGGCCGATGCCGCTCGACGCGCCGGTGACGAGGCAGACACGGGGCACAGGTGGACGGTGCCCCGGCGGGGGGCGCGGGATGCGCCACTACCGTGGGCGTCATGTCACAGCCCCGCGTCGTCATGGTGGTCGGCGCGAGCTCCGGCATCGGTCTCGTCACGGCCCGGCTGCTCGCGGAACGGGGCGACCACGTCGTCCTGGTCGCCCGGGACGCGGCGCGGCTCGCGGCGGTCGCCGCCGACCTGCCCGGCGAGCAGCACCACGCCGTGGCCGACGTGGCCGACGCCGATGCCGTGCAGGCGGCGGTGGACCTCTGCGTCCGGGCCCACGGACGCCTGGACGGGGTCGTGACGACGGCCCAGGCCATGGCGTACGGCGCCGTCGAGGCGCTGCCCCCCGAGGTGCTGGAGCGCATGGTGACCGTCGGCGTCGCCGGCACCGCCAACGTCGCCCGCGCCGCGCTGCCGGCGATGCGACGCTCCGGCGGCGGTCACCTCGTCGTCGTCGGCTCCCTGCTCGCGGAGATCTCGGTGCCCCGGATGAGCGCCTACTGCGCGGCGAAGTGGGGCCAGGCGGCGCTGGTGCGCGCGCTGCAGATCGAGACCTCCCCCGAGAAGGACGTCCACGTCAGCCTGGTCGTGCCCGGTGCGATCGACACGCCGGTCTACCGCCAGGCCGGGTCGTACGCCGGCGCCGCCGGCAACGCGCCGCCCCCCGTCGTCCCGCCCGAGCGGGTCGCGCGCGCCTGCCTGGCCGCGCTCGAGCGGCCGCGCCGCACGGTCCACGTGGGGCCCGGCGCGCTGCTCGCCCGCACCGGCTACCGCCTGCTGCCCGGTCTGTACGACCGGCTGTCGCGGCCCCTGGTCGACCGCGTGCTGCTGCGCGGCCCGGACGTGCCCGACGGCCCCGGCAACGTCTTCGACCCCCGTCCCGAGGGCGAGGGCGAACGCGGCGGCTGGACCGTCACGGGCCGCCTGCGCGACCGCCGTACCGGCCGCGCCCGCTGGCGCCGCTGACCGAACCTCGGGTCGTCGGGACCGGTCCCCCGGCGGCGTGCCGGACCGTCCCGAGCCTCCGCGGGAGCGGTGGGGGCGGACGCGACGAGGCCCGGTGACCTGACGGTCACCGGGCCTCGTGGCGGGCGGACGATCAGAGCGAGGCGAGGGCCTCGTTCAGGGTCGCCGAGGGGCGCATCACGCGGTCGGCCTTCTCGCCGTCGGGGCGGAAGTAGCCCCCGATGTCGGCGGGCGATCCCTGGACGGCGTTGAGCTCGGAGACGATCTGGTCCTCCGCGGCCGTCAGCCTCTCGGCCAGCGGACCGAACGCGGCGGCGAGCTCGGCGTCGTCGGACTGGCCGGCCAGCTCCTGGGCCCAGTACAGCGCCAGGTAGAAGTGCGAGCCGCGGTTGTCGATGCCCCCGATCTTGCGGGTGGGCGACTTGTCCCGGTCCAGGAACGTGCCGGTGGCGCGGTCGAGGGTGTCGGCGAGGACCTGCGCGCGCGGGTTGTCGGCGTAGCCCGCGAGGTGCTCGAACGACGCGGCGAGGGCGAAGAACTCGCCCAGGCTGTCCCAGCGCAGGTAGTTCTCCGACACGAGCTGCTGCACGTGCTTGGGCGCCGAGCCGCCGGCGCCGGTCTCGAACAGCCCGCCGCCGTTGATGAGCGGGACGACGGAGAGCATCTTGGCGCTCGTGCCGACCTCGAGGATCGGGAACAGGTCGGTGTTGTAGTCGCGCAGCACGTTGCCGGTCACCGAGATGGTGTCCTCACCCCGGCGGATGCGCTCCAGCGAGTAGGCGCAGGCCTCGGCCGGCGCCATGACCTCGATCGTCAGCCCGTCGGTGTCGTGGTCACCGAGGTAGGTGCGGACCTTCTCGATCAGGTTGGTGTCGTGGGCGCGGGTCTCGTCGAGCCAGAACACCGCGGGGGTGTCGCTGGCGCGGGCCCGGGTCACGGCGAGCTTGACCCAGTCGCGGATCGACTCGTCCTTGGTCTGGCAGGCGCGCCACACGTCGCCCGGCTGCACCTCGTGGGCGGTCAGCACGGTCCCGTCGGACGCGCGCAGCTCCATCCGGCCCGCCGCCGGGACCTCGAAGGTCTTGTCGTGGGAGCCGTACTCCTCGGCCGCCTTCGCCATGAGGCCGACGTTGGGCACCGAGCCCATCGTGGCCGGGTCGTAGGCGCCGTTGGCCTGGCAGTCGGAGATCACCGTCTGGTAGACGCCGGCGTAGGAGGAGTCGGGGATGACCGCGAGGCAGTCGGCCTCCTGGCCGTCCGGGCCCCACATGTGGCCCGAGGTGCGGATCATCGCCGGCATCGAGGCGTCGATGATGACGTCGGAGGGCACGTGCAGGTTGGTGATGCCCTTGCGGTCGTCGACCATCGCCATGCGGGGGCCGTCCTCGAGGCCCTGCGCGACGGCGGCCGCGATGGCCTCGCCGTCCGGCAGGTCCTTCGTCGCGTTGAGCAGGGCGCCCAGCCCGTCGTTGGGCGAGATGCCCGCAGCGCGCAGCTGCTCGCCGTACTGGTCGAAGAGGGTGGGGAAGAACGCCTGCACGGCGTGGCCGAAGAGGATCGGGTCCGAGACCTTCATCATCGTGGCCTTGAGGTGCACCGAGAACAGGACGTCCTCGGCCTTGGCGCGGGCGATCTGCTCGGTCAGGAAGCGACGCAGGGCGGCGACGTCCATGTAGGTGGAGTCGACGACCTCGCCGGCGAGGACCTTCACGTCGTCCTTGAGGACGGTCTCGGTCCCGTCGGCCGCGACGTGGACGATGCTCAGCGTGTCGTCGGCGTCGACGACGACCGAGAGCTCGTTGGAGCGGAAGTCGTCCTTGCCCATCGTGGCGACGGCGGTCTTGGAGTCGCTGCTCCAGGCGCCCATCCGGTGCGGGTACTTCTTGGCGTAGCCCTTGACCGCGGCGGGGGCGCGGCGGTCGGAGTTGCCCTGGCGCAGCACGGGGTTGACCGCCGAGCCCTTCGCCGTGTCGTAGCGGGCGCGGGTCTCGCGGTCCTCGTCGGTGCTCGGGCTCTCCGGGTAGTCGGGCAGGTCGAAGCCCTGCTGCTGGAGCTCGGTGATCGCGGCCTTGAGCTGCGGCACGGAGGCGGAGATGTTGGGCAGCTTGATGATGTTGGCCTCGGGCCGCTCGGCGAGCGCGCCGAGCTCCGCGAGGGCGTCGGGCACCTGCTGGTCGGCGGGCAGGCGGTCGGCGAAGGCCGCGAGGATCCGGCCGGCGAGCGAGATGTCGCGGGTCTCCACCTCGACGCCCGCCTGCGCGGCGTACGCCTCGATGATCGGGAGGAAGGAGTACGTCGCCAGCAGCGGCGCCTCGTCGGTGTGCGTGTAGATGATCGTGGACATGCGCAGCACGGCTCCTGATGATCGGCGATCGGTGGTCTGACCCTGGTCTCGCGGCGCCGACGGGCGGCACGGCCAGACATCTTGACGTCAAGATACCGGACGGCGTCGACGCGCGCGCTCCTCAGCCTTCCAGCCTGCGGCGGGCCCGGGCAACGCTAGGGTCGGGCCATGACGACGAACCCGAGCTCCACCCCCTCCCCGGGTGAGCCCGCGGCCCCCGCGGACGACTCCCCGGTGCTCGTGCAGCGCCTGGCCGCCGAGGCGCTGGGCACCTTCGCCTTCCTCTTCCTCGGCGCCGGCTCGGTGGCCTTCGCCGCGGCGTCGCTGGGGTCCTCCGACGCGGGCGGCTTCGGCGGGTTCGGCGCCAACGCGCTGGCCTTCGCCTTCGCGCTGGTGGTGGTCGGCTACGCGTTCTCCCGCGTCTCCGGCGGCCACTTCAACCCGGCCGTCACCGTCGCGAGCGCCCTCGCCGGGCGCACCGCCTGGAAGGACGCCGGCCTGTACGCCGCCGCGCAGGTCGCGGGTGCGGTCGTCGCCGGGCTCGTCCTGCTCGTCCTGATCCTCGGCTTCGACCGCTCCGACGCGCAGGACAGCCTGTGGCAGACCGGGTTCGGCGACAGCTTCAGCGGCTTCGCCTGGTGGGCGGCGTTCCTGCTCGAGCTGGTGCTCACCCTGCTCTTCGCCCTGCTCGTGCTGGCCGTGACCGACCGCCGTCACCAGCTCGCGGGCCTCGCCCCGCTGGCCGTCGGCCTCGGCTACGGCGCCGTGGTCTACGCGGGCGCCGGCGCGACCGGCGGCTCGGCCAACCCGGCACGCTCGATCGGCACCAACCTGTTCGCCGGCGTCGACCCGGTGCTGAGCCTGTGGCTGTTCATCCTCGCGCCGCTCCTCGGGGCCGTCGCCGCCGGTCTGCTCTACCCGCTGCTGTTCGGCCGCGACGGCGACGCCGTGGCCGGCTCCGGCCTGGCCGCGCTGCGGAGCAGCGGCCCGCGTCGCTCGCGCTCGAAGCAGGACCCCGCGCAGCAGTACGCCGGCTGGAACCAGGGCTACTACGGCGACCAGCCCGGCCAGCAGGGTCAGGCCGGCTGGGGCCAGCAGGGCTACGACCAGCAGGGCTACGACGCCTACCAGCAGCCCGGCCAGCAGCCCGGCCAGCAGCCCGGCCAGCAGCAGGGGTGGCAGGGCCAGCAGGGCTACGACCAGCAGTACGGGCAGCAGGGCTACGACCAGCAGCAGTACGGCCAGCAGCAGTACGGCGGCCAGCCCTACGACCAGGGCGGCTGGGACGGCCAGCAGCAGGGCGGCCAGCCCTACGAGCAGCCCTACGAGCAGCCGGGCCGGACCCCGCCGTACGGCCAGCCGGAGCAGCCCGGCGAGGGCGAGGGCGGCCACACCCGCATGCGGCCCGGCGACCAGGGCTGAGTCCCGCGGGCGCCGGGGGCCATCGCCCCCGGCGTCGGCTCAGCCGGTGCGCTCCACGAGCTCGAGCAGGACCGCGCCGGTGCCGGCGTCCGCGACCTGCACCACTCCCAGCCCGGGGGCGTAGGAGCGGACGACCGACTCCTCGCCGGCGTCGGTCCGCTCGGTGTCCTCGGTGACCAGGGTCCCGGCGGCGTCGCCGTCGGGTCCGTCGACCACCGCGTCGGTCTCGAGCACCTCGACGCGGGTGGTCAGGTCGGGCGACTCCTGCTGCAGCCAGGCGTCGCCGACCCGCGGCGCGGCCGGCACCAGCAGGCCGGCCTCGGCCCCGTCGACGCCCGCCCGCCAGGACTCCCCCGGTCCGCTGAGGACCTGCCGGCCGAAGGACCACACGTTGCCCGCGGCGTCCTCGGCGTACGCCGAGCGTCGCTCCCCCACCACCTCGCCGTCGGCGTCGGTGGTGACCCGGTCGAGGACCGTGACGTCGACCCCGGCGACCACGTCGCCGCCGACCACCTCGACGGCCACCTCGCTGCCGTCCGCGGCGCGGTAGCGCCACGCCCCGCCCTCGGCGAGCGGGAAGAGCGGGTGGTCGACCTCGGCCACGAAGTCGGAGGGGTCGGGCTCGGGGGTGGGGACCCTCAGCCCGTCCACGCCGGTCGGGGGGCTCTCGGCGGGGGTGCTGCCGCAGCCGGCGAGCAGCGCCAGCCCGGCGAGGAGCCCCGCCACCCGCCGTACCCCCGGCGTCAGCCGCGGTGCCCGCCGCGACGCCGCGGCCGTCGTGCCCGCTGCGGTCCCGTCCTGTCGCCCGACCCCACGCATGCCCCGAGCATCGCAGGCCCCGGGGCCGCGCGGCGTCGACGGGTGGGCGCGCTGCTAGGTTCGGCCGGAGTCGTCCCTGACCCCCTCTGAGGAGCATGTCGTGAGCGCAACCCCCTTCAAGGTCGCCGTCACCGGCGCCGCCGGCCAGATCGGCTACAGCCTGCTGTTCCGGCTCGCCAGTGGCGCGCTGCTGGGCCCGGACCGGCCGGTCGAGCTGCGCCTGCTGGAGATCACCCCGGCGCTGAAGGCGCTCGAGGGCGTCGTCATGGAGCTCGACGACTGCGCGTTCGGCACCCTCGCCGGCGTCGAGATCGGCGACGACGCCGAGAAGGTCTTCGACGGCGTCAACCTGGCCCTGCTCGTCGGCGCCCGGCCCCGCGGCCCCGGCATGGAGCGCGGCGACCTGCTCGAGGCGAACGGCGCGATCTTCACCGCCCAGGGCAAGGCCCTCAACGCCGTCGCCGCGGACGACGTGCGCATCGGCGTGACCGGCAACCCGGCCAACACCAACGCCCTGATCGCGCTCAGCAACGCCCCCGACATCCCGGCCGAGCGGTTCTCCGCCCTCACGCGCCTGGACCACAACCGGGCCATCTCGCAGCTGGCGGCCAAGACCGGCTCCCCCGTCACCGACATCACGAAGATGACGATCTGGGGCAACCACTCCGCGACGCAGTACCCCGACCTGTTCCACGCCGAGGTCGGCGGCCGCAACGCCGCCCAGGTCGTCGGCGACCAGGCCTGGCTCGAGAACGACTTCATCCCCACCGTCGCCAAGCGCGGCGCCGCGATCATCGAGGCCCGCGGCTCCTCCTCCGCCGCCTCCGCGGCGAGCGCCACCATCGACGCCGCCCGCGACTGGCTGACCGGCTCCCCCGAGGGCGACTGGGTGTCCATGGCCGTGCAGTCCGACGGCTCCTACGACGTGCCCGCCGGCCTGGTCTCCTCGTTCCCCGTCACCACCCGGGACGGCGATTGGGAGATCGTCCAGGGTCTCGAGATCGACGACTTCTCCCGCTCGCGGATCGACGCCTCGACCGCCGAGCTCGCCGAGGAGCGCGACGCGGTCAAGGGTCTCGGCCTGATCTGAGCCCCCACGACGGCCCGGGCCCGGCGGACCACCGCCGGCCCGGGCCGTCGTACGTCCGCAAGTCGCCGCCGCCCGGCCCGGGTCGGGTCGGGTCGGGTCGGGTCGGGTCGGGTCGCGGGATAGTCCCTGACGTTCGGACCGCAGTCGGGTCAGGTCGCGGGACAGTCCCTGACGTTCGGACCCCGATTCGGCCGGATCCGCGGTCAGAACGTCGGGGACCATCCCCCGCGGGGCCCGAACGTCAGGGACTATGCCCCCGCCGGGCCAGAACGTCAGGGACTATCCCCGTCCGGCGGGGCCGGCTGCTCACAGGGGCTGGTCGGGGATGCTGCTGGTGAGGAAGACGATGGCGCCGCCGAGGGCCAGCAGGAGCGCGGCGTCGAAGGCCCGGTGGCGGACCGCGAGCATGCCGGCGTCGCGGGTGCGGAGCGCGAGGCGCAGCAGGGCGGCCGCGACCAGGGCACCGGCGACGACGCGCAGCCCCGTGCGCCAGGGACCGATCCCGGCGACGACGACGCCGGCCGCGGTCACGGCGAGGACGACCAGGTACAGCGCCCCGCCGATCGTCGAGGGGTAGCGCCGGGGCTCCTCGTCGGGCTCGTCGCCACCACCGGGCGGGGACGTGCCGTCGCCCGGGGAGGCCTCGTCGGGCGGGGGCGCCTCGTCGGGATCGGTCATGGACGCCTCAGCCGGCGTCCTGCTCCGCCGAGGCGACGACGTTGGCCAGCAGCATCGCGCGGGTCATCGGGCCGACGCCGCCGGGGTTGGGCGAGACCCAGCCGGCGACGTCCCACACGTCGGCGGCCACGTCGCCGGCGATCCTGCCGTCGACCCGCGAGACGCCCACGTCGAGCACGGCGGCGCCGGGCTTGACCATGTCGCCGGTGATGATCCCCGGCACGCCCGCCGCGGCGACGACGACGTCGGCCCCGCGCACGTGGGCGGCGAGGTCGCGGGTGCCGGTGTGGCACAGCGTGGCCGTCGCGTTCTCCGTACGACGGGTCAGCAGCAGCCCGAGCGGGCGCCCGACGGTCAGGCCGCGACCGACGACGACCACCTCGGCGCCGGCGAGCTCCACCCCGTGGCGCCGCAGCAGCTCCAGGCACCCCACCGGCGTGCACGGCAGCGGACCGTCCTCGCCCAGCACGAGCTTGCCCAGGTTGACCGGGTGCAGGCCGTCGACGTCCTTCTCGGGCGCCACCCGCGACAGCAGCCGGTACTCGTCGAGGCCGGTCGGCTGCTGCACGATGAAGCCGTGGACGGCCGGGTCCGCGTTGAGGTCGTCGATGACCGCCTCCACCTCGGCCTGCGTGGTGCCGGTCGGCAGGTCGTGGCGGAACGAGGCGATCCCGAGCTTGGCGCAGTCCTTGTGCTTCGCCCCGACGTACCACTGGCTGCCGGGGTCCTCCCCCACCATCACCGTCGCGAGCCCGGGCACGACCCCGCGCTCGGCGAGCGCCGCGACGCGCACGCGCAGCTCGTCCATGATCGTGGCGAGGGTCGCCGTGCCGTCGAGGGTGGCTGCGGTCATCGGGGGCTCCTGCGGGTGCGGGACGGCCGGGGGGCCGGGGCGGTCAGTGGGCGAAGTGGCGGGTGCCGGTGAGGTACATCGTCACGCCCGCGGCCTGCGCGGCGGCGACGGTCTCCTCGTCGCGCACCGAGCCGCCGGGCTGCACGATGGCGCGCACGCCGGCGTCGAGCAGCACCTGCGGGCCGTCGGCGAAGGGGAAGAAGGCGTCGGAGGCGGCCACGGAGCCCGCGGCGCGGTCCCCGGCCCGCTCGACCGCGAGGCGGCAGGAGTCGACGCGGTTGACCTGCCCCATTCCGACACCGACCGAGGCGCCGTCGGCGGCGAGCAGGATGGCGTTGGACTTCACGGCGCGCACCGCGCGCCACGCGAACGCGAGGTCGGCCAGCAGCGCCTCGTCGGCGGCCTCGCCGGCGGCGAGGGTCCACGAGGACGGGTCGTCGCCGCCGCCGTCGGTGGCCGCGTCGAGCAGGTCCCGCCGCTGGGCCAGCTCGCCGCCGGAGATCGGGCGGCGCTCCGTCGCGGCCGGCGGCGCGTCGGCGCAGCGCAGCAGGCGGATGTTCTTCTTGGCGGCCAGCACCTCGACGGCACCGTCCTCGTAGTCGGGGGCGACGACGACCTCGGTGAAGACCTCCGCGACCTGGCGGGCCATCGCGACGCTGACGGGTCGGTTGACGGCGATCACGCCGCCGAACGCCGAGACCGGGTCGCACGCGTGCGCCTTGGCGTGCGCGTCGGCGACGTCGGTGCCGACCGCGATCCCGCAGGGGTTGGCGTGCTTGATGATCGCGACCGCGGGGTCGCGGTGGTCGTGCGCGGCGCGCCAGGCGGCGTCGGTGTCGACGTAGTTGTTGTAGGACATCTCCTTGCCGTGCAGCTGCTCGGCCTCCGCGAGCCCGCCGGTGCCGTCGACGTAGAGCGCGGCCGCCTGGTGGGGGTTCTCGCCGTAGCGCAGCACCGCGCGGCGCGTCAGCGGCGTCCCGGCGAACGCGGGCCAGCCGGCGCCGTCGGGGTCGCCGGCCGCGGTGTAGGAGCCCGCGAACCACTGCGCGACGGCCACGTCGTACGCCGCGGTGTGGGCGAATGCCTGCGCGGCCAGGCGTCGACGCTGCTCGAGGGTGAAGCCGCCGTCGGCGAGCGCCGTCAGCGTCTCGTCGTACGCCGCGGGGCTGGTCAGGACGGCGACCGAGGGGTGGTTCTTCGCGGCGGCGCGCACCATCGAGGGCCCGCCGATGTCGATCTGCTCCACGCACTCGTCGTCGCCCGCGCCGGAGGCGACGGTGTCGGCGAACGGGTAGAGGTTGACCACGACGAGGTCGAACGGCGCGACGTCGAGGTCGGCGAGCTGGGCCACGTGGTCCTCGAGCCGGCGGTCGGCGAGGATCCCCGCGTGCACGCGCGGGTGCAGCGTCTTCACGCGGCCGTCCAGGCACTCGGGGAAGCCCGTCAGCTCCTCCACCCGCGTCACCGGCAGCCCCAGGGACTCGATGAGCCGCGCCGAGCCGCCGGTCGAGACCAGCTCCACCCCGGCGTCGGCGAGCCCGCGGACGAGGTCCTCCAGCCCGGTCTTGTCGTAGACCGAGACCAGGGCCCGCCGCAGCGGCACCCGGGCCTCTCCGGTGCGGGGGGTGAGGGTGCTCATGGGGCGGTGGTGACCTTCCTGTCGGGCCGGGCGGGGAGGAGGTGGAGGCCCTCGCGGGCCAGGCGGCCCACGTGGTCGACGAGCATCACCTGCTCGGCGGCCTTGATCCGGGCGTGCAGCGTCGACTCGTCGTCGTCGTCGAGGACGGGCACGGCGGTCTGCGCGACGATCGGGCCGGTGTCGACGCCCGCGTCGACGACGAAGAGCGTGGCGCCGGTGACCTTCACGCCGTGCGCGAGGGCGTCGGCGACGCCGTGCATCCCGGGGAACGACGGCAGCAGCGCCGGGTGGGTGTTGAGGTAGCGCCCGCCGAAGCGGGCGAGGAAGGCCTCCCCGGCGAGCTTCATGAACCCGGCGGAGACGACCAGGTCCGGCTCGTGGGCGGCGACGGCGTCGGCCATCGCGGCGTCCCACGCGGCGCGGTCGTCGTGGTCGCGCACCCGGTGGACGAACGTCGGCACCCCGGCGGCCTCGGCGCGCTCGAGGGCGGCGATGCCGGAGCGGTCCGCGCCGACCGCGACCACGCGGGCGCCGTAGGCGTCGTCGGCGCAGGCGTCCAGGAGCGCCGCGAGGTTGGTGCCGGCGCCGGAGACGAGCACGACGAGGCGTGCGGGGCTTCGCGAGGGCACCGGCTCACTGTAGTGGTCGCGCCGGACGGCCCCCGGGATGCCCTCGGACGCCCGCGCGGAGGCCCGGCCGGCGCTCAGGCGACGGTACGGCGCTGGCGCCAGGTGGCGAGCAGCCCGCCGAGGAGCCCGCCGACACCCAGGGCCGGCACGGCGTGGAGCAGCACGCCGAGCGGGTCGGGCCCGACCAGCGACATCCGCGCGGGGCCGACCGCCCCGCCGGCCAGCCACGCGACGACCGCGAGGACGACCGCGGCCAGCACGCCCGCGGCGCAGCCCCGCAGCGCACCGGTGTCCCAGCGCAGCGTCGGGTGCCGGCGCTGGGTGCGGGCGACCGCCCACGCGGCGAGCAGCGGGCCGACGGCCAGGACGGCGAGGAGGCCGTCGGGGGTGGGCCCGGGGTCGGGCAGCCCGCCGAGCAGGGGGAACATCGGGACGGGCCCGAGCACGACGAGGCCGGGCGAGACCACGGTCTGCGTGCCCACCGCGAACCCGGGACCCAGCAGCCACGACGCGGCGTACGCCGTGGCGTTGGGCAGCAGCGCGAGCGACGCCGCGACCATCGTGGTCGCCTCGCCCGCCCCGGTGTGGAGACGGGAGAAGACGTTGACCACGTCGTCGACGCCCAGCACGAGGGCCACGAGGACCACCAGCACCGACGCGGCGGTGAGCGCGAGCACGGTGCGTGCGCAGGCGGCCAGCGTGGCCGGCACGGCGGACGGGAGCCGTCCGACCCAGACGGCGGCCCGTCCGGAGCCGACCGCGAGCCCGGCGGGGCCGACGACCAGCGCGAGGAGCAGCGCGCCGGTCAGCGCGCGGGCGACGGAGGGGCCCGCGACGGGGTCGGAGGCGGCCAGCACGGTCACGAGCGCGACCCCGACGTAGCCGAGGACGAACAGGGCGGCCCCCACCGGCACCGTCCAGTCGCGCTCGCCGTCGCCGAGGCGGTCGGCGTCGGGTCCGTGACCGGCGAGCCGCTCGCCGGTCCGCACGGCCGTCCGCCAGCCCGCCCAGGCCGCGAGGACCGTGAGGCCGAGCGGCACCAGGGTGACCTGGGTGCCCGCCACGCCCACCCCGGAGCCGTGGGCGAGCAGCCAGCCGAGGGCCCCGACCCGCAGCGCGTCGACCGGGGTGCCGTGGGCGCCGGCGTCGACCAGGAACCAGCCGGCGAGGCCGAGCAGCAGGCACACCGAGAGGGTGGTCAGCGCGGCGAGCACGCCCCCGAGGGGCGCCAGCACGGCCAGCGGGACGCGGCGGCGCGGGGCGGGTGCGCCCGCTGTCGGGCCGGCGCCCGGGGAGGGCGGCTCACCCGTGCGGCCGGAGGGCGGCAGCAGGATCGTCATGGGGACCCATGCTCCCCCGCCGCGGTCGGGGACCGGTGGACCCACGCCGCAGCCGCCCGCACGGTTCGCCCGGGGCGGGACGGCTCGCTACCGTGGATCCTCCGATGACCTCCCCGCACGACTTCGACGCCTTCTACGTCGGGAGCCGTCGGCGGCTCCTTCTGCAGACGTGGGCGCTGACCGGCGACCTCCCGGCGTCCCGTCGCGCCGTCCGCGACGCCTACGTCGCCGCCTGGCACCGCTGGCGCAAGGTCGGACGCACCGAGGACCCCGAGCAGGTGGTCCGCCCCCACGCGTGGGCCTCCGCGCAGCGTCGCAGCACGACCCGGCCCTGGCACCGCGAGCGCGGCCTGTCCGAGGAGGTCCGCAGCACCCTCGACGCGCTGCAGAAGCTGTCGCCGACCCGGCGCCGGGTGCTGGTGCTCAGCCACCTCGCCTCCCTGTCGCTGCCCGAGGTCGCCCGCGAGCTCGCGCTGCTGCCGTCGACGGTCGAGCGGGAGCTGCAGTCGGCCACGGCCCAGCTGTCGCTCCAGCGCGGGGTGCCCTCGACGAGCGTGCGGAGCCTGTTCGAGCCGCTCGACGCGGTCGTCGGCGACGTCACCTGGCCCCGGGTGACGATCGTGCGGCGCGCCGGCGCGACCCGGCGCCGCGTGCACGTCCTGGCCGGCGCCGCGCTGACGACGGCCGCACTGGTGGCCAGCGGCGTCGTCGTCACCGACGACGGCGGCCTGCGCTCCTCGCTGCAGACCGAGCGGCTCGCCGGCACCCCCGCCGCCGGTGAGGGTCCCGCGACGCGGGCCGCGGGCCTCGACCCGCGGCGCATGCTCGCGCGTGACCAGGCCGCCCGGCTCGCCCCCGACCTGCGGTGGCGGGTGCGCGACACCACCGACAACACCGCCGGCGACGGCCTGGTCCTGCCCTGCCAGGCCGAGCGGTACGCCGACCCCGAGGGCGAGGAGGCGCTCGTGCGCCGGCTGCGGGGCCAGGAGCAGGGTGCGGGCGCGGGGGGCCCGCGCACCGACCTGACCCAGGTCCAGGAGCTCTCGGCCGACGCCGACGCGGCGCGCACGGCGTACCGACGGACGCTGCGGTGGTTCGCGGGCTGCTCCGAGCCGCGGGTGCAGCTCCTCGCGACCGAGGAGGTCGTCGACGTCGGGGAGCAGGCCACGCTGTTCGTGCTGCGCTCCTGGGACGACCCGGTGACGACGCACACCGTCGCCGTGGCCCGCACCGGTCGGGTGGTCAGCACCCTGGTCCGCTCCGAGCGCACCGAGGAGCCGCCGGCGCGCGAGCCCCTCACGGCCTTGCTGGCGGTCTCGGTCAACGCCGTGTGCGGCACCGACGGCGCCGGCCTCTGCGCCGGACCGCCCTCGACGCGGCCCCGCGACCCGCTCCCGGTCGGGACCCCCGGCATGCTCGAGGTCCTCGACCTGCCCCCCGCCGGCGACCTCGCCCAGCCCTGGGTCGGCACCGACCCGCAGCCCGCGACCGTCAACCTCGCCGCCACCCGCTGCGACGAGACCGACTTCGCGGCGGACCCCGTCACCGACGACCGCACCCGCACCTTCGTGGTCCCGGAGGCCGAGCTGCCCGCGGAGTTCGGCCTCACCGAGACCGTGGGGCTGCTCCCGCGCGCCGTCGGGGCCACGGCGTTCGTCGCGGGTGTGCGCGAGCGGATGGCGGGCTGCGAGTCCGACGACCTCGGCACCGAGGTGGAGCCCCTGCTCGACGAGGGCGACGCCGCCGGCGAGCGTGCCGTGTGGCGGGTCACCGTCGAGGTCTCCGAGGACCGCACCGTCGAGTACCTGATGGGCGTGGTCCGCAACGGCAGGGCCGTGGGTCAGGTCGGGTTCGTGCCCGCCGACGGCGTCGGCATCGATCCCGGCACGTTCAACGACCTCGTCGCCCGCGCGCAGGTCCGCCTCGCGGCCACGCCCGGCCTCTGAGGCGGCACCCCCGCCGGTCGTCCACCCGCGAGGCACGCGCGTCGGGGGCGGACGACGACGGCCCGCCGCCCACCGGGGTGGGTGACGGGCCGACGTACGAGGAGCGGGGCCGGTGGCCCCGGCCTCAGCGGGCCTGGAGGATCTCCCGCATCAGGCGGGCGGTCTCGGAGGGCGTCTTGCCGACCTTGACCCCGGCGGCCTCGAGGGCCTCCTTCTTGGCCTGCGCGGTGCCCGAGGAGCCGGAGACGATGGCGCCGGCGTGGCCCATCGTCTTGCCCTCGGGCGCGGTGAAGCCGGCCACGTAGCCGACGACCGGCTTGGTGACGTTGGCCTTGATGTAGTCGGCGGCCCGCTCCTCGGCGTCGCCGCCGATCTCGCCGATCATCACGATGGCCTCGGTGTCCGGGTCCGCCTCGAACGCCGCCAGGGCGTCGATGTGGGTGGTCCCGATCACCGGGTCGCCGCCGATGCCGATGGCGGTCGAGAAGCCGAAGTCCCGCAGCTCGAACATCATCTGGTAGGTCAGCGTGCCGGACTTCGAGACCAGCCCGACCGGGCCCTTGCCCGCGATGGTGGCGGGCGTGATGCCGGCCAGCGCCTCGCCCGGCGTGATGATGCCCGGGCAGTTCGGGCCGATCATCCGGGTGGACTTGCCCTCGAGGTAGGCGAACACCTCGGCGGTGTCCTGCACCGGCACGCCCTCGGTGATGACGACGAGCAGGCCGATGCCCGCGTCGATGGCCTCCAGGCAGGCGTCCTTGGTGAACGCCGGCGGCACGAAGGCGACCGACACGTCGGCGCCGGTGGCCTCCATGGCCTCCTTCACGGAGCCGAACACGGGCAGCTCCACGGCCGCGCCGGAGGCGTCGGTGTGGGAGACCGTCGTGCCGGCCTTGCGGGCGTTGACGCCGCCCACGACCTGCGTGCCGGCCTTCAGCATCAGCGCGGTGTGCTTGGTGCCCTCGCCGCCGGTGATGCCCTGGACGATGACCTTGGACTCGGAGTTCAGGTAGATCGACATGTCGTGTACGCCCTCACTTCGCGGCGTGCGCGAGCTCGGCGGCCTTGTCGGCCGCGCCGTCCATGGTGTCCACGAGCGTCACCAGCGGGTGGTTGCGCTCGTCGAGGATGCGTCGACCCTCGTCGACGTTGTTGCCGTCCAGCCGCACGACGAGCGGCTTCGTGGCGTCGTCGCCGAGGATGTCCAGCGCGCCGACGATGCCGTTGGCGACCGCGTCGCACGACGTGATGCCGCCGAAGACGTTGACGAACACGCTCTTGACCTGGGCGTCGTTGAGGATCACGTCGAGGCCGTCGGCCATGACCTGCGCGGACGCGCCGCCGCCGATGTCGAGGAAGTTGGCCGGGGTGACCCCGCCGTGCGCCTCCCCGGCGTACGCGACGACGTCGAGCGTGCTCATGACGAGCCCCGCGCCGTTGCCGATGATGCCGACGGAGCCGTCGAGCTTGACGTAGTTGAGGCCCTTCTCCTTGGCCTTCGCCTCCAGCGGGTCCGCGGACGACTCGTCCTCGAACTGCGCGTGGGTCTCGTGGCGGAAGTCGGCGTTGTCGTCGAGCGACACCTTGCCGTCGAGCGCCTCGAGCTTGTCGCCCGCGAGACGGGCCAGCGGGTTGACCTCGACGAGGGTCGCGTCCTCGGACACGAACACCTGCCACAGCGCGAGCACGGTCTGCACGGCCTGGTCGCGCAGCGCCTCGGGGAACGCCGCCTCGGCGACGATCTCGCGGGCCTTGGCCTCGTCGACGCCGGTGCCCGGGTCGATCGGGATCTGCTTCACGGCGTCGGGGTTGGTCTGGGCGACCTCCTCGATCTCCACCCCGCCCTCGACGCTGGCGATGCACAGGTAGCGACGGTTGGCGCGGTCGAGCAGGAAGGAGAAGTAGTACTCCTCCTCGATGCTCGCGGCCGGCGCGATCAGCACACGGTGGACCGTGAGGCCCTTGATCTCCATGCCGAGGATCGCCGACGCGTGCTGCTCGGCCTCCTCCGGCGTCCTGGCCAGCTTGACGCCGCCGGCCTTGCCGCGGCCGCCCGCCTTGACCTGCGCCTTCACGACGACGACGCCGAGCTGCTCGGCAGCGGCGCGCGCCTCCTCGGGTGTGGTGGCGACGACGCCGGCGGTGACCGGCACTCCGTGCGCGGCGAAGAGCTCCTTCGCCTGGTACTCCATCAAGTCCACGTCTGGGGTCCTCAAGGTGGGGAGAGTGCGATCTGGTCCGCCCGGCACCCTAGACCCGCGGCGCCGTGCCGGGCCATGGCGGGGCGATGCCCGCCGGGCGTGTGCTCCGTCACGCCCAGCGGCGTCGGCGTGACCCGCCGGTGTCCGTCGTCGTTCGTCCACATGACCGTCACCGGGGATTTCAGGGGGCGTGACGACTCCGTTACGGTGGGCCGTCGCCGTCCCCCCTTCCCCGAGGCGCGCACCCCGACCTGTACCCCACCCTGCGAGGAATCGCCCATGGGCAACCACCGAGCGGATCGTCGCGGCCCCCGCCGCGCCGTCTCGGCGACCCCGCAGCCTGCCGCCTCCCCCGGCGGCAAGCGCAAGGCTCTCCCGACCGACCCGGCCCGTCACAGTGCGCTGCGGATGCTGCCGTCGGCGCCCCTGCTCGCCGGCGTCGCCGCGCTCGCGGTCTCCACCGCCGGCGCCGTGACCGCGAGCGACCTGGGCGTGGCCGAGGAGGTCGCCGCCGACGCGTCGCCGTACACCCAGGCCAACGCGCTGAGCGGCACCAGCGGCACGGCGAGCAGCGACCTGCTGCGCTCGCGCCAGGCCGCGGTGTCCCGCGACTCCGCCCGCGACGCGCTCGTCGACGCCGCGGAGGACAAGGAGGTCGCCGAGGCGGAGCGTCAGGCCCAGCAGCGCGAGGCGGCCCTCCAGGAGCTCGCCACGCAGGCGCAGCAGCAGGCCACCGAGCTCGCCGAGAACTCCTGGACCCTCCCGGTCACCGGCTACCGCCTGACCAACACCTTCGGCCTCGCCCGGTCCTACTACTCCTCCGGCTACCACACCGGTCTCGACTTCGCCGCGCCCACGGGCACGCAGATCGTCGCGGCCGCCGGCGGCACGGTGACCGAGGCCGGCTACGACGGCGCCTACGGCAACCGCACCGTCATCACGCTCGAGGACGGCACGGAGATCTGGTACTGCCACCAGACCTCCATCACCGTCAGCGTTGGCGACACCGTCGCCTCGGGCGACCCGATCGGCACCGTGGGCTCGACCGGCAACAGCACCGGTCCCCACCTCCACCTCGAGGTCCGCCCCGGCGCGGGCGACCCGGTGGACCCGGCGGCCGCCCTGGCCGCCAACGGCGTCACGGTCTGACCGCCGAGTCGGCGCCTCCTCCCGGCCGACTCGGCGCCAGTTCCTGGCCGACTCGGCACGAGCTCCCGGCCCGGTGCGTCGTACGGCGGGAACTCGCGCCGACCCGTCACGAGCTCCCGGCCGACTCGGCACGAACTCCCGGCCCGGTGCGTCGTACGGCGGGAACTCGCGCCGACTCGACCCTCGTAGGGCGGGAACTCGCGCCGACTCGACCCTCGTAGGGCGGGAGCTCGCGCCGACTCGACCCTCGTAGGGCGGGAGCTCGCGCCGAGTCGACCGTCGTGGCGGGGGAACTCGCGCCGACCCGGGCGTAGGGCCCGCTGTTAGCGTCGAGGCATGACCACCTACGTCACGACCAACCCCGCCACCGGCGCCACCGAGCGCGAGTTCCCCGAGCTCCGCGACGACCAGGTCGACGACGTCCTCGACCGCGCCGACGGGGCGTTCGCCGACTGGCGGGCGACCCCCGCCGCGGACCGCGCCGCCGTCCTGGTCCGCGTCGCCGACGCCTACGAGGAGCGCTCCGAGGAGCTGTCCCGCCTGATCGCCGTCGAGATGGGCAAGCCCGTCGCCCAGGCCGCCGGCGAGGTCAAGCTCGCCGCCATGATCTACCGCTGGTACGCCGAGCACGGCCCCGACCTGCTGGCCGCGGAGGTCCTCGACCCGCAGGGCGCCGAGCAGTCCGTCGTCGAGACGGTCCCCGTCGGCCTCATCGTCGGCGTGATGCCGTGGAACTTCCCGTACTACCAGGTCGCCCGCTTCGTCGCGCCCAACCTGATGGTCGGCAACACCATCGTCCTCAAGCACGCCCCGATCTGCGCCGCCTCCGCCGAGGTGATGGCGGAGATCTTCCACGCCGCGGGCGTGCCCACCGACGTCTACGTCAACGTCTTCGCGACCAACGACCAGATCGCGACGATGATCGCCGACCCCCGCGTCCGCGGCATCTCCCTGACCGGCAGCGAGCGCGCCGGCGCGGCGGTCGCCGAGGTGGCCGGCCGCAACCTCAAGAAGGCCGTGCTCGAGCTGGGCGGCTCCGACGCGCTCATCGTCCTCGACGACGACGTGGAGCGCATCGCGAAGAGTGCCGCCAAGGCGCGGCTCGGCAACACCGGCCAGGCCTGCAACTCCCCCAAGCGCATGATCGTCGACAACGCGCACCTCGACCGCTTCGTGAGCACCGTGGTGTCCGTCTTCGAGTCCTCGGCCGTCGGCGACCCGACCGACCCCGACACCCGCGTCGGCCCGCTGTCGTCGGTCACCGCCCGCGACACCGTCGTCGCCCAGGTGGCGCGCGCGGTCGAGCAGGGCGCGACGCTGCACACCGGCGGCGACGCCGTCGAGGGTGACGGCGCGTTCATGCGCCCCGCCGTGCTGACCGGCGTCACGAAGGACATGGACGCCTACGCCGAGGAGATCTTCGGCCCCGTCGCCGTCGTGTACGGCGTGGACTCCGTCGAGGAGGCCGTCGAGCTGGCCAACGACTCCAGCTTCGGGCTGTCCGGCTCGGTCTGGTCCTCCGACCTGGACCGTGCGCGCGAGGTCGCCGACCGCCTCGAGGTCGGGATGGCCTACGTCAACGAGCACGGCACGACGCTGCCGGGCCTGCCCTTCGGCGGCGTCAAGCGCTCCGGCTTCGGTCGCGAGCTCGGCCGCTGGGGCATGGGCGAGTTCGTCAACACCCGCCTGCGTCGCGTGGCCGCCGCCAAGGGCTGAGTCCCACGTGCAGGTCGAGCCCGGCCCCGGGTCACCGGGGCCGGGCTCGCTGCGTGCGGGGCCGGCTCAGAGCTTCTCGACCGGGGCGTAGCGCAGCAGCAGCCGCTTGACGCCCTCGGAGCCGAAGTCGATCGAGGCGACCGACTTCTCGGCGGCACCCTCCACGGAGACCACCGTGCCCATGCCGAAGGTCCCGTGCAGCACCCGGTCGCCCGGGTCGAGGGACGGCACGGCGCGCGCCGAGCGCGACTTCGCGGCGGCGTCGGCCCGGGCCGCCGCGCTGGAGAAGTTGCGACGCCCCGCGGCGGTCGGCACGCCCAGCCGCTGGCCCGGCCCGTCCGCGGCGGGCGAGGACCACGCGTGGTCGGGCCGGGACCACTGCGTCTGCGCCGCCTCGGTACGACGCCAGTCGACGAGGTCGCCGGGCAGCTCGTCCAGGAACCGCGAGGCCGGGTTGTGCGCCGGCGCCCCCCACGCGGAGCGCACCACGGCGCGGGAGAGGTAGAGCCGCTGCCGCGCACGGGTCAGCCCGACGTACGCCAGGCGTCGCTCCTCCTCGAGCTCGGCGCGGTCCCCGCCCAGCGAGCGCATGTGGGGGAAGATCCCGTCCTCCATCCCGGTGAGGAAGACGACCGGGAACTCCAGGCCCTTCGCGGTGTGCAGGGTCATCAGGGTGACCAGGCCCGGGTCCTCCCCGTCCTCGGGGTCAGGGGTGTCGGGGATCTGGTCGGTGTCGGCGACCAGCGCGACCCGCTCCAGGAAGTCCGAGAGGGTCGGCACCACGGCGCCGGCCTCCACGTCGGCGGGGTCGGCGGACGGGCCCGCGACCGGGTCCTCCGCGAACTCGCGGGCCACCGCGACCAGCTCGGCGAGGTTCTCCACGCGCGTGTGGTCCTGGGGGTCCTCGGACTCCTCGAGCTCCTCGAGGTAGCCCGACCGGGCGAGCACCGACTCGAGGACGACGTCGGCGCGCTCGCCGGCCTCGACCATCGCGAGCAGCTCCTCGGTCATCCGCACGAAGCCGCGGATCGAGTTCAGCGACCGGGTGGCCACGCCGGGGGCCTCGTCGGCCCGCTGCAGCGCCTCCCAGAAGGTCAGCCGCTCCCGCTCGGCGAACGCCTGCACGCAGGCCTCGGCGCGGTCGCCGATCCCGCGCTTGGGCACGTTGAGGATGCGCCGCAGCGAGATCTCGTCGGCGGGGTTGGCCAGCGTCCGCAGGTAGGCGATCGCGTCGCGCACCTCGCGCCGCTCGTAGAAGCGCACGCCGCCGACCACCTTGTAGGGCTGGCCGGTGCGGATGAACACCTCCTCGAAGACGCGGCTCTGCGCGTTGGTGCGGTAGAACACCGCGACGTCGCCGGCCCGGACCTTCTCGTCGCCCTCGCCGGCGTCGGTGAGCCGGTCGATCTCCTCGGAGACGAAGCGGGCCTCGTCGCGCTCGTCGTCGGCGACGTAGCCGACGATCTTCTCGCCCTGGCCGGCGTCCGACCACAGCCGCTTGGGCCGGCGGCCCTCGTTGTGGCCGATGACGCCGTTGGCGGCCTCGAGGATGGTCTGCGTGGAGCGGTAGTTCTGCTCCAGCAGGATCGTGGTGGCGTCGGGAAAGTCGGACTCGAAGTCGTTGATGTTGCGGATGTCGGCGCCACGGAACGCGTAGATGGACTGGTCCGCGTCACCGACGACCATCAGCTCGCTGGCACCGACCCGCTCCCCCGAGCTGGTCGAGGTCGCCTCGCCGGGGGCGTCGAGCTCCGGGGAGGGCGCGCAGAGCTGGCCGATCAGCGCGTACTGGGCGTGGTTGGTGTCCTGGTACTCGTCGACCAGCACGTGGCGGAAGCGGCGACGGTAGGTCTCCCGCACCTCCGGGTACGCCGCCAGCAGCCGCACCGTGGTCATGATCAGGTCGTCGAAGTCCAGCGCGTGCGCCTCGCGCAGGCGCCGCTGGTAGACCTCGTAGCACTTCGCGTAGGTCTCCTCGAGGCCGTTCTGGGCGTCCTTCGCAGCGTCCTCGGGGTCCTTCAGCTCGTTCTTGGCGTCGGAGACCCAGTTGAGCACCGCCCGCGGCGGGTAGCGCTTGACGTCGAGCTCGAGGTCGGAGCACACCAGCTGCATTAGCCGGCGGGAGTCGGCGGCGTCGTAGATCGAGAAGTTCGACTTGAAGCCGAGCACGTGGATCTCCTTGCGGAGGATCCGCACGCACGCGGAGTGGAAGGTCGAGACCCACATGACCCGGGCCCGGCGCCCGACGAGCTCCTCCACCCGCTCCTTCATCTCGGCCGCGGCCTTGTTGGTGAAGGTGATCGCCAGGATCGAGCCGGGGTGGGCACCCCGCTCCGAGATCAGCCAGGCGATCCGCCGGGTCAGCACCCGGGTCTTGCCCGACCCCGCGCCGGCCACGACCAGCAGGGGCGCCCCGGCGTGCACCACGGCATCGCGCTGGGGCGGGTTGAGGCCCTCCAGCAGCTGGTCGCGACCCGGCCGCGGGCGCTCGGTGCGCGCCCCGCGGGTCGGCTCGTCGTACTCCAGGCCGGGGATGGTGTCAGGCAGCGTCATGAGGCTGACCAGCCTACGTTTCGCCTCCGACGCCGCTCGCGGCGGAACCGGTCAGGAGGAGGCGCCCTCGAGCCGCAGGAACTCCAGGTGCGCCTCGTAGGCGTCCAGCACGTCGTCGATCAGCTGGGTCTTGGTGTAGCCCAGCACGTCGTAGCCCCGCCCGCCGTCACGCAGGTGCACCTCGAGGCGGGAGTACACGTCCCCGCCGCGGGAGACGCGACCGCCGTACGCCGGCACCGGTGCGGTCGCGTGCACCAGGCAGTACTCGAAGGGCACCAGGTCCCCGGCCGGCACCAGCAGCCGCACGGCGGGTCGGTCGCCGTCCAGGGGTCCGGAGTCCACCTCGGCGCGGACCCCCTGGCGCATCAGCTCGTCGGCGACCTCCTCGAGGGCCGGGCAGGCGACGTCCTCGACGAAGCGCGCCGCGTCGCCGGGGGCGGGGAAGCTCATGACCCGCCGCACCCGCGCCTGCCAGGGGATGCTCTGGCCGCGCTCGGAGTGGTTCCAGCTGCGTCCCGACAGCGCGCCGTTCAGGGCGCTGCCGCGGCTCTCGGCCACCCGGCCCTCCACGCTGAGCGCGCGCCACAGGCCCCACATCACGGCGACCATGACGAAGGCGAACGGCAGCCCCACGATGACGGTGGCGTACTGCAGGGCGAAGATGTTGCCCGCCGAGAGGATCGCCAGCGTGAGCGCACCGGTCGCCGCCGCCCAGAAGATCCGCAGCCACGGCTTGCCGTCCGTCTCCGCGGTGGGGAGGTTGGAGGACAGGTTGGCCATGACCAGCGCGCCCGAGTCGGCCGAGGTGACGTAGAACAGCAGGCCGACGAAGATGGCCAGGCTCGCGACGACCGGGAAGGCCGGGTACTCCTGCAGCAGGGCCCACAGGCCCTGGTCGGGACCCGTCGCGGACGAGGCCACCGAGGTGAAGTCGGCGTTGCCGGAGCGGATCTCGTCCAGGGCCGCGTTGCCGAAGATGGTGACCCACATGACGATGTAGCAGAACGGCAGGATCATCGTCCCGGCCACGAACTGTCGGATCGTGCGCCCCCGCGAGATGCGGGCGAGGAACAGGCCCACGAACGCGGCCCAGGCGATCCACCAGGCCCAGAAGAACAACGTCCACAGGCTCATCCAGTCGCCGGTGTCCTCGTAGGCGAAGTTCTGCATCGTCATGTCGGGGAAGAGCCGCACGAAGTCACCGACGTTGAGGACCAGCGAGTTCAGCAGGTACGACGTCCGGCCCGTCACGAGCACGAAGACCGCCAGCAGGATCGCCAGCAGCACGTTCAGCTGCGAGATGCGCTTGATGCCCTTGTCGACGCCGCTGACCGCCGAGAGCGCCGCCACGGCCACCGCCAGCACGATCAGGGACGCCTGGACCGCGAGGCCCTGGGGGGCGCCGAAGACGAGCTGCATGCCGACGTTCAGGCTCACCACCCCGATGCCGAGCGAGGTCGCGACCCCGAAGATCGTGCCGAGGGTCGCGGCGATGTCGGTGGCGTGACCGATCGGCCCGTCGACACGCTTCCCGAGCAGCGGGTAGAGCGCCGAGCGGACCGCGAGCGGCAGCCCGAGCCGGTAGGCGAAGAACGCGAGCGCCATGCCCATGAGCGCGTACATGCCCCAGCCGCTGATGCCGTAGTGGAACAGCGTCCAGACCGTGGCCTCGCGGGCCGCCTCGACCGACTCGGGGGCCGTGGAGGCCGTGGAGGGAGGGGTCAGGTACTGCGTGACGGGCTCGTAGACCGCGTAGAACATCAGGTCGGTCCCGATGCCGGCGGCGAACAGCATGGCCGCCCAGGCGCCGGTGCTGAACTCCGGGCGGGAGTGCTCGGGCCCGAGTCGGATGCTGCCGAACCGCGAGACCCCGAGCCCGATGACGAACACGAGCACGGCGGTGGTGAGGGCGATGTAGTACCACCCGAACCAGGTGGAGACCCAGCCGACCACCGACCCCAGGGTCGCGTAGGCGTGGTCGGGAGCCACCACGCACCAGACGGTGACGGCGATCGTGATGACCGCCGAGGTCACGAACACCGGCAGCTTGAGGGTCGGCTCCGAGCCGGCGACCGGGGTCGCCTCGTCGGGCACGGGTGCGGCGAGGTCGGTCATCGGGTTCCTCCTCGGGGGCTCCCGGGACGACGGCGGCTGGGGGCCGCGTTCAGGGACGGACCGTGCCGGGGGCCGCAGCATCATTGCGCGGATCGCCCTCAGGCCAAAGCGGCGTGTCCGAACCGTGTCGGTAGAACGGCACGTCCAGGGGCGGCAGTGGGGTGTGGCCGGCGATCAGGTCGGCGGCCTTCTCGGCCAGCATCATCACCGGCGCGTAGATGTTGCCGTTGGTGACGTAGGGCATCGAGGAGGCGTCCACGACCCGCACGCCGTCGACCCCGTGCACCTTCATCGACGACGGGTCGAGCACCGCCATGTCGTCGGTGCCCATCCGTGCCGTGCACGAGGGGTGCAGGGCGGTCTCGGCGTCCTTCGCGACCCAGTCGAGGATCTCCTGGTCCGTCTCGACCGAGGGCCCGGGCGAGATCTCCCCCGCGCTGAACGCCGCGAACGCCGGCTGGGACAGGATCCGCCGCGCCGCGCGCACCATCTCGATCCACTCGCGGCGGTCGGTCTCGGTCGACAGGTAGTTGAACTGCAGGGCGGGGTGCTCGAAGGGGTCGGCCGAGCGGATCCGCAGGTGGCCGCGCACGTCGGAGTACATCGGGCCGAGGTGCACCTGGTAGCCGTGCTCCGCCGCGGGCTGCGACCCGTCGTAGCGGATGGCGATGGGCAGGAAGTGGAACATCAGGTTGGGGTACGCCACCCGGTCGTTGGACCGCACGAAGCCCCCGGCCTCGAAGTGGTTGGAGGCCCCGACGCCGCCGCGCAGGAACAGCCACTCCGCCCCGATGCGGGGCTTGTGGTGGTGCTTGAGCCAGGGCGCGATCGACACGGGCTGCTTGGCCTCGTGCTGCAGGTAGACCTCGAGGTGGTCCTGGAGGTTCTCCCCCACCCCGGGCAGGTCGACCAGGGTGCGGACACCGGCGGCCTCGAGCACCGCGCGCGGCCCGATGCCCGCCAGCTGCAGCAGCTGGGGCGAGCCGATGGCGCCCCCGCAGAGCAGGACCTCGCCGGCCTCCACCGACCGCGGGGCGCCGCGACGCCCGGCGCGGACGTAGTCGACCCCGACGACGCGGGTCGTGTCGCCGCTGCCGGTCGTGCGCAGGCCGGTGACGTGCGCCAGCGTGCGGATCGTCAGATTCTTGCGACCGCGGACGGGGTGCAGGTAGGCGCGTGCCGCGGAGAGACGACGCCCCCGGTGCACGTTGCGGTCGAAGGGCGCGAAACCCTCCTGCCGGTAGCCGTTGACGTCGTCGGTCAGCGGGTAGCCGGCCTGCTGGACGGCCTCGAAGAAGGCCCCGAAGATCGCGCGCGTGGCCGGGCCCTTCTCGGTGACCAGCGGCCCGGAGCCGCCGCGCCAGGCGTCGGCGCCGGACGTGCCGTCCTCGAGCAGGCGGGTCTCCATCCGCTTGAAGTAGGGCAGGCAGTGGGCGTAGTCCCACTCCGACATCCCGTCGTCGGCGGCCCAGCGCTCGTAGTCGAGCGGGTTGCCGCGCTGGAAGATCATGCCGTTGATGGACGACGAGCCGCCGAGCACCTTGCCGCGGGCGTGGTAGACGGTGCGCCCGCCCATGTGGGGCTCCGGCTCGGAGGTGTACTTCCAGTCGTAGAGCCGGTTGCCGATCGGGTAGGGCAGCGCGGCCGGCATGTGGATGAACGGGTCGATCCGCAGGTCGCTGCGACCGGCCTCCAGCACCAGCACGCTCACCGCCGGGTCGGCGCTGAGCCGGTTGGCCAGGGCGCAGCCGGCGGAGCCGCCGCCCACCACCACGTAGTCGAAGCGCTCGCTCATGCGTCGTCCTCCTGTCCCCCGAACCACGCCTGGGGGGCGGGTCGGGTGTGGTGCCAGATGTGCTTGGTCTCGCGGTACTCGGCGAGACCGGCGAGGCCGAGCTCGCGCCCGATGCCGGACTGCTTGTAGCCGCCCCACTCCGCCGCGGGGACGTAGGGGTGGTAGTCGTTGATCCAGATCGTGCCGTGACGCAGCCGGGCGGCGACGCGCTCCGCACGACCGGCGTCGCGGGTCCAGACGGCCCCGGCGAGGCCGTAGATGGTGTCGTTGGCGAGGGACACCGCCGCCTGCTCGGCGGCGTCGCGGTCTTCGCCGGCGAACGTCTCCACGGTCAGCACGGGCCCGAAGGACTCGTCCTGCACGCAGGACATGTCCGCGGAGCAGCCGTCCAGCACCGTCGGGCGGTAGTAGAAGCCGTCGGCGAGCGCCGGGTCGGTCGGCCGCTCGCCGCCGACGCGCAGCACCGCGCCCTCCGCGACGCCCGCGGCGACGTACGCCTCCACCTTGTCGCGGTGCGCGGCGCTGATCAGCGGGCCGGTCTCGGCGTGCTCGTCGTCCGGGCCGCCCAGCCGGATCTCGCCGGCACGGCGGACGAGCTCGTCGACGAACTCGTCGTGGATCGACTCCTCCACGATGAGCCGTGCGCCGGCCGAGCAGACCTGGCCGGAGTCGAGGAACACGGCGGTGAGCGCCATGTCGAGGGCGGTCTCGAGGTCGGCGTCGGCGAAGACGACGTTGGGGTTCTTGCCGCCGAGCTCGAGGGCGACCCGCTTGACCGTCGGTGCCGCGGCGGCCATCACGCGACGACCGGTGACGACGCCGCCGGTGAAGGAGACCAGGTCGACACCGGGGTGCTCGGTCAGCGTGGGGCCGACCCGGTCCCCCGCGCCCAGCACCAGGTTGGCGACCCCGTCGGGCAGGCCGGCCTCGGCGAGCGCGTCCACGAGCCAGGAGGCAGTGGACGGCGTGAGCTCGCTGGGCTTCAGCACGAACGTGTTGCCCGCGACGAGCGCCGGCGCGACCTTCCAGGAGGTCTGCAGCAGGGGGAAGTTCCAGGGCGTGATCAGGGTGCAGACGCCGACGGGCTCGGTGACGACCCGGCTGGAGATGTCGGGGACGCCGGTGTCGACGACACGTCCGGCCTCCTGCTGGCCCAGCGCGGCGAAGTGACGGAACACGGAGACGACGTCCGCCATGTCGATCCGGGCCTCGACCATGCGCTTGCCGGTGTCGAGGGCCTCGAGGCGGGCCACGGACTCGAGGTCGCGCTCGAGGTGGTCGGCGACCCGGGTCAGGATCGCCGCCCGCTCGGGGGTCGGCGTCCAGGGCCAGTGGGTGTTGTCGAAGGCGTCGCGGGCGGCGACGACCGCGGCCTCGGCGTCCGCGGCGGTCCCCTCGGCGACGGTGGTCACCGGGGAGCCGTCGGCGGGGCAGCGGATCTCGCGGACGGCGCCGTCGGCGCTGGGACGACGGACGCCACCGACGAGGTGGCCGATGGTGGGCTGCTCGCTCATGCGGGCACCTCGCTCACGTGGGTCGGGGAGACGAAGACGGCGACCGCCACGTTGAGCACGGACAGCGCCAGGAGGCCCCAGTAGAGGCCGGCGGGGATGGACGGCTTGCGCATGTTGGCCATCACGAGGACCAGCAGCACGAGACCGACGGCGAACTTGATCCCGATCTTGACGTGGTCGACGTCGCCGTCGCCGGCCTCGAGGACGCCGACGAGCAGCAGGCCGGAGACGAACGCCGTGCCGATCCCGTCGCGCATCGGGCCGAGCACGCGTTTGTCCTCCGCACGCACCTGGGCCAGGAGACCGCCGATCAGGGCGGCGAAGCCGAGGATGTGCACGAACAGCAGCACGAGGCGAAGCGTCTCCACGCCCGCACCCTAGCGACGCCGCGCCTCGCGCCCGGCGGGCCGTGGGCCCACCTGCGACGATGGGGTCTCGCGATCTCCTGGGAGGGAATCAGATGGCTGCTCTCGTCCGCCGCTCCGACACCGCGTGGGTCGCCGGGGTCTGCTCCGGCATCGCCGCCCGCACCGGCATCAGCGTCAACATCATCCGCCTGGCCACGGTGCTCGGCGTCGTGTTCGGCCTCGGCACCGTCGCCGTGCTGTACGTCGTCCTGTGGGTCGTGCTGCCGAAGGAGTAGCCCGCCCCGGGGGTCGAGGTGCCTGCGACGCGGCCCCGGAGGTCGACGTGCCCGCCCGCGACGCGGCCCCGGAGGTCGAAGTGCCCGCCCGCGACGCGGCCCCGGAGGTCGAGGTGCCCGCCCGCGAGGCACGAGCGGACGGGCCACGAGACCCGGCGGCCCCCACGCCCACCGGGTCTCGTGGCTCCTCGCCGGCGCTCGTCGCACCTCGACCACCGGCAGCGACCACCGGCAGCGACCACCGGCAGCGGCTGGGCCCTGTGCCGTCGGAGCCGGGTCTCAGCGGTCCCGGGCGAGCCAGGCGTCGCGCGCGTCGACGCCCGAGTCCGGGTGGTCGGTGAAGAACCCGTCGACCCCGGCGTCGAGGAAGGCCGTGATCTCCGCGCGCACCTCGCCCTTCGCGTTCGGGTCGGTGCCCCGCCGGAAGTCGGTGGCCATGAACTGGTTCTCGTCGCGGATCGTGAACGGGTGGACCAGCAGGCCGTAGTCGTGGGCGTCGCCCACGAGCGGCGTGCGACGCTGGGCCGAGCCGTCGGTGCCCCGCGGGATCACCAGGTCCTTGTTGGGCCCGATGCCGTCGGCGTAGCGGGAGATGCCGCGCAGCTCGCGACGCGCGGTCAGGTCGGCGTACGTGCGGGGGTCGCCGGCGACGACGAGGTCGTACGGCGCGCCGGTGGCGTCCATCAGCTGCACCAGCGGGAGGTCGGTCATCCGGTCGAGGTCGCGCAGGTTGGTGGTCTCGAAGGACTGCAGGAAGACCTTCGACCCGCGCTTCTCGAAGCCGAAGCGACGCAGGGTCCGCACCAGCGGCTCCTCCATCGACAGCCCGAGCGAGTCGAAGTAGGTCGGGTGCTTGGTCTCGATGTAGACCCCGACGTCGCGGCCGGGGCCGCGGTTGGTGTCCCGCACCATGCGCAGCACCTGGGCCAGCGTCGGCACCTGGAAGCGGCCGTCGTAGCGGGTGTTGTCGGGCCGGACGGCCGGGATGCGCTCCTTCGCGCGGAGCGTGCGGAGCTCGGCGAGCGTGAAGTCCTCGGTGAACCAGCCCGTGATCGCCCGGCCGTCGATCGTCTTCGTCGTGCGGCGGTCGGCGAACTCCGGCCGCTCGGCGACGTCGGTGGTGCCGCCGATCTCGTTCTCGTGGCGCGCGACCAGCACCCCGTCCTTGGTCGGCACGAGGTCGGGCTCGACGTAGTCGGCACCGAGGCGGATGGCGAGCTCGTAGGAGGCGAGCGTGTGCTCGGGCCGGTAGCCCGAGGCGCCGCGGTGGCCGATGACCAGCGGCCGGCGGACCTGCCGCTCCTGCGCGCGCTCGGCCGAGGCGGCCGCGGCGCCGCGCTCCCGCTCCGGCGCGGCACCCGCGGGGGCGATCGCGCCGCCGGCCAGGGCCGGCAGCAGGCCGAGGCCGAGCCCGGCGGCGAGCGAGCCGGCCAGCAGGCGGAGGCGTGTCGTGCGGGTGGAGCGGGGGCGGCGGAGGGGGTCCCGAGAGGTCATGGCCGTCACAGTGCCCCGGCCAGGTGACCGCCGTCCAGCCGTCAGGTGACCGGCTGGTGGCGCCGAGCCCACACGTGGGGTGCCGGGCCTCAGACCACCAGGTCGCGGGCGGCGAGCGCCTCCTCGGGCTGGTCGCAGATCAGCCCGTCGACGCCGGCCTCGAGAAGCAGGCGCGCCTCGGCGCGCACGTCGCCGGGCGCGGAGGGGTCCGGACCGGAGCGCAGCTCGGTGGGCAGGAACCGGTTCTCCGCGCGCAGCGTGTAGACGTGGACGGTCAGCCAGCGGCGGTGCGCGGCGCGGACGAGGTCGGAGGGCCCGACGGTCACGTCGTCCTCGTCGCGCGGCAGCACGACCTCCTTGTGCACGCCGAGGCCGTCGGCGTACGCGTCGACGGCGGCCAGCCCCTCGGGCGAGACCAGGTCGGCGTACGTCGTGACCTCGCCGGCGGCGGCGAGGTCCGGGGGGCGTCGGTGCAGGCGGTCGACGAGCTGGACCAGCGGCAGCCGGGTGCGGGGGGCGAGCTCGCGCAGGACGCCGACCTCGAACGACATCACCCGCACGCGGGAGCGCGGGTGGTCGAGACCGCGGCGCGCCAGGAGCTCGAGCAGCGGCTCGACGACGGACAGGCCGCGGGCGGCCAGGTGGGCGCAGTGCTTGAGCTCGATCATCACCCCGGTGGCCCGGCCGGCGCGGGCCGACTCGTCCGCGACCGCCGTGAGGGCCTCCTCCAGGGTCGGCACCCGCAGGCGCCCGTCCCAGGCGGCGCTGTCGGGCCGCAGCTCCGGGGTCCGCTCGCGCGCCCGCAGGCTCCGGACCTCCTCGGCGGTGAAGTCCTCCGCGAACCAGCCCGTCTGCTCCTCGCCGTCGACGACGCGCGTGGTGCGGCGATGAGCGTACGCCGGGTGCTCGGCCACGTCGGTGGACAGCGACAGCTCGTTCTCGTGACGGGCCAGCAGCACCCCGTCGGCGGTGAGGACGACGTCCATCTCGACGTCGTCGACGCCCATCTGCACGGCGGTCCGGTAGGCCTCGAGGGTGTGCTCGGGGCGGTAGCCGGAGGCGCCGCGGTGCGCGACGACGGCCGGGGTGACCTCGAGGCTGTCCTCGCGGAGGCCCGCGAGCGAGGTCGCCGGGGTGGGGGCGGGACGCGGGTCGGGAGCACGCTCGGTGGTCAGGCTCACCCGACCATGGGAGCCGCCACGTGAGGCCGCGCGATGACGCTGGTGTGAATGGCGGATGATGGCCGGGTGAGCCTTCCGCGTCTCGGAGCCCTGACCTCGCTCGCGGTGCTCGACCACCCCGGGTTGATGGCCGACCCCGTCGGCGCCGCGATGGTGCGGTGGTCCGGCTCCGAGCGTGCGGCGGTCGTCGAGATCGACCCCGACGTCGCGGACACGGCGGCGATGTCGGCGGCCTACGACCTGCCTCTGGAGGTCGGCGCGAACTGCCTCGTGGTCGCGGGCCGACGCGCCGGCGAGGAGCGCGTCGCGGCCTGCGTGGTGCGCGCCGACACCCGCCTCGACGTCAACTCGGTCGTCAAGCGGGTGCTGGACGTCCGCAAGGCGAGCTTCCTGCCGATGGACCGCGCGGTCGCCGAGTCGGGCATGGAGCACGGCGGGATCACCCCCCTCGGCCTGCCCTCGACCTGGCGGCTGCTCGTGGACGAGCGGGTCCTCGGCGTGCCCGTGGTGGTGCTGGGCTCGGGCCTGCGCCGCTCCAAGCTGCTGCTGCCCGGGGAGCTGCTCGCCGACCTGCCCGGCGCCGAGGTCGTCGACGGTCTGGCGAGCGAGCAGCCCGGCTGAGGAACGAAGCCGGGCGTCGCGAGCGAAGGTCGAGCAAGCCCCGCGACCGAGGAACGAGGCGGTGTCCTGAGCCGGTCGAAGGGTCGCAAGGGGCGCGTCGAGACCCGGTGAGCCGACCGCCCACCCTGAGGTGGGCGCGTCGAGACCCGGTGAGCCGACCGCCCACCTGAGGGCGGTGTCGGCTTCACCCGCGTGGGTCCTACTCGTCGTCGACGTCGGTGCCGGCGTCCGACCCAGCGGCCTCGGCGGCCTCGGCCCGGGATGCGGCCTCGTCACGCCCGCGGGCGCTGAGGAGCCACATGCCGTGGCCGGCGGCGTCCATGAGGCCGTCGTCGACCATGGCCTTGCGCTCCTTGAGCGCGGTGCGGCGCCAGCGGGTCTCGCCGTCGGCGGTGATGCCCCGGTCCTGGTCGGTGAAGGTCATCCGCTGCTCGACCTCGGCGAGGACCTCGTCCCGCTCGACCGCCACGGGCTGCTCGGCGAGGACGGCCAGCAGGACCGGCCGGAAGTCGGCCTGGGGCGTCCGCCCCGGCGGCGTACGACGGGCGGCCGGGGCCCGGCGCGTCACCGCCCGGGTGGCGGGGGCCGCGTCCCGCGCCTGGGCGCTCGGCGCCCGCGCGGGGCGGGGCGCCGGACGCCGGGGTGGGGGCGTCCGGGCGACCGGCGGAGGCGGCGGGGGTGCCCCGTGGGGGCACTGGGACAGCGGCAGCTCGCACAGCTCGCACCAGTCCTGTGTCATCACCCGCGATGCTACTCGCCGGGCCGGGTGCGGCCCGGAGCGGGCGGCCCTCGCCGTACGGCCCGCGGGGCGCCGCGTCGTTGGTAAACTCGGCCCCGGCCTGACGCATCCGTCGGGACACACCCCGGGCGGGGGGCCCGGAGCAGGTCGAGAGCAGGTCGAGACGTGGGCGCGAGCGACGTGCGGCACGACGGGGGTGCCGCGCGCGGCGACTCCCGGCGTCCGTCCCTGCCCCGAGCCCAGCGCGGCGACGTGCAGGGTCTGCGTGCCCTGGCCGTGCTCCTGGTGATCGCCGCGCACGCCGGGCTCGGACCGTTCACGGGCGGCTACCTCGGTGTCGACGTGTTCCTGGTGATCTCCGGCTTCCTGATCTCCCGGCTGCTGTTCCGCCAGGTCAGCCGCACGGGGACGCTGTCGCTGCGGGTCTTCTACGTGCGCCGGGCGCGGCGGATCCTGCCCGCGGCGACGGTCGTCATCGTCGCGACCGTGCTGGCCTCGCTGGTCTGGCTGAGCCTCGTCGACCTGCAGACGCTGCTGGTCGACGCGGTGTGGGCCGGGCTGTTCGCGGCCAACCTGCGCTTCGCGGCCACGGACACCGACTACTTCTCCGAGGGGCTCGCCCCGAGCCCGCTGCAGCACTACTGGTCGCTGGGCGTGGAGGAGCAGTTCTACCTCGTGTGGCCGCTGCTCGTGCTGGGCGCGCTGCTGCTCCACCAGCGCCGGCACGGCCCCCGGGCCCGGCGCAGCCTGCCGCGCCTGACCGTGTTCTGGATGCTGGCGGCCGTGACCGGCCTCAGCCTGGGCTGGTCGGTGCTGGTGACCCTGGTCGAGCCGGAGGCGGCGTACTTCTCCACCACCGCCCGGATCTGGGAGCTCGGCGTCGGCGCGATGGCCGCCCTGGTCGGCCCCGCGATCGCCGACCGGCTGACCACCCGGGCGCGCACCGCGCTCGGGGTCGTGGGTCTCCTCGGCATCCTCGTGCCCGCCGTCGCCTACACGACCGGCACCTCCTTCCCCGGGCTGGCGGCGCTGCCGCCGGTGCTCGGCACCGCGCTGCTGCTGATCGCGGGGCTCCGGCTGCGGGAGGCTCCCCCGTGGCCCTCGCGGACTCTCGGGATCGCGCCGCTGCGGGTGGTCGGCGACTGGTCCTACTCGCTCTACCTGTGGCACTGGCCGCTCCTGGTCATCCCCAGCGCCAACCTCGGCCGCGACCTCACGCT
Organism: Nocardioides lentus; assembly: GCF_039529515.1. Lineage (NCBI taxonomy): Bacteria > Bacillati > Actinomycetota > Actinomycetes > Propionibacteriales > Nocardioidaceae > Nocardioides > Nocardioides lentus. The sequence goes on from NZ_BAAAMY010000007.1 coordinate 202,237, forward strand.
CGGCGAGAGCCTGGCCGCCGTGGCCGCGACGTTCGTGCTCGCCGCCCTCACCTACCGCTACGTGGAGCAGCCGTTCCGCGCCCCGCTGGCCGAGCGCAGCCGCGAGGGCGCGCCGCGTCGCCTGCGCGCCCGGCTCCCCCGCGGCCTGGTGCTCTACCCGACCTCGGTCGCGGTGGTCGTCGCCAGCAGCCTCGGCGGGTGGGCCTACCTGCAGTGGGCCTCGGAGGCCTCCGACGCGCCCGCGATCACCACCACCCGGTACGGCATCGAGCCCTCGGAGGCGCCGGGCGAGGTCGAGCCCTCGGCCGACGCGGAGGCCCGGGCCCTGGTCAAGGCCTCCGTGGCCGCGGCCCGCGAGGGCGCCCCGGTGCCCGGGGACCTGACCCCCGACCTCCTCGACGTGCGCGACGACATCGCCGGGGTGGGGGCGTGCGACTACAACGACGACAGCCTGCGCGAGCTGTGCCCCCGCGGGGACGTCGGCGGCGAGCGGACCATGGTCGTCACCGGCGACTCCCACGCCCGGGCCTGGATCCCGGCGCTCGACGCGATCGCCGCCGAGCGGGGCTACGAGGCGTACTTCCTGGTCAAGCCGCGCTGCCCGGCCGCACGGGTGACCACCACGGTCGCGGGCAGCGCCGACCCGTGGCCGGCCTGCACCGAGTTCCAGGACTGGGTCGACGAGCAGGTCGCCGAGCTGGAGCCCGACCTCACGATCGTCTCGACCACGGCGCCGCCGAAGGGCCTGTGGGTCGACGACGAGTACGTCGAGGACACCGCGGGCGTCGTGGCCGAGTTCAGCGACGGCATCACCGAGCGGCTCGAGGACCTGCAGCCGCTCAGCGCGACGACGCTCGTGCTGGGCGACGTGCCCCAGGTCTCGCTCGACCCCGCCGAGTGCCTCAGCTCGGGCGACCCCGACCTCGGGACCTGCCTCGGCACGCCGATCGAGCGCACCAGCCTCGTCGCGGAGGTCACGCGGGAGGCGGCCTGGGCGACCGGCACGCCGTACCTGAACCCGGAGAGCTGGCTGTGCTACGACGGGGAGTGCCCCGCCGTGGTCGGCTCCACGGTGACCTACCGCGACTCCGGCCACATCACCACCGCGTACTCCGAGCAGCTGACCGGCGCGCTCGACGAAGCCCTCGACGACAAGGTGGACCTCTCGTGAAGCTCGGCCTGCAGCTGATGTACTCCGGCAACCCGCGCCAGGCCGCCGACGAGGTGGTGGCGCTGGAGCAGGCCGGGCTCGACGTGGTCTGGGTGCCGGAGGCCTACGGCTTCGACTCCCCCACCCTGATGGGCTACCTCGCCGCGCGGACCGAGACCCTCGAGATCGGCGCCGGCATCCTCAACGTCTACTCCCGCACCCCGAGCGCGCTGCTGCAGACGGTCGCGGGCCTCGACAACGTCTCGGGCGGCCGCGCGATCCTCGGGCTCGGCGCCAGCGGTCCCCAGGTGATCGAGGGCTTCCACGGCGTCGCGTACGACAAGCCGCTGCGCCGCACGGCCGAGGTCGTCGACCTCGTGCGCCGCGGGCTGCGGCGCGAGGTGCTCACCCACGACGGCCTCTTCACGCTGCCGCTGCCCGAGGGGCAGGGCACGGGGCTCGGCAAGCCGCTCAAGCTGCTCACCCACCCCGAGCGCGACAGCGTGCCGATCTGGATCGCCTCGCTGGGCGTGAAGTCGGTGGAGCAGACCGCCGCGATCGCCGACGGCTGGATCCCGACGCTCTTCCACCCCGAGCGCGCCGACCGGGTCTGGGGCGACGCGCTGCGCGCGGGCGCCGCGCGACGCGACCCGGCGCTCGGCCCGCTGGAGGTCACCGCCGGCGGCATGCTGTCGGTCGGCGAGGACCTCGACTCCCTGCTCGACTTCGCCCGCCCCCAGTTCGCGCTCTACGTCGGCGGGATGGGCGCGCGCGGCAAGAACTTCTACAACGACGTCGCCCGGGCCTACGGCTACGAGGAGCAGGCGGAGAAGATCCAGGACCTCTACCTGGACGGCAAGAAGAAGGAGGCCGAGGCCGCGGTGCCCACCGAGTGGCTGCGGGCGGCCAACCTCGTCGGCCCCGCGTCCTACGTCAAGGAGCGGATCGCGGCGTTCGCCGAGGCCGGCGTGACGACGCTGAGCGTCATCCCCGTCGCCGCGGACGGCGACAACCCGGGCCTGGTGTCACAGGTCAAGGAGTGGCTGGCCTGAGACGGCCGGCGGCCCGCCCGGCGGCTCAGCCGAGGCGCAGCAACCGCAGCGCTCCTCCGCGGCTCGGAGCACCGGCTCCCCAGGGCCACGCAGCGCGCTCACGGCCGGACGCCGGTCGCGGCCTGCACCATGGCGGCCTGGTGGGCGTGGTGGGGAAGGCGAGGTCCGCGACGCGGAACCACACCGTGCCGTCGGCCTCGTGGGCCTCGTAAGCCTCGTGGGCCTCGTGGGCCTCGTGGGCCTCGCCCATCCCGAGCGGGGTCGTCGCGGGCCGGCCACGTCGCCGACGTGATGGAGCGGGGTCGAGCGCCTGGCCCAGCGGACCCGGCCCGACGACCGCGACCTCGGCATCCGGGGTGATTCCCCCGTCGACGTCGACCTGTCCACCCCGACCTTCCGTGAGGACGTGGAAGCCCTGGACCCCGAGGCGCGTTACGTCGTGTACCGCGCGTCCGGTCGCCGAGCCGCCGGGGCGCCGTGATGGACAGGACCGGCACGGGCCGCTCGCTCGTCGACGGTGGCGGCCTGGACGACCCGGTCGCGGCCGGCGTCCCGACGCGGCGCACCAGCCCGACCGACAACCCCGAGGAGACCGCCCGATGAGCACCCCCACCGTCGCCCCCGACCAGCTGGCCGCCGCCCTCGGCACCCCCGGGGGCCCGCTGCTGCTGGACGTCCGCAGCCCTGCCGAGTTCGAGAGCGCGCGGCTGCCCGGCTCGGTCAACGTGCCGCTCGACGAGCTGAAGCGGCAGCGGGCCGCCGCCGACGAGCTGCCCGCCCCGGACCGCGAGGTCGTCGTCGTGTGCGCCTCCGGTGGGCGCGCCCGGGACGCCGCGGCCGTGCTCGCCGACGCGGGTGTCGAGGGCGTCCGCGTGCTGGACGGCGGCCTCTCCTCCTGGCGCGAGCAGGGCGGCGAGGTCGAGCAGGGCCGCCGCAGCTGGGAGATCGAGCGTCAGGTCCGGCTCGTGGCCGGCGGCATCGTGCTCACCGGGATCCTCGCGAGCACCGTCGCACCGAGGGCCAAGTGGGTGGCCGGCGGCATCGGCGGCGGGCTGACCTTCTCGGCCCTCAGCAACACCTGCGCCATGGGCAACGCCCTCGCCCGGATGCCGTGGAACCGTCGCGGCTCCGCGCCGACGACCCACCTGACCGACGCCCTCGCCCCGGGTGCCGCCCGATGAGCGGGTTCACCCTGTCGACGACCGTGGCCCTCCCGTACGAGGAGGCCTGGGCGCCGTGCGCGCCTCGCTCGCCCACGCCGGTTCCGGCATCCTGACCGAGATCGACCTGCGCGCGACCATGAGGTCGACCCGACGATCGCCGCGGTCCTGCCGTGCAACGTCGTCGTCGTCCGCGCCACCGGCGACGACGCCTGCGTGGTCGACGCCTTCGACCCGGACGACATGATCGGGATGGCGGGCGACGACGAGGCGCTGCGTGAGGTCGCGTCCGACGCGAAGCAGCATCTGACGACGACCCTCGGCCCGCTCGGCCCGCAGGAGGCCGGCAGCAGGCCCGCAGCAGGCCCGACACGCCTCACTGCCCGACTCCTGGAAGGACGCGATGAGCCCGACCCACCTGCAGGCGGACGTCCGACCGGCCGCCCGTCGCGCCGCCGAGGCCGATGCGGCCCCGGCCCCCCGGCTGGGCGTCGCCGTGGTCGGCGGCGTCGCGGCGGCCGGGCTCGGGGCCCTGGTCTGGAGCCGGTCCGGCCAGGTGCCCGCGGTGCTGTTCGCGATCGGGCTCGCGCTCGGCTTCGTGCTCTTCCACTCCCGCTTCGGCTTCACCTCCGCGTGGCGCCAGCTGGTCGCGGTGCGGCAGGGCGCCGGGTTGCGCGCCCACATGCTGATGATCGGCGTCGCCGCGACCCTGTTTGCCCCCATCCTGGCCACCGGGGTCGGGTGGCAGGGCGCCACCCCCACCCCGTCGCTGGCCCCGATCGGCTTCGGCGTCGTCGTCGGTGCGTTCCTCTTCGGCGTGGGCATGCAGCTCGGGGGCTCGTGCGCCTCGGGCACCCTGTTCGCCGTGGGGTCCGGGCAGACCTCGATCCTCGTCACGCTCGGCGGGTTCGTCGTCGGCTCCACGCTCGGGGCCTGGACCTTCACGTTCTGGACCGGGCTGCCCGACGCCGGCAGCGTGTCGCTGACCGACGTGCAGCCCTTCGGCTACCTCGGCGCGTGGGTGATCACGATCGCCGCGGTCGGCGCGATCGTCGGCGCGACGTACGCCGTGGCCCGGCGAGGTCGCCCCGCGCCCCCCGTGGACCGCGCACCGGTCGCGCGCCGCGGCCTGGCGCGGGCCGTCCGCGGGTCGTGGCCGCTGTGGGTGGGCGCGTTCCTGCTCGCCGCCCTCAACGCGCTCACCCTCTGGGTCTCCGGCGGCGCGTGGGGCATCACCTTCGCCTTCAGCCTGTGGGGCAGCAAGCTCCTCGACGCGGTGGGCGTCGACGTGCTGGCCTGGCCCTTCTGGCAGGACCCGGGCAACCTCGCGAAGTTCGAGGCCGGCGTCCTCGCCGAGAAGACCTCGGTGATGGACCTCGGGATCATCCTCGGGGCCCTCGTGGCCTCGTCACTGGCCGGCGCGTTCGTCGTGCACCGCCGCATCCCGGGACGGCTCGCCGTCGGGGCGCTGGTCGGCGGCGTGATGATGGGCTACGGCGCCCGCATCGCCTACGGCTGCAACATCGGCGCCTACTTCGGCGGCATCGCCTCCTTCAGCCTGCACGGCTGGCTGTGGGGGCTGATGGCGCTCGGCGGCACCGTGGTGGGCCTGTCGCTCCGTCCCCTGCTCGGGCTCCGCAACCCGCGGCCGACCGACGCCGTCTGCTGAGCCCGCGTCCGGCCGGACGACTGAGCCTTGAACCGTGACAGTGGTTGTGTCACGGTTCGTCCATGACGCTGCTGGAGCAGGAGCACGAGGACTTCCGGTCGACCGCGCGGGCGTTCATGGACCGCGAGGTGGTCCCCCACCACGCCGCGTGGGAGGCCGCCGGCATCGTGCCGCGCGAGCTGTGGCGCAAGGCAGGCGACGCGGGCCTGCTCTGCTTCGACGTCGCCGAGGAGTACGGCGGGCTCGGAGCGAAGGACTTCCGCTACAACCTGGTGCTGGCCGAGGAGATGGGCCGGGCGATGGCGAGCGGGCCGGGCTTCCCCGTCCACACCGACATCATCGTCCCCTACATCTCCGCGCTCGGCACCGAGGAGCAGAAGCAGCGCTGGCTGCCCGGGTGCGTCTCCGGCGAGATCGTCACGGCGATCGCGATGACGGAGCCGGGCGCCGGCAGCGACCTGCAGGGCATCCGCACCCACGCGATCGACAAGGGCGACCACTGGGTGCTGAACGGGTCGAAGACCTTCATCAGCAACGGCATCAACGCCGACCTCGTGATCGTCGTCGCGCGCACCGACCCGGACGCCGGCCACCAGGGCATCAGCCTCCTCGTCGTGGAGCGCGGCACGGAGGGCTTCGAGCGGGGCCGCAACCTCGACAAGATCGGCCTCAAGGCCCAGGACACCGCCGAGCTGTCGTTCGACGACGTGGTGGTGCCGAAGGAGAACCTCCTCGGCACCGAGGGCGGCGGCTTCGTGCACCTGATGGAGAACCTCCCCCAGGAGCGGCTCTCGATCGCGATGATCGCCGTCGCGGCGTGCGAGAAGCTGCTCGACCTCTCGCTGAGCTACGTGAAGGAGCGGGAGGCCTTCGGCCGGCCGATCGGCAAGCTGCAGCACATCCGCTTCACCGTCGCCGAGATGGCCACCGAGACCCACATCGCCCGCGTCTTCGTCGAGGACTGCGTGCGCCGCCACAACGCCGGCGAGCTCGACACCAGCCTCGCGTCGATGGCGAAGTGGTGGACCACCGAGCTGCAGACGAAGATCGCCGACCGTGCCGTGCAGCTCCACGGCGGCTACGGCTACATGAGCGAGTACCCCGTCGCCAAGGCCTACCTGGACTCCCGCATCCAGACCATCTACGGCGGCACCACCGAGATCCAGAAGGAGATCGTCGGCCGCTTCCTCGGCCTCTGAGCCCGCCCCGTCCGTGGTGGGCCGCTGTCTCCGGGGAGCAGCGATCCACCACGGACGGGTTCGGTGGTCCCTGCCGTGGAGCGCCCAGCCCCCCGCGTGACAGGCTGTGGCGGTGGATCAGCAGGCAGAGCCCACCCCCCAGCAGGTACGCCGGGCGCTCGCGCGGGTGCGTCGCGGCGCGAGCCTCGACGTGGCCGAGGCGACCGCCCTGCTGGCGGCGCGCGGCGAGCAGCTCGACGAGCTGTGCGCGGCCGCGGCGCGGGTCCGCGACGCCGGGCTCGTCGCGGCCGGACGGCCGGCGGTGGTGACCTACTCCCCCAAGGTCTTCGTGCCGATCACGCGCCTGTGCCGGGACCGCTGCCACTACTGCACCTTCGTCGAGACCCCGGGCCAGGCGGCCCGGGAGGGGCGGGCGCCGTACCTGTCGCCGGACGAGATCCTCGAGATCTGCCGGCAGGGCGCCGAGCTCGGCTGTCTGGAGGCGCTGTTCACCCTCGGCGACCGGCCCGAGGACCGCTGGCCCGAGGCGCGGGCGTGGCTCGACGAGCAGGGCTACGACTCGACGCTCGCCTACGTGCGGGCGCTGGCGGTGCAGGTGCTGGAGGAGACCGGCCTGCTGCCCCACCTCAACCCCGGCGTCATGAGCTGGGAGGAGATGAACCGCCTCAAGCCCGTCGCCCCGTCGATGGGCATGATGCTCGAGACCACCTCGACGCGGCTGCATACGACGAAGGGGCTCGCGCACTTCGGCTCCCCCGACAAGGACCCGGCGCTCCGGCTCCAGGTGCTCACCGACGCGGGCCGCCTCGGCGTCCCCTTCACGACGGGGCTGCTGGTCGGCATCGGCGAGACCCTCGCCGAGCGGGCCGAGACGATCTTCGCGCTGCGCGCCGCGGCCCGCGCCCACGGCGCCGTGCAGGAGGTCATCGTCCAGAACTTCCGCGCCAAGCCCGACACCGCGATGCGCCACACCGACGACCTGGCGCTCGAGGAGTACCGCGCCGCGATCGCCGTCACCCGCGTCGTGCTGGGCCCGCGGATGCGGGTGCAGGCGCCGCCGAACCTCACCGACCTCGCCGAGTGCCGCGCGCTGCTCGACGCCGGCGTCGACGACTGGGGCGGGGTCTCGCCGCTGACGCCCGACCACGTCAACCCCGAGCGCCCCTGGCCCTCCCTCGAGCGCCTGCGCGCCCTCACCGCCGAGGCCGGCCTCGAGCTGCGGGCCCGGCTGACGGCGCACCCCGAGTACCTCCGCGAGCCCTGGCTGGACCCGCGGCTCGCGGGCCACGTCGCCGCGCTGTCCGGACCCGACGGCCTCGCGCGACCCGGGGCCCGACCGGTCGGGATGCCCTGGCAGGAGCCCGACGGCGGCCTGGCCGCCAGCGGCCGCACCGACCTCCACACCGCCGTCGACATCGAGGGCCGCACCGAGGACCGCCGCGGCGACTTCGACTCCGTGTACGGCGACTGGGACGCCGTGCGCGAGGCCGCGGGCGGGATCGCGACCGGCGTGTCCGCCACCGGCGCCCTGCCGGGCGCCGCGGCCCTGCGCGCCGCCGAGCGGGACCCCGCCGGGATCACCGACGCGCAGGCGCTGGAGCTGATCACCGCCGACGGCAACCTGCTCGAGCAGGTCTGCCGCCTGGCCGACGACCTGCGCCGCGACGTGGTCGGCGACGAGGTCACCTACGTCGTCAACCGCAACATCAACTTCACCAACGTCTGCTACGTCGGCTGCCGCTTCTGCGCCTTCGCGCAGCGCCGGACCGACGCCGACGCGTTCTCGCTGTCGCTGACCCAGGTCGCCGACCGGGCGCAGGAGGCGTGGGAGCTGGGCGCGACCGAGGTGTGCATGCAGGGCGGCATCGACCCCGAGCTGCCCGGCACGGCGTACGTCGACCTGGTGGCCGCCGTGAAGCAGCGGGTCCCCGGCATGCACGTGCACGCCTTCAGCCCGATGGAGGTGGTCAACGGCTCGGCACGCACCGGGCTGTCCGTCGAGGACTTCCTCGTCAAGACCCGCGAGGCCGGCCTCGGCTCGATCCCCGGCACGGCCGCGGAGATCCTCGACGACGAGGTCCGCTGGGTGCTGACCAAGGGCAAGCTGCCCACGGCGACCTGGATCGACGTGGTCACCACGGCGCACCGGGTGGGACTCAGGTCGAGCTCGACGATGATGTACGGCCACGTCGACCACCCCCGCCACTGGGTCGGCCACCTGCGCACCATCGCCGGCATCCAGGACACGGCGACCGAGGCCGGGGTCGCGGGCTTCACCGAGTTCGTGCCGCTGCCCTTCGTGCACACCTCGGCGCCGATCTACCTCGCCGGGGTCGCCCGCCCGGGCCCGACGATGCGCGACAACCGTGCCGTCCACGCGATGGCCCGGATCCTGCTCCACGGGCGGATCGACCACGTGCAGACCAGCTGGGTCAAGCTCGGGGTCGAGGGCACCCGCGCCATGCTGCGCGGCGGCGCCGACGACCTCGGCGGCACCCTGATGGAGGAGACCATCTCGCGGATGGCCGGCTCCGAGCACGGCTCGGCCAAGACCGTCGCCGAGCTCGCCGACATCGCCGAGGGCATCGGGCGCCCGCTGCGCCAGCGGGACACCGTCTACGGGCCGGCCTAGGCCCCGGTCCGCACCAGCACCCGGTCGACGCCGAGCACCAGCGACGTCTCCGAGACCTCGGGGGGCGCCACGAGCCGCAGGTCCCCGAACCTGGCGGCCAGCCCGGCGTACGCCGTGCGGAGCTCGAGGCGGGCCAGCTCCGCGCCGACGCACCGGTGCAGCCCGTGCCCGAACGCCAGGTGGGCCGCCGGGCCCCGGGCGGGGTCGAAGCGGGTGGCACCGGGCCCGGTCAGGCGCTCGTCGTGGTCGGCCGCGGGCAGCGAGACGAGCACGACGTCGCCGGGCCGGACCGTCACCCCGCCGACCACGGCCTCGCGACGCACGAAGCGGGGGAACGCGACCTGGACGACCGACAGCAGCCGCAGCAGCTCCTCGACGACCGGCTCGACCGGGGTGGAGCCGGCGGCGAGGCCGCGCCAGGTGGGGCGGTCCTCGAGCAGCACGGCCGCGCCGAGCGCCAGCATGCTCGCGCTGGTCTCGAGGCCCCCGGTGAACACCCCGTCGGCGAGCCCGGCCAGCTCGCGGTCGTCGACGTCGTCCCCGTGGGCGGCCAGCAGCCGCCCGATGAGGCCCGGCCCGGGCTCGACCCGCTGCCGGCGGACCTCCTCGAGGAGGAACTCCCGCGACCCCGAGATGGCCCCGAACGTGCCGTAGCCCCCGCCGGAGACGTCGAACCGGGCGCTGCCGAGGGCGCGGAACTCCTCGCGACGCCGGTCGGGCAGGCCGAGCAGGTCGCAGATGACGAGGAACGGCACCGGGAACGCGAAGGTCGGCACGAGGTCCACCTCGCCCCCACCGCGGGCCGCGTCGGCGACCTCGTCGAGCTGGCGCTCGACGACGGACTCCACCAGCGGGCGCATCCGGCCCAGCGCGCGCATCGTCAGCTCGGGGGTCAGCATCCGGCGCAGGCGCGTGTGGTCGGGCGGGTCGGTGAACCCGAGCCCGCCGATGTCGCCGTCCGTGCGCCCCCGCCGCCCGACGTAGGGCCGGATGTCGGTGCTGTACGACCCGGCGTCGGCCAGCACCGCGCGCGACTCGGCGTGCCCGGTGACCAGCCACACGCGCATGCCGACGAAGGAGGTCAGCCGGTGGACCGGGTCCTCGGCGCCGAGCGCCCGCAGCCGCTCGGAGGGCACGAGCCCCTCACGCCGCAGCGGCCACGCCAGCGACTCCGGGACCTGCTCGACCCGCGACAGGTCGAGGGTCCCGGAGCGGCTCGCGAGGCCCACGGCCCCGCGACGCACCAGCCCGGCGACCCACCCGAGACCGGGCGCGCGACCCATGCGGGCGGCAGTGCGGGTCGCCCCGGCCAGCATCGTCACGCGCCCATCCTCGCCTCACCGGATGCCGAGACGGGCGCAGGGGTCCGCCGTGTCGCCCTCGCAGAGCTCGGCGGTCGTGACCTCGCCGTCGCGGACCATGACGCTCGTGAGGGTGCGCAGGGTGACCGACTCGGGGCTCCCGAGGAAGGACGGGACGCCCTCGACGTCGACCGTGTCGGTCACCGGTGCCCCCTCCAGCAGCTCGGCCGCGGTGGCGACGACCCGCCGCACCAGGGCGTCGCGGGGCTCGTGCAGGGCGACCGCCTGCTCGTCGGTGATCAGCCGTCGCAGCGCCTCGAGGTCGGCCCCGGTCCCGACGACCGCGGGCCGGTCGGCGACCCCGACCCCGGCCTCGTCGTAGGCCGCCGCCACACCGGCGGCCTGGGTCTCGTCGGCCGCCACGACGGCAGCGACCGCCCCGGGGGGCCGCTGGCCGATCTCGTCGGCGACCCACCGCCGCGCCTCCTCGGCCGTCGCGGCCTCGGGGGCGTCCTCGGCCAGCACCTCGGCCCCACCGTCGACGAGGGCCTGCCGGGTGGCCGCGGTCGTCTCCCGGCCCGCCAGGTCACCCCGCGAGGCCCCGAGCAGGAGCACCCCCGGCGCGTCGACGGCGGCCTGCTCCAGGGTGGCGCGGGCGAGGACCCGGGCGGCCGCCTCGGGGTCGTAGCCGACGTGGTGCGTGGCGCCCGGCACGAACCGGTCCATCGTGACGACCGGGACGTCCCCGGCCCGCGTCACCAGCTCCTCGCCGCGCTCGGCGTCGACGGCCTCGAGGACGACGACGTCGGCCCCGCCCTCGAGCACCTCGGTCATCTGCTCGGCCTGGAGGTCCGCGTCGCCGCCCGCGTCGAGCGCGGCGTACTCGCAGTCCTCGCAGTCCGCGCGGAGGGCCTCGCGCAGCGCCGACGCGTCGGACTCGTAGTGCCGCCCGTCGGGATCGGCGCCGCCGAGGAAGGCGACCACGGGTCGGGGGGTCTCGTCGTCCCCGCCGACCGAGCACGCCGTGCCCACCGAGCCGAGCGCCGCGACCAGCACGCCGACCGCGGCGGTCCGCCACCCGCGTCGGGCCCGTGCGGAGTCGGTGTCGGCTCGCATGGGCGCCATGGTGGCACGCGGCCCCGCGGCGCCGGCCCGCCGGTGCGTCCCGACACCGCTGCGGGCGCGCCCGGTCCGGCCGGCAGATGAGAGCCGCGTGACGGCAGTCTGAGAGACCTCTCATGCAACCGCTTCCAGGGCGCGAGTTCATTCGCCGTTCACCTACGTTGACCCGATGCCCTCCCCCGAGATCTTCGAGCTGGCGACGCCGCGCGGCGACGCCTCCGCGGGGCTCGCCGCCCTGCGCCGCGCCCCGACCCCGCCCCCCTCGCGTCGGGCCCGTCTCGACGGCGCGGTGCGCCCGGTCGCGTGCCTCGTCGCCCTCGTCGTCCTCGTGCAGCTCCCCCGCACGCTCGAGGCCGACGCCCGCGCCGCGCTGCTCGCCTTCGGCGTGGCGGTCGTGCTGTGGTCGACGACGCGGCTGCCCGCCGCCTGGGTCGCCCTGGCGAGCGCCGTCCTGCTGACCGCGCTGGGCGGCACCGAGCAGGAGGACCTCTTCGAGGCGCTGGCCGCCGACGTGGTCTGGCTCATGGTCGGCGCGTTCGTGCTGGGCGGCGCCATCCGCGCCACCGGGCTCGCGGGCCGGCTGACCTCCGCGATGTCGGGGCGGGTGCGCACGGTCGGCGGGGCGACCTGGGCCCTCACGGCGATGCTGGTGCCGCTGTCGCTCCTGATCCCCTCGACCTCGGGCCGGGCGGCGGTCGTGCTGCCGGTCCACCGGGCGATCACCCGCGCCGTCGACGACCGCTCGGTCACCCGGGCCCTGTCGCTGCTGGTGCCGGTCGTCGTCCTGGTGTCGACGATCTGCACCCTGGTCGGCGCCGGGTCCCACCTGATCGCCAACGACCTGCTCGACGACGTCACCGGGGAGCCGATCTCGTTCGCGCAGTGGCTGCTGTGGGGCTTCCCCTTCGGCCTGGCGGCGAGCGTCGTGTCGTGCTGGGCGATCGGCCGGATGTTCCTGAGCGCCGAGGTACGGCGCAGCCCGCTGTCGCTGCCGCGGGCCCCCCGCCGGGCCCTGAGCGGCGCCGAGCGCCGCACGCTGCTGGTCACGGCGGTGATGGTGGGGCTGTGGTCGACGGAGTCGGTCCACGGACTCGAGGTCGCCTACGTGGCCCTCGCCGGCGCGGTGGTGCTCACCGCCCCGGGCGTGGGCGCGATCTCCTGGAAGGACGGCGTCGCCGCGGTCTCCTGGAACCTCGTGCTGTTCGTGGGCGCCGCCCTGGTGCTCGGCGAGGCGCTCGTCGACACCGGGGCGGCGGGCTGGGTCGTGGAGCGCCTGTTCGCCTTCTCCGGGATCGGCAGCACCGACTCCGTGCTCCTCGTGCTGGTGACCCTCTCGCTGCTGACGCTGACCTCGCACCTCTACATGACGTCCCACGCGGCCCGCGCGGCCGCCCTCGTGCCCGCCGTCCTGTCGCTCGCCGCGACGCTCGAGCTCGACCCGACCGCGGTCGTGTTCATCGGCACCGTCGGCATGGACTACTGCCTGACGCTCGCGGTGAGCAGCAAGGCCCTCCTGCTCTACGCCGAGCTCGAGGAGCCCACCTTCGAGCCCGCGGACCTGATGCGGCTCTCGGCCGTCCTGCTGCCGGTGCACGTGGTGCTCGTGGTCGTCTTCTACCTCGGGTGGTGGCAGTGGACGGGGATGGCGCTGTGAGCCCCCGGGCCCGCGGCCGCGGCAGCCTGTCGCGACGGCTCACCGCGACCTTCACCGCGCTCGGCGTGATCGCGCTGCTCGTCGTCGGGGTCACCGGCTACACCCTCACGCAGTGGCGCGGCTCCGCCGACGAGCAGGAGCGGCACTACCTGCGCAGCCTGCGGCTGCTGGAGGCGCGCGCGCTGACCTTCGAGGCCTACAAGGAGGTGCCGGACGCCGTCCTCGGCTCCGACCCCGACGCCCGCGCCGACTACACCGACCGGCTGGCCGGCATCGACGCCGTCTTCGACGACTGGGCCGAGCTCGCCGAGGACCCCGCGGAGGAGCGGGAGGTCGCCGAGGTCCGCGCGGCCGCGACCGCGCTCGACGACAGTGCCGACACGGTCTTCGACCTGGTCGAGCAGGGCCGGACCGCCGAGGCCCGCGCCGAGCTCGAACGGGTCGAGGAGGAGGCCTTCGAACCCTTCGACGCCGTCACCGACGCCGCCGTGGCCAGCGACGAGGCCAAGCGCGAGGAGGTCCGGGCCGCGGCCTCCGAGGCCCGTGGCACCGCCAGCACGACGCTGGTCGTGGCCGGTCTCGGCACCGTCTCGCTGCTGCTGCTCATCGGCGCCTTCCTGGCCGGCGGCGTCTTCCGGCCCGTCCGCGAGCTGCACGAGGGCCTGGCCGGGCTGGCCCGGGGACGCACCGACGTCCGGCTGCCCGAGGGCCCCGACGACGAGATCGGCACCCTGAGCCGCGACTTCAACCGGCTCGCCGAGCAGCTCGAGCGGTCCGCCGGTCCCGGCGGGGCCCCGGGTGCCCCGGGTGCCCCGGACCCGGGTGAGCACGACGACGCGCGACTCGTCCTGGCCCGGGTGGTCGACGGCCTCGCCGAGCAGGTGGCCGCCGTCGCGGGCGACCTCGACGAGGCGCGCGCCGCCGAGCTGACCGCGCGGGTCGCGTCGACCCGTCGGGCCGTCGAGCGACTGGGGGCGCTGACCTACCCGGTCGAGCTCGACCTCGCGGTCGTCGACCCGGTCGCGGTCCTCCACGACGTCGCGGGACGGGTGGCCGACGAGCTCGTGCGGCGTGGCGTCGGCATCGCGATCCGCGTCGAGGACCTCCCCGACCCGCTGGTCGCGGACCGCGCCCGGCTGCGCGAGACCCTGTCCGAGCTGGTCCGCAACGCCCTCGACGCCCTGCCCGAGCGCGGCGGGTCCCTCGGCCTCGCCGCCCGGCCCCACCCCGACGGCGTGGCGCTGGAGGTCACCGACGACGGCGCCGGGTTCTCCCCCGCCGACATCGCCTGGCTGCACGACGGCACCGACCGGCCCGACGAGACCCGCGGCGTCGGGCTGCGCCTCGCGACCGCCGTCGCCGAGCAGCACGGCGGACGCCTGCAGCTGCAGGCCGGCGACGGCGGCCGCGGCACCGTCGCGCGCCTGCTGCTGCCCCCCACACCACGACCGACGTCCCGCTCCGGCGGGCGGACCAGGAGGACCACCCCATGAGACTGCGCGTGCTGATCGCCCCCTCGGGCTTCAAGGAGAGCCTGGACGCCGACGAGGTCGCCGACTGCGTCGCCTCCGGCGTACGACGGGCCGTCCCCGACGCCATGATCGTCAAGGCTCCGGTGCCCGACGGCGGCGAGGGCTTCGCCCGCGCGCTCGTCGGCACCGTCGGCGGCACGCTGCACGACGTCACCGTCACCGGCCCCGTCGGCGAGCCGGTCGAGGCGTACTTCGGCCTGCTGGCCGCGGACCCGGCCGACGACGGGCCCGCCGTGACCACCGCCGTGCTGGAGATGGCCTCGGCCGCCGGGCTGCGCCACGTCCCGCGGGACCGCCGCGACCCCCTCGCGACCACGACGTACGGCGTGGGCGAGCTGCTGCTGGCCGCCCTCGACGCCGGTGCCCGCAGGATCCTGCTCGGCTGCGGCGACTCGGGCACCAACGACGGCGGCGCCGGGATGGCCCAGGCCCTCGGGGTGCGGCTGCGGGACCCCGAGGGCGTCGAGCTCGGTCGCGGCGGCGGCGAGCTGGCCCGCCTGGCGGCCGTCGACGTCTCCGGCCTGGACCCGCGGCTGGCCGAGGTCGAGCTCGAGGTCGCGTGCAACTGGGACAACGTGCTGACCGGCCCGTCGGGGGTGGCGCGCGTGTTCGGACCCCAGAAGGGTGCCGACGAGGCCACCGTCGCCCGCCTCGAGGAGGCGCTCGAGCGCTACGCCGAGGTCATCGCCCGCGACCTCGGGGTGGACGTCGCGACGGTCCCGGGCTCGGGCGCCTCCGGCGGCCTGGGCGCGGGGGCCTCCGCCCTCCTGGGCGCGACGCTGCACCCGCGCTTCGACGTGATCACCCGCTACCTCGACTTCGACGCACTGCTCGAGCGGGTCGACCTCGTGCTCACCGCGGAGGGGGCGATCGACCGGCAGAGCGCCCGCGGCAAGGTGCCGGCCGAGGTCGCGCGCCACGCGGGGGCGCGCGACATCCCCGTGGTGGCGCTGACCGGCACCGTGGGCGAGGGGGTGCAGGCCGCCCTGGACGCCGGCCTGGACGCCTACGCCTCGATACTCACCCGGCCGCAGTCGCTGGACGAGGCCCTGGCCGAGGTGCGGGAGTCGCTGACGAGCTCCGCGGAGCAGACGATGCGCCTGCTGCTGGTCGGGCGCCGCCTGGCCTGGCAGGAGGGCGAGGCCTGAGCCCCTGCGGGTCCAGGCGGCCGACTCAGGCGACGGCGAGCACGTCGTAGGGCAGCGGCAGGAGGTCGACGTCGGTGGCGAGGTGCACCACCTCGGTGGCGACGCCGACCCGTCGGCAGGCACCGACGAGCACCCGGGCCCAGCCGAGGTCGTCCGCGTCCGGCCCGCCGACCCCGGGGCGGCTGCGCAGCGCGGCGAGCCGACCCCCGGGCACCAGGTCGGTGACGAGGTCGAGCACGAAGTGGGCGAACCCGTCGAGGTCCTCCTCCCCCGGGGCGCGGTGCGCGTCGTCGATCTCGACGAGCTTCGGCACCGGCCGGCCGTCGGCGTCGAGGAGCATCAGCCACAGGCTGTGGCGGGAGAAGCCGAGCGGCTCCATCAGGCGGCGCCAGGTCGCCTCGAGGTCGGCCTGGGTGCGGATCGACGGACGGTGCGGCGCCGGACGGTCGTCGTCGGCGGGCCGGTCGGCAGGGATGTCGTGGGTCATGGCGGCGAGCCTGCCGCGATCCGCGGCCGGGCGTCGGCGTCCCTCCACAGGGCCCGACATCGTCCCCAGGAGCCGGGCTCGGCTCGTCGCGGGGCCGGGCCTCACGCCCGGCCCGCGACGCTCACTCCCACTCGATGGTGCCCGGCGGCTTGCTGGTCACGTCGAGCACGACCCGGTTGACGGCCTCGACCTCGTTCGTGATCCGCGTCGAGATCCGCTCCAGCACGTCGAAGGGCAGGCGCGCCCAGTCGGCGGTCATCGCGTCCTCGGAGGTGACCGGCCGGATGACGACGGGGTGGCCGTAGGTGCGGCCGTCGCCCTGCACGCCGACCGAGTGCACGTCGGCGAGCAGCACGACCGGCATCTGCCAGATGTCGCGGTCCAGGCCGGCGCGGGTGAGCTCCTCGCGGGCGATGGCGTCGGCCTGGCGCAGCAGGTCGAGCCGCTCGCGGGTGACCTCGCCGATGATCCGGATCCCGAGGCCGGGGCCCGGGAACGGCTGGCGCCACACCATGGTCGAGGGCAGGCCGAGCTGCTCCCCGACGGCGCGGACCTCGTCCTTGAACAGCACCCGCAGCGGCTCGACGAGCGCGAAGGTCAGGTCGTCGGGCAGGCCGCCGACGTTGTGGTGCGACTTGATCGTCGAGGTGCCGGCGCCCCCGCCGGACTCGACGACGTCGGGGTAGAGCGTGCCCTGGACGAGGTACGCCGTCTCCCCCTCCCCCGAGGTCGGCACCAGGTCGGCGAAGACCCGGGCCTGGGCGGCCTCGAAGGTGCGGATGAACTCGCGCCCGATGATCTTGCGCTTCTCCTCGGGCTCGGTGACCCCGGCGAGGGCGTCCACGAACTGGTCGGCGGCGTCGACGACGTCGAGCTCGTCGAAGACCTCCTCGAAGTCGCGCCGCACCTGGTCGGTCTCGCCGAGGCGCATCATCCCGTGGTCGACGTACACGCACGTGAGTCGGTCGCCGATGGCGCGCTGCACGATCGCGGCGGCCACCGCGGAGTCCACCCCGCCGGACAGCGCGCAGATCGCACGACCCTCGCCGACCTGCGCGCGGATCGCCTCGACCTGCTCCTCGACGATGTTGAGCATCGTCCAGGTCTGGCGGCAGCCGGCGATGTCGTGGAGGAAGTGCTCGAGCACCTGCTGGCCGTGCTCGGTGTGCATGACCTCGGGGTGCCACTGCACGCCGGCCAGCCGGCGGGTGAGGTCCTCGAACGCGGCCACGGGGGTGACGTCGGTGGAGGCGAGCACGGAGAACCCCTCGGGGGCCGCGACCACGGAGTCGCCGTGCGACATCCACACGCGGTGCTCGGCCGGGACGTCGGCGAGCAGCGTGCCGGGGTCGTCGACGCGGACCTCGGTGCGGCCGTACTCGCGGGCGCCGGTCGGGGCGACCTCCCCGCCCAGGCCGCGGGCCATGAGCTGGAAGCCGTAGCACATGCCGAAGACGGGCAGCCCCGCCGTGAGCAGGGTCGGGTCCAGGCCCGGCGCGCCCTCGGCGTACACCGAGGAGGGGCCGCCGGACAGGATGATCGCCTTCGGGCGGCGCGCGAGCATGTCGGCGACCGGCATCGTGTGGGGCACGATCTCGGAGTAGACCCGCGCCTCGCGGACCCGCCTCGCGATCAGCTGGGCGTACTGCGCCCCGAAGTCGACCACCAGCACCAGGTCGTGGTGCGCCTCCGGGCTCTGTGCGCTCACGGCCCAACCCTATCGGCGCGTGCGGGCGGCGGGCGCAGGGCCAGGGCCAGGGCCCGGCCGGGGAGGGAGGGTGGCCGGGCCCTGGCGGGTCGGGCGGCCTCGCGGCCCCCGACCGTGGGCCTCCGGCAGGGAGGGTGGTGCGCGCCGTCGGCCCTCACGACGTCAACGACCGGCGGGGCGAGGGGGTTACGCGCTCCGCCCGGCCCCGTCGCGCGAGCCGTGACGCACCTCGACCAGGGGCAGCCGCAGGGCGCCGGGAGCCGCCTCGGGCACGGCGGGCGACCGCGGGGCGACCGGGGCGACCGGCACGTACGACGACCCGGGCGCCGGGCGGGGGTCCGCCTCGCCCTTGTTGGGCCACATCGACATCGCCCGCTCCGCCTGGGCCGTGATGGTCAGCGACGGGTTCACCCCGAGGTTCGCCGAGATCGTGGAGCCGTCGACCACGTGGAGCCCCGGGTGGCCGAAGACCCGGTGGTAGGGGTCCACCACGCCGGTCTCGGGGCTGTCGCCGATCGTGCAGCCGCCGATGAAGTGGGCCGTCATCGGCTTGTCGAACGGCTCGCCGATCGAGCCGCCGGCGAAGCCGCCGATCCGGCGCGCCATGCGCCGGACGACGTCGTTGGCCACCGGGATGTACGTCGGGTTGGGCGCGCCGTGGCCCTGCCGCGAGGTCAGTCGGTAGCCGAAGGGCGTGCGCCGACCCGAGGTGGTGATCGAGTTGTCGAGGGTCTGCATCACCAGGGCGATGACGGTGCGCTCCGACCAGTGCTTCACGTCGTACATGCCCAGCAGGTGGCGGCGCTGCCTGACCAGCTCGGTCATCCACACCCGCCAGCGCTTGCCGGGTCCGTCGCCGTCGGTGAGCACGGTCTGCAGCAGGGCCATCGCGTTGGACCCGCGACCGTAGCGGCAGGGCTCGACGTGGGTGTCGTCGTCGGGGTGGAACGAGGAGGTGATCGCGACACCGCGGGTGAAGTCGGTGGTCGAGCGCGGGGCGATCGCGCCGAGGATCGCCTCGGAGTTGGTGCGGGTCAGCACGCCGAGCTGGTCCGAGACGTGGGGCAGGTCGCCGTCCGCCTTGAGCCGGTGGAGCAGCTTCTGGGTGCCGAGCGCGGCGGCGGAGACGACCACCTCGCGGGCCGTGAAGGTGCGCACGGCCGAGCGCCGCGACAGCTTGGCCTTCGTCCAGCGGGTGTCGACTCGGAAGCCGCCGCCCTCGGCCTCGGGCCGCGGGCGGATCCGCGTGACGGTGGTCAGCGGGTGCACGACGGCACCGAGGCCCTCGGCGAGGTGCAGGTAGTTCTTGACCAGGGTGTTCTTGGCGTTGTGGCGGCACCCGGTCATGCACTCGCCGCACTCCAGGCAGGCGTTGCGGTCGGGGCCCGCGCCCCCGAAGAACGGGTCGGCGACCCGCTCGCCCGGCGCGTGGTGGTCCTCGCCGAAGTAGACGCCGACCGGGGTGGGGCGGAACGTGTGGCCCACGCCCATCTCCTCGGCGACGTCCTTCATGAC
>NZ_BAAAMY010000007.1:221621-346414 GCF_039529515.1 Nocardioides lentus
CGTAGTACGGCGCGAGCTCGGCCTTCCAGTCGGTGATGTGCGACCATGCGCGGTCGCGGAAGAAGGCGTCCGGCGGCTCGTAGAGGGTGTTGGCGTAGTTGAGCGACCCACCGCCCACCCCGGCTCCGGCGAGGATCACGCAGTCGCGCACGACGTCGATGCGCTGCACGCCGTAGCACCCCGCGGAGGGGGCGAACAGGAAGCGCTTGGCGTCGAACGACGTGCTCGCGAAGTCGTCGTCGGCGAAGCGGGCGCCCGCCTCGAGGACCGCCACCCGGTAGCCCTTCTCGGTGAGTCGCAGCGCCGTGACCGACCCGCCGAAGCCCGACCCGACGACGAGGACGTCGTAGTCGTGCTCCGGCGCCGAGCCCTGCTCGCGGGCGCTCACGCGCGACCCAGCTTGTCGAGCACGCGGAGGCTGACGGTCATCATCCGCGCGTAGGACTCGTCGGACATGCCGAGCATCGGCCCGAAGCGCATCACCCGCTGCGTCGCGACCGACTGGGTCTCGGTGAAGCGCAGCAGGCCCTCCGCGCCCTGGCGACGCCCGAGGCCGGACTCCCGCATCCCGCCCATCGGGGCGTCGATGGAGGCGAAGGTGGCGGCGAAGGCCTCGTTGACGTTGACCGTCCCGCAGCGGATCCGGCTCGCGACGTCGCGCGCCCGCCGGACGTCGCGGCTGTAGACGGCGGCGTTGAGCCCGTAGGAGCCCGCGTTGGCGCGAGCGACCGCGTCGGCCTCGTCGCCGAACCGGTACAGCGCGATGACGGGCCCGAAGGTCTCGTCGCCGAAGCAGGTCATCTCGGGGGTGACGCCCTCGAGGATCGTCGGCTCGTACATGTAGGGCCCGAGGTCGGGGCGCGCGCGGCCGCCGGTGAGCACCCGCGCGCCCTTGGCGACGGCGTCGTCCACGTGGGACACGACGGTCTCGAGCTGGGCGGCGGAGATCAGGGACCCCATGTCGTTGTCCCAACCGGTCGTGGCGCCGATCGTCATCGCCTCCGTGCGGGCGACGAACCGCTCGACGAAGCGGTCGTAGACCTGGTCGGCGACGTACATCCGCTCCATCGCCACGCAGAGCTGGCCCGCGTTGGAGAAGCTCGCGCGCACGGCGCCCTCGGCGGCCCGCTCGAGGTCGGCGTCGCGCAGCACCAGGATCGGGTTCTTGCCGCCGAGCTCCAGCGAGCAGCCGATCAGCCGCTCGGCGCAGCGCCGGGCGACGTCGCGCCCGGTGCGGGTGGAGCCGGTGAAGCACACGTAGTCCGCGCGCTCGACGATCGCCGGACCGGTCTCGGAGCCCGGGCCGTGCACGACCTGCCACAGGTCACGGGGGAAGCCCGCCTCCTCGAGCAGCTGCGCGCCGAGCAGGGCGGTCAGCATGGTCTGGCTGTCGGGCTTGCTGACGACGGCGTTGCCCGCGGCGAGCGCCGCGATGCCGTCGCACAGCGCCATCGTGAACGGGTAGTTCCACGGCGCGATCACGCCGACGACGCCCTTGGGCACGCGGCTCAGGTCGACCCGGGTGAGCACCGGGATCGCCCCGCGCACGCGCGACGGCTCCAGGTGCCGGGCCAGGGTGCGGGAGTAGTAGCGGGCCGTCAGCGCGACGTGCAGGGGCTCGTCGAAGGCGTGCTTGCGGGCCTTGCCCGACTCCCAGACGATGAGGTCCATGATCTCGTCCTGGCGGTCCAGGACGAGGTCGTGCAGGCGGTGCAGCGCGGCGGCGCGCTCGGCGTACGACGTGCGGGCCCACGCCTCCTGAGCGCGACGGGCGCGACGGAACGCCTCGTCCACGTCGGCGGTGCTCGACAGCGGCAGGTGCGCCAGCGGCTGGCCGGCCAGCGGGGACTCCACGGCGCGGCCCTCCCCCGAGGTCGCGAGCAGCCGCGACGTCAGCGCCGCGACGTACTCCGGCTCCAGCGCGTAGGACGCGCGCGGGTCGTGCTCGGGGTCGCGCGGCCCGTGCAGCAGGGGGTCTCCGGCGGCGGACGGATCGGGAGCGTTCATGTGCCGAGGGTAGGTGAGCAGCACACCCGTGCCTACCCTCGAGTAACAGGTTTCCGTCACACGATGTCGCGGACACCGGCGGCCCTCCCGGGGCACCCTGGGCGCATGCGCCAGTCCTACCTGCCCCTCGCCGGCGCCCTCGTCGGCGCCCCGGTCGTTATCGCCGTCGCCCTGTCCTTCGTGCTGCTGCCCCGGGAGGGCGCCACGTGGGGCCCGTGGCCGCTCGTGGTCGCCGCCCTCGCCGTCGGCGGCGTGGTGCTCGCCGAGCTGCTCGGCTACCGCACCCCTCCCCTGACGCCCGGCACCGACGCCGGGACGGCCCGGACGGTGTCCGCGCAGCGCTGGCAGACCGCGGCGATGCTGCGCTTCGTCCTGACCGAGGCCCCGTTGCTCCTCACGATCGCCCTCGCCTTCGTGGTGGAGACCCCCGAGCCCTTCTGGCTGGTCGCGGGCGCGGCCGCCGTCGCGGTCGCGGGCCTGCTCCTCCACGTCTGGCCCTGGTCGCGCCCCGTGAACCGGTTCGCGGAGGCGCTCGAGCGCGACGGGGCCCGCACCACCCTGCGCGAGGACCTCGGGGTGCTGACCGCCCGCTGACCGCCCGCCGACCTCCCGCCAGTCCGGGCCGGAGGTCGTCGACCGCCCGACGAATCCAGCCGGTCTTTTGTTGTCTCGGACACCAAGGTTCGACCCGCCCTCTCACCCGGCGCGCGCGGCTCTCTGAGGCGGCCCTGCGGAAAACTTGCAGATCCCACCGTCTGGACGTGACGGCAGTCACCCTTTACGTTGTTCGAGACAACAAATGACGGACCGCGCATCGGAGCTCGGTCGTCGGGACGAAGGGCGGATCGCGTGAAGCGACAGCGTGGAATGGCCATCATGGCCGTGGTGGGACTGGCTCTCTCTGTCAGCGCGTGCGGCGGCGACGACAGCGGGTCCGAGGGCGGCTCGGGCTCGGGCTCCGGCGGCGAGGCCGAGGGCGCGATCGGCGTCATCCTCCCCGACACCGAGTCCTCGGTGCGCTGGGAGAGCGCGGACCGCCCCGCTCTCGAGGCCGCCTTCGAGGAGGCCGGCGTCGAGTACGACATCCAGAACGCCGAGGGAAGCGCCGACCGGATGGCGACCATCGCCGACAGCATGATCACCAACGGCGCCACCGTGCTGGCGATCGTCAACCTCGACTCCGAGTCCGGCGCCGCGATCCAGGAGCGCGCCGCCAGCTCGGGCGTCCGGACGATCGACTACGACCGCCTGACCCTCGGCGGCTCCGCCGACTACTACGTCAGCTTCGACAACACCGTCGTCGGCGAGCTCCAGGGCCAGGGTCTCCAGGAGTGCCTCGGCAGCGACACCGCCAACATCGCCTACCTCAACGGCTCCCCCACCGACAACAACGCCACCCTGTTCTCCGAGGGCGCGCACAGCGTGCTCGACGAGGTCAGCGGCTACGAGAACGTCGGCGAGCAGGCCGTCCCCGACTGGGACCCGGACGAGGCCGTCACCATCTTCGACCAGCTCTACACGCAGGCCGGGGGCGAGATCGACGGCGTCTACGCGGCCAACGACGGACTGGCGGGCGCCGCGATCTCCATCCTGGAGCGCGACGGCCGTGCGGGCGAGGTGCCGGTGACCGGACAGGACGCCACCGTGGAGGGCCTGCAGGCCATCCTCGCGGGCGACCAGTGCATGACCGTCTACAAGTCCGCCACCCAGGAGGCCGGTGCGCTCGCCGACGCGGCGATCGCGCTCGTCAACGGCGAGGACGCCGAGACCAACGGCACCACCGAGGACGTCGAGGGTGGCCGCGAGGTCCCCTCGATCCTCCTCGAGCCGCAGTCGATCACGGCCGACAACGTCCAGGACGTCATCGACGACGGCGGCCAGACCGCCGAGGACGTCTGCACCGGCGAGTTCGCCTCCCTGTGCGAGGACGCCGGCGTCTCCTGACCCCGATCGGGCGTGGCCCCGCCGGTCTGCACCGGCGGGGCCACGCCCCACCAGCACGCCCACCAGCACCCCGCTCCACCCCGTACGGACGAACCCGCTCAGGCTCCCGGAGGACGCATGACCACCCCCCTGCTCCAGCTGCGCTCGGTCAACAAGAGCTTCGGCAACGCGCACGTGCTCCACGACGTCGACTTCGACGTCCACCCGGGGCAGGTCACCGCCCTGGTCGGCGACAACGGCGCGGGCAAGTCCACCCTCGTGAAGGTCATCGCCGGGATCTACGGCCGCGACAACGGCGACTACCTCTTCGACGGCAGGCCCGTCGACGTCTCCGGGCCCCGCGACGTCGCGGCGCTCGGCGTCGAGGTCGTCTACCAGGACCTCGCGCTGTGCGACAACCTCGACATCGTCCAGAACATGTTCCTGGGTCGCGAGACCCGCAAGGGCGTCGTGCTCGACGAGACCGAGATGGAGTCCCGCGCCCGGGAGACCCTCGCCTCGCTGTCCGTGCGCACCGTGAAGTCCGTGCGCCAGTCCGTCGCCAGCCTCTCCGGCGGCCAGCGCCAGACCGTGGCGATCGCCAAGGCCGTGCTGTGGAACTCCCGCATCGTCCTGCTCGACGAGCCCACCGCCGCCCTCGGCGTCGCGCAGACCCGCCAGGTCCTCGACCTCGTGCGTCGGCTCGCCGACCGCGGCCTCGGCGTGGTGCTCATCAGCCACAACATGGGCGACGTCCTCGAGGTCGCCGACCGGGTGACCGCGCTCTACCTCGGACGCGTCGCGGCCGACGTGCCGACCGCCCAGGTCAACCACAGCCAGATCGTCGAGCTGATCACGGCGGGCCGCAGCGGCTCGTTGGGCATCGCCGAGAACCCCGCCACCGCCACCGTCTGAGCACGCGAGCACCGGACCCGAGAGAGGCACCGATGAGCACGACCACCACCAGCACCGACGGCGGCGCCACGAAGGACAGCGTCGCCGCCAGCGACTTCGCCCACGACAGCACCTCCGCCGCCACCATGCTCGACTCCCTCAAGGGCTACGTCGCCCGCGTCCGCGGCGGCGACATGGGCTCGCTGCCCGCGATCCTGGGCCTGGCCGTGCTCATGGTCGTGTTCGGCCTCTCCAACGACCGCTTCTTCTCGCTGCTCAACATGG
Source organism: Nocardioides lentus (assembly GCF_039529515.1). NCBI lineage: Bacteria > Bacillati > Actinomycetota > Actinomycetes > Propionibacteriales > Nocardioidaceae > Nocardioides > Nocardioides lentus. The sequence continues at coordinate 226,731 of NZ_BAAAMY010000007.1, forward strand.
CGAACCTCGTCGTCCAGGCCGGGCCCATCGTGCTGCTCGCCATGGGGCTGGTCTTCGTGCTCCTGATCGGGCAGATCGACCTCTCCGCGGGCGTCGCGGGCGGCGTCGCCGCCGCGGCCACCGCCCTCACCGTCGCCAACCAGGGCTGGCCCTGGTACGCCGCCGTCGCGCTCGGCATCCTCTGTGGCGCCGTGATCGGCGTCGTGATCGGCGCGCTGGTCGCCCGCCTCGGCATCCCGTCGTTCGTCGTGACGCTGGCCTTCTTCCTGGGCCTCCAGGGCGTGATCCTGCGGATGATCGGCCAGGGCGGCTCCGTCGGCGTCAACGACCCCGTGCTGCGGGGCCTGACCATCGACACCGTCCCGGTCACCGCCGGCTGGGTGGCGGCGGCGCTCCTGGTCGTCGCCTTCGCCGTCGGCTCGCTGCTCCAGCACCGCCGCCAGGTCGCCAACCGGCTCCAGCACCACCCCTTCAGCGTGGTCCTGCTCCGCATCGCCACCGTCGCGGTGGTCGTCCTGGGCCTGACCGGGCTGCTCAGCCTGAACCGCAGCGTCAACCCGAACTTCCCGATCACCGGCATCCCCTGGGTGCTGCCGCTGGTCGTGGTCCTGCTGCTGATCTGCACCTTCGTGCTCGACCGCACCGCCTTCGGCCGCCACCTCTACGCGGTCGGCGGCAACGCCGAGGCCGCCCGCCGCGCCGGCATCAACGTGCCCCGCATGCAGGTCTACGCCTTCATGATCTGCTCCGCGCTGGCGGCGGTCTCCGGCATCGTCCAGTCGTCCTACACCGGCGGCGTCTCGACCGCGTCGGGTGGCGGCAACACGCTGCTGTACGCCGTGGGCGCCGCCGTGATCGGCGGGACCAGCCTGTTCGGCGGCAAGGGCCGCGCCATCCACGCCGTCCTGGGCGGCGTCGTCATCGCGACCATCGCCAACGGCCTGGGCCTGCTCAACCAGGCGGCCTACATCAACTTCCTCGTCACCGGCATCGTCCTGCTGGTCGCCGCGAGCGTCGACGCCATCTCGCGGCGCCGTCGCTCGGCCTCCGGCCTCTAGGATCCTGGCCGTGGTCACCTCCCCCCGCCTCGGGACCGGGGCCAACCAGGAGGCGATCCGCCGGCACAACCTGTCGACGATGCTCCGCCACGTGCACCTCGCGGGGCCGACGTCCCGCGCGGAGCTCACGACCGCGATGGGGCTGAACCGGAGCACCATCGGCGGTCTGGCCGGCGAGCTCGCCGAGCTCGGGCTCACGACGACGGCCCCGGCGTCGACCGGGGCCCGGCAGGGCGCCGGTCGCCCGTCGCAGAGCGTCGCCGCCGCGGACGACGGCCCCTTCGTGGTGGCCGTCGACCTCGGGGTCGACCGGATCATCGTGGCGCGGATCGGTCTCGCGGGGCTCGTCCACGAGCGCGCCGAGGAGCCGGTGGGCGGCGACCGCGAGGCCTGGCGCGTGGCCGCCGACATCGCCGCGCTGGTGCGCCGCGTCGCCGACGGGGCGCCCTCGGGCGCGCCGATGGTCGGCATCGGGATCGCCGTGCCCGGGCTGGTGCGGCGCCGCGACGGCCTCGTGCGCCTCGCGCCCAACCTCGGCTGGGTCGACGTCTCCCCCGGCCCGATGGTGCTCGCCGCGCTCGGCGTCGACGTGCCGGTCGTCATCGGCAACGACGCCGACCTCGGCGCCCTCGCCGAGCACCACCGCGGGGTCGGCGTCGCCATCGAGGACCTCGTCTACGTCTCCGGCCACGTCGGCGTCGGCGCGGGCGTGGTCGCCGGCGGCGTCCCGCTCGCCGGCGCCGGTGGGTACGCCGGGGAGATCGGCCACCTGCGCCTCACCGCGGGCGGCGGCGAGTGCCACTGCGGCAACCACGGCTGCTTCGAGACCGCGGTCGGCGCCTCTGCCATCGCCGAGACGGTCGGCTGCCCCCCGGAGCGGCTGGCCGGGCTCGAGGCCGTGCTCGAGGCCTTCGACACCGCCCCTCCGGGGCTGGGCGCCATCGGCCGCGAGGTCGGCGAGGGGCTCGCGGGGATCGTCAACGCCTTCAACCCGCGCATGGTGGTGATGGGCGGCTACTTCCGCTTCCTCTACCGGCTGGTGCCCGGCGACGTGACCGCCGGCCTGGACTCCGCGACGCTGCCCGCACCGCGGGAGTCGGTGACGCTGTGCCTGCCCGGCCTCGGCTCGGACTCCGTGCTCCTCGGCGCGGCCGAGCTCGCCCTCGAGCCCCTGCTCGCCGACCCGGTCGGCGTGCTGCGGGCCCCGCGCCTGTCGCCCACCGCCTGAGAGGACCGCCTGGGAGGACCGCCTGGGAGGACCGCCTGGGAGGACCGCTCTCAGGGCGGGTCGACGTCGCCGAGCAGCACCGGGTCGAGAGCCAGCTCGGCGGCCCCGACGGCGGCGGCGTCGATGCCGAGGCGGCCGGCGACCAGGTCGGGCCGTCGCTGCGAGGGGGACGGCAGCAGACGGTCCAGCGCCTCGGTCGCGGGGTCGAGCAGGTGCGCGCCCAGCGCCCCGAGGTAGCCGCCGAGCACCACGACCTCGGGGTCGACGACGCTGGCGACGACGGCCAGGCCGCGGGCGAGGTCCTCGGCCACCCGACGGACGCCCTCGCGGACGCCCGGGTCGACCGTGGCCCGGGCCGCGACGGCCTCGGCGGTCGCGACGGGGGTGCCGCGCTCGGGCTGGCCGGTGGCGGCGAGCATCGCGCCGAGGCCCACGGCGGTCTCCCAGCAGCCCGTCCGTCCGCAGCCGCAGGGGGCGCCCGGGTGACCGAGGGGCACGTGGCCGACCTCGCCGGCGTTGCCGGCGGCACCGCGCAGCACCTGGCCGTCGGCCACGATGCCGGCGCCGAGGCCGACGGTGCCGGTGAGGTACAGCGCGTGGCGCGCCCCCCGGGCGGCGCCGTGGCGCACCTCGCCCCAGGCGGCGCAGCTCGCGTCGTTGTCGAGGTGCAGGGGCACGGCCTCCCCGAGCAGCCCGCGGAGGCGGGCCGCCACCTCCTCCCCCGTCGTCCGCAGGTTGGGCGCCCAGGTGACCCGGTCGGCCTCGACCAGGCCGGGCACCGCCAGCACGGCGCCCGCCGTCCGGACCTCGCCGAGCGCCTCCCGGACCTCGGCGAGCAGGCCCACCAGCGCCCCGACCCGGTCGTCGGGACCGGCGGCGCGCACCGCGTGGCGCGCCACGCCGCCGGCCAGGTCGACCGCGGCGACGGCCACGTAGTCGACGTTGAGCTCCATCCCCAGGCCGACCAGCACCCCCGGCCGCAGGGCGACCGGACGGACCGGACGCCCGCGGGTCGCTCCGACCGACCCGCCGGACCCGCCGGCCCCGGGGGTCCCGGGGTCGGCGTCGGCCTCGTCGATCAGGCCGAGGTCGGCGAGCCGCGCCGCGATCGTCCCGGTCGTCGCCTTCGACAGCCCCGTGACCTCGGCGAGCCGCGCCCGGCCGGCGGGCCCGTCGTCGCGCAGGCTCCGCAGCACCCGCGCCGTCGTGCGACGTCGCAGGTCGTCGGGCGTGGTGGTCGCGGTGGCGTCGGCGCGGCCCGCCGGCGGCACGTCAGCCCCGGACGCCGTACAGGTGCTCGAGCGCGAGCTGGTCGAGCCGCTCGTAGCCCATGCTGCGGGCGGCGAGGGCCTCGACGTCCTCGGCCGGGGCGGCGAGCAGGTCGGCGATGCTCTCGCCCTCGCCCAGCGTCGGCTCGGCGAGCTCGGGCACGCGGGACACGGCGAGGGCCTCGACGACCTCGGGGTCGGCGCGGAACGCCCGGACCTTGTCGCGGAGCACGAGGTAGTTGGTCATGCAGGCCGCGGCCGAGGACCAGACGCCGTCCTCACCGTCGGTGCGCACGGGCTTGTAGTCGAAGTGCACGACCCCGTCGTACCCGCCGGCGAGCAGGGTGTCGACGACCCAGAACGCGCCGCGGACGTTGCCGGCGCCGAAGCGCAGGTCCTGGTCGTAGCGGGGACCGTGCTGGCCGTTGAGGTCGATGTGGAAGAGCTTGCCGGCCCACAGGGCCTGCGCGTAGCCGTGGGCGGCGTTGACCCCCGCCATCTCCTCGTGCCCGACCTCGGGGTTGACGCCGACCAGCTCGGGACGCGAGAGCTGCTCGATGAAGGCCAGCGCGTGACCGACGGTGGGCAGGAGGATGTCGCCGCGGGGCTCGTTGGGCTTGGGCTCGATCGCGAAGCGGATGTCGTAGCCGCGCTCGGTGACGTAGTCGCCGAGGACGTCGAAGGCCTCGCGGAAGCGGTCGAGCGCCGTCGCGACGTCCTTCGCGGCGCCCGACTCGGCGCCCTCGCGGCCGCCCCAGCACACGTAGACCTCGGCGCCGAGCTCGGCGGCCAGGTCGATGTTGCGCATCACCTTGCGCAGCGCGAAGCGGCGGACGTCGCGGTCGTTGGCGGTGAAGGCGCCGTCCTTGAAGACCGGGTGGGAGAAGAGGTTGGTCGTCGCGGTCGTGACGGCGAGCCCGGTGTCGGACAGGCCCTGGCGGAAGCGGCCCAGGATCCGCTCGCGCTCGGCGTCGTCGCTGCCGAACGGGATCAGGTCGTCGTCGTGGAAGTTGACGCCGTAGGCGCCGAGCTCGGCGAGCTTCTCCAGGGCGTGGACGGGGTCCATCGCGGGGCGGGTGGCCTCGCCGAACGGGTCCCGGCCGGTGTAGCCGATGGTCCACAGGCCGAAGGAGAAGCGATCGGCGGGCGTCGGGGTGGGCAGGGTCATGGCGGGTCCTCCGGGGTCGGTACGGGTCGGGTGCGGGTCGGGCAGGTGGGGCGGTCAGCGGGGCACGGGGGGCCACGCGGTGGTGGCGTCGCGCAGGGCGGCGTAGCGCGCGCGGACCTCGCCGCACCGGGCCAGCAGGGCGTCGTCGGCGGGGAGCACCTCGGCCCCGTCGACCTCCCAGGCCGGCGGGGCGTCGCCGCCGCCGAGGACCCAGGCGGCCTGGCGCGCGGCGCCGAGCGCGACGTACTCGGCCAGCGGCGGGAGGTGCACCTCGCGGCCGAGGAACCCCGGGGCCAGGGCCCTGACGGCGCGGCTGCGGGCGGCGCCGCCGGTGAGCAGGACGCGACGGGGCTCACGGCCGGTCTCGGCGACGAGCCGGTCGATGGCCTCCGCGGCACTGCACAGCAGGGCCTCGACGGCCGCGCGGGCGAGGTCGGCGCGGGTGGTGGCGTCCGTCAGCCCGCTCCAGGTGCCGGTGGCGCGGGGCCTGTTCGGCGACCGCTCCCCGCCGTAGTACGGCGACAGGGTCACGCCGCCGGCCCCCGGCTCCGCGGACAGCGCGAGCTCGGCGAGCCCGTCGGCGTCGACGCCGAGCCAGGCGGCCTGGAGGTCGAGGATCCGGGCGGCGTTGATGGTGGTGACCATCGGCAGGTAGCCGCCGGCGGCGTCGGCGAAGCCCGTGACCACCCCCGTCGGGTCCGCGACCGGCGTGGCGCTGACGGTGGAGGCGACCCCGGACGTGCCGAGCGAGACGAGCACGTCGCCGGTGCGCAGCCCGAGGCCGAGGGCGGCGGCCATGTTGTCCCCGGTGCCGGCGCCGATCGGCGCGCCGGCAGCGGTGGCCGCGGCCTGCTCGGCCGGGGCGACCAGGCGCGGCAGCGACGCGTCGTGGCCGAGGGCGGCGCCGAGCAGGTCGGGCAGCCAGCGCGTCGTGGCGGCGTCGAAGTAGCCGGTGCCCGAGGCGTCGCCGCGATCGGTGAAGGCGTCGGTGCCCGGGGCGGAGAGGCGCAGCGAGACCCAGTCGTGCGGCAGGAGGACGGAGGCCACGCGGGCGGCCGTGTCGGGCTCGGCGTCGCGCAGCCAGCGGAGCTTGGTGACGGTGAACGAGGCCACCAGCACGCTGCCCACCCGCTCGGCGCACGCCGCGGGACCGCCCATCTCGGCGACGAGGTCGTCGGCCGCGGCCGCGGAGCGCGTGTCGTTCCACAGCAGCGCGTCGCGCACGGGCACGCCGTCCTCGTCGAGGGCGACCATGCCGTGCTGCTGGCCGCCGACCGCGACGGCGTCGGCGCGCTCGAGCAGTCCTTCGGTGGCGGCGTCGACCGCGGCGTGCCAGGCGCGGGGGTCGACCTCGGTGCCGGGCGGGTGCGGGACGCTCCGCGCGTCGACGACGGTGCCGTCGGCGGCGTCCACGAGCACGGCCTTGCAGGACTGGGTGGAGGAGTCGATCCCCATGACGAGCGTCACAGGAACTATTAAGTACGAGGTCCGTACTAATTGTCAACCGGGTCGTCCCCGGCGCGGGGCTAGGCCTTCTTCGGCTTCCGCGTCGGTCGGACGACGAGCACCGGGCAGGGCGCGGAGTGCTGCACCCGCTGGGCGGTGCTGCCCAGCAGGACGGTCGCCGAGAGGCCCCGGCTGCCGCTGGCGACGACGACGAGGCCGGCGCCGAGCGCTCCGGCGGCCTTGACGATCTCGTTGGCCGGGGAGCCGCTGCGGATCCGCCGGTGCACCGTGGGCCCCCAGCCGTCGAAGACGGCCGCGACGGTGGCGACGGCGTCCTCGGCGGCCTCGCGGAACGTGCGGTCCGACGACCCCTGGGAGATGTCGTCGGCGAAGGCCACCGACGCGTAGGGGCTGACGACCCCGACCACGGAGACGTCCGAGATCCGGGTGGGGTCCGCGAAGGTCAGCAGGTGCTTGGCGGCCGCGAGCGACTGCTTGGAGCCGTCGGTCGCGACGACGACGTGGATCCCGGAGGCGGTGGCCATCTCAGTGCTTCCTTCCCTCGACGGGGGTGCCGCGCTCGACGCCCGGCGGGCGGTCGCGCTTGCCGAAGGTGACCTCGGCGACGAACAGGAGCAGGCCGACCGCCACGAGGCCCGCGCACCACAGCAGGGAGCCCGGGTCGGTGGAGATCACGTAGTACAGGAGGACGACGTTGCCGAGCAGGCCGACCGCGAGCAGGGCGGTGGGGGCCCGGAAGGTGTCCTCACGGGCGTCCTGGTTGCGCAGCTTGAAGCAGGCGATGATCACGCCCGCGTACACGACGAGCAGCAGCACGACGGTGACGGCGGCGAGCCGCTCGACGATGTCGATCTCCAGGCCGATCCGGTTCAGCAGGTCGCCGACCACGAGCAGCAGGACGACCACCACCGCGCTGAACGCGATCGCGGTGACCGGGCTGCGCCGCACCGGGTGGACCTTCGCGAACGCGGCCGGGACGACGTCCTGGCGGGCCATGCCGTAGAGGATGCGGGACTGCGTCACGACCTGGACCAGCGTGGTGTTGCTGATGGCGATCATCGCGATGACCGCGAAGACCAGCACCATCGCCGCCACGGGGACCGGGAGGATCCCGGCGCGGATCACCTCGAGCAGCGCGGCGTCGGAGTTGGCCAGCGTGTCGACGGGGACGACGAGGGCCGCGGCCATCGACACCAGCACGTAGATCACGCCCGCGGCGGCCATGCCGCCGACCAGGGCCCGCGGGAAGTTGCGGGACGGGTCGATGGTCTCCTCGGCGACGTTGGCGGCGTTCTCGAAGCCGGTCATCGCGAAAAAGGCCAGGGCGACGCCGGCGATGATCGCGAACACGATGTTGTCGCCGCTGGAGAAGTTCAGCAGCACCGAGAAGTCCGCGTCGCCGCGGCTGACGTAGATCACGCCGACGACCAGGACGATGCCGAGGCCCACGACCTCGACGATCGTCATGGCCATGTTGACGACCACCGACTCGGTGATGCCGATGTAGTTGACGAACGCGAGCAGGCCGACGAACAGGACCATCACGAGCAGGGCGGGCGGCAGGTCCCAGATCTGGCCGAAGTACTGCGCGAACCCCGCGGCCAGGGACCCCGCGGCCGCGAACGTCGCCGAGAGGTAGAGCACGGTCGTCAGGAAGGTCAGGCCACGGTTGCCGAACGCCTTGTTGACGTAGAGCGACGCGCCGGCCGCCTGGGGGTACTTGGTCGCCAGCTCGGCGTACGCGAGCCCGGTGAACGCGGCGACCGTCACCCCGACCGCGAAGGCCGCCCAGAACGCACCCCCGACCTCGCCGGCGACCGAGCCGATGAGCACGTAGATGCCGGAGCCGAGGACGTCACCGAGGACGTAGAAGAACAGCAGGCGGCCGGTGATGGAGCGCTTTAGGCCGCCGTCGTCGGCCACGGCGGCGGAGGACGGCTTCGGATCGGACACAGGCTGCTCGCTTCCCGGGCCCGGGCCCGTGGCTGTCGTGCTGGCCCGCCAGTCGACCGCCAACCGTCACGGGTGTCAACCAGCGCCGCCCGCTCGGCGTGTCCGGAGGTGGCAGGCGGCTACTGGACGATGACCTCGATGCGCTGGAACTCCTTGAGGTCGGTGTAGCCGGTGGTCGCCATCGACCGACGCAGCGCCCCGATGAGGTTCATCGTCCCGTCGGCGACCTCGGAGGGTCCGAAGAGGATCTGCTCGAGGGTGCCGACGGTGCCGAACTCGACCCGCTCGCCGCGCGGCAGCTCGGGGTGGTGGGCCTCGGCGCCCCAGTGGAAGCCGTGGCCCGGGGCGTCGGTGGCACGCGCGAGCGGCGAGCCGACCATGACGGCGTCGGCGCCGCAGGCGATGGCCTTCGCCAGGTCGCCCGACCGGCCGATCGAGCCGTCGGCGATGACGTGGACGTAGCGGCCACCCGACTCGTCGAGGTAGTCGCGCCGCGCCGCGGCGACGTCGGCCACCGCGGAGGCCATCGGCACCGCGACGCCCAGCACGCTGCGGGTGGTGTGGGCCGCTCCCCCGCCGAAGCCGACGAGCACGCCGGCGGCACCGGTGCGCATCAGGTGCAGGCCGGCCTGGTAGGTCGCGCAGCCGCCGACGATGACCGGCACGTCGAGCTCGTAGATGAACTCCTTGAGGTTCAGCGGCTCGGCCGCCGACGACACGTGCTCGGCGGAGACCGTGGTGCCGCGGATGACGAACATGTCGACCCCGGCGTCGACGACGGTCTTCGCGAGCTCCTTGGTGCGCTGGGGCGACAGGGAGCCCGCGACCGTCACGCCCGCGTCGCGGATCTCGTGGAGCCGGGCGGCCACCAGCTCGGGCACCACCGGCTGCGCGTAGATCTCCTGCATCCGCCTCGTCGCCGCCGGGCCGCGGAGCTCCGAGATCTCCTCGAGGAGCGTGGTCGGGTCCTCGTACCGGGTCCACAGGCCCTCGAGGTTGAGCACGCCCAGGCCACCGTGGCGGCCCAGCGCGATCGCCGTCGCCGGCGACATCACCGAGTCCATCGGCGCCGCCACGACCGGCAGGTCGAACCGGTAGGCGTCGATCTGCCAGGCGGTGCTGACCTCCTCGGGGTCGCGCGTGCGGCGCGACGGGACGATCGCGATGTCGTCGAAGGCGTAGGCCCGCCGGGCCCGCTTGGCCTGGCCGATCTGGATCTCGGTCATGGGAGCAGCCTAGGGCCCCGCCCGGGGTACCCGACGGGCATGCCTCTCGTACGCATCGACCTCGAGACCGGACGCACCGACGACGAGATCCGGCTGCTCGCCGACGTCGTCCAGGAGTGCATGACCGACGTGTTCGCCGCCCCCGACCGCGACCGCTACCAGGTCGTCACCGAGCACCCGCCGGGGCGGATCATCCTCGAGGACACCGGGCTCGGCCTCGAGCGGACCTCGCAGCAGGTGGTGGTCCAGGTCTTCCAGCAGGGCCGCGACACCGCACAGAAGCAGGCGCTGTACGCCGCGCTGGCCGAGCGGCTGGAGGCCCGCTGCGGGCTCCGGCCCGAGGACCTGGTGGTCTCGGTCGCGGAGGTGGGTCGCGACGACTGGTCGTTCGGGATGGGCCGCGCCCAGTTCCTCACCGGGGAGCTGTGAGGCGCCGGCGACGGGTGGGGCGTCAGCGCCCGGCGTAGTTGGGCGCCTCGACGGTCATCTGCACGTCGTGCGGGTGCGACTCCTGCAGCGACGCCGAGGTGATCCGCAGGAAGCGGCCCTTCTCCTTGAGCTCGGGCACGCTGCGGGCGCCGACGTAGAACATCGACTGCGTGAGCCCGCCGATGAGCTGGTGGGCCACCGCCGACAGCGGACCGCGGTAGGCGACCTGGCCCTCGATGCCCTCGGGCACGATCTTGTCGTCGCTGACGACCTCGGCCTGGAAGTAGCGGTCCTTGGAGTAGGACTTCTTGTTGCGGCTGCTCATCGCGCCCAGCGAGCCCATGCCCCGGTAGGACTTGAACTGCTTGCCGTTGACGAAGACCAGCTCGCCCGGCGACTCCTCGCAGCCGGCGAGCAGGGAGCCGAGCATGACGGTGTCGGCGCCGGCGACCAGGGCCTTGGCGATCTCCCCGGAGTACTTCATGCCGCCGTCGGCGATGACCGGCACCCCGGCCGGCCCGCAGGCCAGGGAGGCCTCGTGGACCGCGGTGACCTGCGGCACGCCCACCCCGGTCACGACGCGGGTGGTGCAGATGGAGCCCGGGCCGACGCCCACCTTCACGGCGTCCGCGCCCGCGTCGACGAACGCCTGGGCGCCCGCCCGGGTGCCGACGTTGCCGCCGATGACCTGCACGTGACGGGTGGCGGGGTCGGCCTTGAGCCGACGGACCATGTCGAGCAGCAGGCTGACGTGGCCGTGGGCGGTGTCCGCGACCAGCACGTCGACCCCGGCCTCGACCAGGGTGGTGGCGCGCTCCCAGGCGTCGCCGAAGTAGCCGATCGCGGCGCCCACCATCAGCCGGCCGTCCCCGTCGTACGACGCGTGGGGGAACTGCTCGCCCTTGACGAAGTCCTTGACGGTGATGAGTCCCCGCAGGTGGCCGGAGTCGTCGACCAGCGGCAGCCGCTCGCGCTTGTGCTTGCGCAGCAGCGCGGTCGCGTCCTCGCGGGAGATGCCGACGCGGCCGGTGATCAGCGGCATCGGGGTCATCATCTCGTCCACCTTGGTGGTGGCCCACTCCGCGACCGGGGTGAACCGCAGGTCACGGTTGGTGATGATGCCGAGCAGACGGTCGTCGGCGTCGACGACCGGCAGACCGGAGACGCGGTACTCCCCGCAGATCCGGTCGAGCTCCTCGAGCGTCGCGTCCGGGCCGATCGTGACCGGGTTGGAGATGATCCCGGTCTGCGTCCGCTTGACGAGGTCGACCTGGTAGGCCTGGTCGGCGGTCGACAGGTTGCGGTGCAGCACGCCGATCCCGCCCTCGCGGGCCATCGCGATCGCCATCCGCGACTCCGTGACGGTGTCCATCGCGGCGCTCACCAGCGGCACCCGCAGCGAGATCTCGCGGGTCAGCCGCGTGGTGGTGTCGATGTCGGCGGGCGCGATCTCGGAGAAGCCGGGCGCCAGGAGCACGTCGTCGTAGGTGAGCCCGACGGCGGCGAACTTGTCCGGGATGCCGAGGAGGTCGTCCATGGCCCGAGTCTAGGCGCGGACGCTGGACGCCGCCCGCCGACCACGGTTGGGTGGGCGGCATGGACATCCACGGGGGTACACGACGGAGCAGCATCCGACCACGACTCGCCAGGACCGTCGCCGTCCTCGCCGCCGCGCTGCTGGCGCTGGGCCTCGCCGCGGCACCGGCCTCGGCGGCCTACCGGGTGGTGCCGGACCGCGGCGGCGCGAACGACGGCAAGAACGGGTCCATCGGCGACATGGCGCGCGTGACCGTGCACCACGGCCGGGAACGGGTGACCGTCCGCGTCGTGATGACCCGGCCCAACGCGCCTGGTGACTTCTACAACGTCTTCGTCGACACGGCCCCGCGCGACCGTGGGCCCGAGTACATGGTCGTCTACGACGTCATCGACGACTCCCGGTCGTTCATCCGTCGGGCCGGCAAGTGGCCGGCCGACGAGGCGGGGACGTTCCTGCCGCCTCGTAAGCGGGTGACGTGCGGCCGCGCACCGGTCCAGCGGCCTCCGCAGCAGCGGGTCTTCACCTTCTCCTTCAAGCGCAGCTGCGTCGGCAACCCGCGCTCGCTCGCCGTGTCGGTGCGCACCGCCCAGGAGTACGGCCCCAACGACTGGGTGCCGGCCCGCCGCCAGTTCGGGCCCGCCGTCCGACGCGGCTGACGCGCCACCGACCGGTCCGCGCGCGGGCCGTCCGGCGTCCGCTCAGGAGCGGGCGCCGGACAGCTCGCGCACGCCGATGAGCACGGTGAGCCGGTCCGCGCTCATGCGGATCCGACCGCGCAGGCCGGCGGCCAGGACCATCGGCAGCACGGCCTGGTTGTCGGCGGCGGTGTCGAGCAGGATGTCGGTCGCGCCCTCGGCGCCCGCACGGCGGGCCACGTCGACCAGCAGCCGCGTGCCGACGCCGCGCCGCCGCCACGCCGGGTCGACGCTGAGCCGGACCGGGCGCACGCCCTCGCCCCACTCCAGGGTGGTCTCGCCGAGGGCGGCGGCCCCGACGACCACGCCGTCGACGACGGCCCGCACGCCGCCCTCGACCGCCACGTGCTGCGGCACGGCCCCCTCCCCCAGCCGACGCCCGGCCGACGGCAGGGCCTCCGCCCGGCTCCGGGCGAGCACGTCGTCGACCAGGTCGGCCAGCGCCGCGCCCCGGGCGTGCTCGGTGGCGGTGAACGGGGCGCGGCGCCGGACCTGCACCGACACGTCGCCGACCCGCATGTCCATCACGTCCAGCGGCGCGCCGTCCGCGTCGAGCGGCTCGGGCCCGGCGCCGGCGTCGAAGAGGCCCGCGACGACCTCCGGGAACGCCGCCGGCTCGGCCAGGATCGTCCGCGCCGCCCGCACGTAGCGGGTCGCCTGGTCCACCAGCGCCGTCTCGGTGCAGGGCACCGCGGCCACCTGCTCGCCCCCGGCCGAGCCGACCAGGCGCAGCAGGTCGGCGGACGTCCAGCCGTCGGGCACCCGGAGCACCAGCTCGTCGGTCACCGACCCGATCCCCGGGAAGACCTGGAGCCCCAGGATGTTGACCCCCGCCTCGCCGCATGCCCGCGCCAGCTCCGCGAGGGACCCCGGCCGGTCGGGGAGGTTCGTCCGCACTCGCCACCACATGCGCCGAGCATCCCCCGCCCGCGTTGCGCGACGGGGTCGGCGCGGGGTCGGCGGTGTTTCGCTTCGCTACCCTCGGTGCCCGTGGGGAGCCGGACGGTGGTCGCCGCGGCCGCGCTCGCCGCCGCGCTGCTGCGCTTCCCCGGGTTCTTCTGGCCGCCACGGCCCGACGAGGCCGGCTTCATCCTGGTCGCCCGGGCTTGGGACCCCGAGCCGACCAGCATGTACGGGCAGTACTTCGTCGACCGTCCGCCGCAGCTGATCGCCCTCGTCGGGCTCCTCGACCACCTCGGCGGCGTGGTCGCCCTGCGGGCCGCCGGCGCGGTCGCCTGCGTGCTCCTGGTGGTCGCGGCCGCCGGGTGCGCCCGCGTCGTGGCCGGGGACCGCGCGGCGGCCTGGACCGCCGTCGCGACGGCCGCCGTGGTGTCCAACGCCGCCGTCGACTCGGTCGCGGCGAAGGGCGAGCTCCTCGGGCTCCCGCTGGTGATGGGCAGCTGCTGGCTGGCGCTGCTCGCCGCGCGCACCGGGGACCGGGGGGCGGCCGCGGAGCCGCCGCCGGGCCGCGCCCTGCTGCAGGCCGGCGCGGCCGGGCTGCTCGCCGCCTCCGCGCTCGGGATGAAGCAGAACCTCGCCGGGGGCCTGGTCTTCGGGGCGGTGCTCCTGCTCGGCGGGGCCCTCTCGGGCCGCCTGGCACCGGGTCGGGCCGTCCGGCTCGGGGCCGCCGCCGCCGTCGGTGCCGTGGTGCCGGTCGCCGCGACCGTCGGGTGGGCCCTCGCGGCCGGCGTCCGGCTGGAGACGCTGTGGTACGACGTCTACGGCTTCCGCTCCGACGCGTTCGCCGTGATCTCGGCGTACTCGTCGGAGGCCAACGACGTCCGCGCGCTCGAGCTGCTGTCCTTCGCCTTCGCGGCCGGGATGGTGCTGATCATCGGGGGGTTCGTGGTGCACGCGGTCGCCGAGTGGCGCGACGAGCCGGCCCTCACCGCCGCGATCGTCGCGATGCTGGCGGTCGACGTCGTGGCCCTCGCGCTGGGCGGCAGCTTCTGGCGGGCCTACCTCTTCACGCTGGTGCCGGGCACCGCCCTGTGCGCGGCGATGCTGGTGCGGCGCGGCTCGACGAGCAAGCGGGGCCTGGTGATGCGCGGCGTCATCGTCGCCAGCGTCGTCTCGTGCCTGGTCGCCTCCGCCGCGTGGGTGTCGGTCAACGTGGTCGGCGCCGACCGTCCACGCGAGGCCGCGATCGGTGACGCGCTCGCCGCGGCGTCCGGGCCCGGCGACACGCTGGTCGTCTTCGGCGGGCGCGCCGACGTGCAGCTGCTGTCGGGGATGGACTCGCCGTACCGACACCTGTGGAGCCTGCCGATGCGCACCCTCGACCCCGAGTACGCCGAGCTCCGGGCCGTCCTCGAGGGCCCCGAGGCGCCGACCTGGATCGTCGAGGCCGCCTGGTTCGGCTCGTGGCAGAACCCCTGGGCCCCCGTCCTGTGGGAGACCGTCAGCACCCGCTACACCGAGGTGGTCGACGTCTGCGGCGACGGCCCCCGCATCTGGCTGCTCGACGGCGTACGCCGCCCCGCCCCCGACGTCCCCTGCCCCTGACGGGCCCGCCCCGGGTCATGCTCCGGGCCCCGGCGGCCGGGGTAGTCCCTGACGTTCGGACCACCCGGGCCGGGCGGCCGGGATAGTCCCTGACGTTCGGACCACCAGGCACCGGGCGGCCTGGTAGTCCCTGACGTTCGGACCACCGGCACCGGGCGGCCCGATGGTCCCTGACGTTCGGACCCGGATCCGGCCCGGGACCGGGCCACAACGTCAGGGACTACCCCGGCCCACGCTCCGAACGTCAGGGACTACTCCCCGGCCCACGGTCCGAACGTCAGGGACTACCCCCCGGCCAGGGTCCGGACGTCAGGGACCATCCCCCGCCCGGCCGGACGCGACGACGCCCCCGGTCCGAGGGACCGGGGGCGTCGCGGGTGGAGCAGGTGGAGCGGGTGCTGCGGGAGGGACCTGGCTCAGTGGCCGTGACCGTGGCCGTGACCGGCCGCGGCGGGCTCCTCCTCGGCGGGCTTGTCGACGACCAGGGTCTCGGTCGTGAGCAGCATGCCCGCGATCGAGGTGGCGTTGACGAGCGCCGAGCGGGTGACCTTCACCGGGTCCAGGACGCCCTGGGCGACCAGGTCGCCGTACTCGCCGGTGGCGGCGTTGAAGCCGTTGCCGACGCCGAGCTCGCGGACCTTGGAGATGACCACGTAGCCCTGGTCGCCGCCGTTCTCGGCGATCCAGCGCAGGGGCTCGTCGACCGAACGACGCACGATGCGCGCGCCGAGGGCCTCGTCGCCGGTGAGGCCGAGGCCGTCCTCCAGCACCGAGGCGGCGTGGATCAGCGCGGAGCCACCACCGGGGACGATGCCCTCCTCGATGGCCGCACGGGTCGCGGAGACCGCGTCCTCGATGCGGTGCTTCTTCTCCTTGAGCTCGACCTCGGTGGCCGCGCCGACACGGACGACGCAGACGCCGCCGGCCAGCTTGGCGAGGCGCTCGGAGAGCTTCTCGCGGTCCCAGTCCGAGTCGGTGGACTCGATCTCGGCCTTGATCTGGTTGACGCGACCGGCCACGGCGTCGGCGTCGCCGGCGCCGTCGACGATCGTGGTGTCGTCCTTGGTGACGACCACGCGACGCGCCTGGCCCAGGACCTCGAGGCCGACCTGGTCGAGCTTGAGCCCGACCTCGGGGGCCACGACCTGACCACCGGTCAGGGTCGCGATGTCCTGCATCATCGCCTTGCGGCGGTCACCGAAGGCGGGGCTCTTGACCGCGACGGCGTTGAAGGTGCCGCGGATCTTGTTGACCACCAGGGTCGACAGCGCCTCGCCGTCGACGTCCTCGGCCAGGATGAACAGCGGCTTGCCGGCGGCGATGACCTTCTCGAGCAGCGGGAGCAGGTCGCCGATCGCCGAGATCTTCCCCTGGTGCAGCAGGATGTAGGGGTCGTCGATGACGGCCTCCATCCGCTCGGGGTCGGTCACGAAGTACTGCGAGATGTAGCCCTTGTCGAACTGCATCCCCTCGGTGAACTCGAGCTCGGTGCCGAGGGTGTTGGACTCCTCGACGGTGATCACGCCGTCCTTGCCGACCTTGTCGAAGGCCTGCGCGAGCAGGTCGCCGATGAGGGCGTCACGGCTGGAGATCGTCGCGACGGACGCCATGTCCTCGCGGGAGTCGACCTCGCGGGCGGCGGAGCGCAGCGCCTCGCCGACGGCCTCGGTGGCCTTGTCCATGCCGCGCTTGAGCGACATGGGGTTGGCGCCGGCCGCGACGGCGCGCAGGCCCTCGTGGACCATCGCCTGGGCCAGCACGGTCGCGGTGGTGGTGCCGTCACCGGCGACGTCGTTGGTCTTGGTGGCGACCTCCTTCGTCAGCTGCGCGCCGAGGTTCTCGAACGGGTCGTCGAGCTCGATCTCACGCGCGACGGTGACGCCGTCGTTGGTGATGGTGGGGGCGCCCCACTTCTTGTCGAGGACGACGTAGCGGCCCTTGGGGCCGAGCGTGACCTTCACAGCGTTGGCGAGCGCGTCGACGCCGCGCTCGAGCGCGCGACGAGCGTGCTCGTCGAACTCCAGGATCTTGGGCAAGGTGGATCTCCTCGGTGAATGAGTGCGGGTCCGCACCGCGAAGCGGCACGGACCCGCCCTACGGGTGCAGCTGGGGGCTGGTCGTCAGGAGACGACCGCGAGCACGTCGCGCGCCGAGAGGATCAGGTAGTCCTCGCCGGAGTACTTCACCTCGGTGCCGCCGTACTTGCTGTAGATGACCTTGTCGCCGACGGTGACGTCGAGCGGGACGCGGTTGCCGTTGTCGTCGACGCGACCCGGACCGATCGCCAGGACCTCGCCCTCCTGGGGCTTCTCCTTGGCGGTGTCGGGGATCACGAGGCCGGACGCGGTGGTCTGCTCCGCGTCGAGCGGCTTGACGACCAGGCGGTCCTCGAGGGGCTTGATGTTGACCGACACGATGTCGACCTCCACTTTCTCCACTGGTACGGGTGTGTGCGGGCCGGTCCGGCGCGTACGTCGGACCGCAGTGTGTTCGGGGCCTGCCTCGGGGAGCGTCGTCGCGGGTGCCGCACCCCGGTGCCGGCTGGCGCTCTCGTGGCGAGAGTGCCAATGCCGAAACTAGCACTCAGCACCGGTGAGTGCCAGGGAGGGGCCGGACCGCGCCTGCCCGTCGACGCGGTCGCTGCGGGAGGATGGCCGGGTGGACCTCGACGCCTTCGCCTGGCTGCTGACCGACGAGGGGCAGCGGCTCCTCGCCGACGCCGGGGCGGGCCTCGACCGCGGCGAGGCGGAGCTCGCGCTGCAGGCGCGGCTGCGGCGCCGGGCGGAGGGCGGCCGGGTGGCCGCCGCGATGGGCCAGGCCACGTTGCGCCGCCGGGCACGGGCGAAGTTCGGCGCGGCCGCGGACGGCCTCTACTTCACCCCCGACGGCCTGGAGCAGTCCACGCGGCCCGCCGTCGCCGCGCACCGGGCCCGGCGGCTCGCGGCGTACGACGTGCGCACGTTCGCCGACCTCACCTGCGGCATCGGCGGTGACCTGATGGCGGTCGCGACGGCGACCGGAGCGGCGTGCGTCGGCGTCGACCTGGACCCGGTCACCGCCGCCGTGGCGCGGGCCAACCTCGACGCCCTCGGCCTGCCCGGCGCCGTCGACGTGCAGGACGGCACCGCGCTGGCCACCGCGCCGTTCGACGCCGTCCTCGTGGACCCCGCCCGTCGCAGCGGCGCCGGGCGCCGCTTCCGCGCCGACGACTGGACCCCGCCGTGGGAGTTCGTCGAGCGGCTCCTGGCCGGCGACACCCCGGCGGTCGCGAAGGTGGCGCCGGGGATCCCCCACGACCTGGTCCCGGCCGGCGTGGAGGCGGAGTGGGTCAGCGACCACGGCCACCTCAAGGAGGCCGCGCTGTGGGGCGGGGCGCTGGCGACCGCACGCCGCCGCGCCACCGTCCTCGCCGACCAGGGCCTCGCCACCCTGACCGACGAGGACGACCCGGTCCCGCCCGGCGGGACGGCCCCGGTCGGGCCGGTCGGGTCCTACCTCGTGGAGCCGGACGACGCGGTGGTGCGCGCGGGGCTGGTCACGGCGGTCGCGGCGCAGGTCGGCGGCCACCTGGTCGACGAGCACCTGGCCTACGTGACCGCGGACCGTCCGGCCGCCCGCCCCCTCGCCCGCTCCTACGAGGTGGTCGAGGAGCTGCCCTACCGCGAGAAGCAGCTGCGGGCCGCGCTGCGGTTCCGCCGTGTCGGGACCCTGACGATCAAGAAGCGCGGCGTCGACGTGGTGCCCGAGCAGCTCCGCGCGCGGCTCGACCTGCGCGGCGACGTCACGGCCACGCTGGTGATGACCCGGGTGGCCGGTGCGGGGACCGCGCTGCTCGTGCGTCCGGTGGACTGAGCCGACCGGGTCCGGACTCAGACCGCGAGGCCGTCGCCGTCGGAGTCGACGGACTGCTCGGCGTAACTGGCGGCCGACGCGACGGTGGCGCGGGCGAGCGGCTGGCCGCGCAGCGCCTCGGCGAGCAGCGACCAGGCCTCGACGAGGAGCACGCCGTCGATGCCGCGGGCCAGCAGCACCCGGTTCATCCAGGCCTGGGCCTCGAGCATGATGGTCTCGTCGCCGGTGACCAGCGCCGCGGACAGGCAGCCGACGAGGTGGTCGGCGAGACCCTCCAGCTCCTTGAGCCAGCCGCGCTCCGCGCTGAGCAGCGCCTCGGAGAAGCTCTCGACGTCGCGCAGGCCGGCGACCAGGTAGCGCACGATCTCCGCGCGGTGCTCCTCGATCCAGGCCGCCTCCTCGTCGGCGGGTGTCGGCTCCTCCACCGGCACGCGCTCGAGGCGGGTCGGCAGCTCGTCGAGGAGCCGTACGGCGTGGGCCGGGCTGGCGCACCACGCGGTGGCGCCGAGCGCGAGGGCCCGGCGGTCGTCGGCGCCGAACCCCTGGCCGCCGACGACGACGGGCAGGCCGAGGGAGCGGATCTGGCCCAGCATCCGCTTCTGCCGGCCCAGCGAGGAGGTGAGCGAGGCGCTGAACATCACGGCGCGCGGCTTGAGCCGCAGCACCTGGCGCAGCAGGTCGTCGGGCTCGGGCGCACCGCCGAGGTAGTTGACCCGGTAGCCGGCCTCGACCATCGACTCGGCGACGACGAGGGCCGGCAGCGCGTGCCACTCCTGCTCCAGGCAGGAGACGAGGATCAGCGGACGCGCCGGGTCCGGCGGGTCGGAGAACGAGCCGAGCCAGTGCACGAGGCCCTCGTTGATGGCCGTGGCGGCGTGCTCCTGGGAGACCGTCCACTCCCCGGCGAGCCAGAGGTCACCGACGCGACGCTGCGCCACCAGCACGTGCTCGGTGATGATCTCGCCGTTGGTCAGACCGGCGGCGCGCAGGCGCTTCACGGCGGCGAGCGACGCGTGCCGGTCGCCGTCGCACAAGGCCTGCCAGTAGTCCGGGTCCACGGTCCGTCCCCAGGTTCGATCCCCGCGTGTGGAGATTTTTCGTCACTGTACGCGCCGGGGGCACGGCTGTCGCGGGGACCCGAGGAGCGCTCCCCCGGGTCCCCGCGCGGCCGACGGCTCAGGCCAGGTTCGCCCGCTCCTGGCCGATCGTCGTGTCCTCGCCGTGGCCGGTGTGGACCACGGTCTCGTCGGGCAGGTCCAGCAGGCGCCGGCGGATCGACGCCACGATCTCGTCGGCGTCGCTGAACGAGCGACCGGTGGCGCCGGGGCCGCCGTTGAACAGGGTGTCCCCGGTGAACACGCAGCCGAGGTCGTGCACGTAGAGGCAGACCGCGCCGGGGGCGTGACCCGGGGTGTGGAGCACCTTGAGGACGGCGCCCGCGACCTTGATCGTCTGGTCGTCGGAGAGGTCCACGTCCCACAGGGAGTCGGGGTGCGTGAGCTCCCAGACCGGCTTGTCGGCCGGGTGCAGCAGGATCGGGGCGCCGACGCGCTCCCGCAGCTCGGGGGCGACGCGCACGTGGTCGTCGTGGGCGTGGGTGGCGATGATCGCCTTGACCTGCCGCCCGCCCACCACCGCGAGGATGTCGTCGACGGAGTGCGGGGCGTCGATGACGACGCACTCGTCGTCGTCGCCGACGACCCACACGTTGTTGTCGACCTCGTGGGTCTCCCCGTCGAGGCTGAAGGTGCCGCTGGTGACGGCGTGGTCGACCCGCAGGCCCCGGCCGGCGGACATCAGAGCACCACCACCGAGCGGAGGACGGCGCCGGAGTGCATCTTGTCGAAGGCCGCCTCGACGTCGTCGATGCCGATCTCCTCGGTGACGAAGGCGTCGAGGTCGAGACGACCCTGGCGGTAGAGGTCGACGAGCATCGGGAAGTCGCGCTTGGGCAGGCAGTCGCCGTACCAGCTCGACTTCAGCGCGCCGCCCCGGCCGAACACGTCGATCAGCGGGATCTCGGGGACGGTCATGTCGGGGGTCGGGACGCCGACCAGGACGACGGTGCCGGCGAGGTCGCGGGCGTAGAACGCCTGCTTCCACGTCTCCGGGCGACCGACGGCCTCGACGACGACGTCGGCGCCCTCGGCGCCCTCGTGGTAGCCGCCGCAGATCTCCTTGACCCGGGCGAGGACGTCCTCGCTCGAGGAGTCGATGGTGTGGGTCGCCCCGAGGGCCTTCGCGGCCTCGAGCTTCTGGGGGTCGATGTCGATGGCGATGACGGGGCTGGAGCCCGCGAGGGCCGCCCCCGCGACCGCCGCGACGCCCACGCCGCCGCAGCCGATGACGGCGACGCTCTTGCCGCGACCGGCCCCGCCGGTGTTGATCGAGGCGCCGATGCCGGCCATCACGCCGCACCCGAGCAGGCCGACGGCGGCCGGGCGGGCCTCCGGGTCGACCTTCGTGCACTGGCCGGCGGCGACGAGGGTCTTCTCGGCGAAGGCGCCGATGCCCAGCGCCGGGGACAGCTCGGTGCCCGCCAGGTCACCCTCGGCGAGGGTCATCCTCTGGGTCGCGTTGTGGGTGTTGAAGCAGTACTGCGGCTCGCCGCGGTCGCAGGCCCGGCACTCGCCGCACACCGCGCGCCAGTTGAGGACGACGAAGTCGCCCGGGGCCACCTCGGTGACCCCCTCGCCCACGGACTCGACGACCCCGGCGGCCTCGTGGCCGAGCAGGAACGGGAACTCGTCGTTGATGCCGCCCTCCCGGTAGTGGAGGTCGGTGTGGCACACGCCGCAGGACTGCACCTGCACCACCGCCTCCCCGGGGCCGGGGTCCGGCACGTTGATCGTCTCGACGCTGACGGGCTCGCCCTTGGCCTTCGCGACGACGGCCCTGACCTGCTGCATGCGGTGCTCCTCTGAGGCTGCGGGGTGTGACCGGCCCAACCTAACGCCCGGGCGGGGGTCCCGCGGACCACAGCGGGCCGGCGCTCAGAGCAGCACGTCGGTGACGGGCAGGGAGGAGTCCGCGGGCAGGTCCAGGTCGGAGGGGGTGCGCCCACGGCGGACGACCTCGGAGCCCAGCGCGGCGACCATGGCGCCGTTGTCGGTGCACAGGCCCGGGCGCGGCACGCGGACCCGTACGCCGGCGGCCTCGGCGCGCTCGACGGCCATCGCGCGCAGCCGGGAGTTGGCGGCGACGCCGCCGCCGATCAGCAGGTCCTCGATCCCCTGGCTGGTGGCGGCGTCCAGCGACTTGCGCACCAGCACGTCGCAGACCGCCTCCTGGAAGGACGCGGCGACGTCGGCGACCGGCACCGGCTCGCCGGCCCGCTCGCGCGCCTCCACCCACCGGGCGACCGCGGTCTTGAGCCCGGAGAAGGAGAAGTCGAAGCGGTGGCGCTCCAGGTCGCGGCGGCTCGACAGGCCGCGGGGGAACTGGATCGCCACCGAGGAGCCCGAGGCGGCGGCACGGTCGACGAACGGGCCGCCGGGGAAGCCGAGGCCGAGGAGGCGGGCGACCTTGTCGAAGGCCTCACCGGCCGCGTCGTCGATGGTGGCGCCGAGCGGGTCGACCCCGGCGGTCACGTCGTCGACGCGCAGCAGGCTGGAGTGGCCCCCGGAGACCAGCAGGGCGAGGCACGGCTCGGGCAGGGCGCCGTGCTCGAGGGTGTCCACGGCGACGTGGGCGGCGAGGTGGTTGACGCCGTAGAGGGGCCGGCCGAGACCGATCGCGAGCGCCTTGGCGGCCGCGACCCCGACCAGCAGCGCCCCGGCGAGCCCGGGGCCGGCGGTGACCGCCACGGCGTCGACGTCGGCGAGGCGCACCCCGGCGGTCTCGCAGGCCCGCTCGAGTGTCGGCACCATCGCCTCGAGGTGGGCCCGGCTGGCCACCTCGGGCACGACGCCGCCGAAGCGGGCGTGCTCCTCGACGCTGCTCGCGACCGCGTCGGCCAGCAGCGTGTGACCGCGCACCAGGCCGATGCCGGTCTCGTCGCAGGAGGTCTCGATGCCGAGGACCAGGGGGAGGTCAGCCACCCCTCCATCATGGCGGTCGCGGCGGGGCCGGTGATGATGGGTCGGTGCCGGACACGCTGCTCGAGGGACTGACCGACCCGTTCTGGCGCCACCACGTCGCGCCCGGGGCGGTGCGCCGGGCGTGGCGCCGCGGCGAGGCGGCCGTGGTCGAGATGGACCGGCCGATGGCCGACGGCGTGCGGGTGCTGACCGCCGGCGTGGGGCCCGCGGCCGACCTTGACCCCCTGATCGCCGAGGTCGCCGACGAGGCCGAGCGACCCTGGCGGCTGATCCTCGACGAGGCCTCCGCCGGCGCGCTGCCGCCCGCGTGGCGGCCCGCCGAGCCGCGCTCGTGGCACTGGATGCTGACCACGCAGGCACCGCCGGCACCACCGGCACCACCGCCCGCCGTCGAGGAGGTCGACCTCGCCTCGGACTCGGGCCAGGGTGCGGCCGCGGTCGACGCCGTCCTCGACGCCGCGATGCCCGAGACCCACGCGCGACCCGGCACGGCCGGCATCGAGTGCTGGCTCGGCGTCCGGGGCGCCGACGGGGTGCTCGCCGGCGTCGGGGCGCTGGCCCGCCAGCCCGACGGGACGGGCAACCTGCGCGGCATCGCCGTGCTCCCGTCGTACGGCGGGCAGGGGCTGGGCACCGCGCTGTCGGCGGCGCTGACCCGGCGGGCGCTGGCGGGGGCCTCGGGCGTGGCCACCCTCGGGGTGTACGTCGACAACGCGCCGGCGCTCGCGGTCTACGACCGGCTGGGCTTCCGCACCCGCCACACCTTCTACTCCGGTCGGCTCGCCGACTGAGGCCCCGACGGTTGCTCCTGCGCCTCCTCGTGCAGACGTCGCTCCATCACCACCGCGGTGGCGCGGTCCGCGTAGTAGTTGCGCCGTCGCGCGATCTCGGCGAAGCCGCGCGCCGCGTAGAAGGCCAGGGCCCCGTCGTTGTCCTCGCGGACCTCGAGCAGCAGCCGCGCGGCGCCGGCGGCCCGGGCCTCGTCCAGCACCGCGGCGAGCAGCGCGCTCGCGACCCCGGCCCGGCGGGCGGTGGCGGTGACGCCGATCCGCTGCAGCTCCGCGACGTCGGGCACCAGGCTCGCCACGGCGTGCCCGACCGAGCCCCTAGTCGTGCCCCCGGTCGTGCCCCCGGTCGTGCCCCCGGTCGCCCGGTCGCCCTCGGCGACGAGGTAGCGCACGGTCGGCAGGTCGCCGAGGATCCCGGCGCGCACCAGCGCGGGCGACCACGCGTCGGCGCCGAGGGCCTCGGCCTCGAGCGCCGCGACCGCGTCCACGTCGTCGCGGGTGGCGCGCCGGACCGTCACGCCCGCGGGGCCGGCGGCCGCCCGGGACCCCGGGCTCACGAGACGCGCTTGGACGACAGCCCGGCGACCGCGTCGGGCCGGCGCAGGTAGAGGGGCTCCGGGTCGAGCAGCTCGGCGTGCTCACCGGCGATCGTGCGGGCCAGGAAGCCGGCCGAGACGCGGGTCGGCCCGACCGCGTGGGCGAACGCCTCGGGGTAGAGCAGCGCCCCCTCCCCGACGACCGGCACCGCGGTGGCGACGTCGGCGGGCTTCGCCACGACCGGTCCCTCGAGGCGCCGGGCGCGCTCGTCGTAGGTCGCGACGTGGACCTCCTTGCGCCGGGCGTCGGAGGCCACGACGAACGGGGTGTCGACCTGTCCGCGGGCGACCGCCTCGACGGCGAGGACGTCGAGGCTGCACACCCCGTAGGCCGGGACGTCGAGGACGTGGGCCAGGACCCGGGCGGTGACGACACCGACCCGCAGCCCGGTGAACGGGCCCGGGCCGACGCCGACGCCGATCGCGGTGAGCTCGTCCCGGTCGACGCCGGCGCGCGCGAGGGCCTCGGCGATCGCGGGCGCGACCTGCTCGCCGTGCCGCATGCGCTCCTCGCCGGTCACCTCGGCGACGACGTCGGTGCCGTCGTGGACGGCGACGGTCACGTACGGCGTCGCGGTGTCGAGGGTCAGCAGCACCCGAGCAGGCTATCGAGCCGGCCAGGCGACGCCCGACCAGCGGTCGCCGACACCGGTGAGGGTGAGGACCCGCGGGTCCGCGGTCCCGGCGTCCGCCCCACGGTCGTCGGCACCCGCGTCGGCACCCGCGTCGGCACCCGCGTCGGCGCCGACCGCCCGCTCGATGCGCACCTCGAGCCGGTCGGCGGCGAGCACCTCGGCCAGGCCCTCGCCCCACTCGACGACGGTGACGGAGTCCTCGAGCTCGGCGTCGAGGTCGAGGTCGTCGAGCTCGGCCCCGCCGCCGAGGCGGTAGGCGTCGACGTGCACCAGCGCGGGCCCGCCGGTGGTGGAGGGGTGGACGCGGGCCAGGACGAAGGTCGGCGAGGTCACCGCCCCGCGCACGCCGAGCCCGGCGCCGAGCCCGCGGGTGAAGGTCGTCTTGCCCGCGCCGAGGCCTCCGACGAGGACCAGCAGGTCGCCGGGCCGCAGCAGGGCCGCGACCTCGGCGCCGAGGGCGAGCATGGCGTCGGTGTCGGCGACCTCGTAGATCGCCGACGCCTCAGGCGGCGCGCTCACGCGCCAGCTCCGTGGCCCGCTCGACCAGCGTGGCGAGCGCCTCGTCGACCCGCTCGTGCTGCTCGAGGATCACCAGGTGCCCGGCGCCCTCGCACTCGACCAGCTCGGCGCCGGGGACGCCCTCGGCGAGCCGGCGGCTGAGCCTGATCGGGGTCATCCGGTCCTTCGTGGCGCCGACGACGACGGTGGGCACGCCCTCCAGCGCGCCCAGCGCGGCGTACTTGTCGAGGCGGCGGAAGCTCGGGAAGAAGTCCGCGAGCACCTCGAACGGCGTCGCGGCGAGCATGTCGTCGACGAAGGCGAGCATCGTCTCGGGCACGGGGCCGCCGAAGGCGAACATGTCGGTGGCGACGAAGGCGACGTCGCGCCCCAGGCGCCGCACGCCGTCGACGGCGTGGTGCCCGCGGGAGAGCAGGGCGACCAGGCGGGTCGACAGCTCGCCGCCGATCGTCGAGGGCAGCATCGGCAGGACGCTCTTGTGGGGCTGCAGGCCGCCGGCGGCGGTCGCGACCAGCCCCACGCCGACCACCCGGTCCGCGAACAGCTCGGGGCGCTGCTCGGCCAGCGCGAGCAGCGTCATGCCGCCCATCGAGTGCCCGACGAGCACGACCGGACCCTCGGTGACCTCCTCGAGGACGCGTGCCAGGTCGGACCCGAGCTGGTCGATGGTGGCGTGCTCGGGCTCCGAGCGGCCGGACCGGCCGTGGGAGCGCTGGTCGTAGAGGACCGTGCGCAGCCGGCCGCGGAGCGCAGCGCGCTGGAAGTGCCAGCAGTCCAGGTTGAGGGCGTAGCCGTGGACGAGCACGACGGTCACCGGGCCGGCCGCGCCCCCGTCGCCCTGCTCGGGCCGGTCGACCTCGTCGACCTCGTCGACCTCGACGTGGAGCGGCACCCCGTCGTCGGCCACGACCGTGAGGGGCGTCGCGCGCAGCGAGCCCAGCTCGTGCTCGCGGCCCAGCGACCGCCCGGCGATGCTGCGGCGCCGGTGCACGGCCGCGCCGGCGGCCGCGCCCGTGACGGTGAGGCCCGCGACCCCCGCGATCAGACCGACGACGCCGCGCTTCATGCGTCCACCTCTCCGTGGTGGGTGCGCACCGTGCGCCACCCGCCCATCCGGGTCACGACCTCGTAGCCGATCGTGCCGCTCACCTCGGCCCACTCCGTCGCGCTCGGCTCGCCGCGGGCGGGGTCGCCGAGGAGCACCGCCTCGCTGCCGGGCTCGACGCGGTCCGCGTCGTCGGGGCCCAGCTCGACGACGACCTGGTCCATGCACACGGTCCCCCGGAGCGGGCGCCGGCGCCCGGCGACGAGGACCTCCGCGACGTCGGAGGCGTGCCGGGGCACGCCGTCGCCGTAGCCCGCCGGCACCAGGGCCACCCAGGTGTCGTGGGGTGCGGTCCAGCGGTGGCCGTAGGACACGCCCGCGCCCGCCTCGATCCGCTTCACCATCGCCACCCGCGCGCGCACCGACATCGCCGGCCGCAGCCCGAGGGCCGTCCAGTCGTGGGCGCCCGGCGCCGGGTCGACGCCGTAGGTCGCGATCCCGCAGCGCACCGCGTCGTACGCCGCGGCGGGACGCAGGAGGGCGGCGGCGGAGTTGGCGAGGTGGCGCAGGCCGGGGTCGACCCCGAGGTCGGCCATCGTGGCCAGGGCGGAGTCGAAGACCGCCTGCTGGGTGTCGTTGGCCGGGTGGGCGGGCTCGTCGGCGCAGGCGAAGTGCGACCAGGTGCCGGTGACGACGACGTCCCCGGCGTCGCGGGCCGCCGCCGCGGCGCGCACCAGGGCCGGCCACCCGGCGGGCGTCGCCCCGCCGCGCGAGAGGCCGGTGTCGACCTTGAGCTGCAGCCGCGCCGGGCGTCCGACGGCGCGGGCGGCGGCGGCGACGGCGGCCACCTCGTCGGGGGCGTACGCCGTGAGGTCGACGCCGGCGGCGACCGCGGGGCGCAGGTCGTCGCCGGGGGTCGTCAGCCAGCACAGCAGCGGCCCGGCGTCGCCCGCCGCGCGCAGGGCCAGCGCCTCCTCCGGCGTGGCGGTGGCCAGCCAGTCGGCGCCACCGGCCCGCGCGGCCCCGGCGGCCTCGACGAGCCCGTGGCCGTAGCCGTCGGCCTTGACCACGGCCATCAGCACCGCGGGGGCCACGAGCCCGCGCAGGCGGGCCACGTTGTCGCGGACCGCGTCGAGGTCGACGCGGACCTCGACGCGGGGCGGGGTCGTGGGCGGCGCGGGCACGCCGGGCAGTCTCTCAGCCCGCGCGGCGCTCAGGCGGGCAGGGCGCGCACCGCGGACGGGATCGCGCGGGCCACGTCACCGGCGACCAGCGGACCCCCCGCGGAGGCGAGGCGGGCCGCCGACCCGTGCAGCCAGGCGCCCACGGAGGCCGCGTCGTACGGCGCGAGGCCGGAGGCGAGCAGGGCCCCGACGAGGCCGGTGAGCACGTCGCCGGCCCCGGCGGTGGCCAGCCAGGCCGGGCCGGTGCCGACGGCCCGGACGTCGCCGTCGCGGTCGGCGACGAGCGTGCGCCGGCCCTTGAGGAGCACGACGGCGCCGAAGGTCTCGGCGGCGCGCCGCACGTGGGCCAGCGGCGCGGCCTCGACGGCGCTGCGCTCGACGTCGAGCATCGTGGCGAGCTCGCCGGCGTGCGGGGTCAGCACGGCGGCGCTCGCGAGGGGCCCACCGAAGTCGGTGACGTGGCGCAGCGCGTCGGCGTCGACGACCAGGGGCACCTCGTCGGCGCGGGCCTCCGCGAGGTGGCGCCGGGCGTCCTCGTCCCCGCCCGAGCCGACCGCCCACGCCTGCACGCGGCCGTCGCCGACGACCTCGGGGTGCTGGGCCTTGACGGTCGCGGCGACCTCGGCGTCCCCGACGTACCGGACCATGCCGGCGAGCCCGCTGGCCGCGCCGGCGACGCAGAGCAGCCCGGCGCCGGGGTAGCGCGCCGAGCCCGCACGGACGCCGACGACACCGCGGTCGTACTTCTGCGACTCCCCCACGGGCCGCGGCAGCAGCCGGGCGACGTCGCCGGCCTGCAGCGCCGTCACCGACGCCGGGGCCAGGACGAGGTCGCCGCCGGGACCGCCCAGCGGCACGACGTGGACCGGCCCGCACGCCGCGGCGGCCGGGTCGACGAGGTGGCAGACCCGGTGGGTGCCGAAGGTGACCGTGAGGTCGGCGGTGACGTGGGTGCCCTGTGCGGCGGTGGGCAGCTCGCCGGTGTCCACCCCGACGCCCGAGGGGACGTCGACCGCGACGACCGGCACGCCGGCCACCTCGGCCAGCGCCGCGGCGGCGTCGTCGCGCAGCCCCGGGCGCCCGCCGATGCCGACGACGGCGTCGAGGACCAGGTCGGGACGCCGACCGGGCTCGTCCGCGCCGAGCAGGCGCCCACCCGCCGCCCGCAGCGCCGCCAGCCCGGCCGGGTGCGGGGTCGACGACAGCGCCCGCACCTCGACCCGGCACCCGCGGCGCGCCAGCACGGCCCCGGCGTACAGGGCGTCGCCGCCGTTGTCGCCCGAGCCGACCAGCAGCCGCACGGTCCGCCCGTAGCAGGCGCCGAGCAGGTCGGCCACGAGGTGCGCCAGGCCGGTGGACGCACGCTCCATCAGCGCGCCCTCCGGCAGCGTCGCCATCAGCGCCGCCTCGGCCGACCGGATCTCCTCCACGGTGTGCGCACGCCTCATGCACCCAACCTAACGAGGCCCGAGTCGGCAGCTGTGTGCACGGCCGCAGGGCCGAGTCGGCACTTGCGCGCACGGCCGCAGGCCCGAGTCGGCAGTCGTGTGCACGGCCGCAGGCCCGAGGCGGCACTCGCGTGCGCACCCGGGCCGACTCGATGCCCTCCCGGTGCGCGTCCGGGCCGACTCGACGCCCTCCCGGTGCGCACCCGGGCCGACTCGACGCCCTCCCGGTGCACGCGCCTGCCGACTCAGCTCTCCAGGACCACCACGGCGGAGGCGATGCCGGCGTCGTGGGACAGCGACACGTGGAGGGAGACGACGCCGCGGGCGGCGCAGGCGTCGCGGACCGTGCCACGGACGTCGAGCCGGGGGCGGCCGGAGTCCTCGCTCACGACCTCCGCGTCGTGCCAGGCCAGGCCGCCGGGGGCGCCGAGGGCCTTCGCCAGGGCCTCCTTCGCCGCGAACCGGGCGGCCAGCGACGCGTCGCCGCGGGTCGCCTCGGCGACGGTGAACAGCCGGTCCCGCAGGCCCGGTGTACGACGGAGCGAGGCCGCGAACCGCTCGATCTCGCACACGTCGATGCCGACGCCGACGACCGCCACGGCGCGCTACTCGACCGTGACGGACTTGGCCAGGTTGCGCGGCTGGTCGACGTCGTGGCCCATCACCGTCGCGAGCTCGCAGGCGAACAGCTGCAGCGGCACCACCGCCACCAGCGGCTGGAGCAGCGTGGGGACCTTGGGCAGCGGGATCACCGTGTCGGCGTACGACGCGGCGTCGTCGCCCTCCTCGACCAGCGCGATCGTGCGGGCCCCGCGGGCGCGCACCTCCTGCACGGCGCTCGCCATCTTGTCGTGGAGCTGGTCGCGCCCCTTGGGGGGCATGACGCAGAAGACCGGGAGGCCCTCCTCGATCAGCGCGATCGGACCGTGCTTGAGCTCGCCGGCCGCGAAGCCCTCGGCGTGGATGTAGGCGAGCTCCTTGAGCTTGAGCGCGCCCTCGAGCGCGACCGGGAAGCCCGCGTGGCGTCCGAGGAACAGCACCGAGCGGGTGTCGGCGTGCTCCCGGGCCAGGGCGTAGATCTCCTCGCAGCGGTCGAGCTGCTGCTGCACCTTGGCGGGCACCAGCTCGAGCTCGCGCACGACGGCGGTGATCTCGTCGCCGAACTTCGTGCCGCGGACCTGGGCCAGGTAGAGGCCCAGCAGGTAGCAGGCGATGAGCTGGGTCAGGAAGCCCTTGGTGGAGGCGACGGCGATCTCGGGGCCGGCGTGGGTGTAGATCACCGCGTCGGACTCGCGCGGGATCGTGGAGCCGTTGGTGTTGCAGATCGCCAGGACCTTGGCCTTCTGCAGCTTGGCGTAGCGGATCGCCATGAGCGTGTCGGCGGTCTCGCCGGACTGGCTGATCGCCACCACCAGCGTGTTGCGGGTCAGGATCGGGTCGCGGTAGCGGAACTCGTGGGCGAGCTCGACCTCGCAGGGGATGCGGGTCCAGTGCTCGATCGCGTACTTCGCGACGAG
Organism: Nocardioides lentus; assembly: GCF_039529515.1. NCBI lineage: Bacteria > Bacillati > Actinomycetota > Actinomycetes > Propionibacteriales > Nocardioidaceae > Nocardioides > Nocardioides lentus. The sequence continues at coordinate 256,892 of NZ_BAAAMY010000007.1, forward strand.
CCCCGAGTAGTTGGCGGTGCCGCAGCCGATGACCACGATCTTGTCGATCTCGCGCAGCTCGCCCTCGGAGAGGCGCAGCTCGTCGAGCTGCAGCTGGCCCTCGGCGGACCAGCGGCCCAGGAGCGCGTCGGCGACCGCGCGCGGCTGCTCGAAGATCTCCTTGCGCATGTACCAGTCGTAGCCGTCCTTCTTGGCGGCCGAGAGGTCCCAGTCGACGTGGTAGCGGGTGCCCTCCGCGGGGCTGCCGTCGAAGCCGGTGACGACGACGCCGTCGGCGGTGATGGCCACGACCTGGTCCTGGCCCAGCTCGAGGGCCTCGCGGGTGTGCTCGATGAACGCCGCGACGTCGGAGCCGAGGAAGTTCTCGCCCTCGCCGATCCCGACGACGAGCGGGGAGTTGCGGCGGGCCGCGACGACGGTGCTCGGGTCCTCGGCGTCGACGGCGACGAGGGTGAAGGCCCCCTCGAGGCGGCGGCAGGTACGGCGCATGGCCTCGGACAGGTCGCCGGCCTCGGCCAGCTCGGCCTCCAGCACGTGGGCCGCGACCTCGGTGTCGGTCTCCGAGGCGAGCACGTGGCCGGCGGCCTCCAGCTCGGTCCGCAGCTGCACGTAGTTCTCGACGATGCCGTTGTGGACGAGCGCGATGCGGCTCTTCTCCCCGAGGTGGGGGTGGGCGTTGGCGTCGGTGGGCGCGCCGTGGGTCGCCCACCGGGTGTGGCCGATGCCCGTGGAGGACGCCGGCAGCGGCGCGGCCGCGAGCGCCGCCTCCAGGTTGGCCAGCTTGCCGGCTCGCTTGTCGGAGGCGATGGCGCCGCCGTCGACCAGGGCGATCCCCGCCGAGTCGTAGCCCCGGTACTCCAGCCGTCGCAGCCCCTCGACGACGACGTCCTGGGCCTGACGGTGTCCGACGTACCCCACGATTCCGCACATGGGCGCCGAGTCTAGGAGACGGCGCGCCGCGACCCCGCGTCCGCCGCTCCCGCAGGCCCCGCCCTAGGCTCACGCCCATGGCGAACGGCGGGCACGCGGCCGAGAGCTCCCCGTACGTCGAGCTCGAGCGCGCCGCCTGGGCCCGGCTGGCGAGCTCCGGCGACGACGCGCTGGACGCGGTCGAGATCGAGCGCGTCCGCGGACTCGGTGACCAGCTCGACCTCGACGAGGTCGAGCAGGTCTACCTGCCGCTGTCGCGCCTGCTGTCGCTGTACGTCGGGGCCGCGGGCGCGCTGCACCGGCGCCAGGAGGAGTTCCTCCACCGCACCCAGCCGCCGCGCACCCCGTTCGTGATCGGCCTGGCGGGCTCGGTGGCGGTCGGGAAGTCCACCACCGCCCGCGTGCTGCAGCACATGCTGGCCCACTGGCCCGAGCACCCCCAGGTGGCGCTCGTGACCACCGACGGGTTCCTGCTGCCCAACGCCGAGCTCGAGCGCCGCGGGCTGCTGCAGCGCAAGGGCTTCCCCGAGTCCTACGACCGCAAGGCGCTGCTGCGGTTCGTCGTCGACATCAAGTCCGGGCGCGAGGAGGTCGACGCGCCGACCTACGACCACCTCACCTACGACGTGGTGCCCGACCGCAAGGTCGCCGTGCGCCGGCCCGACATCGTCATCGTCGAGGGCCTCAACGTGCTGCAGCCCGCGGCCGTGCGCAGCGACGGGCGCACCGGGCTGGCCGTGTCGGACTTCTTCGACTTCTCGGTCTTCGTCGACGCCGCGACCTCCGACATCCGGCGCTGGTACGTCGAGCGGTTCCTGCGGCTGCGCGAGACCGCGTTCCGCGACCCGGCGTCCTACTTCGCCAAGTACGCCGCGCTCAGCGAGGCCGAGGCCCGCGCGGAGGCGGAGCGGATCTGGGACGCCATCAACGGCCCGAACCTGCGGGAGAACGTGCTCCCCACCCGGTCGCGCGCCACGCTCGTGCTCCGCAAGGACGCGGACCACTCGGTGCGCTACGTGCGACTGCGCAAGCTCTGACGGTCCGCCCGAGCCCTCGCGCGGGGCGGTGGGCGGCGGCTCAGCCGGGCTGGAAGCTGCGCAGGATCGCGTCCGCGGTCTCCGCGTCGACGCCCTCGGGCAGCTCGTCGCCCTCGGCGTCGAGGGCCCGCAGCAGCACCGCCGTGACCGCCCCGCGGTCCTCGCTCTCGGCCGAGACGACCCGGACCTCGGTCTCCTGCAGGTCGCAGCCGTCCTCGGCGGACGCCTCGATGACCGACGCCGAGGTCCAGGCGGTGGCACCGCTGTCGAGCTCGACCTCGCTCGAGGTCGGCTCGGTGGCGGCGAGGTCGTCGCCGTCGGAGGTCCGCAGCGCGGTCACCCACCGGTCGAGGACCCGGGCGGCCTCGTTCTGCGCGGAGGTGTTGAGATCGGGTGGGGTGGTGAAGCCGAGGACGGCGAGGGTCGCGTTCGGCACGTCGTCGCACCACGCGAGGTCCGAGATCGCGGGCGAGGAGAGGCGGACCCGGCCCTCGTCACCCTTCACGACGAACACGTCGTAGGTCTGCGTGGTCTCCCAGCCGCCGGTGCTGGGGATCAGCGCGCTCGTGCCCCCGCTGCCCTCGTAGCGGCGGAACCCGTCGGGCGCGAGGACGTCCTCGCCCGGCGGGGTCGCGGTGGGCGTCGTGCCGCCGTCGGCCTCCGGGATGTCGTCACCGCGGTACACCACGGCGGCGCTCACGCCGGAGACCAGGACCGCGAGCACGGCCAGCGGGGCGAGGGCTCCGGCGAGCGTCCGGCGCGCGGCGGGGCTCACGGCTGCTGCACCCGTGCGGAGGCGAGGATCTCGTCGAGCAGGTCGCTGCCGAGGCCGTCGGGCAGGTCCTCGCCGTCGACCGTCACGCCGCGGGAGCTGACGACGACCGCGACGTAGTCGCCGGTGTCGAAGGCGAGGAAGCGGAGCTCTGTCGCCGGGGGCGAGCAGCGGTCGCGGTCCTCGTCGAGGGCCTCGAAACGCATCGTCGCCAGCCTCGCCGGCGTGCCGTCGGCGATCTCGGTGTCGGCGTAGTCGACCTCGGGCGGCTCCTGGTCGCCCTCGAAGACGACCGGCAGCCAGCGCTCCAGGGTCTGGTCGACGGCGTCGCGGGCCGGGTCGTCGCCGGAGGTGTCGGAGATCGGGGCGGTGAGCCCGACGTAGGCGCGGTACTCCTCGAAGCCGGTCGGCGCGGTGCAGAAGCCGCGGTCGAGCAGGTAGGGGTCCTCGGTGCCCACGGTGGTCCCGTCGTCGGTCTGGTAACCGACCGTGAGGCCCTCCTCGGTCCACCCCTCCTCGGCCGAGGGGACGTCGACGGTCGCGTTGTCGCGGGCGTCGCCCGCCAGTCGCTGCCCGTCCGGGAACGCCAGCTCGGGCTCCGGGGCGGACGACGTGCTCGGTCCGGCGGGCGTCGAGGAGCCCGGGCCCACCGGGTCCGCGGTTGTGCCGTCGGTGCCGCCGCCGCGGTAGGTCACGCCGGCGACGGTGGCCGCGGCGAGGACCGCCAGCACGGCCAGGACCGCCAGGGCGGTGGCCACCGAGGTCGCCACGGCCGACGACCCGCGCTCGTCCCGCGCCACCCGTGCCCCCCTCGTCGGCCCCGATCCCTCGCGCGGCAACCTACCCCGCCGCCGGGGCTCCCACACCCGCCACGCCCCGGGCCGGCCTCCCGGGCACCGTCCGGCGCGGCCCACGTCGCAGGGACGCGCCGGCCACGGCGACCACGGCCGCCAGGACCAGCGCCGACGCCGGCGCGAGGACGGTCCACGGCGCCCGCTCGACGTACGCCGAGCCCTCGGCGAGCAGCAGGCCCCACTCGGGGGTCGGTGGAGCGGCACCCAGCCCGAGGAAGCCCAGCGAGGCCAGCGCGAGGGCCACCCCCGGCAGCCGGAGGGCCGCGTGGCGCACCACCGGCCCGGCCACCGCCGGCAGCACGTGGGCCCACAGCAGCCGGGCCCGGCCGACGCCCAGCAGCGGCAGCACCTCGACGTGCGGCGCGCGACGGGCCTCCTCCACGAGCGCGGCGGTGTGGGCGGCCAGCGGCGACCACGACACGAGGCCGACCGCGACCGCCGCGGCCAGGACCGAGGGGCCCGACAGGGCGACCACGAGGAGACCGACGACCACGGGCGGCAGCGCGTTGGCGACCTCGACCGGGCCCGCGCAGGCGCGGGGCAGGCAGCCGAGGAGCAGCCCGACGACCGTGCAGACCGCCAGCACCGCCAGCGCCGTGCCGAGGGTGGTGACGGCCCCGTGGCCGACCCGGGCGAGCAGGTCGCGCCCGGACGCGTCGGCGCCGAGCGGCAGCGCCCACGACGGCGGCGCGAGCCGCGGGTGGGACGAGCCCGTCGGGTCGCGCACCAGACCGGCCACGACCGTCACGGCCAGCAGGCCCCCGGCGCCGAGGACCACCGCCAGGTCCCGGCGACGGCTGCGGGGCTCCGGCGGCGGGGGCGGCAGCTCGGGCTCGCGGGCACCACCCAGCAGCAGCCACCGCAGGGCCGCGACGGCGCCGCCGAGGAGGACCGCGAGGCCGAGGAGCGCGAGCAGTCCGGCCTGGAGGACCGGGAGGTCCTGCGCGGCCGCCGCCCCGAGCGTGAGGCGGCCGAGGCCGGGGATCGCGAAGACCTCCTCGACCGCCACCGCTCCCCCGGTCACGCCGACGACCACGAGGGCCGCCTGGCCGGCGACCGACGGCACGGCGCGGCGCAGCACGGCCAGGCCCGTCGCGACCCGGCCGTGGCCGGCCAGGAGCCAGGTCCGCACCCAGGGCTCGGCCGCGGCGGCGGCCACGGCCGTCCCGAGCAGCCGGCCCAGCAGGCCGCCCGCCGGCAGGCCGAGCGCGAGCGCGGGCAGGGGGAGGTTCGCCGCCCCCGCCCACCCGTACGGCGGGAACCAGCCCAGCCAGACCGCGCCGACGAGCAGCAGCAGCGTGGCGAGCACGAACTCCGGGAGGGCGACCAGCGCCGCGCCGAGCGCCCCCGTCCCGGCCTGCGGCCGCCCGCGCAGCCCGGCGCGCAGCACGGGCGCGACCGACGCGGCCAGCAGCACCGCCGCGACCGCCAGTGCGGCGAGCGTGAGGGTCAGCGAGACCCCGAGCGCGGCGAGCAGGCCACCGGCGACGGGCCGGCCGCTGATCCAGGACTCGCCGAGGTCGCCGACCAGCAGCCCGCCGAGCCAGTCGCCGGCCACCGCGAGCGGCCCGGCGTCGAGCCCCAGCTCGACCCGGACGGCGGCGAGCGCCTCCGGCGTGGCCTCGCGGTCGGCGTACCGCGCCCGCAGGACGGTGTACGCCGCGTCCCGGCCCGAGAGCCACGGCAGCAGGGCCACGCCCCCGACGACCGCGAGCACCGCGACCACGCGCGACAGCGCGGCCACCGGCACCCGCCGCGCCCCGCCGGACGACCCCGTCACCTCGGACTCCCCCGGCCGCTCAGCGCTCGACGCGCGTGCCGGAGTCCACCAGCTCGCGCTCGCGCGGGTCGCGCAGCGCACCCCGGACGCCCGCGGCCTCGCCCTGCGAGACGCGCTCGTGGAGCAGCGGGATGGCGGCGTCGGTGGCGAGCAGCTCCGCCTCGGCGGCGATGATCGCGGCCCGGCGCTCGTCGCCCGCGGGGGTGCGGGCGGCCTCCTCGACGGCGGCGTCCACGGCCGGGTCGCAGAGCTGCGAGAGGTTGAAGGACCCCTCGCAGCCGAAGTCGCTCGCGAGGTAGGCGACCGGGTCGCCGGAGTCGAGCACCGTCGCGCGGGACAGCAGGAAGGCGTCGAACGCGCCGTCGATGGCGTCGGACTCGATGAACTGGTACTCCCGCACGTCCTGGGTGACCTCGAAGCCCGCGTCCTCGAGCTGCTGCTCGAGCAGCACGGCGACCTCGGGCAGCTCGGCGCGGTCGGTGAAGGTGCCGAGGGTGATCGGTGCGCCGTCGACCTCGGCGGGCGTCGCGGGCTCGACCCGCCCGCCCACCGTCGCGGCCCACGAGCCGCCCTCGCGCAACGGCGCGGCCCACGGCAGGGCCGGGCCGAGGAGGCCCGTGGCCTCGTCGGCGCTGCCCTCGTAGACGTCGGCGACGATCCGCGCCGGGTCGAGCGCCTCCCGGGCGGCGGCGCGGACGGCCGGGTCCGCGAAGGGACCGCGGTCGGTGTTGAGGTAGAGGGTGTTGGTGCGCGGCATGGCGACCTCGTGGAGCAGGTCGGGGTCGATGCCCGCCTGCTGCGAGACCGGCACCGCCTCGACGACGTCGGCCTCGCCGGTGCGCAGCGCCGCGCCCCGCGCGGTGCCGTCGGGCACGTACGAGACGTCGATGCCGGCCGCGGCCGCGGGCTCGCCCCAGTAGTCGTCGAAGCGGTCGAGCGTGGCGCCGGCGGTCCCGTCGGAGGCGACCAGCTCGAACGGCCCGGTGCCCGTGCCGACCGGGTCGACCGGGCCGTCGCCGTCGTACGCCGCGGGGGCGAGGACGGCGAGCTGGGGGCTGGAGAGACGGGCCGGGAGGAGGGGGTCCACCTCGCCCGTGGTCAGGACGACGGCGTCGTCGCCGTCGGTGGCGACGTCGAGGGAGAAGCCGTCGAGGATCCGCGGGACGGGCGAGGCGTCGACCGCGGCCTGCAGGGCGCCGGCCACGGCGTCGGCGTCCATCGGGGTGCCGTCGTGGAAGACGACGTCCTCGCGCAGCTCGAGGCGCCACTCGCGGGGCGCGGTCTGCTCCCAGGAGGTCGCGAGCCCCGGCCGGGGGTCGCCGGCGTCGTCGAGCTCGACGAGGGTCTCGGCCGTGCTCCACCGCGAGAGCTTGAACGCGTCGTCGGACAGCGGGCTCAGGCCCGACCGCGGGGGCTGCAGCATCGCGAGCCGCAGGCGCTGGTCGCCGGAGCCGTCGGCGCCGTCGGCTCCCCCGGCGCCGCCGGAGAAGCAGCCGGTGGTGAGGGCGGGCAGGGCGAGCACGGCGGCGAGGGTCAGCGCGGGCTTCTTCATCGGGTCTCCTGGGGCTCGGGGGCGGGGGCGTCGGGAGCAGGGGCGTCGGGGGCGGTGCGCAGCAGCCGGGGGGCGACCACGGCGGGCACGAGCGGCAGGACGGCGAGGACGACCCACACCGCGGCGGCGCCGGCGCCGGGCGTGGCCGCGGCCGGGTAGAGCAGGCCGAGGCCGGTGTTGCCGACCAGGACGGCCACGCCGCCGGCGGTCGCCATGAGTCCGTACGAGGCGCCCAGCGCGGTGGCGGGGGCCAGACGTCCGACGGCCTCGAGGGTCACCGGGGTGACGACGAGGTGGCCGAGCACCAGCAGGCCGACGGCGAGCGCGACCGGCGCCCAGGCGACCTCCGGCACGGGCCGGGGCGCCGCGACGGCGAGGACGGCGAAGCCGCCGCCGAGGACCAGGTAGCCGGTGCGGACCGACGCCGGTGCACCGGCACGACGGCACAGGCGCGCGACGGGCAGCTGCAGCAGGACGGTGGCCACGGAGGCGCCGGCGAACAGCGCACCGAGCGTGCCGACGCCGAGACCGACGCGCTCGAGCTCGACCGGCAGCCCCAGGTAGAGCTGGTTGTAGGCCAGCAGGTTGACCGAGCAGACCGCCGCGAGCAGCACGATCCGGCGCGGCGGGAGCCGACGGGCCCGCGCGGCGGCGGTCCCCGACGGCCCGGCCCCCGACCGCCCGGCCGGTGCGGCCCCGGCCGGTCGGTCGTCGCCGAGCATCACGGCCAGGAGGAGCCCGATCACCACGAACACGACCGCGCCGCCGCCGGCGACCGCGGCGAAGCCCCAGCCGAGCAGGAGCGCGCCGAGCAGCGGGCCGAGGACGGCTCCGGTCTCCCCCGCGACGCTGAGCAGCGCGAAGGTGCTGGCCCGGCCCTGCGCGGCACGCTCCACCCCGGCGCGGGCCACGAGCGTCTCGAGCGCCGGCGAGAACATCGCCCCGCCGAGCCCGGTGAGCACGACCCCGAGCACGAACAGCCAGAGCTGTCCCGGCACCGCCAGCAGCGCGAAGCCGAGCACGCGGACGGCGCACCCGAGGAGCACGAGGCTGCGGGCGCCGTACGCGTCGACGAGGAGGCCGCCGAGCAGGAACATGCCCTGCTGGGCGAAGGTGCGCAGGCCGAGCACGGCGCCGACCGCGGCGCCGGACAGGGCGAAGTCGTCGCGCAGGACGATCGCGAGGAACGGCACGACGGCGTAGAAGCCCGTGTTGAAGACGAGCTGCGCGCCGAGGAGCGGTCCGAGGGGCGGCAGCGGGGGGCGGGCGCTCACGCCTCGACCACGCGCGGGCGGCGCGGTGCGGCGTCGAGCAGGGCCCGGGTGGCGGGGTGGCCGGGGTCGGCGAGGAGGTCGCGGGTCGCACGGTGCTCCGCGGTGCGGCCGTCGTCGAGCACGAGGAGCCGCTCGCACAGGCGCGCGGTGGCGCCGAGGTCGTGGGAGACCCACACGAGGCCGAGCCGGCCCGAGCCGACGAGTCCGTCGAGCAGGTCGAGGACCAGCTCGCGCAGCTCCGGGTCCAGCCCGGCGACCGGCTCGTCCGCGACCACGACCCGGGCCCCGGTGACGAGCGCGCGGGCGATGGCGGCGCGCTGCGCCTGCCCGCCGGACAGCTCGTGCGGGCGCCGGTCGCGCAGGTGGGGCTCCAGGCCGACGGCGTCGCAGGCCTCCGCGACGAGCTCGGCGTGCCGCGCACGGTCGCCGGGGACGCGGAGCCGCCGCAGCGGCTCGGTGAGGCTGCGGCCGATCGGACGTCGGGGGTCGAGGCTGCCGGCGGGGTGCTGCGGGACGTAGCCGAGCCCGCGGCGCAGCCGCCGGGAGTCGGGCCCGGTCCCCCGCGGCAGCGGCTCACCGCACCAGCGGACCTCCCCCGCGTTGGGGCGCGCCAGGCCCAGCAGGAGCCGGACCAGGGTGGTCTTGCCCGCTCCCGAGCGGCCGACGACGCCGAGCGCCGTACCGGGCTCCACGTCCAGGTCGACGCCGACCAGCCGCTCGCCGTACGACGCGCCGACCGCCTCGAGCCGGGGGGCGACGGGGGCGGTCCCGCCCGCCGGCACGACCGGGCCTCCGGACCCTCCGGACCCCGCGGACCTCACGAGGCGGTCCCCGGCGCCGCCGTCGGGGCGAGGACGGCGTCGCGGACCACGCCGTCCTCGACCCGCAGCCCGCGGGTGCAGGCGAGGGCGGCGACGTCGGGGTCGTGGGTGACGAGGAGGAGCGCCGCGTCGAGGCCCACGAGGACGTCGAGGACCTGGCGCTGGGCCACCGTGTCGAGCGCGGTGGTGGGCTCGTCGGCGACCACGAGGTCGGGCTCCCCGAGCAGGGCCAGGGCGAGGCATCCGCGCTGGCGCTCACCTCCGGAGAGCTCACCGGGGCGGGCGGCGGCGTGCCGGTCGTCGAGACCGGTGCGGGCGAGGACGTCGTGGACCCGGCCACGGGCGGCGTCGCGACCCAGACCGCGTCGGCGCAGCGGACGCTCGAGCTGGCGGCCCAGCGTCACGAGGGGGTGCAGGGCGACGGCCGTGTCCTGCTGGACCCACCCGACGCGTCGGACGACGTCCAGGTCCCCGTCACGGCGCAGGCCTGCCGGGAGCGCGTCGACCAGGGCGCGCACGGTCAGCGACTTGCCCGACCCGGACCGGCCCGCGAGGGCCACCCGCTCGCCGGCCCGCACCTCGAGGTCGACCGGACCGACGAGGCGGTGACGGCCCGCGCTCACCGTGAGGCCACGGGCGCGCAGGACGACGTCGCGCGAGCGGTCCATCGGTCCTCCGGTCCTCGTGGGTCGGGCTGGGCGAGCCGACCTTATATGAGAACGGGAATCAGTCGCGCATTGGGGTCATCCGGCGCTGTAGGTCGAGCGCGACCTCGAGCCGCCGGTAGCCGAGGCGCTCGTTGACGTCGTTCATCCAGCGGTTGGAGGTCGCGTTCTCCGTCTCCACGTGGGTGCACGCCACCCGGCCGGCGGCGCGGAGGTCGAGCAGACCGCGGTGGGACGCGAGCTTGAGCGCCAGACCGAGCCGACGGCCCCGGTGCGCGGGCAGGACGAGAGTGCCGCCGACGCCGGCGAGCCTCCTGGGCCCGCAGCCGACCGAGGTCCCAGGAGGCGTCCCCGTGCTCGCGCTCGCTCGGGGGCAGCAGCGAGGCGAAGGCCGACAGCAGCGCGCAGAACCCGGCCGCGTGGACGTCGGGCACCCGGTCGACGGCGAGGAGCACGCGGTGGTCGCCGAGGTGCTCGCGGACCTCCGCGGTCAGCGGGTCCCACCGGGGGGCCGCGGCGTCGAGCTCGAGCAGCTTGGCGTCGCTCTCCTCGACGACCGACCACCCGTGACGCCGGGCGAACCGGGCGCCGTCACCCCGCTCATCCTCACCCGTCCCGACGTACGTCGTGGCGTCGAGCAGGCGGCGCCCCGCCGCGGCCGCCACCGCCTCGGCGGCGCCCAGGAGCGCGGCCCCGACCCCGCGCCGACGCAGCCCGGGACGGGTCCACACCTCGATCCGGGCCGTGTCGACCCGGTCCAGGCTCGGCAGCACGACGAGGGCCGCGCCGGCCTCGCGGCCACCCGGACGGGCGGCGAGCAGCACGACGCGCTGGTCGTCGCGGGGCTGGGTCAGAGCCCGCCGCGAGAGCTCCCAGGGCGGCCAGGCGTCGTAGGGCCGGTCCACGAGACCGGCGGCGTGGCCGGTGGACCACCAGGCATGCAGGTCGGCCTCGTCGTCGACGTCGACGACACGGATCCCCGGCTCCGAGCGCACCACGACCCCGGACGCTACGGGGCGTCCGGGGCCGGGGCGAGCGGTTTTCGGGTCGACTCAGGCGGCCAGGCCGGTGACGGTCGTCGGCACGTTGCCGCTGATGGCGCGCGAGTAGGGGCAGAAGGCGTGGGCCTTCTCGACCAGGCTCTGCGCGGTCTCGGCGTCGGTGCCGGGGATGGTCACGGTGATGTCGGCGGTCAGCGCGTACGACGTGTCGTCCGGGCCGAAGCCGATCGCGATGTCGAGCGTCGCGCCGGAGGCGTCCACGCCCTCGTTCTTGGCGACGGCCTGCAGCGCGCCGTTGAAGCACGCGCCGTAGCCGACGGCGAAGAGCTGCTCGGGGTTGGTGCCGGTGCCCGGGCCGCCCATCTCCTTCGGGGCGGTCAGCGACAGGTCGAGCACGCCGTCCTCGGACTGCGCGCGGCCGTCCTTGCGGCCGCCGGAGACGGAGGCGCGGGCGGTGTAGACGATCTTGTCCGGTGTGTTGGTCATGACTGGTGCAACCGGCGGGCGCGCGATCTGTTCCATCCGGGCGCGGCGACCCGCCGCGACGAAGGCTGCCGGGAGCGCGGTCGGCGACACGAGGCGCCCGACGGGTGGAGGCCGCCTCGAAGCAGACCCACGCGCCGACCCACGAGCGACACCAGGTCGTGGACAGGACCGGGCAATCGAACATATGTTCGAGTAGTATCGATCCATGACCGCCGCACCTCTCCCCCTCCGGCCGCCCGGGACCCTGTCCCTGGCCACCGAGGTCGAGGTGCTGCACCTGGTCCTCGACGACCTGCACGCCACGCCCCTCATCGGATCGCCGGCCGAGCCCACCGAGCCTGCTGCGCTGCCGGCCGAGGTCCACCGCGCCCAGGCCCGCCTCGACGCACTACGCCTCACGCTCATCGCCGCCGCCGACGCCGCCGGCGTCGCGCAGCGCTCCGGGCAGGCCACCACCGCCGACTGGGTCGCGAAGAACACCCGCAGCGGCCGACCCGAGTCCGCCCGCGACACCGCCCTCGCAACCGCCCTCGCGACCTCGCCGGCCGGCACCCCCGACCGACCCGCCCTCGACGAGACCCGCGACGCCCTCGCCCACGGCGCCCTGTCCGCGGCCCACGCCCGCGTCATCGCCCACGCCCTCGCCCAGCTGCCCGCCGGGGTCACCCCCGAGCAGCGCGCCCGCTGCGAGACCCGTCTGATCGCCGACGCCGGCCGCTTCGACCCGACCCAGCTACGCCGCCACGCCCGCCGGATCCTCGCCGAGATCGAACCCGACCCCACCGTCGTCGACACCCACGAGAACGACCAGGTCACCGCCGAGGAAGACACCGCCTATGCCCGCGCGCGGCTCACCTTCCACGACAACGGCGACGGCACCACCACCGGCCACTTCACCCTGCCCCACCTCCAGGCCCACATCCTGAGCACGCTCATCGACGCCATGACCGCACCCCGCCGCCGACACCCACGCACGAGCGCGACCGGCGCGGAGACGAGCAGTCCGGCAGCGAGCGAGGCCAACCCGTTCGAGCGCGACCGCACCGACCCCGCCCACGCACGAGGCCTCGCCCTCGCCCAGCTCCTCGAGCACCTGCCCACCGACCACCTCCACGGCACCGCCACCACCCAGGTCACCGTCCTGATCGACATCGACACCCTGCGCGGCCACCTCAAGACCGCCGGCCTCGACACCGACCACACCATCTCCGCCGGCGAAGCCCGACGCCTCGCCTGCACCTCCGGCCTCACCCCCGCCGTCTACGCCCGAGCCCTCGCCGGGCCCTCCGTGATCCTCGACCAGGGCCGACAATCGCGACTCTTCACCGAGACCCAACGACGCGCCCTCACCGCCACCCACACCCACTGCGCCGCAGGAGGGTGCACCCGACCCATCGCCTGGTGCGAGATCCACCACCGCACCCCCTGGGCCGCAGGCGGCACCACCGACCTGGCCAACGCGATCCCCCTGTGCGGATGGCACCACCGCCGCACCCACGACCACCGCTACCGCACCACCCACCACCCCGACGGCACCGTCACGATCCAGGCACGCCCATGAGTCGTGCCGGGTGGACGGTGGCACCGCGGGAGCGCCGGTGCGAAGGGCTCAGCCCAGGGCGAGGCGTGCGCGCACGACGTCCGCGAGACGGTCGGCGACCGCGCGCGCCTGCGCGGCCGTGGCCGCCTCGACCATGACGCGGACCAGCTGCTCGGTGCCGGAGGGGCGGAGCAGGACGCGGCCGGTGTCGCCGAGAGCGGCCGACTCGGTCTCCACGGCGGCGAGGACCTCGGGGTCGGAGTCGGCGCGGGTGCGGTCGACGCCGGCGACGTTGACGAGGACCTGCGGGAAGACGGTCATCGTCGAGGCCAGGTCGCGCAGCGAGGAGCCGGTGGCGACCATGCGCTCGAGCACGTGCAGGGCGGTGAGGAGGCCGTCGCCCGTGGTGGCGTGGTCGCGCATGATCACGTGGCCCGACTGCTCGCCGCCGAGCGTGTAGCCGCCCTCGCGCATCGCCTCGAGCACGTAGCGGTCGCCGACCTTGGTCTGCAGCACGCGGACCCCCGCGGCGTCCATCGCGCGGACGAGACCGAGGTTGCTCATCACGGTGGCGACCAGGGTGTCGTCCTTGAGGCGGCCCGTCTCCTTCAGGGAGGTGGCGAGCACGGCCATGATCCGGTCCCCGTCGACGACCTCGCCGAGGTGGTCCACGGCCAGGCAGCGGTCGGCGTCGCCGTCGACGGCGAAGCCGACGTCGGCGCCGTGCTCGAGGACGGCGCGGCGCAGGGGCTCGAGGTGGGTCGAGCCGCACCCGTCGTTGATGTTGAGCCCGTCGGGCTCGGCGCCGATGGCGATCACGCGGGCCCCGGCCTGGACCAGCGCGCGGGGGCCGACCTCGTGGGCCGCGCCGTTGGCGCAGTCGAGCACGACGGTGAGCCCGGCGAGGGGCTGGTCGATCGTGCGCAGCAGGTGGTCGGCGTACTCCTCGACCGTGCGGGCGTACGGCGTGACGCGGCCGACCTCGCCACCGGTCGGGCGATCCCACTCGGTGTGGAGCAGCTCCTCGATGCGCAGCTCGAGGGCGTCGTCGAGCTTGACGCCGCCGCGGGCGAGGAACTTGATGCCGTTGTCGGGCATCGGGTTGTGCGACGCGGAGATCACGACGCCCACGTCCGCGCCGAGTGCGTCGGTGAAGTACGCGACCCCCGGCGTGGGCAGCACCCGCAGCCGGATCACGTCGACCCCGGCCGAGGCCAGGCCGGCGACGACGGCGTGCTCGAGGAACTGCCCCGAGATGCGCGTGTCGCGCCCGACCACGGCGAGCGGCCGCTGCCCGGTGTACCCGCCACGATCGACGAGCACCCGGGCCGCGGCCACGCCGAGGTCGAGCGCGAGCTCCGCGGTCAGGGGGCCGTTGGCCAGCCCCCGGACCCCGTCGGTCCCGAAGATCTTCTTCCCCATGAGAAGTCCCTGGGTCCGGTGGGGATCAGCGCTTGGAGAACTGCGAGGCCTTGCGGGCCTTCTTCAGACCGGCCTTCTTGCGCTCGATGACGCGGGCGTCACGGGTGAGCAGACCGGCCTTCTTCAGGTCGGCGCGGTTCGCCTCGGTGTCGACGGCGTTGAGCGCACGGGCCACGCCGAGGCGCAGGGCGCCGGCCTGACCGGTAATGCCGCCGCCGTGGATGCGGGCGATGACGTCGAAGCGGCCCTCCAGGTGGGTCGTCACGAAGGGCTCGTTGACGACCTGCTGGTGCAGCTTGTTGGGGAAGTAGTTGTCCAGCGTGCGGCCGTTCAGGCGCCACTGGCCGGTGCCCGGCACGATGCGCACGCGGGCCACGGCCTCCTTGCGGCGACCGGTCGCCGCGGAGGGGGCGACGATGGAGGTGGCGGCGCCGGAGTCGGGAGCGGCAGCGCTCTCCGAGCTGTAGGCGACACCGGACTCGTCGGTGGTGTAGGTCTCGTCGGCGGCGTCGGTGGTCTCGACGTCGGGGGTGGTGGTCTCGTCAGCCATGGTGGTGAGGTCCTCGATCGTTTCGGCTCGGCTCGTGGGTGAAGGTCGGTCGTTACTGCGAGATCTGGCGGATCTCGTAGGGGGCGGCCTTCTGGGCCTGGTGCGGGTGGGTCGGGCCGGAGTAGACCTTCAGCTTCTTGATGACCTGCCGACCGAGACGGTTCTTCGGGAGCATGCCCCAGACCGCGCCCTCGATGACCTTGCGGGCGTCCTTGTCGAGCGCCTCGCCGATCGGGGTGGAGGTGAGGCCGCCCGGGTAGCCGGAGTGGCGGTAGAGGACCTTGTCGGTCCGCTTCTTGCCGGTCAGCGCGACCTTCTCCGCGTTGACGACGACCACGAAGTCACCGCCGTCGACGTGCGGGGCGAAGGTCGGCTTGTGCTTGCCGCGGAGCAGGTTCGCGACCTGCACGGCGAGGTGGCCCAGGACGATGTCCTCGGCGTCGATCACGTGCCAGGAGCGCTCGATGTCGCCGGGCTTGGGGCTGTAGGTGCGCACGGGCATCCTCGTTCTTCTCGTCGGTGGTGGGCCCCGCCGCTGCGTGGCCTCTCGGACGCCTCCTGACCGACACTGCCCGGCTCCGTCTCGTCCGGGTCTGCGTCCGGGCCCGCACAGCGGGCCCCGGGCGCGGCAGTAGGCGCAGCCGCCAACGGTACGCCCGTGGCGCTCGGGGGGTCAAAACGCGCGTCCGGCCCCGAGGGGCCGCTGTCGTGGTCTGCGCCACGCGGTCTAGATTTGCGCGCGTGACTGACTCTCTCACCGTCCGCGACAACCGTACGGGCCAGGAGTACGACGTCCCGATCGCCGACGGCGCCATCAAGGCCGCGGACCTCGGGAAGATCAAGGCGGGCGACGACAGTCCCGGCCTCGCGATCTACGACCCCGGCTTCGTCAACACCGCCTCGTGCCGCAGCAGCGTCACCTACATCGACGGTGAGGAGGGGATCCTGGAGTACCGGGGCTATCCGATCGAGCAGCTGGCGGAGAAGTCGTCGTTCCTCGAGGTCGCCTACCTGCTGATCCACGGCGAGCTGCCCACCAAGGAGCAGCACGACGCCTGGGTGCACGACATCACCTTCCACACGTTCGTCCACGAGAACGTGAAGACCTTCATGCAGGGCTTCCGCTACGACGCCCACCCGATGGGCATGCTCATGGCGTCCGTCGGCGCCCTGTCGACGTTCTACCCGGACGCCCGCAACATCGGCGACGACGACAACCGCCAGATGCAGATCATCCGCATGATCGCCAAGATGCCGACGCTGGGCGCCTGGGCGTTCCGCCACGCGCAGGGCAAGCCGTACGTCTACCCCGACAACGACCTGTCCTACACCGAGAACTTCCTCGCGATGCTGTTCAAGATGAGCGAGCAGAAGTACGAGGCCGACGAGCGTCTCGTCAAGGCCCTCGACGTGCTGTTCATCCTCCACGCCGACCACGAGCAGAACTGCTCGACCAACGCGGTCCGCTCGGTCGGCTCCTCGCAGGTCGACCCCTACTCCGCGGTCGCGGCCGGCGTCGGCGCGCTCTACGGCCCGCTGCACGGCGGCGCCAACGAGGCGGTGCTGCGGATGCTGCGCCGCATCGGCACGAAGGAGAACATCCCCTCCTTCATCGAGGGCGTGAAGGCCGGCAACGAGAAGCTCATGGGCTTCGGCCACCGGGTCTACAAGAACTACGACCCCCGCGCGCGCATCATCAAGAAGGCCGCCGAGGACGTCTTCGAGGTCACGGGGACCAACCCGCTCCTCGACATCGCGCTGGAGCTGGAGAAGATCGCGCTGGAGGACGAGTACTTCGTTTCGCGCAAGCTCTACCCCAACGTGGACTTCTACTCCGGCCTGATCTACGAGGCCTTCCAGTTCCCGCCCGAGATGTTCACGGTGCTCTTCGCCATCGGCCGCACGCCGGGCTGGCTGGCGCAGTGGCTCGAGCTGGTGCAGGACAAGGAGCAGAAGATCGCCCGTCCCAAGCAGATCTACACCGGTGACCGCCGGCTGACGTTCACGCCGGCCTCGGAGCGCTGGGCCTGAGCCCCCGCCCCGGCCGCACGACGACCCCGGTCCTCCGCCTGGAGGGCCGGGGTCGTCGGCGTCCGGGCCCCGGTCCGCGCGGGCCGGGCCCTGGTGGTTCGCTGTCGTCATGGCGACCACGACCCACCACGGCGACGTGCCCGACCCGCTCGAGCGGCTGACACTCGCGCAGCTGCGCGAGCGCACCAGCGTCAAGTGGCGCACCCACCCCGACGACGTGCTGCCGCTGTGGGTCGCGGAGATGGACGTCGTGCTCGCCGAGCCGGTGGTCGCGGCCGTCCACCGGGCGGTCGACACCGGGGACACCGGCTATCCCGCCGGCACGGGCTACGCCGAGGCGCTGGCGTCGTTCGCCGCCCGCCGCTGGGGCTGGGACGGCCTCGACGTCGCCCGCACCGCGGTGGTGCCCGACGTGATGCTCGGCGTCGTCGAGACGCTGCGGCTGCTCACCGACGTCGGCGACGCCGTGGTCGTCAGCGCGCCGGTCTACCCGCCGTTCCACGCCTTCACCGCCCACGACGGGCGCCGGGTCCTCGAGGCCGGGCTGCGCGCCGAGGGCCGCCTCGACCTCGACGACCTCGACCGCGCCTTCGGCGAGGCCGTCGCGGGCGGGGGGCGGGCGGCGTACCTGATGAGCAACCCGCACAACCCGACCGGCGCCGTGCACACCCGCGCCGAGCTCGAGGCCGTGGCCGCCCTGGCCCGACGGCACGGCGTGCGGGTGGTCGCCGACGAGATCCACGCCCCGCTCGTGCTGGCCGGCGCGAGCTTCACGCCGTACCTGTCGGTGGCGGGGGCCGAGGACGCCTTCGTCCTCACCTCGGCCTCGAAGGCGTTCAACCTGCCCGGGCTGAAGGCCGCGGTGCTCGTGGCGGGACCCGAGGCGGCCGCCGACCTGGCGCGGCTGCCCGAGGAGGTCGGGCACGGCGCGAGCCACGTCGCCGTGCTCGCGCACACCGCCGCCCTGGCGCACGGCGACGCCTGGCTCGACGCCCTGCTGGTGGGCCTGGACGCCAAGCGCACCCTGCTCGGCGACCTGCTCGCCGCCCACCTGCCCGGGGTGCGCTGGACGCCCGGGCAGGGCACCTACCTGGCCTGGCTCGACTGCCGCGACCTCGGTCTCGGGACGGACGACGCGGTGCGCCGCCCCGGGGAGGTGCCGGGGACCGTCACCGACCTCGCGGGCCCCGCCCGGTTCTTCCTCGACCACGCGCGGGTCGCCCTCAGCGCCGGCCACGTCTTCGGGACCGGCGGTGCGGGCCACGTGCGTCTCAACCACGCCACCTCCGCCGCGGTGCTCACCGAGGCGCTGGCCCGCATGGGCCGCGCGGTCGCCGGACGCTGAGGCCGGGCCCGGGCCCCCGTCACCGGGCCGACCCCGGCCGGGTTCAGGACCCCGAGCTCTCCAGCGCGGCCTGCAGCCGCTCCAGCGCGCGCGAGGAGTAGCCCTTCACCGTCCCCTCCGAGATGCCGAGGTCCTGGGCGGTCTCGCGCACGGACAGCCCGAGCCAGTGCCGCAGGACCACCACCTTGCGCTGCTGCTCCGGCAGCGACCTCAGGGCGTCGCGCAGCGCGCTGCGGTCCTCGTACGCCGGGCCGGCCGGCTCGGCACGGTCGTGACCGTCGAGCCCCGCCCGCTCGCGGCGGCGGTGCGGGCGCCGGAGCTCGTCGAGGTGGGCACGCACGATGATGCGTCGCGTGTAGGCCTCGGCGTCGGCGCTGCGCACCCGCGGCCACGCGACGTACAGCTTGACCAGGGCGGTCTGCAGCAGGTCCTCCGCCTGGTGGTGGTCGCGGCACACGCCGTAGGCGACGCGGCGCAGGTGGGACTGCCGGGTCGCGACGAAGTCGGCGAACGCGGCCTCCCGCTCCTCACGTCTCACAGCAGCCCCTCGCCGGAGGAGTAGCGCTCCCGGGCGTCCTCCACGAACGCGTCGAGGTCGGCGAAGCCCCCGCCGCCGGGCACGACCTGGGTCTCGCCGTCGCTGCGGCGCACCGCGACGTACATGCGCTCGCCGTCGACCCGCAGCTCGGCGACGAGGCTCGTCTCCCCCGGGGCGGCGAAGGCCGCGCCCAGGTCGGCGGGGCGCTGGGCCACGAGGCGGACCGCGTCGGCCGCCGCGACGAGGTCGCCGTCGGCGTCGATCTCGACCCAGCTGTCGGGCGGCGGCGGGGTGCCCGCGACCGGCGTGCCGTCCGCCTCGTCGAGGGTGCGCTGGACCGCCACGACGGCCGGCAGCCACAGCTCCAGCGACCCCGTCGCGGGGCGCGACGTCACGGAGGTGCCGTCCTGGTCGGTGAGGGCGAGGACGAACTCGCGCGTGCCGTCGACCTCCACCTCGAGCCCGACCGAGCGCCCCACGTCGCCGGGGTACTCCATCGGGTTCGCCACCCGGCGCAGCACCTCGACCCCGGGGGCCAGGCAGAGCCGGCCGCTGGGACCGAGGACCGCGGGCTCGCCGAGGAGCCGCACGTCGGCGCAGTCCGGCTCCCGCTCGGTGGCCCCCGCACGGTCGGTGCTGCGGTCCGTGCCCGGGTCGCGGGCGACGTCCGGGCCGGCCCCGCGGTCGGTGCCGGGCAGCCCGGTCGCACCGGCGACGGCGAGTCCGCCGCCCAGGGCGGCGACGACGACCGCCGCGCCGGCGCCGACCGCCAGGCGCCGGGCCCGCAGCGCGCGCCGGCCCGGGGCGAGGTAGTCCGACCCCGGGCGGTCGCGCGGCCGCTCGATGGCCGAGTCGAGCTCGGACTCCCAGTCGATCCCCACCGTTCCCCCACCTCTCCTCGCGGCGCAGCCTGTCACTCCTCCTACGCCGCGCGTCGCGGCTCGGTTGCCCCGGGGACGGCACCGGACGACCTCGCACCTCAAGGTCGCCGCAGGGATCCCCGGGCGTCCGCTCAGGGGTCGCCGTGGGAACCGGCCAGGCTTCCCCAAGCCTCTGGGCACCGGGCTCCGGGGTCCCTACGGTCATTGACATGCGAACTACCCAGCTGGGCCGGGGGGCCCGCACGACCGGCCTGGCCCTGGCTGCCCTGGCCCTGCTGATGAGCGTGTTCGTGACCGTCGCCGGCCCCGCGCAGGCCGCCGAGACGGGTCGCGTGCGCGGCGAGGTCCTGGGGGTCGGCGGCGCCGCCGTCGACGTCACCTGGGCCACCACCGACGGTGTCCGCAGCGGCACCGCCCGCGCCACCGGGGGCGTCTACTCGCTCTCCCTGGCGCCCGGCACCTACCGCCTGACCTTCCGCGACCGGCGCCCGTCGTACGACGTGGCCAAGCTCGCCCCGACGACCGTCGAGGTCGGCGTCACCGCCGCGAGCACCACGCAGCGCACGGTCCGGCTCACCCCGGGCGCCGCGATCGGCGGCACCGTCAGGGCGGGCGGGCGGGTGGCCCCGAAGGCCCGCGTGGTCGCCGCCCGCACCGACCAGCAGGTCTTCGAGACGACCGCCGACAGCCGCGGCCGGTTCGCGCTCGGCGGGCTGCCCGCGGGCAGCTACTCGGTCTTCACCTACGACCGCGCCGGTCGCTTCACCGCCGACAGCCTCTGGCTGCCCCGGCTCCGGGCCGGTCGCTACACGGCCGTCGATCTCGCGCTCCGCACGCGGGCCGGCACCCTCCAGGTCGACGTCTACGCCGGCGGCGCGCCCGCGGTGGGCACCGGCTACGTCACCGCCGTCTCGCTCCGCACCGGCCAGTACTGGGTCGCGCGGATGGTGCGCGGGTCCGTCACCTTCGCCGGGGTCGCCCCGGGCCGCTACCGCCTGCTCGTGCCCGGCGCCGGCGACTGGCTCGGCACCACCGCCACCCCGCCGCAGGCGGTCCGCTCCGGGCGTGCCGCGTTCGCGACGGTGCGGCTCACCCAGCAGGGGGCCGGCGTGACCGGCCGGCTCGTCGACGCCCACCGCAGCGGGGTCGCCCTGGCCGACGGCGAGGTGCGCCTGCTCGACGGCACCGGCGCGGTGCTCGCCACCGCGACCACCGCCGCCGACGGCACCTTCCGCCTCGGCGGGCAGCTGACCACCCGCACCGACCTGCGCGTCGTCGTCGGCCCCGGCCCGTACTCGCCGTACCTGGGCCAGGGCACGAGCTACTGCAAGTACGACGCGCTCACCGTCGCCCCGGTCGCCGTGCGCACCGGCGCGGTGACCGCCCTGGGCGACCTCGCCCTCCCCCACCTCCCCGACGACCAGCAGGACGGCGCGCAGTGCCGCGCGCCCGCCACCTCGCCGGTCGCGCCCGCCTCGGACCCCGCCTCCCGCCCCGACCAGGAGCAGCCCCGATGACCGAGATCCTCGCCACCGCGCCCGCCCACAACCCCTACGTCGTCGTCGCCGACCCGGGCCTGAACGCCTACGCCGAGCAGTTCCTGGCCGAGGTCGCCGCCATCGAGGAGCGCCGCCCCACCGTCGGCTGCGTCATCCCGGCGTACAACGAGGCCGAGACCATCGGCGGTGTCCTCGACGCCCTGCTGATGCAGACCCGCCTGCCCGACGTCATCCACCTGATCGTCAACAACACCACCGACGACACCGTGGAGATCGCCTCCCACTGGGCCGGGCCCCACACCCGTGTCACCGCGCTGGGCGAGCAGTCCACCGAGATCTACGTCCACGACATCGGGGTCAACCCCGACAAGAAGGTCGGCGCGCTCAACCACGGCTACTCGCTGGTCTCGGACTTCGACTACATGCTCGGCGTCGACGGCGACACCACCCCCGAGCCGACCGCCGTGGAGTCGCTCGTCGCGGAGATCACCAGCGACGACCGGATCGGCGGCATCTCGGCGATCTACTCGATCGACGACAGCGCCCTCGACAGCCGGGTCGGCCGCTGGCTGGTCGCCGGGCAGCGCGCCCAGTTCGCGGCGTTCAACATGCAGAACCTGCTGCGGGGCCGCAACATGGCCGTCCTCGGCGGCCAGTTCTCGATCTTCTCGACCGGCGCGCTGCGCGAGGTCATGGAGCAGAGCCACCAGCGGACGCCGTGGGTCAACGACAGCGAGGTCGAGGACTCCCTGCTGTCGCTGCAGATCAAGAGCGCCGGCTACCTCACCAAGATCAGCGCCACGGCCCGCGCGCACGTCGGCGGGATGACCACCCTGCGCTCGCTCGACGCGCAGCAGGTGAAGTGGAACTTCGGCGCCATCGACCTGATGTGGCCCGGCCAGCGCGGCGACACCCGCGGTCAACCGCTGCACCCGAACCTGCGCCTGCGCTGGTTCGAGCACGCCTCGATGGTGCTCAACATCCTCACCCGCGTGGGTTTCCTGCTGCTGCTGATCGGCTCGCTGAGCATCGACGCGTTCGTCTTCCAGGCCTGGTGGCTGATCCCGCCGAGCGTCGCGATCCTGCTCAACCTGAAGGTCGTGCGGTCGATGGAGAACGCCAACCGGCGCGACTACCTGTTCGCCGCGACCCTGGTGCAGGCCGAGGTCTACATGTGGGTCCGGATGGGCCACTTCGTCCGGGCCTGGCTGAAGTTCTTCTCCCACCAGCAGTCGGACAACTGGGCCGCGCAGGCGAAGGCCGAGAGCGGCCGCGGCAGCGCCTGGCTCTACCCGTACCTGACCCTGCTCGTCGTCGTCGCCGCCGGCCTCGCGATCTGGGTCCAGCTCTCCGTCGAGCTCCGCTCCACCGCCCTGTCGGTCGGGTGGCCGGTGCTCGGCATCATCACCGTCGTCCAGACCGCGTGGATGGTCATCAAGATCATGAAGCGCCACCGGGGGTTCCGTTCATGACCAGCAGCGCCACCACCACCTCCCTCACGCGGCGCACCCGCGCCGCGCTCGGGCTGCTCCTCGCGGGCACCGTCCTCGCGACCTCCTCCTGCGGGGTCGCCCAGGACGTCGGCGGGTACGCCTCCGGCCTCGTCGGGGGCGGCGGGGCGGCGGCCGAGGCGGCCCCCTCCCCCGCGGCGGCCGACCCGATCGACTCCGAGCTGACCCGCGACGGCACCACCCAGGTGCACACCGCCCTGCGGGGCGTCGACGACCTCGACGTCGTGCTGACGATGTACCCGACGGCGCGCACCCCGCGGACCCACGAGTGGTTCCCGAAGGGCGGGAAGTACCTCACGTTCACCCTCCAGGCCTTCGACACCGCCCGCGGCGAGCGCGACCCCTTCGCCACCAAGCGCGAGGTCTACCTCGACCGGATCCGCGTCACCTCCGCCGTCGTCGGCGACGGCGACCGCGCCGGGGACGCCGGCCGCCCGCCGTACCGTCTCGACGCGCAGGCGCGCGACGTGACGCTGGACCCGGAGCCGACGGCCACCCGCCGCGGGATGCTGATCACCTCGCCGAAGGGCTCCTTCGAGCTGCAGGACCAGAGGCTCGGGTCCGTGCCGCGCGGCACCCGCGGGATCGAGCTGACCGTGACCGGCACCGTCTACGTCGAGACCGTCGCGGGCAGCGACGACTACCTGCGCCGCACCGTGACCGCCGAGGTCCCGATCGGCATCTTCGACTCCGCCGAGCGCACCGTCTCGGACCCCGTCACCCGCGACTGACCCCGTTCCACTGGCGGGCAGCCCGCCGAGGGGGTGCGGAGGTCGGTCCCGCCGGTCAGTCGGAGGGCAGGGCCAGGCGGAAGCCGACGCCCCGGACGGTCTCGATCAGGCGCGGGTGCGCCGGGTCGTCGCCGAGATGGCGCTGGAGGCTGGCGACGTGCTCGTCGACGGCCCGCTTGTCGGCCTCGTTGACGAAGTGCGAGGTCGCGCCGGCGTGGCCGCGCATGGCGAGGACGAGGTCGGCGCGGCTGCGCACCCGCCGTCCGGTCCGCAGCAGCGCGACGAGCAGGTCGAGCTCCTCGGCCGGGACGTCGACCCGCCGGCCCGCGAGCTCGACGTGGCCGCCGCGGGTGTCGACGAGCAGCGTCCCGAGGCGGGCGACGTCGCCCTGCCAGCTCACGAGCGGGGGGTCGACGGGCGCCGCGGCCGCCCGGGCCGCGGAGGTCGGAGCCGCGGGAGACGGGTCCGCCGGGCTCGTCGGGGCCGTTGGGGCCGTCGGGGTGGCCGTGGGGGGCGGGGTGGGCGTGGCGGGGACCCCGGGCTCCTCCTCGCGCAGGGCGTCGTACACGGGTGCGCCGGGGTCGGCGGTGACGGCCGGCTCGGTGGCCTGGCTGCGGCCCAGGGACTCACGGAACTCGCGGGCGGCGGCGACCGCCCAGCCCTCCTCCGCCGCCGGCGGGGTGCGCGGCGCGGCCGCGGCGCGCCGGAGCATCGCCTCCGCGCGCAGCTGCAGCTCCTTGGGACTGAAGGGCTTGACGAGGTAGTCGTCGGCGCCGGCCTCGAAGGCCGCGATGACGTCCTCGTCGGCGGAGCGCGAGCTGACGACGATGAGGTAGGTCGCGCTGAACTCGCGCACGCGCTTCAGTGCCGACAGCCCGTCGACGCCCGGCATGCCGAGGTCGATGGTGGTGATCGCGGGTGCGTGCTCCCTCACCGCGGCGATGGCCTCGGCGCCGTCGGCGGCGTGCACGACCCGCAGACCCACGCTGCTGAGCACGACGTCGATGAGGTCGGTGATGTCGGGGTCGTCGTCGGCGACGACCGCGACCAGCGGGCTGCCCATGCCCGGACGCTACCGCGACGGGCCCGCGGGACGAGGCGGATCGGGGCCGGCGTGACCGGGGTCGCGGCGCGGCCGTCAGCCGACGAGCGCGCGCAGGCCGCGCAGGGTGCGCGCGCCGACCACGACCCAGGCCGCGACCAGCCCGGCGTACGTCGTCACCGCGAGGACGGCGGCGACGGACGAGCCGGTGGCGTGGGCGAGGCCCGACAGGCCCGTCACGACGGTGCCGACCGGGAAGGTGAAGGCCCACCAGGTCATCGCGAAGGCGGGGCGCCGCCGAGCGACGAGGACGGCGGAGAGCCCCAGCCACGCCAGGGCCGCGACCACCACGACGGCGGCGTAGACCACGGCCAGGGTGCGGCCCGGCGCCAGCAGGAGGGCCGCGGTCGCGGACTGGCCCAGCGGGCCGAGCACGATGAACAGCGTCGGCACGGCCGCCGGCACGTCGCCGCCCAGCACCCGACGGACGACGGCCGCGGCGGGTCGGGCGCCCAGCGCGAGCGTGGTGGCGAAGCAGGCCCACGACGCGACGAGCAGGGCGGTGGCGAGCGGCTCGGGCGAGCGGACGGCGAGCAGCGCCCCGACCGCGGCCGACACCATGGGCGGCACGACGGGCATCAGCCAGGCGGCCTCGGCGGGGCCGCGGCGGTGGGCGCGGATCCGCGCGGAGGTCGCGGTCGCGAGCCCCAGCCCGGTGCCGACGACCCACAGGGCCAGCGCCAGCCCGTACGCCGCGGGCTCGCCGAGCACGCGGTGCCCGACGAGTAGCGTCGCCGAGGCGACGCTCATCGGGGCCATGGCGCGGGCGCCGAGGAAGTGCGACAGGCCCGCGTGGTCGCGCCAGTCGCCCCCGCCGACCGAGGCCGCGGTGACGACCACCAGCAGCACGACCGCGAGCGCCCAGACGACGGTCGCGAGACCGGCGAGGAGCGCACCCGGGCCGCCCGTCACCATCGGGCCGGCGAGCGGCAGGGTCGCTGCCGCGGAGGCCACGATGCCCGTGCCCATCACCGCGGCGAACCAGTTCGGCGCGAGGCGGGTGGCGGCGGGGCGCGGCGGGGCGGTGATGCTCATGCGTCCATGCTGCGCGGCGACGAGGACCCGCAGTAGTCACCGGGATCCGGTGTGTCCACAAGCTAGCCTTGTGGCGTGGCCCTCCCCGACCTCCGCACCCTCGCCCTGCTCGTCGGCATCGCCCGTCACGGCAGCATCGGGGCGGCGGCGCGGGCGGAGGGCCTGTCCCAGCAGGGCGCCTCGGAGCGGGTCCGCGCCGCCGAGGCGCTCCTGGGGGTGCCGCTGCTGTGGCGGGGGGCGCGCGGTTCCGAGCTCACCCCCGCCGGCACGGTCGTGGTCGAGTGGTCGACGCGGCTGCTCGAGGTCGCGGGCGAGGTGGAGGTCGCGCTCGGCGCGCTCCGCGCCGACGAGCAGCGCCACCTGCGGGTCGCGGCGAGCATGACGGTGGCGGAGCACCTGCTGCCGCGGTGGCTCGTGCGGCTGCGCTCCCAGTCGTCCGACGTCCCGGTGGAGGTCTCGATGACCGCCACGAACTCCGCGGGTGCCGTCGCCGCGGTGCTGGGCCACCGCGCCGACCTCGGGTTCGTCGAGGGCGTCGAGGCGCCCCGCGGGCTGGCCTGGGCCGACGTCGGCACCGACGAGCTCGTCCTGGTCTGCGCCCCCGACCACCCCCTGGCCCGTCGTACGGCGCTCGGGGCGGCCGAGGTCGCCGGGCTCGGCCTCACCTCGCGCGAGCAGGGGTCCGGCACGCGCGAGGTGCTCGAGACCGCCCTGGCCGCCCACGGCCTGAGCATGGCGCCGCCGGCCGTCGAGCTGACCACGTCGACCGCGCTGCGCGAGGCGGTGCTCGCGGGCGCGGCGCCGGCCGTGGTGAGCCGTCGGACGGTCGCCGCCCCGCTGGCCGCCGGCGACCTGGTCGCGGTGCCGCTCGCGGACCTCGACCTGACGCGTCGCCTGCGCGCGGTCTGGGTCGGCCGCCGCACGCCGCCCGCGGGGCCGGTGCGCGACCTGGTCGCCATCGCGGCCGCCGGCTGAGCGGGCGACCGGCTCCCTCAGATCCGGCGGTCGCCCTCGCCCCAGTGGGGCTCACGGAGGTCGCGCTTGAGGATCTTGCCGGTCGGGTTGCGGGGCAGGGCCTCGAGGAACTCCACCGACGACGGGCACTTGTAGCGGGCCAGCGAGCCCCGGCAGTGCTCGATCAGCTCCTCGGCGGTCGCCGACGCGCCGGGCCGCAGCGACACGACGGCGCGGACGGTCTCGCCCCACCGCTCGTCCGGCACCCCGATGACGGCGACCTCCGCGACGGCGGGGTGCTCGGCGAGCACCCGCTCGATCTCGGGCGAGTAGATGTTCTCCCCGCCCGAGATGATCATGTCCTTGAGGCGGTCGGTGACGTAGACGTAGCCGTCGGCGTCGACGGTGCCGATGTCGCCGGTGCGGAACCAGCCGTCCGCGGTGATCACCTCGGCGGTGGCCTCGGGCCTGCCGAGGTAGCCCTGCATCAGCTGCGGGGTGCGGAACCACAGCTCGCCGTGCCCGCCCGCGGCCACGTCCTGGAGCGTGCCGACGTCGACGACCCTGACCTCGACGCCCGGGATGGGCCGCCCGGCGCTGACGAGACGTTCGGGGTGCGCCTCGTCGCGGTGCTCCTCGGGCATGAGGTGGGTGATCACGCCGCACACCTCGGTCAGGCCGTACACCTGGATGAAGTCGGTGTCGGGCCAGGCCGCGATGGCGGCGCGCAGCAGGGGCAGGGGCATCGGCGCGGCGCCGTAGCAGTAGGTCTTCAGCCGTCCGAAGACGGCGATCGCCTGCTCCCCCGACGCCAGCACCTGGGCGAGCACCGCGGGGACCAGGAAGGTGCGGTTGGCGCCGGCCAGGATGGCCCCGGCCAGCGACGCGCCGTCGGGGTCGCGGGTCATCACGCTCGGGACCCCGTCGTGGATCCCGAACTGCACGTAGGACGAGCCGCCGACGTGGAACAGCGGCATCGAGACCATGTTCTTGTCGCCCTCGTCGAAGCCCCAGCCCTCGTGGGCGGCGAGGGTGTGCGCGAGCAGGTTGGCGTGACTGATCATCACGCCCTTGGGTCGCCCGGTCGTGCCGGAGGAGTACATGACCAGGGCGGTGTCGGTCGGCTCGACGGCCGGGTCGCGGTCGGCGGGCGAGGCGGCGGCGAGCATCTCCTCGTAGGCGTCGCCCGGTGCGCCGTGGGGCGTCACCTCGACGACGTGCTCGACGCGGGCGAGCCGGTCGCGCACGGCCTCGACGGCGCCCATGAGCTCGGTGCCGACCACGAGCAGCCGGGCGCCGGAGTCGGTGAGCACGTAGTCGATCTCGTCGGCGGCGAGCCGGAAGTTCACGATGGCGGTGGCCGCCCCCAGCGCCGCGGCGGCGAAGGTCAGCTCCACGCAGGCGGGGTGGTTCTTGTCGAGGAACGCCACGACGTCGCCGCGCCCCACCCCCCGCTCGCGCAGGGCACCGGTCAGCCGCCGCACACGGTCGTGCCACTGCGACCAGGTCCAGGACCGGTCGAGGTAGGTCATCGCCTCGGCGCCCGGGGTGGCGCGCGCCCAGTGCGCCAGCCGCTCGTCGAGGTACGTCGGGGTGGTCGGCTCGGCCGTGACGGTCACGCCGGGAGAGTGGCACAGGTCACAGCGGGCCCACAACGGGTGCGCCCTCAACGATCCCGGCGGACCCGCCCCTCGTCCCAGACGGGGCCGTCGGTCTCGCGGACGGTGCCGTCGGCGCCGTACACGAGGAAGCGGTCGAAGCCCCGCGCGAACCAGCGGTCGTGGGTGACCGCGAGGACCGTGCCGTCGAAGGACTCCAGCCCCGCCTCGAGCGCCTCGGCCGACTGCACGTCGAGGTTGTCGGTGGGCTCGTCGAGCAGCAGCAGCGTCGCCCCCGACAGCTCGAGCAGCAGGATCTGGAACCGGGCCTGCTGACCACCGGAGAGCTGCTCGAAGCGCTGCTCGGCGGCGGCGCTGAGCTCGTAGCGGTCCAGCACCCGCGACGCGGCCTCGCGGCCCATCCCGTCACGGCGTCCCTGGCCGCGGTGGAGCACCTCGAGCAGGGTGCGCCCGACCAGCTCGGGGTGCTCGTGGGTCTGCACGAACCAGCCCGGTCGCACCCGCGCGCCGAGGCGCGCCACCCCGGTGTGCTCGACCGGCGCGGGCGGCGGCACGTCACCGTCCCCGACGGCGCCGCGGTCGAGGTCGGCGGAGAGCGGGTCGGAGCCGCCCGCCGCGAGCAGGCGCAGGAAGTGGGACTTGCCCGAGCCGTTGGAGCCGAGCACGGCGACCCGCTCGCCGTACCAGACCTCGAGGTCGAACGGCGCCATCAGGCCGGTCAGCCCCAGGTGCTCGCAGACCACGGCGCGCTTGCCGGTGCGCCCCCCGCGCAGCCGCATCGAGACCTGCTGCTCGCGCGGCTGCTCGGTGGGCGGCCCGGCCTCCTCGAACTTGCGCAGGCGGGTCTGGGCGGCGCGGTAGCGCGAGGACATGCCGTCGTTGAAGGTCGCCTTCTGCTTCAGCGTCGAGACCAGGGTCCGGAGCTTGACGTGCTCCTCCTCCCAGCGTCGCGTGAGCTCGGAGAAACGCGCGAACCGGTCGCGGCGCGCCTGGTGGTACGACGCGAACCCGCCCGGGTGCGTCCAGACCCGGTTGCCCGTCCCGTCCGCGCCGCCGGGCCCGAGCTCGACGGTGACGACGCGGGTCGCCGCGTTGGCCATCAGCTCGCGGTCGTGGGAGACGAACAGCACCGACTTCTCGCTGGCCGCCAGACGCTGCTCGAGCCAGATCTTCGCGGGCACGTCGAGGTAGTTGTCGGGCTCGTCGAGCAGCAGCACCTCGTCGGGGCCGCGCAGCAGGTACTCCAGGACCAGGCGCTTCTGCTCCCCGCCCGACAGCGTGCGCAGCAGCCGGTGGCGGGCACGGTCGAACCCGACGCCCAGGGCGGCGGTGGTGCAGGTGTCCCACACCACCTCGAGCTCGTAGCCGCCGGCGTCCCCGAGCTCGGCCAGCGCCCCGGCGTACGCCATCTGGGTGGGCTCGTCGTCGACCTCCATGAGCGCGAGCTCGCAGGCGTCGACGCGCGCCAGGGCCTCGCGCACGCGCGGCGGGGCGACGGAGGCGAGGAGGTCGGCCACGGTCGGGCTGTCCCCCGAGCCGGGCACGACGCCCTGGCCGACGAACTGCGGCATCACCCCGAGCCCGCCGGTGCGCACGACCGATCCGGCCTGCGGCGCCAGCTCGCCGGTGACGACGCGCAGCAGCGTGGTCTTGCCCGCGCCGTTCGCCCCCACCAGGGCCACCTTCTGGCCCTCGCCGACCCGGAACGACACCTCGTCGAGCAGCACCCGCCCGTCGGGCAGGTCGACCCGCACCCCACTGACGTCCACGTGTCCCACGAGGGACCATCCTCCCGGAGCCCCGCCGCCGCCCGCACCCGCATTACCGTGCGCGTGCCGAGGG
This sequence comes from Nocardioides lentus, assembly GCF_039529515.1. Taxonomy (NCBI): domain Bacteria; kingdom Bacillati; phylum Actinomycetota; class Actinomycetes; order Propionibacteriales; family Nocardioidaceae; genus Nocardioides; species Nocardioides lentus. The sequence continues at coordinate 286,664 of NZ_BAAAMY010000007.1, forward strand.
GCGTCGGGGCCGAGCGGGGCTACGCGCCGAGCATGGCCAGGGCGAGGCCGCGGTAGTGGGCGGCCACCTCGTCGGGGCTCCAGCGCCCGCCGGGGCGCCACCAGCGGGCGAGGTCGATGCCCAGGGAGAGCAGCGCGGCGGCGGTGAGGTCCGGGTCGGGCGTCGAGAACACGCCGACGGCCACGCCGCGACGGACGACGTCGCGCACGGCGGCCTCGATCTCGTGGCGCAGCGCGGACACCTCGGCGCGGTGGGCCTCGGAGAGGGCGGCGAGCTCGTAGTTCACCACGCGCGCCGAGACGTGCTCGGTGGCGTGGTGGCGCGCGAACGCCTCGGCCAGCCCGCCGAGCTGCTCGACCGGGTCGTCGCCGGCCGCGACCGCGTCGAGCACCAGGGCCAGCACGCGGCGGTGGCCCTCGAAGGAGAGCGCGGCCAGCAGCTCCTCCTTGGAGCGGTGGTGCACGTAGACCGCCGCCGGGCTCAGGCCCGCGGCCGCCGCGACGTCGCGGGTGGTGGTGCCGTGGAAGCCCCGCGCCGCGAAGGCCTCCGCCGCCGCCCGCGCGAGGCGCTCGCCGCCGCGCTCGGCAGGGTTGACGGCGGCAGTCACGTCAGCGATGGTAAGCAAGCGCTTAGTCCGGCGCAACGACCCCGCACCCAGGAGGCGCCCGTGGCCCACCAGACCAGCCGACTCGAGGGCCGTACGGCGGTCGTCACCGGCGCCAGTCGCGGCATCGGCCTCGCCATCGCCCAGCGCCTCGTCGACGAGGGCGCCCGCGTGGTCGTCACCGGTCGCAAGCCCGAGCCGCTGGCCGAGGCGGTGGCGCAGCTCGGCGGCGAGGAGCACGCGCTCGGCATCCCCGGCGGCGCCGACGACGCCGACCACCAGGCCGAGGTCGTCGAGCGGACGCTCGCCACCTTCGGCAGCCTCGACGTCCTGGTCAACAACACGGGCATCAACCCGACGTACGGCCCCCTGCTCGAGCTCGACCTGGGCGCGGCCCGCAAGACCGTCGAGGTCAACTGCCTGGCCGCCCTGTCCTGGATCCAGCGCGGGCACGCCGCCTGGATGGGCGAGCACGGCGGCGCCGTCGTCAACGTCGCGTCGGTCGCCGGGCTGCGACCCGCCCCCGGCATCGCCTTCTACGGCGCGACCAAGGCCATGCTGATCCACCTCACCGAGGAGCTCGCCGTCGAGCTCGGCCCGACCGTGCGCGTCAACGCGGTCGCACCGGCCGTGGTGAAGACGAAGTTCGCCACCGCCCTGTACGAGGGTCGCGAGGAGGAGGTCTCCGCGCCGTACCCGCTCAAGCGCCTCGGGGTCCCCGAGGACGTCGCGGGCGCGGTGGCCTACCTCGCGAGCGACGACGCCGCCTGGGTCACCGGGCAGACGCTCGTGCTCGACGGCGGCGTCCTGCTGCGCGGCGGCGTCTGATGGCGGCCGGCCGGCTCGAGGGCCGGGGGGTCCTGGTCACCGGCGCCGGGCGCGGCATCGGGCGGGCGCTCGCCCACCGTGCCGCCGCCGAGGGCGCCCGTGTCGTGGTCAACGACCTCGACCCCGCGCTCGCCGCGGAGGTCGCCGAGGAGGTCGGCGGCCACGCCGAGCCCGGGGACTGCGCCACCGACGCCGGGGCCCGCCGCCTGGTCGGCGCCGCCCGCGAGCACCTCGACCGCCTCGACGTGCTGATGGCCAACGCGGGGGTGGACGTCGGCGGGGGCCTCGACACCCCCGACGAGGTCTGGGAGCAGGCCCTCGAGGTCAACGTCATGGCCCACGTGCGCCTCGCCCGCGCGGTCGTGCCGACCTGGCTCGACACCCCCGGCGGCACGGGTGGCCGGTTCGTGGTCACCGCCAGCGCCGCCGGGCTGCTCGGCATGATCGGCAACGCGCCGTACACGGTCACCAAGCACGGCGCCGTCGCCTTCGCCGAGTGGCTCTCGATGACGTACGGCGACCGCGGCGTCACGGTGCAGGCCATCTGCCCCCAGGGCGTGCGGACCCGGATGCTGGAGCACGCCGGTCCCCTCACGGCCCTGCTCTCGCGCGACGGCGCCCTGACCCCCGAGCAGGTCGCGGACGCCTGGGTCTCCTCCCTCGACGACGACCGGTTCCTGGTGCTCCCCCACCCCGAGGTCGCCGACTACTACTCCTCGCGCGCTGCCGACACCGACGGCTGGCTGCGGGGGATGCGCAGGCTCCGCACCCGCGTCGAGGCGGCCGCCCGATGAGCGCCGGGCGCCCGTTCGAGCCGGAGCCCGCCGGTCAGGACCTCGCCGCCGCGACCCGGTGGCTCACCACCACCGGCGGGCTCGACCTCGCCGGCCCGCTGACCGGGCGGCTGATCGCCGGTGGCAAGTCGAACCTCACCTTCGAGGTCACCGACGGCGAGCGGACCTGGGTGCTGCGCCGACCGCCCCGCGGGCACGTGCAGGCCACCGCCCACGACATGGGCCGCGAGTACACCGTGATGTCCGCGCTGCACGGCACCGACGTGCCCGTGCCCGCGATGCACGCCCACTGCACCGACGACGACGTGCTCGGCGCGCCGTTCTACCTGATGGAGCGCGTCGACGGCACGCCGTACCGCACCGCCGCCCAGCTCGAGCCCCTCGGCGCCGGGCGGACCGCCGCGATCACCGGCCGGATGGTCGACGTGCTCGCCGCGCTCCACCACGTGGACCCGGCCGCGGTGGGGCTCGCCGAGTTCGGCCGGCCCGAGGGCTTCCTCGAGCGCCAGGTGCGCCGGTGGACCCGCCAGCTCGAGGGCTCCCGCGACCGCGACCTCCCGGGCGCCGACGAGCTCGCCGCCGAGCTGGCCGCCGCCGTGCCCACCACCGACCGGGCGGCGATCGTCCACGGCGACTACCGCCTCGACAACCTGCTCGTGGGCCCCGACGACGAGGTCGCCGCCGTCGTCGACTGGGAGATGGCGACCCTCGGCGACCCGATGACCGACCTCGCGCTGCTCCTCGTCTACGACCGGCTGGCCCGCCTCGACCTCGGCGGCCAGGAGCGCAGCGTCTCCGACGCCTCGCTCGCACCCGGCTACCCGGACCCCGACGAGGTGCAGCGGCGCTACGCCGCGGCCGGCCACGACCTGGACGACCTCCGCTGGCACCTCGGCCTGGGCTTCTTCAAGCTCGCCGTGATCCTCGAGGGCATCCACTACCGCCACATCCAGGGCCAGACCGTCGGCGACGGCTTCGAGGGCATCGGTCAGGCGACCGTGCCGCTGCTCGCCACCGGGCTCGACGCCCTGCACGGCACCGACTGACCACCCGCCCACCCCGGCCCCCGCCGTACCCGCCGCACCCCGCCAGGAGAGCACCCATGGACTTCGCCCACGACGCCCGCACCACCGAGCTCATCGAGCGGCTCACCGACTTCATGGACACCCGCGTCCACCCGGCCGAGGCCACCTTCGCCGCGCAGGTCGCGGAGTCCGACGACCGGTGGGCCTGGAGCCGTGTGCCGGTGCTCAAGGAGCTGCAGGCCGAGGCGCGCGAGCGCGGCCTGTGGAACCTGTTCCTGCCGCCCAAGCACGACCCGGACGGCCGCGGCGCGGGCCTGACGAGCCTGCAGTACGCCCCCCTCGCCGAGATCACCGGCCGCGCGATCGGCCTCGCGCCCGCCGTGCTCAACTGCGCGGCGCCCGACACCGGCAACATGGAGACCCTCGCCATGTTCGGCTCCGAGGCCCAGAAGCAGCGGTGGCTCGAGCCCCTCCTGGCCGGGGAGATCAAGTCGGCGTTCGCGATGACCGAGCCCGACGTCGCGTCCTCCGACGCCACCAACATCGGCACCTCGATCACCCGCGACGGCGACGACTACGTCGTCAACGGCCGCAAGTGGTGGATCACCGGGGCGATGAACCCCGACTGCGAGATCTTCATCGTCATGGGCAAGACCGACCCGACCGCGGACCGGCACCGCCAACAGTCGATGATCCTCGTCCCCCGCGACACCCCCGGGCTGGAGGTGCTGCGCGGCATGGAGGTGTTCGGCTACGACGACCACGACCACGGCGGCCACGCCGAGCTGCGGCTCACCGACGTCCGGGTGCCCGCCGAGAACCTGATCGGCGGCGAGGGGGACGGCTTCGCGATCGCCCAGGGCCGCCTCGGACCCGGCCGGATCCACCACTGCATGCGCTCCATCGGCGTCGCCGAGCGCGCGATCGAGCTGATGTGCGTGCGGGCGCAGGAGCGGGTCGCCTTCGGCAAGCCGCTCTCGGAGCAGGGCGTGATCCGCGAGTGGATCGCCGAGGCCCGTGTCGCCGTCGACCAGCTGCGGCTGCTGACCCTGCACACCGCCTGGCGCATGGACACCGCCGGCAACCGCGCCGCGCACGGCGACATCCAGGCCATCAAGATCGCCACCCCCGTCGCCGTGCAGACCATCCTCGACCGCGCCATGCAGGTCTACGGCGGCGGCGGGCTGTCACAGGACTTCCCCCTCGCCGCGGCGTACGCCGGGATCCGGACGCTGCGCTTCGCCGACGGCCCCGACGAGGTCCACAAGTCCGCCCTCGGCAAGGCCGAGGTCCGCAAGCACACGGCCTGACCCGACCCCGGGCCCCTGCGTCGGGACAGTCCCCGACGTTCCGACCACCCCTCGGGTAGTCCCCGACGTTCCGACCACCCCGGGTAGTCCCTGACGTCCCGACCGCCGGAAGCGCTCCACGACGGTCAGGACGTCAGGGACCACCCCGCCTGCCGCGGAGCGACGGTCACCACGTCGGGGACTACCCCGCCGACCGCACCCGCCGACCGCACCCGCCGATCTCACCCACCGACCTCAGGCGCGACGCGTCTCGAGCACGCGGAAGCCCTTGGCGCTGGCCAGCCGCGCGGTGGGCCACCCCTGCTCGGTGAGCCAGCGCTGCAGCGAGTCGGCGCCGAGGTTCTTGCCGACCACCATCACCGCCCGGCCCCCGGGGGCGAGACGGGGCAGCCACCTGAGCAGCAGCTCGTGGAGGGCGGCCTTGCCCACCCGGATCGGCGGGTTCGACCAGATCTCGTCGTACGTCGTCGCCGGGTCGACGTCGTCGGGCAGCAGCGCGTCCACCCGGTCGGCCAGGCCGAGCGCCGCGGCGTTCTCGCGGGTCAGCAGCAGCGCCCGCTCGTTGACGTCGACGCACGTGACCCGCGCGTCGGGCACCGCCGCGGCGATCGCGAGGCCGACGACGCCCCACCCGCAGCCGAGGTCGAGCACCCGCCCCGCGTCGGACGGCGGTGAGGTCTCGCGGAACAGGATCGCCGTGCCGACGTCGAGCCGGCCGCGCGCGAAGACCCCGCTGCCCGTGACCAGGTCCAGGTCGCGGCCCCACACGCTCGCCGTCACCGGTTCACGCCTGAACGCCACCGCAGGGTCGGCGGTGAAGTAGTGCTCGCCCGGCTCGTCGCTCGTGCTCACAGGGTCCGCACCGTCCTCGTCTCGCGCTGGCGGGCCGCCAGGTCCTCGTCGGCCGGGTAGCCGACCTCCTCGAGGGTCAGCCCGTGGGCGGGCGCCACGGTCACCGCGGGGTCGCGCACGCCGGCGCCGAGGACCGTCGCGGGCCAGCCGGTGTCGCGGCGCCCCTCGCCCACCGCCAGCAGGCAGCCGGTCAGCGCCCGCACCATGGAGTGGCAGAAGGCGTCGGCGCGCACCGTGCCGACCGCGAGCCCGTCGCGCCTCTCCCAGCGCAGGTCGAGCAGGGTGCGGATCGTCGTGGCGCCCTCGCGCCGCTTGCAGAACGCCGCGAAGTCGTGCTCCCCGAGCAGCCCCCGGGCCGCGGCGTCCATCGCCCCGACGTCGAGCGGACGCGGCCACGCCAGCACGTGGCCGCGCGTGAGCGGGTCGACGGCCGCGGGGTCGTCGACCACCCGGTAGACGTAGCGACGCCACAGCGCGGCGAAGCGGGCGTCGAAGCCGTCGGGCGCCACACCCACGCGGTGGACCCGGACGTCGGGGTCGAGCAGCCCGTTGAGCCGGCGGCGCAGCGCGTCGACGGGCGCGTCGGCGGCCCGGCCCGCGGCGGCCTCCAGGAGCCCGTCTGGCAGGTCGAGGTGGGCGACCTGACCGCGCGCGTGCACCCCGGTGTCGGTGCGACCGGCGCACGTCACCGCGACGTCGTCGTGCCGCAGCACGGTCGCGAGCGCCGCCTCCAGGGCGCCCTGGACGGTGCGCAGGCCGGGCTGCGCGGCCCAGCCGTGGAAGCCGGCGCCGTCGTAGGCGAGGTCGAGACGGATCCGCACGCCGGGCATCCTCCCAGCCCCGGACCGGGCGCTGGGCCTCAGCCCGGTCGGCGCGCGAGCACGTAGAGCCGCTCGGTGGTCTCCCGCCGGGCGGCGAGCGGGCCCCGCCGGTACCACTCGACGTCCACCAGGCCGGCCGCCTCGACCAGCGCGACCGCCTCGGCGGGCTCGTGCTGCACGAAGCCCAGGTCGACCTCCGCGTCGTACCAGGTCCCGGCGCGCCGGACCCCGCTGCCGGCGTGCAGCGCGAGCACGAGCCAGCCGCCGGGCGCGAGGGGCCGCACCAGCGCGGCGAGGGCGTCGGGCAGCTCCGAGGGCGCGAGGTGGACCAGCGAGTACCAGGCCAGGACGGCGCCCCAGCCGTCCGCCGAGGTCGGGCGCATCAGGCGGCGCAGGTCCCCGACCTCGTAGTGCCCGTCCGGGTGGCGCTCGCGGGCCACGGCGACCATGGCCGGGGAGGCGTCGACGCCGTGCGCCTCCACGCCGTGGTCGGCGAGGAAGGCCGTGACGTGGCCGGGCCCGGAGCCCGCCTCGACCACGGGCCGCTCCCCCGCCAGCCAGGCCGCCCGTCCGAGCAGCCAGCGCTCCAGGGGGAGGTCGTCGAGCTCGTCGCCGAGGGCGTCGGCGTAGGCGCCCGCCACCGCGTCGTACGACGCCCGCACCGCCGCGTCGCGCGCCTGCGGCCCGTCGGCGAGCACCTGCTCGCGGTCGGTCCCGGCGGGCGGCCCGGTCTCGGCCGCGGCCTCCTCGGGCCCACCGAGCAGGTGGCGCCACCGGTGGTCCTGCTCGCGCGGGCGCCGGGGCAGCTGCTCGACCAGCGGCGCCTGCGCGGCGGCCATCGCGGCGAGGCACGCCTCGACCGACTCCCGGTCCGGGAAGGCGTGCAGGCGCTCGGTGCGCGAGCGCAGGGCGCCCGGCGGCTGCGCGCCGCGCAGCAGCAGCACCGTGAGCAGGGCCCGGGCGTCCTCGGCGAGGTCGAGGACGACGGAGAGCCGCTGCACGTACTTGAGGGTCCGCGGCCCGCGGTCCGCCCACGTGACGCCGACGAGCCCACGGTCCTTGAGACCGGCGAGGACGGCCTGCAGCTCGGCGTCCTCGTACGCCGTGACCGGCTCGCGGCTCGAGGCCTGGTTGCACGCCGAGCGGAGCCCGGCGAGCGTCATCGGGTAGCTGCCGGGAACCGTCACCTCCTTCTCCAGGAGGCTGCCGAGCACGCGCTGCTCGGCGGGGGTCAGCTCGGGGAGCGCCCCGGGCGCGGAGGGGTGGTCGCTGGCCTCGGACACGGCGGCGAGCCTACGGCTCGCGGCGCTCCAGCGCCGCCCGGACGGCAGGCACGACGGTGTCGAGGTCGTCGTCGGCCTCGAGGACCACGACGCGGGTGCGTCCCGTCCCGGGCCGGTGGGGGCCGAGCACCGCCAGCACGTCGGCGAGCGCCCGGTCGAGGGCGCCGACCGGCTCCGGCTCCTCCTCGCGCAGCCAGCGCCGCAGCACGTGGTTGTGGGCGGTGACGACGGCGGCGGCGAGCACCTCGGCCCGCACCTCCCCGGTCTCGCCGTCGCCGACCCGGCCGCGGAAGAACTCGCGGAACACGCGCTGGTAGGCCTGGAGGCCGGCGACCTCGCGCTGCCGCAGCGCGGGGACGGTCCGCGTCAGCCGGTAGCGCGCCCGGGCCCGCTCGCCCTCGTCCAGGTAGTGGGCGAGCACGAGGTGCGCGGCCTCCGAGGCGGCGGTCGCCACCGTCGCGGGGGCCGCGGTCGCCGGGGCGGCCTCGAGCCGGGCGGTGACGCGCGCGAGCACCGCGTCGTGGTCGGGCAGGACCGCGTCGTCCTTGGAGCGGAACGCCCGGAAGAACGTGGTCCGGCCGACGCCGGCCCGCTCCGCGACGGCGTCGACCGTCGTCGCGTCGTAGCCGCGCTCGTCGAACAGGGCGTACGCCGCGGCGACCAGGCGCTCGCGCGTGGACTCCGACATGGGTACTGCGTACCATCCAAGGAGTACTCCGTACCACCGACCCGCCCCGGGAGCCCCTCATGAGCGACTTCGACCAGTTCCGCCTCTCCGACGACCACCAGGAGCTCAAGGCCGCGGTCCGCGACCTCGCCGAGGACAAGATCGCCCCCTGGGCCGCCGCGGTGGACGAGGAGTCCCGCTACCCGCAGGAGGCGCACGACGCCCTCGTGGCCTCGGACTTCCACGCCCCCCACGTCGACGAGGCGTACGACGGGGTCGGCGCCGACGCGCTGGCCGTCTGCCTGGTCATCGAGGAGGTCGCCCGGGTCTGCGCGTCGTCGTCGCTGATCCCCGCGGTCAACAAGCTCGGCTCGATGCCGGTGATCATCGCCGGCGGCGACGACGTCAAGCAGCGGTACCTGCCCCGCCTCGCGGCGGGCGAGGGCTTCTCCTACGGCCTCTCCGAGCGCGAGGCCGGCTCCGACACCGCCTCGATGAGGTGCCGCGCGGTGCGCGACGGCGACGACTGGGTGCTCTCGGGGCAGAAGTCCTGGATCACCAACGCCGGCGTCTCGGAGTTCTACACCGTCCTCGCCGTGACCGACCCCGACGGCGCCCGCGGGCGCAACGTCAGCGCGTTCGTGGTCGAGAAGGGCGACGAGGGCTTCACCTTCGGCGAGAAGGAGCGCAAGCTCGGCATCAAGGGCTCCCCCACCCGCGAGCTGCACTTCGACAAGGTCCGCCTGCCCGGCGACCGCATCGTCGGCGAGCCCGGCACCGGCCTGCAGACCGCGTTGAAGACCCTCGACCACACGCGCGTCACCATCGGCGCCCAGGCCGTCGGCATCGCCCAGGGCGCCCTCGACTTCGCCACCTCGTACGTGAAGGAGCGGGAGCAGTTCGGCCAGGCCGTCGCCCAGTTCCAGGGCGTGCAGTTCATGCTCGCCGACATGGCGATGAAGCTCGAGGCCGCCCGTCAGATGGTGTACGTCGCCGCCGCCAAGTCCGAGCGCGACGACCCGGACCTGTCCTTCTTCGGGGCGGCGGCGAAGTGCTTCGCCTCCGACGTCGCGATGGAGGTCACCACCGACGCCGTGCAGCTGCTCGGCGGGTCCGGCTACACCCGGGACTACCCGGTCGAGCGGATGATGCGCGACGCGAAGATCACCCAGATCTACGAGGGCACCAACCAGGTGCAGCGCGTCGTCATGGCACGCCAGCTCCTGAAGCGCTGAGCCCGGGCGGGGACGGGAAGTCGCGGAGAACCCTCCGCCGACGGCGTAACGACCCCGAGCCCTCGCGGCAGGAACCCTGCGACGGCCGCCGCCGTCGGCCCTCCTCCCCCCCCGGCTGGTCCGACGGCGGACGGTCGTCCCCCGTCCACCCGAGAGGAGCCGGCCGTGCCGCGACGTCCCGAGCTGCGCCTGGAGGTCCCCGACGTCGAGGCCCCCCGGGGCTTCGCGGAGCGGCTCGCCGCCCTCGCCGAGCACAGCTCCCCGTCGCCGACCCCGGTGGGGCGCGCCGCGACGGCCGTGGCCGGGGTGCTGGGTGCGCTGACGCTCACCGCCGGCGCCGCGTGGGCGACCGGGGCCGTCACCGTGCCCGGGCTGCCGACGCCCGACGTGATCCGCCCCTCGCCCACCGGCCCGGTGACTCCCGGCAGCAGCACCGGTGACGGGACCGGCCCCGGTGACCCCGGGACCTCGACGCCCACCGGGCCGAGCACCGGGCCGAGCACGGGGCCCGACGGCGACCCCCGGCCCGACGACGGCCGTGGCCCCGGCGGCAACGGGTCCTCCGCCACGGGTCCGGCCGCGGGGGACGACACCGAGGGCGACGGCGGCGACGGCGGCGACACCGGCCGCGACACCGGCACCGCGGGTCCCGGGGACCGCTCGGGCGGCGCGGCCCCGTCCCGACCGACGACGCCCGCGGGGCGGCCGCGCGCCTCCGACCTGCCCACGACGCCGGCCTCGCCGCCCGCCAGCGCGCGTCCGACCTCGCCCCCGGGCCTCGACCGGCGGCCCGACGACCGTGGCGCCGACCGTGGCGCCGACCGTGGGGGCGACCGGGCCCGCGGTCAGGACCGGGGGCGGTCCGCCGGTGCGGGCCGCGGGTCGGACGAGGGCCCCGCCGCCGCTCCGGGACGCGGATGAGCGACGACGACCTCGTCGCCGCCGCGAAGGGCGGCGACCCCGACGCCTGGCGCGCCCTGCACTCCGCCCATGCCGGCCGCCTCGTGGCGTGGCTGTCGACCCGACCCACCGGCGACGCGATGGCCGCGCCCGAGGACGTGGCCAACGAGGCCTGGCTGGTCGCCGCGGCCAAGATCGCCGACTTCTCCGGGTCCTCGTCCGACTTCGCGGGCTGGCTGTTCGGCATCGCCCGCAAGCTGGGCGCCGGCAACCGTCGACGCTCCGAGCGACGTCGCACCGAGCCCGGCGACCTGGAGGCCCACCACCTCCAGGCCGCGGACCACGCCCTCGTCCTCGAGGGCGCGGACTGGGTGCGCGACGCGCTGTCGACGCTCCCACCGCGGGAGCGGGACGCGGTCGGCCTCGTCGACGGGCTCGGGTTCGACAACGCCGCCGCGGCCCGGGCACTGGGCGTGAGCGCGGTCGCGGTCCGCGTCGCCCGGCACCGGGGGCTGCGTCGACTGCGCGAGCACCTGGGCGAGCGTCCGGGGGATCCGGCCGCCCCCGCCGAGCAGATCCGTCCGCCCCGGGCCCCGTCGGCCGGGTGACGTCCACCGCTCCCCCGGGCACACCGCGCCCGGGCGCAGGGGCGGGACGCGGTCGGCGGGCACAGCGCACCTCGTGGGGCGGGAGGGTCCCCCGAGGGGGCTTCACCCTCCTCCTGCCCCGAGCCGCCGCGGGCGTTACACGGTCGGCGGACCGTCCGGGGTCGGCTACTCCGGCAGCGGCCGGTCGGGCAGCGGACCCAGGCCGGCGAGCGCGTCCAGGTACGGCGTGACGTCGCCGCGCACGGTCATCGCGCGCACCTGCTCCGCGGTGCGGCGGGACGTCAGTGCGCGGAACAGCTCGAAGCCGTCCGCGGACAGCACCACCGCGGCGTCGTTCTCGGAGCCACGCGTGACGTGGTGCCAGGGCTCGACGTCGTCGTCGCGGTGCTCGACCATCAGCAGGGGCGGCAGGGCCTCCGCAGCCGTGGAGAACCGGGCGGCCATGCGGTCGCGGATCGTGCGGAGCCCGGTCGTGTCCCGGGCGCCCGGCTCCCCCAGGGCGCCGCGCAGGTCCTGCTCGTGGATCACGACGTCGTTGAGCGGCCGGGTCCCGTGCTCGCCCATCCACGCCACGAGCCGCTCCGCGGAACCGGCCCACTCGGCGAGCAGGTCCGCGACGTCCGCGTCGCGTCGCGCGTCGACCTGGGCCTGCGTCCACGCCTCGTTGTGGTCGTCCGGCTCGTCGCCGCCCACCACGTCCGCGGCCACGCCCACGACGTGGGCGAGCAGGTCCTTGACGCTCCAGTCCGGGCAGGCCGGCACCGGCGTCGAGGCCCGGTCGGGCGACAGGCCGGTCGTCAGTCCCACGACCCTGGCGTGGGCCTCACGCCACTGCTGCACCTCGTCGCGGGTCGCCTCGTCCGTGTCGCTCACACGGGGAGGGTAGCCAGCACCCCGCGAGCCCGCCGTACCCGTCTCAGCCGCGCTCGGCGACGCGCAGCGCTCCCCCGACCCGCTGCAGCCGCGCGACGTGCAGCATCCGGGCGTGGGTGCCCCCGGGCCCGACGCGCCCCGGGTCCCACGCCGCGTACGCGAGACGCAGCCGGCCCTCGCGGTCGGTGAAGGCGTCCGCCCCCCCGGGGCCCTTGACGGCCCCGTCCGAGGCCAGCAGCGGGCGGGCGTGGGTGCGGTCGACGCACGGTCCGAGCGGGCCCGCGCACTCGGCGTACCCGGTCGCGTAGTCCGCGGAGTACCAGTCGTGGGCGGAGTAGAAGAGGTAGGTCCGGCCCCCGTGACGCACCATCGAGGGGTTCTCGATGACGCCGCCCTTCCACGTGCCGCGCACGAGCGGGAGCAGCTCCACCGGCCGCGAGCCCGCCTTGAGCCGCAGGCCGTCGGCGGACAGCCGCTGGACCATGAGCTTCGGCTCGGAGCGGTCCACGACGCCCTCCTGCTTCCACAGCAGGTACGCCGTGCCGTCCGGCGTGACGTGCAGGTCGGGGTCGATCACGCCGCGCGGGGAGGGCGGGTAGCAGACGGTCGGCTCCCGCGAGACCGGCACGTACGGCCCGGCGGCGCGGTCGGCCACCGCGAGCCCGATGCAGCTGCGACGCGGCCGGCGGGGCGTCTCGAGCGTCTGGGCGGCGGAGTACGCCGCGACGAAGCGGCCCTTCACCCGCGCCACCGACGGCGCCCACTGGCTGAACTGGGGCTTGGACGTGGTCGCGATGGACGCCGCCCACGCGGGTCGGCCCGGGAGGGCGTCGTTGTAGCCGCGCCAGTCGGTCCACCGGCGGTAGTCGGTGAGCGGCGCCCGCGGCCGCCACGTGCGCAGGTCGGTGGAGCTCATCAGGGGCAGGTTGAGGCCGTCGTGGTTGGTGGCCACGGCGTAGAAGCGACCGCCGACCCGCATGACGGCGGGGTCGGCGAACATCCCCGTGTAGGGCTCGCCGGCGTAGAAGCGCTCGGTGTTGGTGCGCGGCACGTCGCTGGCGGCGCCCGCGCCGGAGGGCGCCAGGGCGCCGAGCAGCGTCAGGACGAGCGTCAGGAGGAGGGTCGCGGGCAGCGTCGCGCGCCGGCCCGGCGCTCGTCGGCGGGGAGGGATCACGGGGCGGTCCTGGCTCTCGGGGGCGGCGGGCGACGCACCGGGGGAAGCGGTCGGGCGCCGGGCCAGGCTAGGTCACCCCGCCGCCGGCCGACAGCGGTTCACCCGATCGGGTCCGGACCGCGACCGGGTGCGGCGGGCCGCGAGGTCGGCCCGCCCGCCAGCTCGGCGGCGTACGGCGGGTCCGCGCCGGGGCGGGACACCGTCACCGCCGCCGCGGCCGCGGCGCGGGTCAGCACGTCCGCCCGCGCGCTGTGGTCGAGGGCGAGGACGGCCTCGCGGGCCCCGGGCCCGACGGCACCACGGGACCACAGGGCGTCGACGACGGCGGCGCAGAAGGTGTCGCCCGCGCCGATCGTGTCGGCGACCACGACCCGCGGGACCGCCACGGAGGTCTCCCCGTCGGCGGCGACCCACGTCGCACCGTCGGCCCCGCGCGTCAGGACGACGACCGCCGGGCCGAGCCCGAGCACGTGACGGGCGCCGGCCGTCACGTCACGGTCGGGGTAGAGGTGGGCGAGGTCCTCGTCGGAGGCCTTGACGACGTCGGAGAGGGCCGCGAGCGCCTCGACGCGGGCGACGACGTCCGCCCCGGTGCCGGTGACGACCGCGCGCACGTTGACGTCGTAGGAGACCAGGACCTGGGGCGCCAGCGCCCGCACCAGCGCCAGGACGTCGGCGGCGCCGGGCTCGAGCACGGCGCCCAGCGAGCACGCGTGCACGGCGACGGTCCCGGGACCCGCCTCCACGGGGCCCAGGCGCCAGTCCAGGTCGAACTCGTAGGTCGCGGACCCGTCGGGCGCGAGCGTGACGACGGCCGAGGAGGTGTGGTCCACCACCGCCCCGGGCTCCGCGGCGAGCCCCACGGCGTCACGGGCCAGGTGGTCGGCCAGCAGCCGACCCAGGCGGTCGTCGGCGAAGCAGGTCGCGAACCGGACCGGCCGGCCCAGGCGTGCCAGCGCGACCGCGACGTTGGCGGCGCTGCCGCCCGGGTGGTCCGTGGTGGTGCCGTCGTCGGCGCGGACGACGTCGACCAGCGCCTCGCCGACGACCAGCACCGTGGGGACGGCGGTCGCGGCATCGGGGTGGCTCATGGGTGGTTTCTACCGCACGGCCCCCGGCTAGCGTGACGGCGTGGACGCCCCCGTGGACCTGCCCGTCGCCGACCCCGACGACCCCCGACCGCCGTACGAGCAGCTGCGAGCGGCGATCGCGGCCCGCGCCGCCGACGGGCGGCTGGCGCCCGGCACGCGGATGCCCACCGTCCGCGGCCTCGCGGCCGACCAGGGTCTCGCCGTCAACACCGTCGCGCGGGTCTACCGCGAGCTCGAGGCGGACGGCGTCGTCGTGACCGAGGGCCGTCGCGGCACCTTCGTCGCGCGGAGCAGCGGCGGGATCGACCTGGCGGCGGCGGTGGCCGCCTACGTCGCGGCCGCCCGGCGCGCCGGGGTCGGGGCCGACGAGGCCGCCGCGCTCGTCGCCCGCACCTGGAACGACCCCGAGGCGACCCGCTGACGTGACACCCCGGGAATGACGTCGACCCGCCGTCCGGGGGGACGACGGGTCGGCGACGAAGCGCTGGGGGTCAGCTCTTCTTGTCGTCCTCGCTCGCGGGGGCGGCGTCCTCCGCGGCGGCCTGCGTCGCGGGGTCGTCGGTCCCGGCCGCGGGCTCGGCCTCCGCGGAGGCCTCCTCCACGACCGCGTCCGTGCCGGACTCCCCGCCGGTGGCGTCCTGCGCGGTGGGGGCCTCGCCGGCCTCCTCCTCGCGGGCGGACTCGTCGACCAGGGTCGGCTCGTCCGTGGTGGCCACGGGGGCGGGGGCGGTGTCGTCGCTGCTGCTCACGGTCGTCTCCTTGCTGGTGCCGCTGGACGGCGTGTAGGCGTCGGTGACGATCTCGATCACGGCCATCGGCGCGTTGTCGCCCTTGCGGGGGCCGAGCTTCGTGATGCGGGTGTAGCCGCCCGGACGGTCGGCCAGCATCGGCGCGATCTCCGTGAAGAGGCGGTGCTGCGGGTACTTGTTGACCACGTGCACCCCCTCGGCCTCGGCGGCGCGGTCGACGCTCGGGAAGAGCTCGCGCAGGACCAGGCGACGGTTGTGCAGGTCGCCCTTGCGGGCCTTCGTGATCAGCTTCTCGGCGTAGGGCCGCAGCACCCGCGCCTTCTTCTCGGTGGTGGTGATCTTGCCGTGCTCGAACAGCGAGGTCGCGAGGTTGCGCAGGATCAGCCGCTGGTGGGCGGGGCTGCCACCGAGACGGGGGCCCTTGGTGGGCTTCGGCATGGTTCTTCTCCAACTCCTCCGGCCGTTCCAGGTACCGGGGTAGTCGGCCGCTCCCGGGTGGGAGCGACCTCAGTGGGTGACGTGCGGTGGGCGGGTGGTGCTCAGTACTGCTCGTCCTCGACGTAGGCGTCGTCGTTGTCGTCGTCGCCGTACGCCGCGAGGGCGGCGGTCGGGTCGAAGCCGGGCGCGCTGTCCTTGAGGGACAGGCCCATCTCGACCAGCTTGGCCTTGACCTCGTCGATGGACTTCGCACCGAAGTTGCGGATGTCCAGCAGGTCCTGCTCGGACCGGCTGATCAGCTCGCCGACGGTGTGGATGCCCTCGCGCTTGAGGCAGTTGTAGGACCGGACGGTGAGCTGCAGGTCCTCGACCGGCAGCGCCAGGTCGGCGGCCAGCTGCTCGTCGACCGGCGAGGGACCGATGTCGATGCCCTCGGCCTCGACGTTGAGCTCCCGGGCCAGCCCGAACAGCTCGACGAGGGTCTTGCCGGCCGAGGCGATCGCGTCGCGGGGGCGGATCGACGGCTTGGTCTCGACGTCGATGACGAGACGGTCGAAGTCGGTGCGCTGCTCGACACGGGTGGCCTCGACCTTGTAGGTCACCTTCATGACGGGGCTGTAGATCGAGTCGACCGGCATGCGCCCGATCTCGTTGTCGGCGCCCTTGTTCTGCACGGCGGAGACGTAGCCGCGACCGCGCTCGACGACCAGCTCCATCTCGAGCT
The DNA here is from genome assembly GCF_039529515.1 of Nocardioides lentus. Classification (NCBI taxonomy): domain Bacteria; kingdom Bacillati; phylum Actinomycetota; class Actinomycetes; order Propionibacteriales; family Nocardioidaceae; genus Nocardioides; species Nocardioides lentus. Next base: position 302,640 of record NZ_BAAAMY010000007.1, read on the forward strand.
GGCCCTTGTCGGACAGCGTCGCGAGGACCAGGTCGGGGTTGTGCACCTCGACGCCGGCCGGCGGCGCGATGTCGGCGCCGGTGACCTCGCCCGCGCCGGACTTGCGCAGGTACATGGTGACGGGCTCGTCGTGCTCGGAGGAGACGACCAGCGACTTGAGGTTCAGGATCACCTCGGTCACGTCCTCCTTGACGCCCTCGATGGTCGAGAACTCGTGGAGCACGTTGTCGATCTTGATGCTGGTGACCGACGCGCCGGGGATGGACGACAGCAGCGTCCGGCGCAGGGAGTTGCCGAGGGTGTAGCCGAAGCCGGGCTCGAGGGGCTCGATGACGAACCGCGAGCGGAAGTCGTCGACGACGTCCTCGGAGAGGGTGGGGCGCTGTGCGATGAGCACTGGTTCTGTCCTTTCCGGGCCCACCCACTATTTGACGGGCCCGAACTGCGTGGCGGCGGAGGCGAGGCGTGGCTGCGGTGGGTGGCGGTGCAGCCGTGGTGACGCCGCCGGCCCCCGGGTCGCGGGGGCCGGCGGGCGGGGATCACTTCTTGGAGTAGAACTCCACGATCAGCTGCTCCTGGACCGGCACGTCGATCTGCGCGCGCACCGGGAGCTGGTGCACGAGGATCCGCATGCGGTCGGGCAGCGCCTGGAGCCAGGCCGGGACGACGCGCTCGCCGTGGGTCTCACGAGCCACGATGAACGGCGTGGTCTCGAGCGACTTCTGCTTGACGTCGATGATGTCGTACTGGCTGACCTGGTACGACGGGATGTTGACCTTCTTGCCGTTCACCAGGAAGTGGCCGTGGTTGACCAGCTGGCGCGCGTGGCGACGCGTGCGGGCGAAGCCGGCGCGGTACACGACGTTGTCCAGGCGGCACTCCAGCAGCTGGAGCAGGTTGTCACCGGTCTTGCCGGTGCGCCGCGAGGCCTCCGCGTAGTAGTTGAAGAACTGGCGCTCCAGGATGCCGTACGAGATGCGGGCCTTCTGCTTCTCGCGCAGCTGCAGGAGGTACTCGCTCTCCTTGATGCGACCGCGGCCGTGCTGGCCGGGCGCGTAGGGGCGTCGCTCGAACGCGGCGTCGCCTCCCACCAGGTCGACGCCGAGTCGGCGCGACTTCTTGGTCATGGGGCCGGTGTAGCGGGCCATGTCTCAGGTGCTCCTCGGGGTGCTGGGGTCGACGGGGCTCAGACGCGGCGCCGCTTGGGCGGCCGGCATCCGTTGTGGGGCGTGGGCGTGACGTCCTGGATGGTGCCGACCTCGAGGCCGATCGCACCCAGCGACCGGATCGCCGTCTCGCGGCCCGAACCCGGGCCCTTCACGAAGACGTCGATCTTCTTCATCCCGTGCTCCATCGCCCGACGGCCCGCCGCCTCGGCGGTCATCTGCGCGGCGAACGGCGTGGACTTGCGGGAGCCCTTGAAGCCGACGGTGCCGGCGGAGGCCCACGCGATCACCGCCCCGGTGGGGTCGGTGATGGTGACGATCGTGTTGTTGAACGTGCTCTTGATGTGAGCCTCGCCCTGGACGACGTTCTTCTTCTCCTTGCGGCGCACCTTCTTGGCGCCGGCCGCGCTGCGGCTCTTGGGTGGCATGCGTTCGCTCCTGTGCTGGGTGGTGGTCGGTCAGGTGCTGCGACGTCGTCCCGCGCCGGTGGCGGGGACGACGGAGGTCACCTGGCCTTCTTCTTGCCGGCGACGGCGCGCTTGGGGCCCTTGCGGGTGCGCGCGTTGGTCTTGGTCCGCTGGCCACGCACGGGCAGGCCCTGGCGGTGGCGGCGGCCCTGGTAGCTGCCGATCTCGATCTTGCGACGGATGTCGGCCTGCACCTCGCGGCGCAGGTCACCCTCGATCTTGAAGTTCGCTTCGATCTCGTCGCGCAGCTTGACCAGCTCGTCGTCGCCCAGCTGGTGGACCCGGGTGTCCGGGTCCACGCCGGTCGCGGCGAGCAGCTGACGGGAGCGGGTACGGCCGATGCCGTAGATGTAGGTGAGAGCGATCTCCACGCGCTTCTCGCGCGGGAGGTCGACTCCAACGAGGCGTGCCATGTGCTGGCGGTGTCCCTTCGGGTCTCACAGGGGTGTCGAGGCGTGTCGCGTCCCGCGGTCGTGCTGCGGGCTCCGGCCCCTGCTCCGGAGGTGGGTGGCCCGGGGCTGCCCCGGGTCAGCGATCACGTCGTGCGATGGAGTTGTGCTGCGGTGGTGCGGGAGCTGCTGATCGGCTGCGTTCAGCCCTGGCGCTGCTTGTGCCGGGGGTTGTCGCAGATGATCATGACGCGGCCGTGGCGGCGGACCACCTGGCACTTGTCGCAGATCTTCTTGACGCTGGGCTTGACCTTCACGGCGGAGGGTCCTCTCGGGATCGGCTGGTCGGTGGAGCAGCAGGGCGCTCTGGCGGCCCTACTTGTAGCGGTAGACGATCCGCCCGCGGGACAGGTCGTACGGCGAGAGCTCCACCACCACGCGGTCCTCGGGGAGGATCCGGATGTAGTGCTGCCGCATCTTGCCGCTGATGTGCGAGAGGACCTTGTGACCGTTGCTCAGCTCGACGCGGAACATCGCGTTCGGCAGGGCCTCGATCACGGTGCCCTCGATCTCGATCACGCCTTCTTTCTTCGGCATGTCCTCGCTTGTCTCGACTCGTCGGATGGGGTGCTGGTCTACCGTTGGCCCGCAGAACCTCCCCGCCTCCCGTCACCGGGTGGCGACGCTGAGGCGGACGGACCTCGTGGAACGGCCACGTGACTCCCGATCCCGCACGAGGCGGGCAGCCGCTGGGCGCCACGAGACAGGCCCACGTGGGGCCAAGGAATCACTCTAGGTCACGGGGGCCCACGACCGGTAATCCGCAGCGGCCCGCGCCGGGCCGGCGGGTGCGCCTCACGCGGCGAGCAGTCGCAGGGTCTCCTCGCGGGCGGGCGAGCGGTCGGCCTCGGTGCCCGTGAAGGCCCCGCCGACCGGGTGCACCATGACCTCGTCGACCTCGTACCGGGTCGCGAGCTCCACCAGGCGCCGGCGCGCGCTCACGGGGTCGCCGATCACCCAGCGCTCGGCCATCGCCTCGAGCATCTCGCGGTGCGGGGCGGGCAGCTCGACCTTCTCCGCCTCCTCCACCAGCAGCTGCGGCTCCAGCGGCCCGCCCGTGCGCAGCGACAGCATCGCGAGCAGCTGGGGCAGCGCGGTGCGGCGCGCCTCGTCGGCGTCGGGGGCGACCGCGACGTTGACGGTGAGGAACGTCCGCGGCTCGGCCAGCTCGGGGCTGGGACGGAACTGCGAGCGGTAGAGCTCGAGGGCCTCCGCGGTCCCCTGGCCCGCGAAGTGGTGCGCGAAGACGTAGGGCATCCCGTTGCGGGCGGCCAGCCGCGCGGAGAAGTCCGAGGACCCCAGCAGCCAGACGTCCGGGACCGACGTCGCCCGCGGCGTGGCCCGGAGCGCGTGGGTGGACCCACCGGCCCGGATGCCCACGCCCTCGGGCGCCATCATCGCGAGCACGTTGTCGACGTGGTCGGCGAAGCGCTGCGCCGCGTCCTCCTCGACCCCTCCCCCGCCGTGCCGGAGGGCCCAGCTCGTCACCGGGTCGCTGCCGGGCGCGCGACCGAGCCCCAGGTCGATGCGACCGGGGTACGCCGCCTCGAGCAGGGCGAACTGCTCGGCCACGACCAGGGGCGCGTGGTTGGGCAGCATGACGCCGCCGGAGCCCACCCGGATCCGCGTCGTCGCGGCGGCCAGCATCGAGATCAGCACCGGCGGGTTCGTGGCCGCCACGGCCGGCATGTTGTGGTGCTCGGCCACCCAGAACCGGCGGTAGCCGGCCTCGTCCGCGGTGCGGGCGAGCGTGCGTGCCGCCGCGACGGCGTCCGGGCTGGTCTGGTCGCTGCGCACGGGCACCAGGTCGAGCACGGAGAGGGCGGGCATCACGTCGGTCGTGGTCACGTCAGTCATCACCCGGCACAACGACGCGCGGGGGGCTGCTGTTCCCTCAGCGGTCGGGGGCGGTCGCGCTGCGGCGCGTGAGCACGAAGGCGACGACCACGGTGGCCGCGCACAGCACCCCGAGCATCAGCATGTCCCCCAGGTACTGGCCCGCCGTGGAGGAGTACAGCGGGTCGGGCACGGCGCCCGGCTGCTGCTCGAGCGGCCCGTGGATGTCGACCGAGGAGGCGGCGGCGGCGTACGCCCAGCGCGCGGGGGCCAGCCAGGCGAACTGCTCGAGGAACGGCCGGTCGTCGACGTCGAACAACGCCCCGGACAGCACCAGCTGCACCATCACCAGACCGACGAGGATGGGCATCGTCTGCTCCGAGCTCGTCACCGCGGCCGAGCACGCCAGCCCGGTGACGGCCATGGTGAAGGCCAGGGCGCCGATCGCGAGGGTGAGCTCGACGGTGCCCAGCCCGAGCACCCCGCCGTCGTCGGGGCCCGGCAGTCCGACCGTGCCGATGACGGTCACCACCACGCCCTGTCCGAAGCAGGCGACGCCGAGCACGAGGATCTTGGAGGCGAGGTAGACGCCGGGTGAGAGCCCCACGGCGTACTCCCGCTTGAAGATGGCCCGCTCCTTGATCTGCTCGCGGATCGTCACCGCGACCCCCATCAGCGCGGCCGCGACCACGAGGATCGTGAGCCGCTGCCGGGCCTCGCCCATGCTGAGGCCCGCCTCGGCCATCGACATCCCGGCGTCGCCCTGCACGAGGCGGCTGAGCCCGCCGAGCACCAGGGGCATCAGGAGCAGCATCGCGAGCAGCAGCCGGTCGGCGAGGAGCAGCGACAGGTTGCGCCGGACCAGGGTCCCGAGCTGGCGGGTGAGCGACTGCGGGGGCGGCGGGGTGACCGCGCTGTTGGCGCCGGCGGCCGACGCGTGGCCGCCCGGCGGTCCCGGCGGCGGCGGGATCCGCTGCCACAGGTCGGGCTCGTCGAGGAGGTCGAAGACCTCGGGGTAGGTCGCGCACCGGAAGTGCGCCAGGACGCCGGACGGGGGTCCGAAGTAGGCGACGCGACCGCCCGGCGCCAGGACCACGACGTTGTCGCACGTGTCGAGGGCGAGCACGGAGTGCGTGACCACGACGACGACGCGCCCCTCGTCGGACAGGTCGCGCAGCTGGAGCATCACGTCGCGGTCGAGGCCGGGGTCGAGCCCCGAGGTGGGCTCGTCGAGGAAGAGCAGGGGAGGCGCGGTGAGCAGCTCGGTGGCGATGGAGACGCGCTTCTTCTGCCCCCCGGAGAGCTGCGTGCCGATGCGGTTGTCCACCTGCCGCTGCAGCTGCATGCGGGCGACGACGCCGTCGACCCGCCACGTGAGCTCCTCGGGCGAGGTGTCGGGCGGCAGCCGGAGGCGGGCGGCGTAGGTGAGGCCCTGCCGGACGGTGAGCTGCGGGTGCTGGATGTCCTGCTGCGGCACCAGGCCGATCTGGAACCGCATCTGGTCGTAGTGGGTGTAGAGGTCGTGGCCCTGCCAGACGACGTTGCCGTGGGAGGCGGGGTTGAGCCCGGTCAGGGCGCCGAGCAGCGTGGACTTGCCGGCGCCCGAGGGGCCGATCACCCCGGTGAGCGTGGCGGGCTCCAGCTGGAACGAGATCTGGTCGATGAGCCGCTTGCCGCCCTTGACGACGTGGGTCAGGCCCTCGACCCCGAGCGTGAGGTCGCTGCGCCCGGCGCGCGAGACGAGCTGGTAGCCGTCCCACACGAACGTCTGGTTGCCGACGGCCACCTCGTCGCCGCCGCGCAGCCCGACCGCGCCGGTGATGCGGGCGCCGTTGACGTGGGTGCCGTTGAAGCTGCCGAGGTCGCGCAGGACGGGCTGGACGGGGCCGAGCTCGAGCGACGCGTGCTGGCGCGAGACCAGCGGGTCGTCGATGAACACGTCGCTGCTGCGGCTGCGGCCGATGGTGAGCACCGCCGGACCGGCCGGGCGCGCGTCCGGCAGCACCGTGTGGCCGTGGGCCACGAGCCCGGGCGGCGCGACGACCGGTCGTCCGGGGTCCCCCCCGGGCCGACCCCGGTGGCCCTCCCCGTACGCCGGGGCACCCTGCGGCGGGAGGCCCTGCGGCGGGAGGCCCTGCGGCGGGGGGCCCTGCCACGGTGGCGGCGCCCCGTACGGCGGGGTCGCCGGGTGGGGCGGGGCCTGCGGGCTGCCCCACGCGGGGGTCGGCGGCAGCGCGCCGGGCGCCCCGCCCGACGGACCGCCCGGCGGGCCTGCCGGCGGCGCGACGGGCGAGGGTGCGACCCCGGCGCCCAGGGCCTGGACCTCGACGAGGGGGCCCTCGCGCCCGCCCAGCCGCACGGGCACCGGGTGCCCGTCGAGGCGCAGGTGGCTGATGCGCTGGCCGTCGACCCAGGTGCCGTTGGTGCTCCCGAGGTCGACCAGGAACCATCCCTCGCCGGACCGACGGAGCTCCGCGTGGCGACGCGACACGTCGTCGTGGGCGACGACGACCTCGCAGCGTCCGTCGCGGCCGATGGTCACCGACGGGCCTCCGAGCACGGCACTGCCGCCCGGGTGGGTCACCCGGACGGACGGCCCGCCGGCGCCGGCCGGTGGGCCCGCGTGCTGCTGATCGGTCATCGAGTGTGTCCCCCCTGGTCCGCCTCGGAGGTCACGCTAGACCACGGGCGCCGCCCGCGGGCCCGGTCGCTACACCGCGTCCCGACTGAGGGTGACGCCGCGCCGCGACAGCGCGTCGCGGCCACCGTCCGCGGCCGTGAGCACCCAGGGCCCCGACTCCGTGAGCGCGACCGTGTGCTCGCTGTGGGCGGCGCGCGTGCCGTCGGCGCTGCGGACGGTCCAGCCGTCCTCGTCCAGGTCGGTGTCCGGCTCCCCGAGGGTCAGCATCGGCTCGACGGCGATCACCATCCCGACCTCGAGGCGGACGCCCCGGCCGGGTCGGCCCACGTTGGGGACGTCGGGGGGCTGGTGGAGCGCGGTCCCGATGCCGTGGCCGGTATAGTCCGCCACGATCCCCGTCAGGCCGGCGGCGCGGGCATGGCTCTCCACGGCGTGGGAGACGTCACCGACGCGCGCGCCGGGGCGGGCCGCGACGATCCCGGCCCACATCGCCTCCTCGGTCACCCGCACGAGGTGCTGCTCGGCGGCCGACACGTCGCCGACCGCCACGGTGAGGGCGGAGTCGCCGTGCCAGCCGTCGACGATCGCCCCGCAGTCGAGCGAGACGAGGTCACCCTCGCGGACCACGGTGTCGTCCGGGATGCCGTGGACCACCACGTCGTTGACGGAGGTGCACAGCGTGCCGGGGAAGCCCTGGTAGCCGAGGAACGACGGGGTCGCGCCCGCGTCGCGGATCACCGTCTCGGCGAGCCGGTCGAGCTGGGCCGTCGTCACCCCGGGCACGACGGCGTCCCGCAGCGCCGCCAGCGCGTCGGCCACGACGAGCCCGGCGACCCGCATCGCACGGACCTGCTCGGGGGTCTTGAGCTCGATCCCCCGCAGCCGCCGCAGCAGCGGCGCGACCACGACCGGTCTCAGGCGACGCCGTCGAGGGCCGTGCGCACGCGCGCGGACACCTCGTCGACCTCACCCATGCCGTCGACGGTGACGAGCAGGCCCCGCTCGGCGTAGACCTCGATGAGGGGCGCCGTCTGCTCGGCGTAGACGTCCTGGCGGTGCCGGACGACCTCCTCGGTGTCGTCGGAGCGCCCGTCGGACTCCGCCCGCTTCACCAGACGCTCGACGAGCTCCTCGGGGTCGACGGTGAGCACGAGGACGGCGTCGAGGGCGACGTCGTTCTCCTTGAGCATCCCGTCGAGCTCGTCGACCTGCGCGAGCGTGCGCGGGTAGCCGTCGAGCAGGAAGCCGTCCGCGCAGTCGTCGGCGGCGAGCCGGTCGCGCACCATGCTGTTGGTGACGCTGTCCGGGACGTAGTCGCCGGCGTCCATGTAGCGCTGCGCCTCGACGCCCAACGGCGTCCCCTCGCGCACGTTGGCGCGGAAGATGTCGCCGGTGGCGATGGCGGGCACGCCGTAGGTCTCCGCGATGCGGGTCGACTGGGTGCCCTTGCCGGCCCCGGGGGGGCCCATGATGATCAGACGCATCAGCGGAGGAATCCTTCGTAGTTCCGTTGCTGCAGGTGGCTCTCGATCTTCTTCACCGTGTCCAGGGCGACGCCGACCATGATCAGGATGGACGTGCCGCCGAACGGGAAGTTCTGGTTGGCGTTGATGAGCGCCAGCGCGACCAGCGGGATCAGCGCGATCACACCCAGGTAGAGAGCACCCGGCAGCGTGATCCGGGAGAGGACGTAGGAGAGGTAGTCCTGCGTCGGCTTGCCCGCCCGGATCCCGGGGATGAAGCCGCCGTACTTCTTCATGTTGTCCGCCACCTCTTCAGGGTTGAAGGTGATCGAGACGTAGAAGTAGGTGAAGAAGATGATCATGGCGAAGTACACCGCCATGTAGAGCGGGTGGTCGCCGCTGACGAAGTAGCGGTTCAGCCACGACACCCAGCCCGAGGTGCTGTTGGCGTTGAACTGCACCGCCAGCCCCGGGAGGTAGAGCAGCGAGGAGGCGAAGATGACCGGGATGATGCCCGCCTGGTTGACCTTCAGCGGGATGTAGGTCGAGCTGCCGCCGAACATCTTCCGCCCGACCATCCGCCGGGCGTACTGCACCGGGATCCGGCGCTGGGCCTGCTCGATGAAGATCACGGCCGCGACGAGCACGAGCCCGATGGCCATGACGATGACGAAGGTGACCCAGCCCTCCTGCGCCTGGACCTGCCAGAGCGCCGAGGGGAAGGTGGCAACGACCTGCGTGAAGATCAGGATCGACATGCCGTTGCCGACGCCACGGTCGGTGATCAGCTCGCCGAGCCACATGATCACGGCGGTGCCGGCGGTCATCGTGACCACGATGACGAGGAACGACGCGATGCTGTCCTCGGCGTGCAGCAGGGGCAGGTCGCACTGCAGCAGCTGGCGCGAGCGCGCGAGCGCGACGATGCCGGTGGCCTGCAGGACCGCGAGGGCGAGCGTGAGGTAGCGGGTGTACTGGGTGATCTTCGTCTGACCGGACTGGCCCTCCTTCTTGAGGGCCTCCAGCCGTGGGATCACCACCACCAGCAGCTGCAGGATGATGCTCGCCGTGATGTACGGCATGATCCCCAGCGCGAAGATGGTGAGCTGGAAGAGCGCACCACCGCTGAACAGGTTGATCAGGTTGAAGACGCTGGAGTCCTCCTGCAGCGAGATGCACTGCTGCACGTTCGCGACGTCGACCCCGGGGGCGGGCACCTGGGAGCCCAGCCGGAAGACGGCGACGATGAACAGGACGAACAGCAGCTTGCGCCGCAGGTCCGGCGTGCGGAATGCGTTGGCGAACGCGCTGAGCACGGGTTCCTCTTCCTCTCCAGCGGCACGGCTCCCGCCGACTTCCGCGAGAACCGTCGCAGCCTAACAGGCGACCCCCGGCCTCCCACGTCGGGCGAGACGGTGCTCGTACGACGGGGCGGCGCGGGGGTCGCGCTGGGTGCTGCAGGGTGGACCGGGCCTCGGTCCGGGGACTCACACGACGGTCGTCGTGCCCCCGGCGGCCTCGATCTTGGTGCGGGCGGACGCGGAGAACGCGTTCGCGCTCACCTCGACGCGGCTGCCGATCGACCCGGTGCCGAGCACCTTGACCGGCTGGTTGCGACGCACGGCGCCGCGGGCCACGAGGTCCTCGACGGTGACCTGGCCACCGTCGGGGTAGAGCGCGTCGAGGCGGTCCAGGTTGACGACCTGGAACTCCACGCGGAACGGGTTCTTGAAGCCCTTGAGCTTCGGCAGCCGCATGTGCAGCGGCATCTGCCCGCCCTCGAAGCCGACGCGCACCTGGTTGCGGGCCTTCGTGCCCTTGGTGCCGCGGCCGGCGGTCTTGCCCTTGGAGGCCTCACCGCGACCGACGCGCGTCTTGGCCTTCTTGGAGCCCGGTGCGGGCTTGAGGTGGTGGATCTTGAGCGACATGGTCACGCCCCCTTCTCGACGGCGCCGTCGAGGACCTCGACCTCCACGAGGTGGCGCACGGTGTGCACCATCCCGCGGATCTCGGGGCGGTCCTCCTTGACGACGACGTCACCGATGCGCTTGAGACCGAGCGAACGCAGGGTGTCCCGCTGGTTCTGCTTGCAGCCGATGCTCGACCGCTTCTGCTGGACCTTGAGCTGCGACATCAGGGAGCCACCTCCGCCCGGGCCTTCAGCAGGGCCGCCGGCGCGACGTCCTCGACGGGCAGGCCGCGGCGCGCCGCGACCGACTCGGGGGTCTCCAGCATGCGCAGCGCCTCGACGGTCGCGTGCACGATGTTGATCTGGTTCGACGAGCCGAGCGACTTGCTCAGCACGTCGTGGATGCCGGCGCACTCGAGCACCGCACGCACCGGGCCGCCGGCGATGACGCCGGTACCGGGGGCGGCGGGACGGAGCATGACGACGCCGGCCGCCTTCTCGCCCTGGACCGGGTGCGGGATGGTGCCCTGGCTGCGGGGGACGCGGAAGAAGCTCTTCTTGGCCTCCTCGACGCCCTTGGCGATCGCCGCGGGCACCTCCTTGGCCTTGCCGTACCCGACGCCGACCATGCCGTCGCCGTCGCCGACCACGACGAGGGCGGTGAAGCTGAACCGCCGACCGCCCTGGACGACCTTGGCGACACGGTTGATGGCGACGACGCGCTCGACGTAGGCGGTCTTGTCGGCAGCCTGGCCGCCGCGGCGGTCGTCACGGCTGCCACGGCGCTCACCACCGGCGCGCTGACCGCGCTGGGGTCCGCTCATGGTTCTCCTCTTTCTCTTGCTCGGAGGACGTCCGGGGCCCGGGGGCCCCGTGGACGTCGGGTCAGAAGGTCAGGCCGCCCTCACGGGCGCCGTCGGCGAGTGCCGCGACCCGGCCGTGGTACTTGTTGCCGGCGCGGTCGAAGACCACGGCGGAGACACCGGCGGCGGTGGCGCGCTCGGCGACGAGCTCACCCACGCGACGGGCCGTGGCGGTCTTGTCGCCGTCGGCCGACCGCAGGTCGGCCTCCATCGACGACGCGTGCACCAGGGTGGCCCCGGCCAGGTCGTCGACGACCTGCACGGAGATGTGCTTGGCGCTGCGGGTGACCACGAGACGCGGCCGCTCGGCGGTGCCGTTGATGTGCTTGCGGCCACGCGCCTGGCGGCGGAGTCGCGCACGGACCCGCGGAGCGGTGTGCTTGCGGCGCTTCAGGGAGATCGCCATGGTCACTTACCTGCCTTTCCGACCTTGCGGCGGACGTGCTCGCCGGCGTAGCGCACGCCCTTGCCCTTGTAGGGCTCGGGGCGACGCAGCTCGCGGATCTTCGCCGCGGTCTCGCCGACCAGCTGCTTGTCGATGCCCTGCACGCCGAGGCGGGTGGGGTTGTCGACGGTGAACGTGATGCCCTCGGGGGCGTCGAACGTGATCGAGTGGGAGTAGCCGAGCTGGAACTCCAGCTGGGTGGGGCCCTTCGACAGCACGCGGTAGCCGACGCCGTGGATCTCCAGGCGCTTCTCGAAGCCCTCGGTCACGCCGTGCACCATGTTGGCGATCAGCGTGCGGGTCAGGCCGTGCATGGAGCGGCTGAGGCGCTCGTCGTCGGGACGCTCGACGGAGAGCACGCCGTCGGACTGCGAGACCGTGATGGGCTCGACGACGGAGTGGCTCAGGGTGCCCTTGGGCCCCTTGACCGTCACCAGCGAGGAGTCGATGGCGACGTCCACGCCCGAGGGGACGGTGATGGGGAGCTTGCCGATGCGGGACATGGGTGACTCCTCCTCACCAGACGTAGGCGAGGACTTCCCCACCCACGCCCTTCTGGTTGGCCTGGCGGTCCGTGAGCAGACCCTGGCTGGTCGAGATGATGGCGACGCCGAGCCCGCCGAGCACCCGCGGCAGGCCGGTGCTCTTGGCGTAGACCCGCAGGCCCGGCTTGCTGATGCGGCGCACGCCCGCGAGCGAGCGCTCACGGTTGCGGCCGAACTTCAGGGTGATGGTCAGGGTGCGGCCCACCTCGCCCTCGGCGGGCTCGGTGACGCCGAAGGAGGTGATGTACCCCTCCTGCTTCAGGATCTCGGCGACGCCGGCCTTCAGCTTGGAGTAGGGCATCGACACCTCGTCGTGGTACGCCTGGTTGGCGTTGCGCAGACGCGTGAGCATGTCTGCGATCGGGTCGGTCATCGTCATGCGTGGGTCTCTCTCTTCTGTGGTTTCGCGGCGCCGTGGGCGTCGCGACCTTCAGCGGTCGTCGGGGTGGGGCTCACCAGGAGGACTTGGTGATCCCGGGCAGCTCGCCGCGGTGGGCCATCTCGCGCAGGCAGATCCGGCACAGGCCGAACTTGCGGTAGACGGCCTTGGGACGGCCGCAGCGCTGGCAGCGCGTGTAGCCGCGGACGGCGAACTTCGGCTTGCGCGCCGCCTTCACCTTCAGAGCAGTCTTCGCCATGTCAGTTCTCCTTGAACGGGAAGCCGAGCTGCTTGAGCAGCGCACGACCCTGGTCGTCGTCCGTGGCGGTCGTGACCACGGTGATGTCCATGCCGCGGGTGCGGTCGATCTTGTCCTGGTCGATCTCGTGGAACACGACCTGCTCGGTCAGACCGAAGGTGTAGTTGCCGCGCCCGTCGAACTGGCGGGGCTCGAGGCCGCGGAAGTCACGGATACGCGGGAGGGAGACCGACAGCAGCCGGTCCAGGAACTCCCACATGCGGTCGCCGCGCAGCGTCACGTGGGCGCCGATCGGCATGCCCTCGCGCAGCTTGAACTGCGCGATGGACTTCTTGGCCCGGTTGATCGCGGGCTTCTGGCCCGTGATCAGCGCGAGGTCGCGCACGGCGCCCTCGATCAGCTTCGAGTCGCGCGCCGCCTCGCCGACACCCATGTTGACCACGATCTTGGTCAGGCCGGGCACCTGCATGACGTTGCCGATCTCGAACTCCGCCTTCAGGGCGGGGAGGATCTCGGCGCGGTAGCGCTTCTTGAGCCGGGGCATCTCGCGGGCGGAGATCGTCGGGCTGGACTCGACGTCCAGGTCCGGGTCGATCCGCTCCTCGATGGGGGTCACGTCGGTGTCGGCCATCTCAGATCTCCTCACCGGTCGAGCGCGAGACCCGCACGGAGCGGTGCGCGGTGTACGTCGAGCCGTCGCTGCGGCGCTTGGTGACCTCGTCGCGGCGGAAGCCGACGCGCGTCACGCCGTCGCCCTCGACGAGCATCACGTTGGACACGTGGATCGGGGCCTCGGTGGTGATGATCCCGCCGGACTTGCCCGAGCGGCCGCCGGCGTCGACGACCTTCGTGTGCTTCTTGACCCGGTTGACGCCCTCGACGATCACCCGCTGCTGCTCGCGCAGCACGCTGATGACCTTGCCCTGGGCGCCCTTGTCGGTGCCGGCGATCACCTTGACGGTGTCGCCCTTCTTGATCTTCATGGACTTCCTCGGCTGGTTCGCGGCCTTCTTGGCGGGCATCACAGCACCTCGGGGGCGAGCGAGACGATGCGCATGAAGCGCTTCTCGCGCAGCTCGCGGCCGACGGGGCCGAAGATGCGGGTGCCGCGGGGCTCGCCGTCCTGCTTCAGGATGACGGCGGCGTTCTCGTCGAATCGGATGTAGGACCCGTCGGACCGACGGCGCTCCTTGACGGTGCGGACGACGACGGCCTTGACCACGTCGCCCTTCTTGACGTTGCCGCCCGGGATCGCGTCCTTGACGGTGGCGACGATGGTGTCGCCGATGCCGGCGTAACGGCGCCCGGAGCCACCGAGAACCCGGATGCACAGGATCTCCTTGGCACCGGTGTTGTCGGCGACCTTGAGCCGCGACTCCTGCTGGATCATTGCCTTCTCCTTGTCGCCCCGGTTCTCACGCGGAGGTGAGCCTGGGGGAACTGCGTACGGACGGGTGGAGCTCGGTGGAGGCGGGCCGCGTGCGGCCCCCGCTCACTTGGCCTTCTCGAGGACCTCGACGATGCGCCAGCGCTTGGTGGCGGACAGCGGACGGGTCTCCATGATCCGGACCCGGTCGCCGACGCCGCACTGGTTCTGCTCGTCGTGCGCCTTCAGGCGGCTGCTCTTGCGCATGACCTTGCCGTAGAGCGCGTGCTTCACGCGGTCCTCGACGGTCACCACGACGGTCTTGTCCATCTTGTCGCTGACCACGAGGCCCTCGCGGACCTTGCGGGTGTTGCGCTCGGTGGCGCTGGACTCGGTGCTCATGCGGCGCCGTCCTCCTCGGTCTCGGACTTGGTGTCGTCGGTGCCGGCGGAGTCCACCCCGGTGCGGATCCCGAGCTCGCGCTCGCGGATGACCGTGTAGATGCGCGCGATGTCCTTCTTGACGGTGCGCAGCCGGCTGTTGTTCTCCAGCTGACCGGTCGCGGCCTGGAAGCGGAGGTTGAAGAGCTCCTCCTTGGCCTCGCGCAGCTTGGTCTCGAGCTCGGCGGTCTCGAGGTCGTCGATCTCGTGCGCCTTGCTGGTCTTGGTCGCCATCACAGGTCACCTGCCTCACGGGACACGAAGCGGCACTTCATGGGGAGCTTGTGCATGGCGCGACGCAGCGCCTCGCGGGCGACGTCCTCGCTCACACCGGACAGCTCGAACATCATGCGTCCGGGCTTGACGTTGGCGACCCACCACTCGGGCGAGCCCTTGCCGGAGCCCATGCGGGTCTCGGCCGGCTTCTTGGTCAGCGGGCGGTCGGGGTAGATGTTGATCCACACCTTGCCGCCACGCTTGATGTGACGGGTCATCGCGATACGCGCCGACTCGATCTGGCGGTTCGTGACGTAGGACCCCTCGATGGCCTGGATGCCGAAGTCACCGAACGCGAGGCGGGTGCCGCCCTTGGCGGCGCCGCGACGCTTGGGGTGGTGCTGCTTGCGGTGCTTGACGCGACGGGGCATCAGCATGGTTCTCAGCCCTCCTGGCCGGTCGGGGCCGCCGCGGTGGCGGGGGCCTCGGCGGGCGCGGTCGTGGCCTCGGCGGTGGGGGCGGTCTCAGCCGCACCCTCGCGGGCCGAACGGGTGGGGCGGTCGCCGCGGGTGCCGCGCGACGGACGCTCGCCGCCACGGGCGGCACCGGCGCCACCACGGCCGCGGCCCGGGGCCCCGGCGCGGGCGGCGGCCTGGGCCTCGCGCTCCGCGCGGGTGCCGGCGACCTCGCCCTTGTAGATCCAGACCTTCACACCGATGCGGCCGAAGGTCGTGCGGGCCTCGTAGAAGCCGTAGTCGATGTCGGCGCGGAGCGTGTGCAGGGGCACGCGGCCCTCGCGGTAGAACTCCGTGCGGGACATCTCGGCGCCGTTGAGGCGGCCCGAGCACTGGATCCGGATCCCCTTGGCGCCGGAGCGCATCGAGGTCTGGATCGCCTTGCGCATCGCGCGGCGGAACTGCACGCGGCCCGACAGCTGCTCGGCCACGCCCTGCGCGACGAGCTGGGCGTCGGTCTCGGCGCCCTTCACCTCGAGGATGTTGAGCTGGACCTGCTTGCCGGTGAGCTTCTCGAGCTCGCCGCGCAGGCGGTCGGCCTCGGCGCCGCGGCGGCCGATGACGATGCCCGGGCGCGCGGTGTGGATGTCGACGCGGACCCGGTCGCGGGTGCGCTCGATCTCGACCTTGGAGATGCCGGCCCGCTCCATGCCCTTGGAGAGCAGCTTGCGGATGGCGACGTCCTCGCCGACGTAGCTCTTGTAGAGCTTGTCGGCGTACCACCGGGTGCGGTGGTCGGTCGAGATGCCGAGGCGGAACCCGTTCGGGTTGATCTTCTGACCCATCAGGCGGTCCGTCCCTTCGTGCCGCGGGCGGAGCCGACCACGGAGGCCGGCTGCACCGCGAGGGTGATGTGGCTGGTGCGCTTGTTGATCCGGGTGGCCCGGCCCTGGGCGCGGGGGCGCCACCGCTTCATGGTGGGGCCCTCGTCGACCATCGCGACGGAGACGACCAGGTCGCCCGCCGGCAGGTCCTCGGTGGACTCGGCGTTGGCCACGGCGCTCTCCAGCACCTTCAGGACCGTCTCGGAGGCGGCCTGCGGCGCGAACTGCAGCGTGGCGCGGGCCTCCTCCACCGGGAGGCCGCGGACGAGGTCCACGACCCGGCGGGCCTTCATCGGCGTGATCCGCACGAAGCGGGCGCTCGCGAAGGCGCCGGGGGCGTCGCCCAGCAGCGAGCTGCGGCGGGCGCTGGTGCGCTGGCGCTCTGCGGTGCTCATCGGCGGCGTCCCTTCCGGTCGTCCTTCACGTGCCCGCGGAACGTGCGGGTCGGGGCGAACTCGCCCAGCTTGTGGCCGACCATCGCGTCGGTCACGAAGACCGGGACGTGCTTGCGGCCGTCGTGCACCGCGATGGTGTGACCGATCATGGTCGGCACGATCATCGAACGGCGCGACCAGGTCTTGATGACGTTGTGGCTGCCCTTCTCGTTCTCCGCGTCCACCTTCTTGATCAGGTGGTCGTCGACGAAGGGGCCCTTCTTGAGGCTGCGAGGCATCGTCTACTTCCCTTAACGCTTCTTGCCGGTGCGGCGGCGGCGGATGATCTGCTTGTCGCTGGCCTTGCGCTTGCGCGTGCGGCCCTCCGGCTTGCCCCAGGGCGAGACCGGGTGGCGACCACCGGAGGTCTTGCCCTCACCACCGCCGTGCGGGTGGTCGACCGGGTTCATGACGACACCGCGGACGGTCGGGCGCTTGCCCTTCCACCGCATGCGGCCGGCCTTGCCCCAGTTGATGTTGGACTGCTCGGCGTTGCCGACCTCGCCCAGCGAGGCGCGGCAGCGGGCGTCGACGAAGCGCATCTCGCCGGACGGCATGCGCAGCGTGGCGCGCGAGCCCTCCTTGGCGACCAGCTGGGCCGAGTTGCCGGCCGAGCGGGCGATCTTGGCGCCACCGCCCGGGCGCAGCTCGACGCAGTGGATCGTCGTGCCGACCGGGATGTTGCGCAGCGGCAGGTTGTTGCCGGTCTTGATGTCGGCGCCGGGGCCCGACTCCACGACCGTGCCCTGACGCAGACCGCGCGGCGCCACGATGTAGCGCTTCTCGCCGTCGGCGTAGTGCAGCAGCGCGATGCGCGCGGTGCGGTTCGGGTCGTACTCGATGTGCGCGACCTTCGCCGGCACGCCGTCCTTGTCGTAGCGACGGAAGTCGATGACGCGGTACGCACGCTTGTGGCCGCCACCCTGGTGCCGGGTGGTGATGCGGCCCTGGTTGTTGCGGCCGCCCTTCTTCGCCAGCGGGCGGGTCAGCGACTTCTCCGGAGTGGTCCGGGTGATCTCGACGAAGTCGGCGACCGACGAGCCGCGGCGGCCCGGGGTGGTCGGCTTGTACTTGCGGATAGCCATGTGGGTGTCCTTCTACCTCTGCTCGCGACCGCCTCAGGCGGTCGGACCGCCGAAGATGTCGATGCGGTCACCCTCGGCGAGGCTGACGATCGCGCGCTTCGTGTCGTTGCGACGACCGATCCCGTAGCGGGTGCGGCGTGCCTTGCCGGGGCGGTTCAGGGTGTTGACCGAGGTGACCTTGACGCCGAAGATCTTCTCGACGGCGATCTTGATCTCGGTCTTGTTGGCGTCGGGGCGCACGACGAACGTGTACTTGTTCGCGTCGAGGAGCCCGTAGCTCTTCTCCGACACCACGGGCGCGATCAGGATGTCGCGCGGGTCCTTGTGCAGGGTGCTCACTTGTCGCCCTCCTCGCCCGCGGCGCGGCCCTTGCTGTGGGCCGCCACGAACGCGTCGTACGCGGTCTGGCTGAAGACGACCTCGTCGGAGACGAGCACGTCGTAGGTGTTCAGCTGGTCCGCGACGATGAGGTGGACCTCGGGCGCGTTGCGCAGCGAGAGCCAGCCCAGGTGGTCGTCGCGGTCGAGCACCACGAGGAAGCGGGTGCGGTCCGAGAGGCCCCGGAGCACCGCGAGCGCCGCCTTCGTCGAGGGCGCGTCGCCGTCGACGAGGCCGTCGACGACGTGGACGCGGCCGTTGCGGGCCCGGTCGGAGAGGGCACCGCGCAGGGCGGCGGCCTTCATCTTCTTCGGGGTGCGCTGGCTGTAGTCACGCGGCTGCGGGCCGTGGACCGTGCCGCCGCCGGCGAACTGGGGCGCACGGGTCGAGCCCTGGCGGGCGCGACCGGTGCCCTTCTGGCGGTACGGCTTGCGGCCACCGCCGCGGACGTTGCCGCGGGTCTTGGTGGCGTGCGTGCCCTGGCGGGCGGCGGCCTGCTGGGCCACGACCACCTGGTGGATCAGCGACACGTTGGTCTTCGCGTCGAAGATCTCGGCGGGCAGGGTGACGTCGACCTTGCTCATCGGGTGACCCCCTTCTTGGCGGAGGTGCGCACCACGACGACGCCGCCGCGGGGACCGGGGACGGCGCCCTTGACGAGCACCAGGCCGCGCTCGGCGTCCACGGCGTGCACCGTGAGGTTCTGGGTGGTGACGGTCTCCGCGCCCATCCGGCCGGACATCCGGGTGCCCTTGAAGACACGGCCGGGCGTCGCGCAGGCTCCGATGGAGCCCGGCTTGCGGTGGTTGCGGTGCGCGCCGTGGGAGGCGCCGACGCCGGAGAAGCCGTGACGCTTCATCGTGCCGGCGAAGCCCTTGCCCTTGCTGGTGGCGGTCACGTCGACGGCGTCGCCCACGGCGAACTCCTCGACCGTGATCTCCTGGCCGACCTCGTAGCCGGAGGTGTCCGCGGTGCGGATCTCCACGACGTGGCGGCGAGGGGTGACGCCCGCCTTGGCGAACTGTCCGGCGACCGGCTTCGTGACCTTGCGGCCCTCGATCTCGCCGAACCCGACCTGGACGGCGTTGTAGCCGTCGGTCTCGGGGCGGCGGATCGCGGTCACCACGTTGGTGGTCGCGGCGATCACCGTGACGGGGACGACGCGGTTGTCGGCGTCCCAGGTCTGGGTCATGCCGAGCTTGGTGCCCAGCAGGCCCTTGAGGGTGCGTTCGAAAGTCATGTCGTCAGACCTCAGAGCTTGATCTCGATGTCGACGCCGGCAGGCAGGTCGAGACGCATGAGCGAGTCGACGGTCTTCGGCGTGGGGTCGATGATGTCGATGAGGCGCTTGTGCGTGCGCATCTCGAAGTGCTCGCGCGAGTCCTTGTACTTGTGGGGCGAGCGGATCACGCAGTACACGTTCTTCTCGGTCGGCAGCGGCACCGGGCCCGCGACGCGCGCGCCGGTCCGCGTGACCGTGTCGACGATCTTCTGCGCGGAGGTGTCGATCACCTCGTGGTCGTAGGCCTTGAGCCTGATGCGGATCTTCTGTCCCGCCATAGGTCTGAGGTGTCCTAACTCGTACGTGTACCGGGGCTGGTCGTGCGTGCCCGGTCGGCTCGGTCATCGGCGCCGACCCGGGCTGGGCCGTTCCGCGTCACGCTCACTCGTTCCGCCGACCCCCGCGGTCGGGCGTGTCGTCCTGGTTTCCGGACGATCGTGCGCACGCGGGAGGTGCCGGCCGGCTGAGCCGCCTCATCGGGATGAGGCGCATCGGGTCTCCAGGATCGGTGTGGCCGCACCACGAACCGCAGAATCCCTGGGACACGCGATGAAGTGGTCAAGTCCAGCCACACCCCGGCAACCCGCCGGAGCAACCTGGACATCTTGGCAGAGGTCGCCGGGCGACTTCAAATCGCGCCCCCGCCTGACAGGATGGCGGCTCGCCGGTGCGCCAGCGAGGGCCCAGCAAGGAGAGGTGCATGACGTCCGAGGACCGGTTCCCCGCCCCGGGAGCCCCATCGTCGCGTCCAGCCGGACCGCCCACACCGCCGGGTCCTCCGCCGGCCACCGGGTCGGGTCCCCCCGCGAGCGGTTGGCCGGGTCCCCCGTCCGGTCCCCCGTCCGGTCCTCCGTCCGGTCCCCCGTCGGGCCCGACGCCCTGGGGACCCGGCGGTCCCGGGTTCGCGGCGGCGGCCGCCCACAAGCCCGGCGCCGTCCCCCTGCGCCCGCTGCGGCTCGGCGACATGTACGACGCGGCGTTCCGGATCATCCGCTTCAACCCCCGGGCGACGGTCGGCTCGGCGGTGCTGGTCGCCGCGGCCGCGATGGCGCTGCCGGTGCTCGTCACCGCCGTCCTGTCGCTGACGATGGACCTCTCGCTGGGCCTCACCTCGTCGGGCACGGCGATGACGCCCCAGGGCGAGCCCACCGACCTGGGCGACGCGCTCGGGATCCTGGGGGTGCTGGGGGCGCTCGTCCTCGGCGTGCTCGCCCAGTCCCTGGGCCTGATCCTCGTGACCGGGATGGTCGCCCACGTGACGATGGCGGCGGCGGTGGGCCGTCGGCTCTCCCTGGGCGAGGCGTGGCGCGCCACGCACGGCGCCCGTTGGCGCCTGGTCGGCCTGGTCGTCCTGGTCGGGGCCGCCACCAGCGTCGTCGTGGGCCTCTACATCGGCCTGTGGGTCGTCCTGGTGCTCGCCGTCGGCGAGCCGGTGGTCCTCGTGCTCTTCGGTCTCGTGACCGTGCCGGCGTTCCTCGCCCTGCTCGTGTGGGCCTGGATCCGGGTCTCCTACCTGGCCGTCCCGGCGCTGATGCTGGAGCGGCGGGGCGTGTTCGGCTCCCTCGGTCGGGCCTTCACGCTCACGCGCCGCCAGTTCTGGCGGACCTTCGGCATCGCGCTGCTGACCTCGCTGATCACGCAGGTCGCGAGCAGCGTCCTCACGGTCCCGATCTCCCTGCTGTCGCAGCTCGCCCTGGTCCTCCCCCTCTTCGCGGGCTACGAGCTGCTCGTCTTCGTGCTCGCCCAGGCGCTGTCGACCGTCGTCGCCGCCGCCTTCGTGTCGCCCTTCACGGCCGCCGTCACCTCGCTGCAGTACGTCGACCAGCGGATGCGCAAGGAGGCCTTCGACGTCGAGCTGATGACCCGGGCCGGGATCACGGGCGCATGAGCGGACTGTCGCCCGACGGCGACGAGGGCCGCGCGCTGCTGCGACGCGAGCTGCTGCGCCCCGAGTACAACGCCGAGAACCCCGTCCTGCGGTTCCTCGAGTGGCTGGGACGCCGGCTCGACGCCGGTCTCGCGGCGGCGGGGGCCGCCGACCCGCTGGTCGCGGCCGCGGTGATGGTCGTGCTGCTCGCCGGAGCGCTGGCGCTGGCCTGGCTGGTGGCCCGAGCCCGCTCGGAGCGGGACCCTCGTCGTCCCGGCCCCGACGCGATCACCGGGACCGGGCTGGGCTCCGGGGACCTCCGCGCGCGCGCCGAGGCCGCCCTCGCCGCCGGCCGCCCCGAGGAGGCGCTGCTCGACGCGTTCCGCGCGCTGGCGGTCCGTCAGGTGGAGGCCGGGCGGCTGGCCGACCAGCCCGGCGCCACGGCGCGCGAGGTCGCGGCCGCCCTGGCCGAGGTGGCGGAGCCGGCCGGCGGCCCGGCACCGGGGCGCCGCGACCGTGCGGCCGGCCTGCACCGCGCCGCCCGGCTCTTCGACGGCGTCGCCTACGGCGACCGGCGGGTCGGGGCCGACGAGGTCACCGCGGTCATGCGCCTGGACGACGACCTGGCGGGACGGCGGTGAGCGCCGGGATCGGCACCCGCCCGGGTCGCCGCCTGCTCCCCCGTCGTTCGACCGTCGTGGTGGTCCTCGCGGTGCTGGCGGCCCTCGGCGTGGTCGTGCTCGGCGCCGCGACGGCCGACCGCAGCGACCCGCTCGACCCGGACAACCCGGACTCCGCGGGCGGGCAGGCCCTCGCACGGGTGCTGGCCGACGAGGGGGTGGAGGTCGAGGTGGTGCGCGACGCCGACGCCCTGACGGCGGCGGGGGTCGACGACCGCACGACGGTGCTCGTCACGTCACCCTCGTCCCTGGGCTCGACGACCGCGCGGCGCTTGCTCGAGGACGCCGCGGCCGGCCGGGTGGTCGTGGCCGGCCCGGGGGTCGCGGTGCTCGACCTCCTCGACGCCGACACCTCCCCGGTGCTCGCGGCCCCGGGAGGGGACGTCCCCGCCGCCTGCGACGCCCGGAGGGTGGGCGTCGACCTGGCGGGGCTGTCGCTGGCCGCCGACGGCGCGGACGCCTATCCCCTGCCGGGCTGCTTCGTCGTCGACGGCGCCGCGGTCCTCGCCCAGGTGCGGCCGGGGCTGCTCCTGCTGGGCGCCGAGCAGACGCTCTCCAACGGACGGGTCCTCGAGGCCGACAACGCCGCCGTCGCGCTGCGCCTGCTCGGCGCCGGCGACCGGCTGGTCTGGTACGTGCCCGACCCCACGGAGGTCTCGGCGGACGACGCGGTCACCGTGGGCTCGCTGCTGCCCGCCTGGCTCGTGCCGTCCCTGTGGCTGCTCCTCGGGGCCTCGCTGGTCGCGATCCTCTGGCGGGGCAGGAGGTTCGGCCCGCTCGTCACCGAGCCGCTCCCCGTGACGGTCCGGGCCACGGAGACGACCGTGAGCCGCGGTCGCCTCTACCACCGCGCCCGGGACCGCGGCCACGCCGCCGCCGCGCTGCGGCGCGGGACCCGGCAGCGGACGGCGGTCCGCCTCGGCCTGCCCGTCCGGGACCCCGACCCCCGTGCCGACCCCCGTGCCGACCCCCTCGTCGTGGAGGTCGCCCGCCACACCGGGCGCACCCCCGACGAGGTGGCGTGGCTGATCTCCCCCACCGCCGAGGCCCCCGGCTCCGACGAGGAGCTCCGCTCCCTCGCCGGCCGCCTGGCCGAGCTCGACAGAGAGGTACGACACCCGTGACCACCACCCCCGTCCCCGGCCCGAATCCCGCCGGCGACCCCCACGGCGCGCACGACGCCCCCGGGCGCCCCGACGGCCCCGACGGCCCCGACGTCCCGGACGCCGTGCGCGAACGGCTCTCCGCCGTGCGGACCGAGGTCGCCAAGGCCGTCGTCGGCCAGGACGCCGCCGTGTCCGGCCTGCTGGTCGCCCTGCTGTGCGGGGGCCACGTGCTGATGGAGGGGGTGCCGGGGGTCGCGAAGACCCTGCTGGTGCGCACGCTGGCCGGTGCGCTCGACGTCGGCACCCGTCGGGTCCAGTTCACGCCCGACCTCATGCCGGGCGACATCACGGGCTCCATGGTCGTCGACGCGGGCGGCGGCGACCTGCGGTTCCGCGAGGGCCCGCTGTTCACCCAGCTCCTGCTCGCCGACGAGATCAACCGCACGCCGCCCAAGACGCAGAGCGCCCTGCTCGAGGCGATGGAGGAGGGTCAGGTCTCGGTCGACGGCACGTCGCGCTCGCTGCCGGTGCCGTTCATGGTCGCCGCGACCCAGAACCCGGTCGAGTACGAGGGCACCTACCCGCTGCCCGAGGCGCAGCTCGACCGGTTCCTGCTCAAGGTCGTCCTCGGCGTGCCAGAGCGCGCGCAGGAGATGGAGGTGCTGCGGCGCCACGCCGCCGGGTTCGACCCCACGGACGTCGCGGGCGCCGGCGTCCGGGCGGTGGCCGGACCCGCCGACGTCGCCGCGGCGCGCGCGGCGGTGGGCCGGGTCCAGGTGGCGCCGGAGGTCGTCGGCTACGTCGTCGACGTGGCGCGGGCGACCCGCGAGGCCCCGTCCCTGAGCCTGGGCGTGAGCCCCCGCGGCGCGACGGCCCTGCTGCGGACCTCCCGGGCCTGGGCCTGGCTCAACGGCCGCGACTACGTGACGCCCGACGACGTGAAGGCCCTGGCCCACGCGACCCTCGCGCACCGGCTGGGCCTGCGGCCCGAGGCCGAGCTCGAGGGCACCGACGTCGCGCAGGTGCTGGCCTCGGCCCTCGCGTCGGTCCCGGTGCCCCGATGAGGACGGGGACGTGAGGACGGCACGCCCGTGGTGATCACCGGCCGGGTGCCGCTGCTGCTCGTGGTGGGGGTCCTGCCCCTGGTGCTGCGGCCCGGCGCGGCGACGGGCTGGGCGTGGGTCGGCCTGGTCGCGCTCGCCGTCCTCGTCGACCGGCTGCTGGCCGGAGCGCCCGAGCGGGTCGTGGCGCGCCGCGAGCCGACCGCCCCGGTCCGCACCGGTGAGGCGACCGGCTCGACGCTCGTCGTCGAGAACACCGGCACCCGGGCCCTGGAGGTCGCCGTGCGCGACGCCTGGCAGCCCACCGCCGGCGCCACCGAGAACCGCCACCGGCTCCGGCTCGACGCCGGCGCCGGTCGTCGGCTCGTCACGCCGCTCCGGCCGGTCCGTCGCGGCGACCTGCGCGCGGTGGGCGTGACCGTCCGGGTCCGGGGCCCGCTGGGTCTCGTCTGGCGCCAGCGGACCCGGCAGGTCCCCGGCGTGGTCCGCAGCCTCCCGCCGTTCGCGTCCCGCAAGCACCTGCCCAGCCGGCTGGCGCGACTGCGCGAGCTCGACGGGCGCGCCGCCGTGCGGGTGCGGGGCCAGGGCACGGAGTTCGACTCCCTGCGCGACTACGTCGAGGGCGACGACGTCCGCTCGATCGACTGGCGCGCCAGCGCGCGCAGCCGCACCGTCGTGGTCCGCACCTGGCAGCCCGAGCGGGACCGGCGGGTCGTGCTGGTCCTCGACACCTCCCGCACCTCGGCCGGCCGGGTCGACGACGTCCCCCGGCTCGACTCGGCCATGGACGCCGCGCTGCTGCTGGCCTCCCTCGCCGCCCGGGCCGGGGACCGGGTCGACTTCCTGGCCGGGGACCGCCGCGTGCGGGCGCGGGTCCGCTCCGGCGGGTCCCGCGCGGTCGCCGGCGTCCTGGCCGACGCGATGGCGGACCTGGACCCCGTGCTGGCGGAGGCGGACTGGACCGCCCTGGCCGCGGCCGTCGCGCAGACCGGTCGCCGCCGCTGCCTGGTGGTCCTGCTGACGCCGCTCGAGCCGGCCGCGGTGGAGGAGAGCCTGCTGCCGGCGCTGGTCAGCCTGGTGCGCACCCACCGGGTGGTGCTCGCCTCGGTCCGCGACCCCGAGCTGGAGCGGCTGGCGGCCTCGCGCGGGACCGTCGCCGAGGTGTACGGCGCTGCGGCCGCCGAGCAGGCGCTCGGCCGGCGCCGCCGGACCGCGGACCTGCTGCGCGCGCTCGGCGTGGACGTCGTCGACGCCGACGCCGAGCGGCTGCCGCCGGCCCTCGCGGACCACTACCTCTCGCTGAAGGCCCGCGGCCTGCTCTGAGCCGTCACGGCCGAGCCTGCGAGGCGAGGCGCGGCTCAGGAGGCCGTGGCGACGCGGTCCTCGAGCAGGCTGGCGTCGAGGTCGCCGTCGTGGCCCCGGGCGTACGCCGCGCGTCCGAGCACGAACACGTAGGCCAGGAACGCGACCTCGGCCACGACGCCGATGCCGACCCGCGCCCACGTCGGGAGCGGTGAGGGTGTCACGAAGCCCTCGATCAGGCCGCTGACGAGCAGGACGGCGGCCAGACCGAGCGCGACGGTCCCGACGGTGCGGCCCTCGCGTGCCAGGGACGCCGCCCGCGTCCGGTCCCCCGGCGCGACCCACGACCAGAACAGCCGCAGGCCGACGCCCGCGGCCACGAAGATGGCGGTGAGCTCCAGCAGGCCGTGGGGCAGCAGCAGGCCCCAGAAGTGCGGGCCCTCGTCGTTGCGGTGCATGATCGAGCCGATCACCGCGAGGTTCGCGAGGTTCTGGAACAGCAGGTAGACCACGGGGAGCCCGAGGATGCCCAGCGACAGGCACAGCGCACTGACCCAGGCGTTGTTGATCCAGACCTGGGCGGCGAACTCCTGCGCGGCGTACTCGCTGTAGTAGTCCTCGAAGTCCTCGGCGACGAGCGCGTCGACCTGCTCGGGGCTGAGCAGCGTCTGCTCGACCGCCGGGTTCGCGAGCAGCCACAGGATCATCACGCCGGTCACCACCACGTTGGCCGCGAGCGTGCTCAACCACCACCACCGCAGCCGGTACAGCGCACCGGGGAACCGCTCGGTGAAGAAGCCCGCGACGCTGCGCCACGTGGTGACCCGCGCCCCGGCCGAGCGGGTCCGGGCCCGCGCGAGCAGGGAGCTCAGGTGCGCCACGAGGGACGGGTCGGGCGCGGAGGTCCGCACCACCGAGAGGTGGGTCGCGACCCGCTGGTAGCGCTCCACCAGCTCGTCGCTCTCGGCACCGCTGAGCCGGCGGCGGCGCGCGAGCTCGTCGAGGCGGCGCCACTCGCCGGCGTGGGCGGCCACGTAGGAGTCGAGGTCCACCCGACCATCCTAGGGACGCGGCACCCGACCGCGTGGGGCCTCGACGCCTACGATGACCCCCGTGGACGCCCCGCGCACGTCGCCGCCCGCGACCCACGGTCCGCGGTCGGGCCGACCGGAGCTCGCGACGCTCACCGAGGACGACCTCGTCACCGGCGAGGCGGTGGCGCTCGACCTGCCCCCGGCGGGGCTGGCGCTGCGGATGGGCTCGGGCGCGGTCGACGTCGTGGTGACGCTCGTGGCGCTCGTCGTCGGGGCCTTCACCGTGCTGCTCGCGGTGAGCGGCGGCAGCGGCGCCGTCCAGGGCATCGGGTCCGTCGGTCTGCTCGTCCTGGTGTTCCTGGTCCTGCCCACGACGGTCGAGACCCTCAGCCGCGGCCGGTCGCTCGGCAAGCTGTGCTTCGGGCTGCGGACGGTCCGGGAGGACGCGGGCCCGATCTCCTTCCAGCACGCGATCGTGCGATCGATGATCGGCTTCGTGGAGATCTACGCCTTCACCGGCGTGCCCGCCTTCTTCTCGGCCCTGCTGTCCTCGAAGGGCAAGCGGCTCGGCGACTACGCCGCGGGGACCTACGTCGTGCGCGAGCGCGTGCCGCTGAGGCTGGTCCCCCCGCCCCTGATGCCGCCGCCCCTGGCCGCCTGGGCGTCCGGTGCCGACATCACGGCGCTGCCGACACCCCTCGCGCTCGCCGTGCGGCAGTACCTGTCCCGCTCCGCGGGCCTCGACGCGGGTCGCCGCTCGGCGCTCGCCGAGGACCTCGCGGGCCGGGTGCTGACGCACGTCGCGCCGGCGCCCCCACCCGGGACGCCGCCCGAGGCGTTCCTGGCCGCCGTCGTCGCCGAGCGCCGCGAGCGCGACGCCCGCCGCCTGGGTCGTGAGGCGGCGCTCCGCGCGCGGCTGGTGTCGCGCCCATGAGCGGGGGGGCGGGACGGGCGCGGACCCTCGGGCGACTGCTGCTGGCCGCGTTCCTGCTCCTGGCGGGCACCGCCCACTTCGCCGTGACCGACGAGTTCCTCGCCCAGGTGCCGCCGTTCCTGCCGGCGCCCCGTGTCGTGGTGTGGGTCTCGGGGGTGGTGGAGCTCGCACTCGGGCTGGCCCTGCTCCTGGCTCCCGCGTCGCAGCGGCCCCGGGTCGGCCTGGTGGTCGCCGCGCTGTTCGTCGCCGTGTTCCCCGGCAACGTCAGTCAGCTCCTGACCCGCGCGGACGGCTTCGGCCTCGACACCGACGCGGGCCGGGCGGTCCGGCTCCTCTTCCAGCCGCTGCTCGTGGTCTGGGCGCTGTGGTGCACGGGCGCCGTCGGGACGCTGCGGTCGTGGTGGGCCGCGCGCCGGGCCGTCACTCGATCCTGACCTCGCCGGTGCCGCCGGTGCCGCCGCCGTAGACGCCGATGACGATGGAGTACTCGCCGGTGGTCCCGGCCTGGAACGAGCACTCCTCCTCGGTGAACGACGCGTCCACGTCGCACACCTCCTCGCCGTCGGGGTCGGTGATCGTCAGGGTGATGTCGTCGTCGTCGGGGTCGGCGGTCACGACCAGTCGGCCGGTCGAGGTCACCGTCAGCGGGATGGTGACCTCGCCGTCGGACAGGTCGAACGTCGTGCGCGAGTCGCCACCTCCGCCGCCGGACGAGGCGGACTCGGACGGGCTCGGGCTCGGGGTCTCGGACTCGGTCGGGCTCGGCGACTCCGAGGGCGTGGCGCTGCTCGAGGACTCCGTCGTCGCGGGATCGGTGCCCTGCTGCGCGGTGTCGGTGTCGTCGCCGGACAGCGCCGCGGTCAGCGCCCAGGCACCGAGGCCCACCACGAGCAGCACGACCACGGCCACCGCGGCGAGCACCACCGGCGAGGGCCCGCGCCGGCCGCCCGGGCCGCCCGGGCGGCCCGGCGCGGGGCCGGGTCCGTACGGCGGGGAGCCGTAGGCCTGCCCGGGCCCGGACCCGTAGCCCGGAGGGGGGCCGTAGCCCTGCGGGGGGTAGGACTGCGGAGGGTAGGGCTGCTGGCCCGCCGGCGGCGCCGCCCAGCCCTGCTGCCCGTACGGCGGCGGACCCTGCGGCGGGCCCTGCGGCGGGCCCTGCGGCGGGCCCTGGGGCGGCTGACCCTGCGGGGGCCACCCCTGCGGTCCGGACGACCCGGGGGCCATGCGGGTGCTCTCCCCGTCGCCGCCGACCGGCAGCGAGCAGAACGGGCAGAGCGTGTCGTTTGCCGAGAGCTGGTTGCCGCACCGCGGGCAGGTGCTCATCTGTGCCTCCTGTGACCACGGCCCCTCGCGGCACCGTTGTCCGGTGAGCCTAGGGATGCCAGCACCGCGGACGTCACGGATTCCGCGAAATGACTAGACCGGTGCCGGAGCACGGACGCGACAGGGCCGCCCGCCGGGTGGCGGACGGCCCTGTCTCCCCGAGATCCCGCACCCCCGGAGGGGGCGGAGTAGGCGCGGCCCTGCGGGCCGGGCTGCTCAGTAGTTGGTGAACAGCAGGCGGTTCGGCGAGCCGTTGGTGCCGGACACCACGCCGGTCGTGGCGTTGCCGACGATCGCGTTGGTCACGGTCGCCGGGCTCGCGCCCCGGTTGAGCTGCAGGTACTGCGCGGCGACGCCGGCGACGTGCGGCGAGGCCATCGAGGTGCCCGAGATGGTGTTGGTCGCCGAGCTGCTGCCGATCCACGCCGAGGTGATCGAGGACCCCGGAGCGAAGATGTCGACACAGGAGCCCCAGTTGGAGAACGACGAGCGCGCGTCGCTGCTGGTCGTCGCACCCACGGTGATCGCCGAGGAGGCGCGCGCCGGGGACACGTTGCAGGCGTTCTGGTTCTCGTTGCCCGCCGCCACGACGGTGGTCACGCCCGCACTGGTCATGCGCGCCACGGCGGAGTCGGTGGCGGTGCTGGCGCCGCCACCCAGGCTCATGTTGGCGACGGCCGGGCCGCCACGACCGGCGACCCAGTCCATGCCGGCGATGACGCCGGAGTTGGTGCCGCTGCCGTCGCAGCCGAGCACCCGGACCGGCACGAGGGTGGTCTGCTTGGCGACGCCGTAGGTGGTGCCGCCGACGGTGCCGGCGACGTGGGTGCCGTGGCCGTTGCAGTCGCTGCTGCCGCGGCCGTCGTTGATGGCGGTGAAGCCCGCGGCCAGACGGCCGGAGAACTCGTTGTGGGCCTGGATGCCGGTGTCGATGATGTAGCTGGTGACGCCGGAGCCCGTCGCGTTGTAGGTGAAGCTGCGGCTCATCGGGAGGGAGCGCTGGTCGATCCGGTCGAGGCCCCAGGTGGGGTTGCTCTGGGTCGCGGAGATCTCCACGCGGCTGTCCTCGGCGACGAGCTGCACGTCGGGGTTGGACCGGACCGCCGCGAGCTCGGCGGCGTCGAGGTCGGCCGCGTAGCCGCCCAGGTCGTCGTAGACCCGCTCGATGGTGCCGCCCGCGGCGAACACGTCGGCGCGGCCCGTCGCGCGGGAGGCCTGCTCGGCGCCGGGCTCCATGAAGACGATGTACTGCCCGGCGATGGCGCCGGACTCGGCCTGCACCAGCGGGGCCTGCTGCTCGGCGGCGGCGCGGTCGGCGTCCGGCGCGGCGCTGGCGGTGGTCGACGTGAGCGCGGTGGCGCCCAGGGCCGACACGGCGAGGGTCGCCATCCCGACCGCGGTCCTCTTCAGCATGTGTGTCTACCTCCCGGAGCCGTGGGGGAACGGCTCCCTTTTCGACACCGGCGCCGCACCCGCGGGCCGGGGGCGGCCCGAGCCGCCGGGTCGACCCTCCCCCGGGCGGGGTGGGAGGGGGTAGAGGGATAACCCTTGTCGGGCCCCCGGGCTGCGGACGGGGCGACCCCGGACCGGGCCGGCTCAGCCCGGCCGGCGGTAGCAGAGGTCGACGGGGTCGCGGCCCTCCGCGAGCCCCTTGCGCTCGAAGCGGGTCACCGGTCGGGCGGACCAGCGCTCGACGACGCCGCCGGTCAGGCCGGGCTCGGCGTCGAGGACCGACCTCATCTGCTCGGCGTAGTCGCCCCAGTCCGTCGCGAGGCGCCAGGCTGCGCCGGGAGCCAGCCGCGAGGCAACGACGGCCGCGAACGCCGGGGCGACGAGCCGGCGCTTGTGGTGCCGGGTCTTGGGCCACGGGTCGGGGAAGAAGGTCCAGAGCTCGGCGAGGCCACCGGGCGCGACCCGCTCCGAGAGGAACCAGGCGGCGTCCACGGCGCACAGGCGCACGTTCTCGACCCCGGCCTCGGCGAGTGCGTCGAGGGTGGAGGCGACGCCGGGGCGCCACACCTCGAGGGCGAGCACGTCGACGTCGGGGCGGGCGGCGGCGAGCGCGACGGTGCCCTCCCCCACGCCCGAGCCGATCTCCACGACCAGCGGGGCCTCGCGTCCGAACCAGTCCGCGGCGCGGAAGGCCCCGTCGTCCACGGCGTCGGTCGGGACCACCCAGGCCCCGGCGTGCGCGTCCCACGCCCGCTGCTGCCGCTCGGTGAAGCGCGCGCCGCGCCGGGAGTACGACAGCACCTCGCGGACGCGGCGTCCGTCGTCGGTGAGCTTGCGGTGGGGGCGCGCCGGGGAGGTGGCGCCGGGGGGCGGGCCGGTGGTCTCGGCGGGCCGGGTGGTGTCGCCGGGCGGGGTGGTGATGGTGGGCTCCTCTGCGGACAGCACAGCGCCCCCGGGCGGACCCGGGGGCGCTGCGTGGTGGTGCGGGGTGCTGCGGCGAGCCGTCAGGCTCGGGCGGGGACCGCCAGGGTCACTTGGTGACCTTGGTGACCCGGCCGGCGCCGACGGTGCGGCCGCCCTCGCGGATCGCGAAGCGCAGGCCCTCGTCCATGGCGACGGGCTGGATCAGCTCGACCGACATCTCGGTGTTGTCGCCCGGCATCACCATCTCGGTGCCGTCGGGCAGGGTGACGACGCCGGTCACGTCCGTGGTCCGGAAGTAGAACTGCGGACGGTAGTTGTTGAAGAACGGCGTGTGACGGCCGCCCTCCTCCTTGCTCAGGATGTAGACCGAGGCGTCGAAGTTGGTGTGCGGGGTGGTCGTGCCCGGCTTGATCACGACCATGCCGCGCTCGACGTCCTCGCGCTTCGTGCCGCGGAGCAGCAGCCCGACGTTCTCGCCGGCCTGGCCCTCGTCGAGCAGCTTGCGGAACATCTCGACGCCGGTGACGGTCGACTTCTGCGACTTCTCGCGGATGCCGACGATCTCGACCTCCTCGTTGACCTTGACGACGCCACGCTCGATGCGGCCCGTGATGACGGTGCCGCGACCGGTGATGGTGAAGACGTCCTCGACGGGCATGAGGAACGGCTTGTCGGTGTCGCGCTCCGGGGTCGGGATGTACTCGTCGACCGCGTTCATGAGCTCGAGGATGCTGCCGGCCCACTTCTCGTCGCCCTGGAGCGCCGGGAAGGCCGCGACCTGGACGACGGGGATGTCGTCGCCCGGGAACTCGTACTCGCTGAGGAGCTCGCGCACCTCCATCTCGACGAGCTCGATGAGCTCCTCGTCGTCGACCATGTCGCACTTGTTGAGCGCGACCACCAGGGCGGGCACGCCCACCTGGCGGGCGAGCAGCACGTGCTCGCGGGTCTGCGGCATGGGGCCGTCGGTCGCCGCGACCACCAGGATGGCGCCGTCCATCTGCGCCGCACCGGTGATCATGTTCTTGATGTAGTCGGCGTGACCGGGGCAGTCGACGTGCGCGTAGTGGCGCGCCTCGGTCTGGTACTCGATGTGCGCGATCGAGATCGTGATGCCGCGCTGACGCTCCTCGGGGGCCTTGTCGATCATGTCGAAGGCCTGGGTGTCCGGGTTGCCCGCCGGGTCCTTGTCGTGGAGCGTCTTCGAGATGGCAGCCGTCAGCGTCGTCTTGCCGTGGTCGATGTGACCGATCGTGCCGATGTTGACGTGCGGCTTGCTCCGCTCGAACTTCGCCTTAGCCACTTGGGGCTCCTCCTGTGATGGGTTGTGCGGAAACTGTGGGGGTGGTGCGGGCCGAAGCCCATCGATGGTGCGCGGGCGCTACTCGCCGCGGACCTTCTTGACGATCTCCTCGGCCACGCTGGAGGGAACCTCGGCGTACGAGTCGAACTCCATCGAGTACGACGCCTGACCGGAGGTCTTCGACCGCAGGTCGCCAACGTACCCGAACATCTCGGACAGGGGGACGAGGGCGTTGACCACGCGCTCGCCGTGCCGCTCCTCCATGCTCTGGACCTGGCCGCGACGGCTGTTGATGTCGCCGATGACGTCCCCGAGGTAGTCGTCGGGGGTGGTGACCTCGACGGCGAACATCGGCTCGAGCAGGACCGGCTTGGCGATCCGCGCGGCCTCCTTGAACGCCTGGTTGCCGGCGATCTTGAAGGCGAGCTCGGACGAGTCGACGTCGTGGTACTGACCGTCGACCAGCGTGAACTTCACGTCGACCATCGGGTAGCCGGCGAGGACGCCGAACTCCATGGCCTCCTGGCCGCCCTGGTCCACCGAGGGGATGTACTCCTTCGGCACGCGACCACCGGTCACCGAGTTCACGAACTCGTAGCCGGCGCCCGCGCCGGTCTCCTCGTCGATGCTCGGCTCGAGGTCGATGACGACCTTCGCGAACTGGCCGGACCCACCGGTCTGCTTCTTGTGGGTGTAGGAGTGCCCGGAGACCTTGCGACGGATGGTCTCGCGGTAGGCCACCTGCGGCTTGCCGACGGTCGCCTCGACGCGGAACTCGCGCTTCATCCGGTCGACGAGGATGTCGAGGTGCAGCTCGCCCATGCCGGCGATGATGGTCTGCCCGGTCTCCTCGTCGGTCTTGACGGTGAAGGTCGGGTCCTCGTCGGACAGGCGCTGGATCGCGGTGCCCAGCTTCTCCTGGTCGGACTTGGTCTTCGGCTCGATGGCGACCTCGATCACGGGGGCCGGGAAGGTCATCGACTCGAGGATCACCGGGGCGTTCTGGGCGCACAGCGTGTGCCCGGTCTTGGTGTCCTTGAGGCCCATGACGGCCACGATCTGACCGGCGCCGACCTTCGCGATCTCCTCACGCTTGTTGGCGTGCATCTGGTAGACCTTGCCGATCCGCTCCTTCTTGCCGTTGACCGAGTTGGTCACGGTGCCGCCGGCCTCGAGCACGCCGGAGTAGACGCGCACGTAGGTCAGCTTGCCCAGGTGCGGGTCGGACGCGATCTTGTAGGCCAGGCCGGAGAACGGCTCGTCGTCGGAGGGCTTGCGGACGACCTCGATCGACTCGTCCTTGACGTCGTGCCCGACGATGCCCTCGACGTCGACCGGGGAGGGCAGGTACTTGATGACGGCGTCGAGCAGGGGCTGCACGCCCTTGTTCTTGAACGCCGTGCCGCACAGGACCGGGTTGAGCTTGTCGGCCAGCGTGGCGCGACGGATGGCCGCCTCGATCTCCTCGACCGACAGCTCCTCGCCCTCGAGGTACTTCTCCATGACGGAGTCGTCGGCCTCGGCCAGGGTCTCCAGCAGCTTCTCGCGGTACTCCGCGGCCTGGTCGGCGAGCTCGGCCGGGATCTCCTCGACGGAGTAGTCCTCACCGATCGTGGTCTCGCCGCGCCAGGTCAGCGCACGCATCCCCACGAGGTCGACGACCCCGAGGAAGTCGGACTCGGCGCCGATCGGCAGCTGCAGCACCAGCGGGGTGGAGTTCAGCCGCTCGACCATCATGTCGACGCAGCGGAAGAAGTCCGCACCCGTGCGGTCCAGCTTGTTGACGAAGCACATCCGCGGCACGGAGTACTTGTTGGCCTGGCGCCAGACCGTCATGGTCTGCGGCTCCACGCCGGCGACACCGTCGAAGACGGCGACGGAGCCGTCGAGGACGCGCAGCGAGCGCTCGACCTCGGCGGTGAAGTCGACGTGCCCGGGGGTGTCGATGATGTTGATCTGGTGGTCCTTCCACCAGCAGGTGGTCGCGGCGGAGGTGATGGTGATGCCGCGCTCCTGCTCCTGCTCCATCCAGTCCATGACGGCTGCGCCGTCGTGGACCTCACCGATCTTGTAGGAGATGCCGGTGTAGAACAGGATCCGCTCGGTGGTGGTGGTCTTGCCGGCGTCGATGTGCGCCATGATGCCGATGTTGCGGACGACCTTCAGGTCGGTCGTGATGTCGACGGCCACGTGAGTGATGACCCCTCAGTGTCGGAGGTGGAGGTGGGTGTCCGGCCCCGGTCCGGGGCCGGACGGACTCACCAGCGGTAGTGGGCGAAGGCGCGGTTGGCCTCGGCCATCTTGTGCGTGTCCTCGCGCTTCTTCACCGCGGCACCGAGGCCGTTGGAGGCGTCGAGGATCTCGTTCATCAGACGCTCGGTCATCGTCTTCTCGCGACGAGCCTGGGCGTAGCCGACGAGCCAGCGGAGCGCGAGCGTGTTGCTGCGGCCCGGCTTGACCTCGATCGGCACCTGGTAGGTGGCGCCACCGACGCGTCGGGACTTCACCTCGATGGAGGGGCGAACGTTGTCGAGCGCGCGCTTCAGCGTGACGACGGGGTCGGTGCCCGTCTTCTCGCGGGCGCCCTCCATCGCGCGGTAGACGATGCGCTGGGCGACCTGCTTCTTGCCGTCCTGGAGCACCTTGCTCACGAGCTGCGAGACGACCGGCGACCCGTAGACCGGGTCGACGTCGACGGGGCGCTTGGCGGCGGGACCCTTGCGCGGCATCAGCCCTTCTCCTTCTTCGCTCCGTAGCGGCTGCGAGCCTGCTTGCGGTTCTTGACGCCCTGGGTGTCCAGGGAGCCGCGGATGATCTTGTAGCGGACACCGGGGAGGTCCTTCACCCGGCCGCCGCGGACGAGCACGATCGAGTGCTCCTGGAGGTTGTGGCCCACACCCGGGATGTACGCCGTGACCTCGACGCCGCTGGACAGGCGCACGCGGGCGACCTTGCGCAGGGCGGAGTTCGGCTTCTTCGGGGTGGTGGTGTAGACGCGCGTGCAGACGCCGCGCCGCTGGGGCGAGCCCTGCAGGGCGGGTGTCTTGTTCTTCGACACCTTGTCCTGGCGGCCCTTGCGGACCAACTGCTGGATGGTGGGCACCGGGTGGTTCCCTCTCTTGTTCGCTCTCAGTGCCCGGCGCTCTGCCGGGCACGGTGATGTCGCTGTCGGGCCGTGGTGGCCCCGGCGGACGTGGCCGCCGGGCGGTGGACCGAGGTGGTGCCAGCGCCACCCGGGGTCTTCACCCCGAGGTCGGGCGTGTCGTCACGGGCGACCGACGGTCGTCGGGCACGCGGGATGACGCCTGGTGCTGCCAGACACGATTATCGAGGTTACGCGGTCGTCTGCGCAGGGTCAAAACGCCCCGTGACCAGGCGAACAGCGCCGTCGCGGCGAGCACGCCGAGCACCGTCGCGGCCCCTCCGCCGACCAGGGTCCAGCGGGCGCCGAACGTCTCCCCCACCCACCCGACAAGCGGCGCCCCCAGGGGGGTGCCACCCATGAAGATCATGAGGTAGAGCGCCATCACGCGGCCACGCAGCTCAGGGGCCGTGGTCAGCTGCATGGTGGTGTTGGCGGCGGTGATCATCGTCAGGGCGGTCACGCCCAGCAGCGGCATCCAGACCGCGAAGACCAGGTAGGTCGGCAGCAGCCCGGCGACGACCTCGACCACGCCGAACAGCAGCGCCGCCGCGACGACCAGGCGCAGCCGGACCGTCGTGCGCCGCGCGGCGAGCAGCGCGCCGGTCAGGGACCCGACGGCCATGAACGTGCCGAGCAGCCCGTACTCGGTGGGGCCCTTGTCGAACACCTCCGTGGCCATCAGCGCGGAGGTCATCTGGAAGTTCAGCCCGAAGGTGCCGGCGAAGAACACGATCGCGAGGACGAGGAGCAGGTCCGGGCGCCCGCGGACGTAGCGGACCCCCTCGCGGATCCCGCCACGACCGCGCGGCGCGGGGGTCGGGGTGTCGAGCCGGCTGACGTCGATGCCGCGCAGGGCCCAGATCGGGCCGGCGTAGCTGACCGCGTTGATCAGGATCACCCAGCCGGTGCCGACCGCCCCGCCGCCGAACGCCGCGATCAGCAGGCCGGCGACGGCCGGGCCCACGACGCGGGCCGCGTTGAACGAGGCGGAGTTGAGGCCCACGGCGTTGCCGAGGTCGTCGTGGTCCACCAGCTCGGGGACGAACGACTGCCGCGCAGGGGCGTCGAACGCCGTGCCGACGCCGAACGCGAGCGCCAGGACGTAGACGTGCCAGACCTCAGCGACCCCCGTGACCGCGAGGACGCCCAGCACGAGCGCGGGTCCCGCCATCATCAGCTGGGTGACCTGCAGCAGGCGCCGCTTGGAGACCCGGTCGGCGACGAGGCCCGCGAGCGGGGACAGCAGCAGGATCGGCAGGAACTGGAGCCCGGTGGTGATGCCCAGGGCGAGGGCGCCGTTCGTGGCGAGCTGGAGCACCAGCCAGTCCTGCGCGACCCGCTGCATCCAGGTGCCGACGTTGGACACGGCGCCGCCGGCGGCGTAGCGGCGGTAGTTGGGGTTGGCCAGGGCGCGGAACGTCGGGCTCACGCGGTCGCCAGCCGCTCGAGGATCGGGGCGGCACGACGCAGCACCGCGCGCTCCTCGGGGCTCAGCTCCTTGAGCCGGAGCGCGAGCCACGCGTCGCGGCGACGCCGGTCGGCCAGCAGCGTGTCGCGACCGCGGTCGGTCAGCGAGACCCGCACCTGGCGCCCGTCGTCGTCGCTCGCCCGCCGCGCGACGTAGCCGCCCTCGACCAGGCCGCGCACGGTGCGCGACATCGAGGGCGGCTTGACCCGCTCGGCGTCCGCCAGCTCGGTGACGGTCAGCTCGCCGCCGGTGCGGTACAGCCAGCCGAGGACGGCCATCGACCCCGAGGCGAGCTCGTTGTCGGGGTGTCGCTCCGCGGCGAGCCGGCGGCGCAGGCGCATCACGGAGAGCCGGAGCTCGGAGGCGAGTCCGGCGTCGGTGCGGGCGACCTTCGCGACGGTGGGCATGATGATGAGCCTAACTCATTAGTCATGCTAAGCATTCCCGGCCGGGACCGTCGGCGAGCGACCCGCGCGGGGTCCTACGCTGGTGGGGTGGAGATCCGCGACGAGCAGCCGAGGCAGCACGAGATCGGCAACCGCACGTACGTCGTGGCCGACGTCGAGCCGCTCGACGTCGACGGCGTGCGCACCGTGGAGATCGGCGTGGGGCTCTGGCTCGTCGCCTTCGTCGCGCTGCTGCCGTTCTACGGCAACCTCGAGGAGGCCGGCCGGCTGTGGTGGCTGTGGACCTGCCTGGCGGGGTTCGGCCTGGGCCTGCTGGGGCTGGAGTACTGCCGCCGCCGCCGGCGCGCCCGCGGACGGCGCTGAGCCCGACGCCGGGGCGTGGCGCCCGCCGGGTCAGGCGCGGTCGAGCCCGTCGACGGTGACGGTGTCCCAGACGTGGTCGGGCAGCGGCACCGGCTGGGCCCGCTTGCCCAGACGGGCCTCGGAGTGCGCGCCGCACCCGTGGTCGATGGCGACGACGCGGCCGTCGTCGTTGGCGTCGCCGTTGGCACAGACGCCGAAGGTGCCGGACAGCGGCCCGGCGAGACGCAGCAGGAAGCCGCAGCTGCCGCAGGGGGCCGGCGCCGAGCGGGCGAGCGGCGCCTCGGGCCCGGCGTCGGAGTCGTACCAGCGCTCGGCGGCGGCGTCGCGGCCCTCGCGGGACAGGGTGCGCACCCGGCCCAGCCCGAGGTCGGAGGCGACCTCGCGGACCTGGGCCTTGTCGTCGGCGTCGAGCGGGTCGTCGCCGTAGGAGAAGCACGGCACCAGGCGCGGGTCGTCGTCCTCGACCGGCAGCAGGTCGCCGGGCGAGAGGTCGCCGGGCTGGATCCGCTCGCGGTAGGGCACCCAGGCGGGGGCGGTGATGGCCTCGTCGCCGGGCACGAGCACGACCTCGTCGACCGTCGCGGCGCGCTGCCGCGGGGCCCGCGCGAGCGTGACCTCCCACACCCAGCCGTCGTAGCCCGGGCGGTGGCAGGCGAAGCGGTGGGTGAGCACCCGCTCGCCCTCGACGACGTGGCCGAGGTGCTCGCCGACGTCACCGGCGTCCGTCTGCGCGGCCAGGGCGGACGTCGCGACGTCCTCGGCGGCCACCAGGGTGGCGTCGGCGCGGGCGCGGCGCGGTCGGGCGGGGGCGGTGATCACAGCACTCAAGCATGCCTCATCGGGTCGCGGGCCCCGCGACGGGGCGCGGCGGCGGGCCGTCGCGTCGCGAGCACGTAGACGCTCCAGGCGAGCAGCACGGCGCCCGCGGTGCCGAGGCCGAGGCGCGGCATCAGCGGCAGCGCGATCCCCACGAAGCCGCCGGTCACCCACGCCAGCTGCAGCGTGGTGTCGGAGCGCGCGAACGCGCTGGACTGCACCCGGCCCGGCACGTCGCGCTGGATCGTGGAGTCCAGCGACAGCTTGCCGAGCGACTGGGCCACGCCGGCGGTCAGCCCGAGGAGCACCAGGGTCGGCAGGGCGTACAGCGCGGCGGCCAGCACGACCATCGCGGCGTCGGCGAGCAGCACCGCGACCACGGTGACCCGCGGGTTCACGTCGCGCAGCACCGAGGCCAGGGCGATGCCGGCGGCGTTGCCGGCCCCCGCCGCCCCGACCACGAGCGCCAGCAGGACCTCCGGCGCGAGGTCCGCGACGGGCTGCTCGCGCAGCAGGAACGCCATGAACATGGTCAGGAAGCCCACGAGGAAGCGGGGCCCGGCGTTGGCCTTCAGCGCGAACGCGACGGCGGGCGGGATCCGGATGTTGGGCCCCCGGGGCCGGCGGCCGGGACGGCCGTCCGGGTCGTCGGACCACGGTCCGTAGGCACCGGCACCGGCACCGGCACCGGCGCGGGTCGGGTCGGTGCCCACCGGATCGGGGCCGGCCTCTCCACCCTCGGCGCCCGTCATCGACAGCCGCCCCTCCCCCGTGGCGTCGTCGACCTTCGCGGGCAGCAGGATCGCCAGGACGGTGGCGACGACGAACAGCACGAACGCGTAGCGCAGCGCCCACTCGGCCCCGACGAACGCCGCGCCGGCCGCCAGCGGGGCGGACACGGCCGCGCCGGTCACGCCCGCCAGGGAGACCCGGCCGTTGGACTTCACCAGCGTCAGGTGGGGCGGGCGCAGGCGCGGGACGGCCGCCGCCCGCGTCACCCCGTAGGCCTTGGACGCGACGAGCACCCCGAGCGCCGCGGGGAAGAGCAGGGCCGAGTCGCGGGTGACGGCCTCCGCCAGCACCCAGCACAGGAAGCCCCGCAGCGCCATCGTGGTGCCGATGGCCCAGCGCCGGCCGTGGCTGAACCGGTCGAGGAAGGGCCCGATCAGGGGCGCCACGATCGCGAACGGCAGCATCGTCAGGCCCAGGAAGA
Source organism: Nocardioides lentus (assembly GCF_039529515.1). NCBI lineage: Bacteria > Bacillati > Actinomycetota > Actinomycetes > Propionibacteriales > Nocardioidaceae > Nocardioides > Nocardioides lentus. The sequence continues at coordinate 342,000 of NZ_BAAAMY010000007.1, forward strand.
GGGCGACCTGGCCCCGGGCCTCGCCGGTCGGCACCTGGAAGAACAGGGTGCCGGCGAGGCCGATCGCCACCGCGGCGTCGCCGGCGGTGTTGAAGGCGTGCATCTCGATCAGCCGCGACAGCCCCGAGGCCCCGGCGCCGCCGGCGTGGGAGGCACGTCGCGCCTGACGCACGGCGTACCGGCCGACGCGACCGGTCCGCTGCGCCGCCGACCGGGCGGTGCGGGCGGTGGCACGGGCCCCGCTGCGACCACGGCCGCCCCGTCGGCCCGGGGCGTCGTGGTGGTCCTCGTCGGCGTCGGGCGGCGGGAGCGGCGGACCGGCCACCCGTCAGCCGAGCTCGAGCTCGTCGGCGAGCGCCCGCAGGAGCTTCGCCGTCGGCCGGGCGGTGCGGGGGTCCGGGTGCCGGCCGGCCCGGTAGGCCTCGCCGGTGGAGTCGAGCAGTCGGATCAGGTCCTCGACGATGCCCACCATCTCCTCGGGCTTCTTGCGCTGCGCCCGGGACCGGTTCCGCGCGACCGAGGTCGGCTCGTCGAGCAGCGTGACCCGCAGGGCCTGGTCGCCCCGCCGGCCCTGCGCGACCCCGAACTCCACGCGGGTGCCGGCCTTCAGGGTGGTCGTCCCCGCGGGGAGGGCGTCGACGTGGACGTAGACGTCCGGCCCGTCCTCGCGCGCGAGGAACCCGAAGCCCTTGTCGGCGTCGAACCACTTGACCCGCCCGTTCGGCACGTCTCCCCCTTCTCGGCCCTCGCCCGGGCCCCGTTCCACGACGTCGTGCGAGCACGACGCCGCACGCGCCCAGCCTAGAAGGCGGCGGGGTCGCGCTCCACCTCGATCCCCTCCGCGGGTGATCGGACCTCGTTGCCCCGGATCGGAGTCCCTGGCACCATCGTGCCTCTGTCACGGACGTGACGAAGGGGACGCGGGAGACGGACGTGACCAGGAGCCAGACCGCCGGGCGACGGCGCTCCGGGCGCGCCCGGGGCGCGGCCCTGCTGGTCCTGGTGACCGGGGCCGCGGTCCTCACCTCCGTCGCCCCCGTCACCTCCGCCGCGCCCGCCGCGCCCGCCGCGCCCGCCGCGCCCGCCGTCGACCTCCGGGGCACCGACGCCGACGCCGCGCCTCTGCGCCTCGTGACCCTCGCGGGTCCCGGCCTGGCCGGCACGGCGCCCGAGCGGCGGGCCGGTGCGGCGGCCCGCCTGCGGGCCGCCCAGGACCGCACCCTGCGCGGCCTCGGCGCACCGGAGCCCGTCTACCGGTGGAGCACGGCGCTCAACGGCTACGCGGTGCGGCTCGATGCCGACCAGGCGGCCCGCCTGGGCGCGCGGCCCTCGGTGGTCTCGGTGGAGGACGACGCGGTGCGCCCCCTCGCGGCCGACGACCGCCCGCCCGCCCCGGGGTCGCCCTCGACGGCGCGTCGTGGCGGCGCGGGGGTCGTCGTCGGCGTCGTCGACTCGGGCGTCGACCCCGACGCCCGGGTGCTCGCCGACGGGGGCGTGGGCCCGGGCGGACGCGCCGCGGACTTCACCGGTCCCTGCGCGGCGGGCGCCGGGTGGGGCACCGACACCTGCGGGGACAAGCTCGTCGGGGCCCGGTGGTTCGTGGCCGGCTTCGGCCGCGACCGGCTCGCGTCCTCCGCCACGCTGTCGGCCCGCGACGACGCCGGCCACGGCACCGGCGTCGCCTCCATCGCGGCGGGCAACGCCGACGTCACGGTCGGCGACCGCGGCGACCTCGGCACCTACGCCGGCGTGGCGCCGCAGGCCCGGGTCGCGGCCTACAAGGCCTGCTGGACGGCGCCCGACCCGGCCCACGACGGCTGTGCGACCTCCGACCTCGTGAGCGCCGTCGACCTCGCCACCGCCGACGGGGTCGACGTGCTGAGCGTGGCCGTGGGCGGGCCGTCCCGGCTCGACACCCTCGACCGGGCGCTGCTCGGCGCCGCCGAGGCCGACGTCGTGGTCGTCACGGCGGCCGGCAACGACGCCGCGTCGTCCTGGGCCGCGCACGCCGCGCCGTGGGCGCTGACGGTCGGCGCCCACACCACCCCGGTGCGGCGGGGGCGGCTGGTCCTGCCCGGCGGTCCGACCCTCTCCGGGGCGATGGCCGTGCGCCGCACCCTCGACGACGTCCCCGTGGTCGCCGGGAGCCGGGTCGCCGCCCCGGGCGCCCGTCGTACCGACGCGCGGCTGTGCCGACCCGGGAGCCTCGACGCCGCCCGCGCGGCCGGTGCGGTCGTGGTCTGCGACCGTGGCCGGGTCTCCCGCCTGGAGAAGTCCGCCGAGGTCGACCGGGCGGGCGGCGTGGCGATGGTCCTGGCCAACCGGCGCGGCGCGGCGCTCTCGCTCGACCTGCACCGGGTGCCCGTGCTGCACCTCGCCGCCGCGGAGGCCGACCGACTGCGGGCGGTGCTGCGCGAGCGGCCGCGGCCGCGCGCCCGCCTCGAGCCCGACCGGACGGACGGGGTCGCCCCGCGCCCGGCGGGCTTCTCCGCCACCGGTGACCCCGCCGCGGGCGTGGTCGCCCCCACCCTGCTCGGACCGGGCACCGGGGTGCTCGGCGCGGTCCCGCCCGGCCCGGAGGGCCCGGGGTGGCGCAGCTTCACCGGCACGTCGGCGGCCACGGCCGTCCTCGCCGGCGCCGCCGCCCGGGTGCGCGCCGCCCGACCGGGGTGGACCGCGGACGAGGTGCGCTCGGCGCTCACGACGACCGCACTGCCCCTCGACGGCTCCCCGGGCGCCCTGCGGGAGGGCGCCGGCCGCGTCCGCGCGGGCCGCGCGACCTCACCCGGGCTGGTCTACCCGCTGCCCGCGGCCGAGCTGCGTCGCTACCTCGACGGCGCCCGGCCGCCCGTCGCGACCAACACGGCGTCCGTGCTGCTGCGCGGCGGCCCGGCGCAGGTGACGCGGCGGGTGCGCAACGTGACGGGCACCGCCCTGTACTTCTCCTCCGCGGCCGAGGGCTTCCGCCGCCACGCGGTCAGCGTCCGACCGGCGGCGCTGCGCCTGGCGCCGGGCGAGACGGCGTCGTTCACCGTGCGCGTCTCGGCCGCCTACGTCGGCGGGGGCGCCGGACGCGCAGCCGTGGACAGCGGCACGGTGACCTGGCGCGGCGCCGACGGCAGCCGGGTCCGGATCCCGGTCGTCGTCAGCCGCTGAGCGGACCCCCGGTCGCGGGCGGCGCGGCAGCGCGCAGGTAGGCCAGCGACCTGGCCCGGTCCCACCCGCGGGACTCGCGCAGGCCGACGACCAGGGTCTCGACGTACGCCGCCGAGGGGACGGTGTGCGGCACCGCGCGGCTGCCGCCGGCGGTCGTGAACGTCAGCAGGGGAAGGCCCTCGAGGCGCCCGACCTCCAGGAGGGTCTCGTAGCGTCCGGGCCCGACCTCGTGGCGCCCGTGCTCCAGCGGCGCCGCGAGCACGACCTCGAGGGGGTCGTCGGCGAGGCGCGGGTGGTGCATCTCCTGCCGGGCGACGTCGACCAGCTGGCCGAGGGTGAGCAGGTAGGCGCGCCCGGCGGCCGGGCCGGGCACGTCGTGGTCGTAGAACGCGACGCCCCCGCCGCCCCACTGCGCGGAGTCCCCGGCGAAGTAGACCGACCCCGGCAGGTCGACCGCGACGTCGCGGCGGGGTCGCCGGCGGTCGCGCGCGCCCACGTGGTCGAGGCTCCCGCCCACGGGTCGACCGCCGTCGAGGTAGGTGGCGAAGCGGGCGGCCGACAGGTTCGAGCCGTACCCGACGTACCAGACGAGACCGAGCGGCACCGGCGGCTCCGGCGGCTCCGGCGGCTCCGGCGGCTCCGGCGTCATGCCTCCTTCGCCACCTGCATCTCGCGGTCGCCGAAGCGGACACGGTCGCCGTCCACGAGCGTCGCCGGTCGCCCCGGGGCGAGGTCGCGGGCGACCCCGCGGCGGTTGAGGACCGACCCGTTGGTCGAGCCCCGGTCCATGACGACCAGGACGCCGTCGGCGAGGTGGAGCTGCGCGTGGGTCTTGGACAGCGACATGTCGGACGACGGCAGGGCGAGCAGGTGGCGCACGCGCTCGCCGGCGCGCGGCTCCGGGCGACGCCCGACGAGCGCCAGCCCCTCGACCACGAGGGTCTCGCCGGTGTCGAAGGTGAGGCGCCAGCGCGCGGTCCCCGCGGGTGCGGGCCGGTCGGCGGGGCGGGGGGCGGCCGGAGCGGGACGGGGCGCCCGACGGGCGGTGGGAGCGGCAGCGGGAGGCGACCCCGCACCGGCAGCACCGGCCACCGGGGCGTCCCGGTGTCGTCCGGGCGGGTCCTGGTCGGGGCGCAGCGGGCCCTGCAGCTGGGGCCGCGGGGCCCGCTCCCGGCCCGGGGCCGGAGGGGCCGGCGCTGCCGCAGCGGCCGGAGGGGTCGACGGTGCCGGGGCCGCGGGGGCGGGCGGGGCGGCGCTCG
>NZ_BAAAMY010000008.1:0-1819 GCF_039529515.1 Nocardioides lentus
CCCGCCCCCGAGCCGGTCGTCGAGTCCGCGCCGGAGCCGGAGCCCGTCGACGGCGGCGCGCCGACCGACACCGGTGAGCCGACCGAGATGATGTCGCTCGACCAGCTGATGGCGGGCGGCGACGGTGACCGCGACGCGGAGCCGGAGGAGCAGCCGGTCGAGGTGCCGGAGCCGGGGACCGACGCCGGCTACGACGCGCTGTCCGACCCCGCCCACGGCGAGCGCGGGGCGGTCCAGGAGACGCCCGACCCGGCGCCCCACGAGCCGACCCCCCACGAGCCGGTCGGCGGGGTGCCCGCGCCCGGGGGTCCGCCCGCGGCCCCCGCGTTCGGCAGCGGCCCGCCGCCCGAGCGCCCGAGGTGGTCGCCCGCGCCGGCGCCGGCGAACCCCTTCGCGCCCGGACCCCCCGACGGGCCGGACCCGGACCCCGCCGCTCCCGACGGCCCGCCCGACGCCCCCACGCCGGCCTGGGGCCAGGACGTCCCCGGGGCCCCCGTCGTCGACGCGCCGCCCGCGGACGCCCCGGCGCCGGAGGACGGCTCGGGTCCCGCCGGCCCCGAGGGACCCGACCACGGCGGCGCCGACCACGACGGCGCCGACCACGACGGGCACACCAACGCCGGCGACTACGACCCCTCGGTCTACGCGCGCTCCCAGCCCGGGATCCCCGGCCAGCCGCCCGCGCCGAGCGTGACCGCCCGGCCGGTGGCCCGGCTCCTGATGTCCCACGGGGAGACGGTCGACGTCGACCGGGCGATCCTCGTCGGTCGCGCGCCCGAGGCCCGCCGCTTCACGGCCACCGACCAGCCGCGGCTCGTGACGGTCCCCAGCCCCAACCAGGAGATCAGCTCCACCCACCTCGAGGTCCGGCCCGGCTCCGGCGCCGACCACGGCTCCGCGGTCGTCACCGACATGGGCTCGACCAACGGCACGGTGCTGGTGCAGCCGGGCCTGGCGCCGGAGGACCTGCAGCCCGGCATCGCCGTGCAGCTCATCCCCGGGGCCGTCATCGACCTGGGGGACGGGCTGACCATCCAGGTCGCCAACCCGTGAGGCGTCCCGGTCCGTCCGGGCACCGATGAGTCACACCGTGGGACCCCGCGACACCGAGGCCGGCCAGGCACCCGCCTCCGCCGACTTCCCGCCCGCCGACCTCGAACGACGGTTCTGGGCCTTCGCGCTCGACCGCGTGGTGGCGTGGGTGCTCCTGGCGGGGGCGGCCTGGCTGGCCTGGTCCTCGGCCTGGTCCGACGGGGACGTCTGGACCGGGGTCGGGATCCTCCTCGGCGCCGTGGCCCTGCTGACCCTGCTGAGCGCCGGGCTCCTCGGCGCGACCGGGCTCTCCCCGGGCCGGCTCGCCTTCGGCCTGCGGGTCGTGGACCACGACTCGGGCGCGCCCGTCGGCTTCGCCGCGGCGCTGCTGCGCACCGTCGTGCTCGGGGTCGCCACCCTGCCCACCGTCGGGCTCGGCGTGGCCACGCTCGCCTGGACCGCGCTGATGGACACCGGGCGCCAGCGCCGTGGCTGGCACGACCGGCTCGCCGGGTCCGTGGTCGTCGACGTCCGGCCCCGCCCGGAGCCCACGGACGAGGAGCCGGACGAGGCCCCCCGTCAGATCGTCAACCTCACCGCGATGCGGCTCGTGCCCGCCGGCACCGCCACCCCCGCCCCGCCGAGCCCCGCACCACCCGCGCCCGCTCCGGCGCCCGTCCCGGTCCGCGCGCCCGCCGCGACCCCCGGTCCCGGCGACACCGGCCCACGCCGTGGCCGCCGCTCACGTGCCGCGGCGCCGGATCCGCCCCCCGCGCCGGCGGCGAGC
>NZ_BAAAMY010000009.1:0-120335 GCF_039529515.1 Nocardioides lentus
TTCGCGCGCTGGGTCGAGGCGCTCGAGCTGACCCTCGCCGTGGGCGCCGACGGTGGTGGACGCGGCGCGGCCGGCGCGGCGCCGGGCCCCGGGCGCGGGCACGGCGTCGCCGAGGCCGACGAGCACCAGCAGCGGGGACGTGATCGTGCCGGCGGTGGGCACGTGGTGCACCTCGCCGGGCTCCCCGGTCACGCCGAGGGTGGCGAGCAGCGGCTGCCAGCGGCGGCCCCAGGCCTCCGCCACCTCCTCGCCGGCGGGGTGCAGGAGCGGACCCGACGCCGTGCGGAGCACACCGACGACGACGGCGTCGGCGCGGGTCTTGGCGGGGTTGGCCTTGCGGAGGGCGTAGCTGCTCATCCGGACGAGCCTAGTCACCCGCCGGGGCGGGGCCGATCTTCGATACCGTCCGGCCATGTCCACCCCCGACCCGACCGACGGCCTGCAGCTCTCCCCGCTCCACGAGCGGCACCTCGCGCTGGGGGCCAGGCTCGGCGAGTTCGGGGGGTGGTCGATGCCGCTGGAGTACGCCACCGGCGTGGTCGCCGAGCACACCGCGGTGCGCGAGAAGGTCGGCCTCTTCGACGTCTCCCACCTCGGCACGGTGCTGGTCACCGGCGCCGGCGCGGCCGACCTCGTCGACGCCACGCTGAGCAACGACCTGGGCCGCATCCAGCACGGCCAGGCGCAGTACACCCTGTGCTGCGACGACTCCGGCGGGGTCGTCGACGACCTCATCGTCTACTTCTTCGACGAGGACAAGCTGCTGCTCGTCCCCAACGCCGCCAACGCCGCCGAGGTCGTACGACGCCTCGCCGAGGCCGCGCCCGCGGACGTCCGCGTCTCCGACGAGCACGCCGACCACGCCGTGCTCGCCGTCCAGGGCCCGGCCGCGGAGGCGGTTCTGCGCGACGTCGGGCTGCCCACCGGGCACGACTACATGAGCTTCCGCGAGGCCGAGGGCTTCGCCGCGCTCGGCGCCCCCGTCGTGGTCTGCCGCACCGGCTACACCGGCGAGCGCGGCTACGAGCTGATCACCCCCGCCGTCGCCGCCGGCGACCTGTGGGACGCCCTCGTGGAGGCCGGTGGGCCCCACGGCCTCACCCCGGCCGGTCTCGGCGCCCGCGACACGCTGCGCACCGAGATGGGCTATCCCCTCCACGGCCAGGACCTCTCCACCGACACCACCCCGGTGCAGGCGCGGATGCGGTGGGCCGTGGGCTGGGACAAGCCGACGTTCTGGGGTGCCGAGGCCCTGCGCGCCGAGCGCGAGGCGGGCCCGTCCCGCACCCTGCGCGGCCTGCGGGCCGTCGGCCGCGGGATCCCGCGCCCGGGCATGACGGTCTCGCACGACGGCGTCGCCATCGGCACCCTGACCTCGGGCACCTTCTCCCCGACGCTGCGCACCGGGATCGGCCTGGCCTACCTCGCCACCGACCCCGCGCTGCCCGACGGCACCGAGGTCAGCGTCGACGTGCGCGGCCGGGCGCACGCGTTCACGCTGGTGCGGCCGCCGTTCGTCGACACCTCCGTGCGGTCCTGATCCGACCCGCCCGCGGGCGTCGGCGCCCGCGTCTAGCCTTGCGGCCATGAACCTCCCCGACCAGCCGTCGACCTTCCGCCCGCCCACCCCGGCGGAGCGCCCGTGGTGGTGGCGGCTGGAGGACGCGCAGGGTGGCGAGGTCGCCGTCGACGAGGAGCACACCGGCCAGCGCTTCCCCTCCCAGGGCGACGCCGAGTCGTGGGTGGGGGAGACCTGGCGCGAGCTCGCCGGGCAGGGCGTCGACGCGGTCGTGCTGTTCGAGCTCGAGCGACGGGTCTACGGACCCATGTCGCTGCACGCCTGAGACGGCGCGGACCCGGGCCGGGCGGGCACTAGCCTGGACCCGTGCGGACCTACCTCGACCTGCTGCAGCGCGTGCTCGACGAGGGCGTGGAGAAGTCCGACCGCACCGGGGTCGGCACGCGCAGCGTGTTCGGCCACCAGATGCGCTTCGACCTGAGCGCCGGGTTCCCGCTGGTCACGACGAAGAAGGTGCACACCCGGTCGGTGTTCGGGGAGCTGCTGTGGTTCCTGCGCGGCGACACCAACGTGCGCTGGCTGCAGGAGCGCGGCATCTCGATCTGGGACGAGTGGGCCGACGAGAACGGCGACCTCGGTCCCGTCTACGGCGCGCAGTGGCGCTCCTGGCCGACCCCCGACGGGCGCCACGTCGACCAGCTCGCCGCGGTGGTGCAGCAGATCCGCGACGACCCCGACTCGCGCCGCCACGTCGTCTCGGCGTGGAACGTCGCCGACCTCGGGGCGATGGCGCTCGCCCCCTGCCACACGATGTTCCAGTTCTACGTCGCCGAGGGCCGGCTGAGCTGCCAGCTGTACCAGCGCAGCGCCGACGTCTTCCTCGGCGTCCCGTTCAACATCGCGTCGTACGCGCTGCTGACCCACATGGTCGCCCAGGTCACCGGGCTCGAGGTGGGCGACTTCGTGCACACGATGGGCGACGCGCACCTCTACGCCAACCACCTCGACCAGGCCCGCCTTCAGCTGGGCCGGGAGCCCCGGCCGCTGCCGACGCTGAAGCTCGCCGCCGGCGTCACCGAGCTCGACGCCTTCGAGCTCGAGGACATCGCCGTCGAGGGCTACGACCCCCACCCGGGCATCAAGGCCCCGATCGCCGTCTGAGCGCCCCGCCGATCCCGTGACCACCCCCACCGGCGCCCGCGTCGTCCTGGTCGCCGCCGTCGCCCGCAACGGCGTCATCGGCGCCGACGGCGGCATCCCGTGGCACCTGCCCGCCGACTTCGCCCACTTCAAGGCCACCACCACCGGCCACACCCTGCTGATGGGCCGGGCCACCTACGAGTCCATCGGGCGGCCGCTGCCGCGCCGGACGACCGTCGTGCTGACCCGCGACCCCGCCTGGAGCGCCGGGGAGCACGCGGCCTCGGTGCGGGTCGCCCACACGCTCGACGAGGCCCTCGCGCTCGTGGAGCCCGGCACCGACCTCTACGTCGCGGGCGGGGCCGGGGTCTACGCCGCAGTCCTCGCGCAGCCCCACCTCGCCGACGAGCAGCTGATCAGCGAGGTCCCGCTCAGCCCGGACGGCGACGTCCGCTACCCGGCCTACGACGAGGACGCGTGGCGGGAGGCGTCACGCGAGGAGCGCGACGGCTTCACCCTGGTCCGCAGGGTGCGAGCATGAGCGCCATGGAGCTGCGCATCTTCACCGAGCCCCAGCAGGGCGCGACGTACGACGACCTGCTCGCGGTCGCCCGCACCGCCGAGACCGAGGGGTACGGCGCGTTCTTCCGCTCCGACCACTACCTCGCGATGGGCGACGGCAGCGGCCTGCCCGGACCCACCGACGCCTGGACCACCCTCGCCGGCCTCGCCCGGGACACCACGACGATCCGGCTCGGCACCCTCGTGACCAGCGCGACCTTCCGCCACCCCGGCCCGCTCGCGGTCACCGTCGCCGGGGTCGACCAGATGAGCGGCGGCCGGGTCGAGCTCGGGCTGGGCGCCGGCTGGTTCGAGGCCGAGCACCGTGCCTACGGCATCCCGTTCCCCGCCACCGGCGAGCGCTTCGACCGGCTGACCGACCAGCTCGCGATCCTGACCGGGATGTGGGCCACGCCCGTCGGGGAGACGTTCTCCTACGCCGGTCGGGCCCACGAGGTCGTCGACTCCCCGGCGCTGCCGAAGCCCGTCCAGCAGCCGCTGCCGGTGATCGTCGGCGGGCGCGGCAAGAAGCGGACGCCCGCCCTGGCCGCGGCGTACGCGACCGAGTTCAACCTCCCGTTCGGCGATGTCGGGGCGACCGCGGAGCAGTTCGCGCGGGTGCGCGCCGCCTGCGAGGACGCCGGGCGCGACCCGGCCACGATGTCGTGGTCGGCCGCCCAGGTGCTGTGCGTCGGCGCGGACGACGCCGAGGTCGGGCGCCGCGCCGCCGCCATCGGCCGCGAGCCCGCCGAGCTGCGCGAGAACGGCGTCGCCGGCACCCCCGCCGAGGCCCTCGAGCGGCTGGCCCGCTTCGCCGAGGCCGGCTGCGACCGGGTCTACCTCCAGGTGCTCGACCCGGCCGACCTCGACCACCTGCGGCTCGTCGCCGCCGAGGTGATGCCGCACCTGTGACGAGCGGCGATAGCCTGGGGCCCATGAGTGCCTCCGGGAGAAGCCAGGACGTCCCGTTCGGCCGCGTGCTCACCGCGATGGCCACGGCGTTCGCCCCGGACGGCTCGGTCGACCTCGACGGCACCGCCGCCATCGCGGCGCACCTCGTCGCCACCGGTCACGACGGCGTGGTCGTCTCCGGCACGACGGGGGAGTCGCCGACCACCAGCGTGAGCGAGGACGGCGACATCCTCGCCGCCGTGCGCGAGGCCGTCGGCGCCGACGCGGTCGTCGTCGCGGGTGTCGGCACGAACTCGACGGCCCACAGCGTCGAGCTCGCCGAGCAGGCCGCCAAGCTCGGCGCCGACGGGCTGCTGCTCGTCGCGCCGTACTACTCCAAGCCCGGCCAGGCCGGCGTGCTGCAGCACTTCCGCGCCGTCGTCGGCGCCACCGACGTCCCGGTGATGCTGTACGACGTGCCGGGCCGCACCGCCACCCAGATCGCGCTCGAGACCTACGAGGCCGCGATCGAGCTCGAGCCCGTCGTCGCCGTCAAGGACGCGGTCGGCGACCTCGCCCGCGGCGTCCGGCTCACGCAGATGGGCTACGCCGTCTATTCCGGCGACGACGAGGCCAACCTCGGCTGGCTCGCCCACGGCGCCGTCGGGATGGTCAGCGTCGTCGGCCACGTCGCCGGCCCCCGCCTGCGGACCATGGTCGACGCGTGGCTGGCCGGCGACACCGCGGCCGCGCTGGCGGCCTACACCGCGACGATGCCGGCCGTCGACGCCGTCATGGGCGCCGCCAACTACGGCGCCACCACCGCCAAGGCCGGGCTGCAGCTGCTCGGCGTGCTCGACAACCGCCGCGTCCGCGGCCCCCTGGTCGAGCTGGACGACGACGAGGTCGCCGCGCTCCGCGCGGGCCTGGTCGCGGCCGGCCTCCTCGACTGACGCCCCTCCCGGCGCCGCGCCTCCCGCCACCGAGGGAGCCGCGCCCGGGCTACTCGGAAGGACCCGATGACCCACACCCACCCCGAGCTGTCCGCCCCCGGACCGCTCGCCACCGGCGCCCTGCGCGTCATCCCGCTCGGCGGCCTCGGCGACGTCGGGCGCAACATGACCGCGTTCGAGTACGGCGGCCGGATCCTGCTCGTCGACTGCGGCGTGCTGTTCCCCGAGGACCACCACCCCGGCGTCGACCTGATCCTCCCGGACTTCGAGCCCATCCGGGACCGCCTGGACGCCGTCGAGGCGCTCGTGCTGACCCACGGCCACGAGGACCACATCGGCGCCACGCCGTACCTGCTGCGCGAGCGGGGCGACATCCCGCTGGTCGGCTCCCACCTGACGCTGTCGCTGGTGCGGCCCAAGTTGCGCGAGCACCGGCTCAAGGAGACCGTCCACCACGTGGTGCGGGAGGGCGACGCCATCACCTTCGGGCCCTTCGAGCTCGAGTTCGTGGCCGTGAACCACTCGATCCCCGACGCGCTCGCGGTCGCGATCCACACCCCCGCCGGCACCGTCCTCCACACGGGCGACTTCAAGATGGACCAGCTGCCGCTGGACCGCCGGATCACCGACCTGAACACCTTCGCCCGCCTCGGCGACGACGGCGTCGACCTGTTCATGACCGACTCCACCAACGCGGAGGTGCCGGGCTTCACCACCTCCGAGCAGGAGATCACCCCGGTCCTGGACCGTGTCTTCTCGCGCAGCAAGCAGCGGATCATCGTGGCCTGCTTCGCCTCCCACATCCACCGCGTGCAGCAGATCCTCGACACCGCGGTCGCCCACGGCCGCAAGGTCGCCTACGTCGGCCGGTCGATGGTGCGCAACATGGGCATCGCGCAGGACCTGGGCTACCTCACGGTGCCGCCCGGCGTCATGGTCGACGCCAAGGAGCTCGCCAAGCTGCCGCCGGAGAAGCAGGTGCTCATCTCCACCGGCTCCCAGGGCGAGCCGCTCTCGGCGCTGTCGCGGATCGCGCAGCGCAACCACCACTTCGTGCACATCGAGGAGGGCGACACCGTCGTCCTCGCGAGCTCGCTGATCCCCGGCAACGAGAACGCGGTCTACCGCGTCATCAACGGCCTGTCCCGCTGGGGCGCCGACGTCGTCCACAAGGGCAACGCCCTCGTCCACGTCTCCGGCCACGCCAGCGCCGGCGAGCTGCTGTACTGCTACAACATCGTCAAGCCGAAGAACGTCATGCCCATCCACGGCGAGATCCGGCACATGCGCGCCAACGCCGACCTGGCCCGCCGCACGGGCGTGGAGAACGTGGTCGTCGCCGAGGACGGGGTCGTCGTCGACCTCGTCGACGGCGTCGCGAAGATCGTCGGCAAGGTGGACTGCGGCTACGTCTTCGTCGACGGCTCGTCGGTCGGCGACCTCACGGAGTCGCTGCTCAAGGACCGCCGGGTGCTCGGCGAGGAGGGCTTCGTCTCGGTGATCGTCGTCGTCGACTCCGTCACCGGCAAGGTCGCCTCCGGCCCGACGATCCAGGCCCGCGGCCTGGCCGAGGACGACGCCCGCTTCAACGACATCCGCCAGCCGATCATCGACGCGATCGACGCGGCCGTGGCCGAGGGCGTCCGCGACTCCTACCAGCTGCAGCAGATCGTGCGCCGCGTCGTCGGTCGCTGGGTCAACAAGGCCCTGCAGCGCCGCCCCATGATCATCCCGGTCGTCATCGAGAGCTGAGCCGACCCGGCCCGGCGCCCCTCGGCGCCGGGCCGGCCACCCGGCCCTCGGTCCCGCCGTGGGGGGTCGAACCGGCGCGGGCTCCCGTCGTTCGGGCGGCCGCCGCGCACGCACCTGCCGACTCGGTGCTGCCGGGGTGCACGCGAGCGCCGAGCCGGCTACGGGGCGGCGTACCAGGCGGTGAGGCGGGCGAAGCCCTCGTCGAGGCCGACGGCGGGCGACCAGCGCAGCAGCTCGCGGGTGCGGCGCTGGTCGAACCAGTGCGCGGTGGTGAGCTGCTCGACGAGGAAGCGGGTCAACGGCGGCGTGTCCGTACGACGGGTGGCCGCCCAGAGCGCGTCGACCGCCGTCCCCGCGGCGCGGGCGAGGGGCACGGGCAGGCGCAGGCGCGGCGGCGGGGCCCCGGCGGCGGCGCAGACCCGCTCGAGGATCTCGGCGACGGTCCGCGGCTCGCCGCCGCTGACGACGAGCGCCTCGCCGTGCGCGCCGTCGGGCGCGCAGGCGTCCGCGGCGGCGACGATCGCGTCGGCGGCGTCGTCGACGTAGGTGGTGTCGATCAGCGCCGAGCCCGACCCGATGACGGGCAGCCGACCGGCGCGGGCGCGGGCGACGAGCCGCCCGACGAGCTGGGTGTCGCCGGGCCCCCACACCAGGTGGGGCCGCACGGCCAGGACGGCCAGGTCCGTGCAGTCCGCGGCGAGCGCGAGGAGCTCGGAGGCCGCCTTGGTGCGGGCGTAGTGCCCGCGGGCCCGGCCGGGGTCGGCCGGCCCCGCGCCGACGCCGACCAGGGCGTGCCCGGCGTGGGCCACCGACGGCGACGACACCTGCACCAGCCGGGGCACGCCGAGCGCCCGGCAGGCCTCGACGACGCTGCGGGTGCCGAGGACGTTGGCGCGCTCGAAGTCCGCCGCCGGTCCCACGACGTCGACCTTCGCGGCCAGGTGCACCACGGCGTCCTGGCCCTCCGCGGCCCGCAGCGCCGCGGCCGGGTCGGCGACGTCGCCGCGGACCTCGCGCAGCCCCAGGCCCGAGGCCCGGCGCTGCATCACGGTGACCTCGTCGCCGCGGGCGGCCAGCGTCCGTGCGACGGTCGCGCCCAGCAGCCCCGAGGCGCCGGTGACCAGGACCCTCACGCGCCGCCCCTCACCGGGAGCCGGCGAGCAGGCGGTCGGCCTGGCGGGCGACCTCGGCCCGGTCGACCTTCGAGGCGTGCCGGATGTCCAGCGGCAGCCGGTCGGCGCGCAGCACCGCGGCCACCGGCACCCCGGCCGCGTCCCGGACGGCGGCCGTCAGGTCCCCGTCGGCGCGTCGCAGGCCGAGGGGCCCGCGCGGTCCGGTGCGGCGCGAGCTCGCGCCCCGCGGCACCACCACGACCACGAGCTGCTGGGTGCCGGCGGGACCGACCCCGACCGCCGCGGCGGCGTCGACGAGCCCCAGGCCCTCGACGCGCTGCTCCACCCCGACCGGGGTGACGACCCCGTCGGCGGTGCGCACGACGTGGGCCAGGCGGCCCTCGACCCACAGCCGACCGGCGTCGTCGAGGTGTCCGACGTCGCCGGTGCGGTGCCAGCCGGGGTGCCGCGCGGAGCGGTGCTGGGTCAGCCACAGGTCGTCGTAGCGGTCCTTGACGTGCGCCGAGCGCACGCAGATCTCACCGGTCGACCCGGCGGTCTCGTCGGGGTCGGTGCCGGCGAGCGCCTCCTCGGCGCCGAACGGGACGACCCCGATCCGCACGCCCTCCAGCGGCCGACCGACGCAGACGCCCTCGCCCGGGCCGGCGGCGAGGATCTCCTCCAGCGACACGTCGGTGGCGGGCAGCGCCTCGGTCATCCCGTACGGCGTGTGCAGCGCCGCGCGGGGCACGACCCCGGCGACCGCCTGCAGCACCGCGACCGGCACGGGCGCGCCGGCCGACATCAGCAGCCGCACCCCGGCGAGGGCGGCGCGGTGGTCGTCGGTGAGCTCCTCGCGGGTCGCCACGACCCGGCGCAGCGCGGCGGGGGAGGCGAAGACCACGGTCGCGTCCACGGCCGCCACGGCCTCGGCGAGCAGCGGCGCGGTCAGGGTGTGCGGGGCGGTCACGTCGATCGCGGGCACCGACGAGCCCAGCCCGAGCGCGGGCCCGAGCAGGGAGAACGGCGCGAAGGCCGCGACGTAGGAGTCCTCGGGCGTGAGGCCGTAGGTGGCGCGCACCAGGTCGACCTCGGCGCGCGCCTGCCGGTGGGTGTAGGCGACGCCCTTGGCGGGGCCGGTCGCGCCGGAGGTGAACATGACGACGCAGTCGGCGTCGAGGTCCGCCGCCGGCGGCAGCGCGGCGCCGTCGCGGGCGCGGGCCTCCGCGCCGCGCCGCTCGAGGCCGGGCAGGTCGTGGTCGGCGCCGACGAGCCGGCGGGCCGCGCCGTCGACGGGCTCGACCGAGATCCGCGAGCCGGGCAGGCCCATGGCCCGGGCGGCGAGCAGGCCCTGGCGGCGGCCGACGACGTGGTCCAGGGTGGCCCCGCGCAGGGCGCGCCGCATGCCGGTGAAGCCCAGGCCCTTGTCGGCCACGACGATGACCGCGCCGGCGCGCCACGCGGCGTACACGACGGCGGTGAGGTCCACCGACGGCTCGACCAGCAGCCCGACCCGGTCTCCCGGGCGGACGCCGGCGGCGTGGAGGCCGGCCGCGAGGTCGGCGACGCGACGGGCCAGGTCGGCCCAGGAGGTCGTGACGCCGCCCGCGGCGACGACGGGGGAGGGGTCGTCGGCGCGGCGCTCGAGCGCCGACCACAGCCGCTCGGCGTCGGCGTCGTCGCCGGCGGTGGCCGTCGGGGTGCCGGGCCGCGCGACCTCGGCCGTGGGGGTGTCGAGGTCGCGCAGAAAGGTCGCGACCGCGTCGACGTGCTCGGGGGCGTCCTCGGTGACGAGGTGGGAGGCGCCCTCGAAGCGGTGGACCTGCGCCTGCGGCAGCCGCTCGCGCAGGTCGCGCAGGTAGCGCTCCCCGAAGACCGGGTCGCGGGGCCCCCAGAGGAGCAGCGCCGGCACGTCGAGGGTCCGGACCCCCTCGGCGATCGCCGCCACCGTCGGGTACGACGGGTGGCCGGGCGAGAACGGGATGTCGGCCACGAAGTCGCCGACGGCGCGGCGGCGCGCGGGCGTGTCGTAGGGCAGGGCCAGCGCGTCGCGGACGTCCTTCGGCAGCGCGGGCGAGGACAGCGCCGAGGTCGCGCGCACGAACGTCGGGGTGGCGACGCAGCCGAACGGACGGACGCCCGGCAGGTGCGCGAGGCGGATCAGCGGCGGACCGAAGTCGCCGGGCGGCTGGGCGACGGCGGTGTTGCCGACGACGACGCCCCGGACCCGGTCGCGGTGGGCGACGGCCCAGCCGAGCGAGATCGCACCGCCCCAGTCGTGGCCGAGGGTGACGACGGGGCCGTCGACGCCGAGGGCGTCGGTGAGCCGGCCCAGGTCGTCGACCCGCTCGGCGAGGGTCCACGGCGCCTCGTCGGCGCCGGCCCGCTCGGAGAAGCCCATGCCCAGCTGGTCGGGCGCGACGACGCGCCAGCCGTCGGGCGCCCCCGCGAGCACGTGACGCCACAGGTACGACCACGTGGGGTTGCCGTGCACGCACAGGACGGTGCCGTGGACCGGCTCGGCGCCGTTGTCGAGGACGTGCCAGGTGCGCTCCTTGCCGCGGCCGTCGGTGACGACCACCGTGCGCGACCAGGCGGGGTCGAGCCCGGGCAGGGCGTGGGGGACCGGGCCGGTGCCGAGGGTCCGCAGCGGGGTGCGCACGCCGCTCACCACGCCAGCTCGAGGCAGCAGGCGTTCAGGCCCGAGCCGATGCCCATGAGCAGGACGCGGTCGCCCGCGGACAGCGAGTCACGCTCGCCGGCGAGCGTGAACGGCACCGAGGCGGGCCCGATGTTGCCGTAGGTCGGGAACGTCCGCGGCACCCGTTCCTTGTCGATCCCGAGCCGGTCGCACAGGGCGTCGGTGTGGACCTGCGAGACCTGGTGGATGACGTAGCGGTCCATCCCGCCGTCCCACCCGTGGGCCGCGGCCGCCTCGTCCCACAGCGCGGAGGACAGGTCCAGGCCCGCCTCGAGCAGGCCCTTCAGGTCGGTGACCATCGACTCGTTGTCGCCGACGCACAGCTCGTGGTGCTCGGTGCCGGCGCGGCTGACCGCGGCGACGACCCGGTGGCCCTCGGGGTGGTCCTCGGCGGGGCCGAGCACCATCGCGACGGCGCCGGAGCCGAGCGTGAGCGCCGCGAACTCGGCCATCACGTCCCGAGAGGTCGCCACGTCGTCGGCCAGCCGGGTCATCGTCGACTCCGAGACCGGGCGCGAGTCCTCCGCGTCGACGACGAGCGCGTAGTCGATCAGGCCGGACTCGATCATCGACGAGGCGATCTCGATGCCGTTCATGAAGCCCAGGCAGGCGTTGGTGGTGTCGAAGTTCTGGCACGAGCGCGGCAGGCCGATCCGGTCGTGGATGACCACGGCCGTGGCCGGCTCGAGCCAGTGGCGGCTCAGCGAGGTGTTGACCATCAGCCCGATGCGGGCGGGGTCGACGCCGCTGGCCTCCAGCGCGGCGACGCCGGCGGCCGCGGCCCCGGCGACGAACCCGTCGTCGTCGCCCTCGGCCCACCAGCGGCGCTCCTTGATGCCAACCAGGCCCTCGAGGAGCCCGCCCCGCATCCGGGTGCGCCGGTAGACGTCGGCGAGCCGGGCGTCGATCTCGTCGGAGGTGACCACGACGGGCGCCTCGACGCGCTCGACGGCGAGCACGCTGGCCCGGGTGTAGTGGTGGGTCGAGTTCTGGGACACGGGTGGGTCCTGACGTCGTACGGCGCGGGCCGGGGTGTCGGCCCCCGGGGCGTGGCGGGTGCTCGCTCGAACGTACGCCGCGCTCCGCGAGCCGCCGGGCCGCGGGGCCGTACCCCCCGGTAGCCGACACCCGTGCACCCAGCGCCGTCCCCCGAGCGCGCCGACCCGGCGCGAGCTCCCGTCGTACGGGCGGGCGGAGGGGGAGCTGGCGCCGACTCGGCGGTGTCGGGGCGGGAGCTGGCGCCGGCTCGGCGGTGTGGGGGCGGGAGCTGGTGCCGGCTCGACGACGAACGGCCGGCGAGGAGCCCGGGTGGGGCTCCTCGCCGGCCGTGTCACCGGTGGGACGGGATCAGCGCGTCACGCGCACCGTGGTCGTCCCGCGGCTGAAGCGGAAGCCGTCGTTGCCGGCGTACGCCGCGACGATCTCCTGGCGCCCGACCGGCAGGCGCCGGTCCAGACGGACGGTGGCCTCGCCGTTCCGGACGAAGCCCTGACCGACCTTGGTGCCGTTCCACCGCAGCGTCACCCGGCCCGAGGGCGCGAGGAACTCCGAGGTGACGTCGACCGACATCGCGAGCCGGCGGGTGGCCGGGGTCGTGGCCGGCGGGGTCACCGTGGTGGCCGTGTCGGCCTTGGTGACCGTGAGGGTCACGGTGCCGGTGGCCTCGTCGTAGGCCTCGTCGCCGGAGTAGACGACGTCGAGGTCGTAGGTGCCGACCGCGAGGCGCTTCGGCAGGGCGAAGCTCGCCGTGCCGTCCTCGGCGACGGGCTCGGTGCCCAGCGTGCGGTCGCCGTCGACGAGGGAGACCTGGCCGGTGGGGGCGCCCGCGTTGCCCTCGACGCTCACGTCGACCTGCGCGCCCTCGCCGAACTGCACGGACTGCGGCGTCGCGGTCGCGGTGACCGCGGCGCCGACCTCGCACAGCGCGACGGTGACGTCGTCGACGTACCAGCCGTCGACGCCGCCGCAGCCGTCGCGGCCGATCGCGAAGCGCAGCTGGACCTCGTCGCCCGCGGCGATCCCGGCCGCGGCCAGGTCCACCACGGAGGTGCCCCAGCTGCCGGTGACCTCGCCGCCGTCGGTGCCGGTGAAGCCCGGCTGCCCGGCGAGCGGGTTGGTGTTGCCCTCGTCGGCCGTGGCGATGACGGAGGGCTCGTTGTAGACGAACGCCTCCGCCGGCACCGGCGCGAAGTCGCCGCCGTTGACGGCCACCTGCACGTTGCCGCCGTCGAAGCCGAGCTCGGTGGCGACGAAGTGACGGAAGCTCATCCGCGGCGCCACGTCGCCCGCCTCGCCCAGCGTGAACGCCGGGGAGGTCATCGTGTTGACCGACGAGAAGTCGTTCGTCGTCCCGTCGCACTGCCCGAGGTCGCCCGCCGCGCCGTACGCCGCGACGCCGTTGGCACCCTGCGGGGCGCTGGTGTCGGCGACCCAGTCGCGCTCGGGACCGCCGTAGACGTTCTCACCGTCGAGCGTCCAGTCGCCCAGGCCCGACTCGAAGTCCTCGCTGAAGACCTCGTCGGTGGTGGACCCCGCACCGCACAGGGCGGGGGCGTCCTTGCCGAGCAGCGGCTGGAAGTCGCACTGCACCGGCTCCTCGCGCATCTCCGTGGCCTCGGCCATGGGGGCGATCTGCGCGCAGTCCGCGGCGGTGACCTTGCCCTCCTCGCCCAGGGCGCGTCGGTCGTCGGTGGCGACGCTGAGCTCGTAGATCCGCTTGCCGGTCAGGTCCGCGCAGGAGGCCTCGAGGGCGTCCACGTGGTCCGGGAACTTCGAGCTGGGCGTCTGGTAGGCGTCCATGGCGCGGAAGTAGATCGCCGCGGCCTTGTCCATCCCGATGCCCTCGACGGTGACCCCGTTGGAGGTGCCGCCGTCGACCAGCAGGGCGTAGCCGTGGTTCGGCACGCCGGAGTTGGAGTGCACGCCCCCGGCGTCGTCGGTCGAGCACTTGTACTCGACGTCGGAGACCTTGCCGGGGTCGCCGTAGCAGGTGGGGCTCCACATGTCGCGGATCGCGCCGCCGAAGGCGGTCGACTGCTCGCCGACGAGCCAGCGGTCGGAGTCCGAGCGCGCACCTGCGGCGTCCTTGATGGTGACCTCGACGGTGTCGCCACGGCTGATCGCCGAGCGCATCGTCTGGCGGTCGGTGAGGCCGACGGACACGGTGGTGACGTAGTCGGGCTCGTCACCCGACATCGAGATGGGCGCGTCGTCGTTGTTGCCGATCACGAGGGCGGCGGCGCCGGCCTCGGTCGCGACGGCGGCCTTCTGGGTGAAGGGGCACAGGCCGCGGTCGACGAGGACGATCCGATCGGTCACGTCCTGCTCGTAGGCCGAGCAGCCGTCGGTGGCGGTGCCGCCGGTGTCGATCGCGTCGGTGGGCGCGACGACCTGGCCGCTGATCCCCTCGGCGGTGACCTGCTGGCCGAACGACGCCCCGCCGGTGGCGCAGTCCTTCGCGATCGCCGCCGGGGCGGTGATGCTCAGCTGCGGCACGGACGGCGAGGAGGTCGAGCAGAGACCGTCGGCGCGGGGGCCGTTCTTCTCGCCCTCGTCCTGGCGGTTGTTGATCAGGTCGACCGTCTCGCCCCAGATGTCGGAGTACGCCTCGTTCAGCGCGCCCGGCTGCCACTGGTAGATCAGGCCGTGGGTGTACTCGGTGTAGGCGTGGCCCCACTCGTGGGCGACGACGTCGTCGGAGGTGACGCCGTTGCAGTAGTTGGTGGTGACGCCGTTCCAGTTGGCGTTGGGGCACGAGATGCGCGGGTCGTTGTTGACCGTCTCCATCGCGGCGCCGGCGCCGTCGTAGGAGTCGCGACCGAAGGCGTTGGCGAAGAACCAGTAGGACTCGCCGCTGGCCTCGACGATGCTGCGCTGGTCGGCGTTCAGCCCGTCGAGGGAGTCGCCCTCCTCCCACACCGGCTCGGTGTCGGGGGAGGACTCGTAGAGGCGACGCTCGAGCGCGTCGTGGACCATCGAGTAGCGGTTGACGAGCTTGCCCGTGGTCGCGGAGAAGAACACCATGTCGCGCACGTCGGCGGCGTTGGTGACCTCGGTGACGTAGACCAGGTCGGTCGCGCCGGCCTCGCCCTTGACCAGGCCCTCGCGGTAGACGTTGAGGACGGTCTCGGCGGCGCGCAGGCCCTCGGGCGCCTCGGGCTCGGCCTCGGTGCCGTCGGTCGAGTGCGCCTCCGGCGGGTCGGAGCGGACGAGCTCGACGGCGCGGGCCGCGGCCTCCTCGGCGGTCAGGCGGGTCTCGGTGGACAGGCCCTCGACGGGCACGGCCTGGCCGTTGACCGAGGTCAGGTCGCCGTCGGTGTCGAGGTGCGCACGCACGAGCGCGCCGAACACCGGGATGCCCTCGTGCTCCTGGGCGTAGGTGACGACGGTGCCGAGCCGGTCGGTGGTGACGTCGGTGCGCACGAGCTCGTCGCCCGCGGCGCCGAAGGCCCCGGCGTAGTCGGCCAGGTAGTCGCCGGCCTTGGCCACGGCCGCGCTCGGCGAGGCGGCCGGGGTGCCCGGCAGCAGGTCGCCGTCGGTGCCGGCGCGGACCATGGAGGCGAGCCCGGTGGCCCGCTCCGTGCTGACCCTCACGGAGCCCTGCGCGGTGCCGCGCATCCGCTCGAGCAGGTCGCGTGCCTCGCGCTGGGCCTGCGAGGAGGGCGAGGCGGCGTCGGGACGCGCGTCCGGCCCGTCGCCGGGCGCGGCGGCGGCGCTGCCGACGAGCAGGGGGGTGCCGGCGAGACCGGCACCGAGGACGGCCAGGGCCAGGCCCTGACCGAGGGATCTGCGCAGGGGTGGGCGCATCGATGTTCCTCCCGAGATGGAGTGGCGCCGCGGCCGTCCCCGGGATCGGTGGACGTGACCCACGGCCTCTCGCACCTTAAGGAGGCACCCGGGTGAGGTCCATCACCCGCCGGGTAACGATCTGGTCACCGTCGGGTCCGCGACACGCACCAGTGTGAAGCGTGTGACTGGAGTGACGAAGCCCTAGGCTCGCTGACCATGGCGACCCGTACGTCTTCCCCGCCGGGGTCGCGGAGCACGAGCACCCGTCCGTCCACGACGACGACCACCCGGTCGACGGCGCGGCCGAAGGGGGGTTCGACCTCCCGACCACGGAGCTCCACCGGCCGGAAGTCCACCACCCCGTCCACCCGCTCCTCCAGCACCGCGAAGCGTCCGGCGCCGCGCGCCGTCCGCAACGGCCCCGGTCCCGTCGCCCGCCTCTTCGGGCTGCTGCTGAAGGCCCTCGTCGCCGTCTGGACGGGTGTCGCCGGCGTGGTCGCGGGCGCCGTACGGCGGGTCGGTCGCGGCGCGGCCGAGCTCGAGCCGGAGCACAAGCGCGACGGCGCCGGCCTGGCCTTGGTCGCCCTCGCGCTGGTCGTCGCCACGGCGGTCTGGTTCCAGCTGCCCGGCGGGGTGATGGAGCTCGTGCGCACCGCCGTCACCGGCACCGTCGGCACCGTCGGCTGGCTCGTCCCGCTGATGCTGCTCGCCGTCGGCTGGCGCACCATGCGCGACCCGGAGCGCAACGGCCCGGTCGGGCGCCAGGTCATCGGCTGGGCCGCCCTGTCCTTCGGCGTCCTCGGCATCGTGCACGTCGCCGCCGGCGACCCGCAGCCGGTCCTCGGCGACGCCACCCCGCTGCGCGACGGGGGCGGCGCGGTCGGCTTCGTCGTCGCCAGCCTGCTGCTCGACCTGCTCCGCACGCCGTACGTCGTGGTGCCGGTGCTCGCCCTGCTCGCCTTCTTCGGGGTGCTGGTCATCACCGCCACCCCGGTCCACCGCGTGCCCACCCGCCTGCGCGAGGGCTACGAGCGGCTGATGGGCATGACGCCCGGCGCCGAGGCCCCCCGCGGTGGTGCCGCCCGGGGCCACGACGGCGGCCACGACGTCGACGAGCTCGACCCGTGGGAGGGCGACCCGGCCTACGACTCCCCGGTCCTCGAGGAGCGCGAGGTCACCCGCCGCTCGCGCCGCACCCGTGAGCGCGACGCGCTCGACGTGGCCCAGGAGCTCGACGCCGTGCCCGCGCCCGACGGCTCGGCCGCCGCGGCGCCGGCCGACGCGCCCGGCCCCGCGCCGTGGGACGTCGAGGCCGAGACGCCCGCGCCCGCCGTCGGCGCCGCGGTCGCGACGCCCGGGAGCCGCCGTCCGTCCCGCCCGGCCCCGGACCCCGACGAGGAGGTCGTGCTCGAGCCGCCGCCCCACGCCGACCTCCCGCAGCGCGTGGAGCAGCTCGCGCTGTCCGGCGACGTCACCTACTCCCTGCCGACCAGCGAGGTCCTCAAGCCCGGCTCGCCCCACAAGGCGCGCTCCAAGGCCAGCGACGAGGTCGTCGAGCGTCTGATGCAGGTGATGCGCGAGTTCACCATCGACGCCACCGTCACCGGCTACACCCGCGGCCCGACCGTCACCCGCTACGAGGTCGAGCTGGGCCCCGCGGTCAAGGTCGAGAAGGTCACGGCACTGAGCAAGAACATCGCCTACGCCGTGGCCTCGGCCGACGTGCGGATCCTCTCGCCGATCCCCGGCAAGTCCGCGATCGGCATCGAGATCCCCAACCTCGACAAGGAGATCGTCTCCCTCGGCGACGTGCTCCGCTCCGGGGTCGCCCGGGGCGACCACCACCCGATGGTCGCCGGGCTCGGCAAGGACGTCGAGGGCGGCTTCGTCGTCGCCAACCTCGCGAAGATGCCCCACCTGCTCGTCGCCGGCGCCACGGGCTCCGGCAAGTCGAGCTTCATCAACTCGATGATCACCTCGCTGCTGATGCGCTCGACGCCCGACGAGGTGCGGATGATCATGATCGACCCCAAGCGGGTCGAGCTGAACGCCTACGAGGGCATCCCGCACCTGATCACGCCGATCATCACCAACCCCAAGAAGGCCGCCGAGGCCCTCGCGTGGGTGGTGCGCGAGATGGACCTGCGCTACGACGACCTCGCCAACTTCGGCTTCCGTCACGTCGACGACTTCAACCGGGCGGTCCGCGCCGGCAAGGTCGAGCTGCCTCCGGGCAGCGAGCGCGAGCTCGCGCCGTACCCCTACCTGTGCGTGGTGGTCGACGAGCTGGCCGACCTGATGATGGTCGCGCCGCGCGACGTCGAGGACGCGGTCGTGCGGATCACCCAGCTGGCCCGTGCGGCCGGCATCCACCTGATCCTGGCCACGCAGCGGCCCTCGGTCGACGTGGTCACCGGGCTGATCAAGGCCAACGTGCCGTCGCGGCTCGCGTTCGCGACGTCGTCGCTCGCCGACAGCCGGGTCATCCTCGACCAGCCGGGCGCGGAGAAGCTGGTGGGCCAGGGTGACGGGCTGTTCCTGCCGATGGGGGCCTCCAAGCCGGTCCGAGTGCAGGGGTCCTGGGTCACCGAGGCGGAGATCGCCCAGGTGGTCGCCCACTGCAAGGAGCAGCTCGCGCCGACGTACCGCGAGGACGTCACGGCGCCCGCGGCCAGCAAGCGGGAGCTCGACGACGACATCGGTGACGACCTGGAGCTCGTCGTCCAGGCCATCGAGCTGGTGGTCTCGACGCAGTTCGGCTCGACCTCGATGCTGCAGCGCAAGCTGCGCGTCGGGTTCGCGAAGGCCGGACGGCTGATGGACATCATGGAGAGCCGCGGCGTGGTGGGCCCCAGCGAGGGCTCCAAGGCGCGAGACGTGCTCGTGAAGCCCGACGAGATCGACGGCGTCATCGCCACGGTGCAGGGGGAGCAGTGATGGGTGAGGCAGCGCGGATCCACGACGAGCAGACCACGACGGGCCGCGGGCCCGCCATGACCGCGGTGCCCGGCGGCGCCGACGGCGACCGGACCCCCGGCGAGCGGCCCGAGCCCCGCGTCCTCGAGGTGCGGCGCAATGCCGCCCTCGCCGGGGTCGTCGGCGTCGTGGCCGCCGCGGTCGCGATCGCCTACCTCGGCCGCGCGACCGCCACCGGCGCTCCCCTCGACTGGGCGCTGACGGCCGTCACCGCGCTGATCGCGGGCACCTGGCTGTGGAACCTGGTCGACGCCCGCACGCCGCTGCTGGTCGCCGACGTCCACGGCGTCCGCGTGCGGCTGGGACGCACCTGGGAGGGCCTGCCCTGGCGTGGGCTCGACCGCATCGAGCACCACCCCCGGCGTGGCCTGGGCCGCGACGGCCGGCTGGTGCTCGTCCCGGAGGCCACCACCCCGCTCCTGGAGGGCCTCGACCGCACCGGTCGTCGCCACGCCGCCCTGGCCCGGCGCCTGCACGGCGCGCCCTTCGCGGTGCCGCTGTCGCTGTCCACCCGGCTGTCCGGGGTCCGCCCCGACGAGGTCGCCGAGGTGCTGCGCGCCCTCGCCGGCGACGACGCCCGGGTCGTCGAGCCCGAGCCCGCCCCGACGAGCGGGGCTCCCGAGGACGCGGCCGACGAGGGGCCGGCCGCGCCCGAGGACGCCCGCCCGAGGGCGACGGCCACCACCACCCGCCCCCGCGTCGACGTCGCCGAGGAGGCCGGGGCCGAGCGGCTCGACGCCCGGGACACCCCGGACGCCGGCGACCTCGCCGACCCGGAGGACGAGCAGGCGCGCCGTCGCCCGGGCGACCCGCGCCCCGCGCTGGCCACCCTCATCGGCTCCCTCGCCGCCCGCGTGGGACGCCGGGACGCCGGGACCTCCGACGACGACCGCGACGACCGCGACGACCGCGACGACCACGTGCGCGCCGAGGCCGACGAGCCGACCGACCACGAGGACCACGACGACCACGAGCGGACCGAGGAGCTCGTCGGGTGGTCGCCCGCCGATGCGGCGGCCGCGGCCCCCGACCCCGAGCCCGTCAGCGACACCCCCGAGCCCGCGCGCGAGCGCCGGGCGGTCTCCCGCGCCGAGGTGCAGCGCCGGGTCGAGCGCGTCGCGCCGACGGCGGAGGTGCTGCCGGAGGCCCGCGAGCTGCGGCGCCCCGGCAGCGTCGACCTGGTCGCCGACGACGAGGTCTGGGGTGCCCGCGTGCGACCCATCGCGCGTCCCGGCGACACCGTCGACCCGATCGTCCTCGACGACTTCTCGACCGAGCCCGCCACCGACCCCGTCGTCGGTCCCGAGCTGGCGGCGGCGCGGACCCGGCTCAACCTCAGCGTCGACCAGCTCGCCGAGCGCACCCGCATCCGGCCCCACGTGATCGAGTCGATCGAGGTCGACGACTTCGCGCCCTGCGGCGGCGACTTCTACGCCCGCGGCCACCTGCGCACCCTGGCGCGCGTCCTCGGCGTCGACGCGGGCCCGCTGCTCGCGACGTACGACGAGCGCTACGCCGACGCCCCGATCGACCCGCGACGCGTCTTCGCCGCCGAGCTGGCCACCGGCGCGCACGGCTCCATCCGCGGCACGCGCGGCGGACCGAGCTGGACCATGCTGCTCGCCGCCGTGATGCTCGTCGTGCTCGTCTGGTCGGTCGCCCGGCTGGTGATGGACGACCCGGTCGAGCTGCAGCCCGTCCCGCAGCTCAACGGCTCCAGCGGACCCGCCGACGCCGCGCCGGTGGCCCCGCCCGTGCCGATGACGGTCACCGCCGTCGACGGCGGCGCGACCGTCACGATCACCGACGCCGCGGGGGAGATCCTGTTCTCCGGCGACCTCGCGGTCGGCGAGAGCACCCAGGTCGACGCCTCGCCCCCCGTGCAGGTCGAGTCCTCGGACGGTGGCGCCACCGCGGTGAGCATCGACGGCGACGACCGCGGCCGCCTCGGCGAGGCCGGCCAGCCCGCCAGCAGCCGCTTCGTGCCCAACTGAGCCCGCACCCAGCGGGGCCGGTCGACCTGCCGGGACGGGCGACGGTGCGGCCGCCGGGAGGGGCGTCGACACGATTCGTCGGGCCCGTCCGGCCCGCGCCATACTGGCTGCACCTATGACTGCTTCCCCACACGCCCTCGACGTCGCCGTGCTCACCCTCGGGTGCGCCCGCAACGAGGTCGACTCCGAGGAGCTCGCGGGCCGCCTCGAGGCCGACGGGTTCCGGCTCGTGACCGACCCGGCCCACGCGGGCACCGTGGTCGTCAACACCTGCGGCTTCGTCGAGTCGGCCAAGAAGGACAGCGTGGACGCGCTCCTCGCCGCCGCCGACCTCAAGGAGGACGGCGTCACCCGCGCCGTCGTCGCCGTGGGCTGCCTCGCCGAGCGGTACGGCGCCGACCTCGCCGCGTCGCTGCCCGAGGCCGACGCGGTCCTGGGCTTCGACGACTACCCCGACATCGCGGGGCGACTGCGGTCGATCCTCGCCGGGGAGCAGCACGTCGCCCACACCCCGACCGACCGCCGGCGGCTGCTCCCGATCTCGCCGGTCGACCGCGACGCCTCGACGGTGAGCGTCCCCGGGCACGGCGCCGCGTCCGCCCCGGGCGCTGCGCCGGTGCTGGTCGTGGACGCCCCCGACCTGCCGGAGGGCGTCGCGCCTGCCAGCGGCCCGCGGACCGTGCGACGCCGCCTCGACTCCTCGCCGACCGCCGCGCTCAAGCTGGCCAGCGGCTGCGACCGCCGCTGCAGCTTCTGCGCGATCCCGAGCTTCCGCGGCTCCTTCGTGTCCCGCCGGCCCTCCGACGTGCTCACCGAGGCGCGGTGGCTGGCCGACCAGGGGGCCCGCGAGCTGTTCCTCGTCAGCGAGAACTCCACGTCGTACGGCAAGGACCTGGGCGACCTGCGGCTCTTCGAGACGCTGCTGCCCGAGCTCGCCGCCGTCGACGGCGTCGCGCGGGTGCGGGTCTCCTACCTGCAGCCGGCCGAGACCCGGCCCGGCCTGGTCCAGGCCATCGCGGCCACCCCCGGCGTCGCCCCGTACTTCGACCTGTCCTTCCAGCACGCCTCCGGCCCGGTGCTGCGCCGGATGCGCCGCTTCGGCGAGGCCACCTCGTTCCTGGCGCTGCTCGACCAGGTCCGCGCCGCGGCCCCCCGCGCGGGCGTGCGGTCCAACGTGATCGTCGGCTTCCCCGGCGAGACCGACGACGACCTCCAGGTGCTCTGCGACTTCCTCGTCGCGGCCCGCCTCGACGTCACCGGCGTCTTCGGCTACTCCGACGAGGACGGCACCGAGGCCGCCGGTCTCGACGGCAAGCTCGACGCCGACGAGGTCGCCGCCCGCGTCGACCACGTCACCGCGCTGGTCGAGGAGCTCACCTCCCAGCGCGCGGAGGAGCGGGTCGGCGAGGAGGTGGAGGTCCTCGTCGAGACCGCCGCCGCGGTCGACCCCGACACCGACGAGGCGATCGGCGCCGAGGGTCGCGCCGCCCACCAGGGCCCCGAGGTCGACGGCACCGTCACGCTGCTCGACGCCGAGGGCCTCGCGGCGGGCGACCTGGTCACCGCGCAGGTCGTCGCGGCCGAGGGGGCCGACCTCGTGGCCCGCGTCAGCGCCGAGGGGTGGCAGCGGTGAGCGAGCAGCAGACCGTCAGCAACCTGAACCTGCCCAACGCGCTGACGACGCTGCGCATCGTCATGGTGCCGTTCTTCGCCGTCGCCCTGCTCGTCGACGGCGGCGAGTCGGTCCTGTGGCGCACCGTCGCGTGGGTGATCTTCGCGGCCGCGATGGCCACCGACAAGATCGACGGTGACATCGCCCGGGCCCGCGGCCAGGTGACCACCTTCGGCAAGATCGCCGACCCGATCGCCGACAAGGCGCTGACCGGGATGGCCTTCATCGGCCTGTCCCTGGTGGGCGACATCTGGTGGTGGGTGACGATCGTGGTGCTGCTGCGCGAGTGGAGCGTGACCCTGCTCCGGCTCTCGCTGCTGCGCACCGTGGTGCTGCCCGCCGCGCAGAGCGGCAAGATCAAGACCACCCTGCAGGCCCTGGCGCTGGGGCTGCTGGTGCTGCCGCTGCGCCAGGTCGACGGCGCGCTCGACCTCGCCGGAGAGATCGTCTTCTACGTCGCCCAGGTCGGCCTGGCCGCCGCCGTCGCGATGACGATGTGGAGCGGCTACGAGTTCTACCGCGACGTCTGGCGCGCCCGCGACCAGCGTCGTACGGCGGGTCGCCGGACGGCCTGACCGGCCGCCGACGGGCCGGTGACGGGCGATGTCGGCCGGCCCGGCGATCGTCACCTGATCGTCACCTGGGGTCCGTCCCCGTGGTCGGTCCGTGAGGTTACTGTGCGCGAGGCTTCCCCGCTGTCGTGCTCACAACCGCACCGCCGAAAGGTCATCCGTGTCCTCTGCACCCCCTCCGCCCCGGGCCCCCCGCCCGGGACGACGCATCGTCGCGTCGCTCGCCGGGCTGGCCGTCGCCGCCTCCGGGCTCGCGCTGACACCCGCCCCCGCCTCGGCCGAGCCCGGTCGCACCGGGCTCGTCATCAACGAGGTCTACGGCGGTGGCGGCAACGCCGGCGCCCCGCTCAACGCCGACTTCGTCGAGCTCTACAACCCCACCGACGAGCCGATCCTGCTCGACGGGCTGAGCCTGCAGTACCGCTTCGGGACCTACACGACGGGCGCGAGCCCGGCGCCGTCCGTGCTGCCGCTCGACGCCGCGCAGCAGGTGCCCGCCGGCGACCACTTCCTCGTGAA
This sequence comes from Nocardioides lentus, assembly GCF_039529515.1. Classification (NCBI taxonomy): domain Bacteria; kingdom Bacillati; phylum Actinomycetota; class Actinomycetes; order Propionibacteriales; family Nocardioidaceae; genus Nocardioides; species Nocardioides lentus. The sequence goes on from NZ_BAAAMY010000009.1 coordinate 23,151, forward strand.
GGTCAGCGGGACGGGGACCAACGGGGCCGCGATCGCCGGCCCCGACCAGGACGGCGAGGCCCTGGCGATGAGCGCCACCGGTGGCCAGGTCCTGCTCGCCGACACCCTCAGCCCGATCACCGTGACCGGCGACCTGAAGGACAACGCCGACGTCGTGGACATGGTCGGCTACGGCGCCACGGCGACCTCCTTCGAGACCGCCCGCACGGGCACGGCGCTGTCCAACACGACCTCGACGCAGCGCGTCACGGGCGGCACCCCCGCCGCCCCGGGCGAGGACAGCGACGTCAACAGCGCCGACTTCGCCGCGCCCGCCGCCCCGTCGCCGACCGCCGCCGTCGGTGACACCGCGGCCCCCGAGCAGCCCCCGGTCGAGCCCGAGGACCTCACGATCGCCCAGATCCAGGGCACCGGCGACACCACCCCGGTCGCGGGTGACGTGGTCACCACGCAGGGTGTCGTCACGGCGACGTACCCGACCGGTGGCTTCAACGGCTTCGTGATCCAGACCGGTGGCACCGGCGGCGCCCTCGGCGCCCGCACGGCCTCCGACGGCATCTTCGTGTGGGGCGGCAGCGAGGGCTTCGCCAGCTACCCGGAGATCGGCGACTCCGTCGAGGTCACCGCCACCGCGGTCGAGGGCGGTGGCCCCGCCGCCGGCCTCACCCAGCTGGTGCCCGGCGAGGACGGCTCGGTCACCGAGCTGGCCACCGCGCTCCCCGCGGTCACGCCCACGACCTTCTCCACCTGGCCGACGAGCGCCGCCGCGAAGGAGACGCTCGAGAGCATGCTCGTGCGCCCCGGCGCGACGTTCACCGTCACCAACGTGTTCAACGCCAACTCGTTCGCCGAGATCGGCCTGGCCTCGGGCACCACGCCGCTGATCCAGCCGACCGAGACCATCGACGCGCAGGACACCACCGCGATCGCCGCCGCCAACGCGAGCAACGCGGCCCGCGCCGTGGCGCTCGACGACGGCGCCAGCGTCAACTACCTGAACGGCGCCGCCCGCAACCAGGCGCTGCCGTACCTGTCGCCGAGCAACCCCGTGCGGGTCGGCTCGCGGCCCACGTTCACCCAGCCGGTGATCATGGAGTTCCGCAACAGCACCTGGAAGTTCCAGCCGCGCACCCGGCTGACCGCCGCCGACACCCCGCCGGCGACGTTCACCAACACCCGCACCGCGAACGCCGCCCCCCGCAACGTGGGCGGTGACCTGCAGGTCGCGACGTTCAACGTCCTGAACTACTTCCCGACCACCGGGACCGAGTGGATCGACGAGGCGGGCGCCAGCTGCACCCCCTTCACCGACCGCCAGAGCAACCCGATCACGGTCAACTCGTGCGACCCCGAGGGCCCGCGCGGTGCCTGGAACGCGACCAACCTGGAGCGCCAGGAGATCAAGATCGTCAAGGGGATCATCGGCACCGGCGCCGAGGTCGTCGCCCTCGAGGAGATCGAGAACTCGGCCCGCTTCGGCAAGGACCGTGACTTCGCGGTCGGCGAGCTCGTCGACGCGCTCAACGAGGTCGCCGGTGCCGGCACCTGGGACTTCGTGCCCAGCCCGCCTGCCTCGGACCTGCCGCCCACCGCGGACCAGGACGTCATCACCAACGCGATGATCTACAAGCCCGCCGCGGTCGAGACCGTCGGCGAGGCCGCCTCCAACGGCGACGACCCCCGCTTCGACAACGCCCGTCAGCCGATCGCCCAGGTCTTCCGGCCGGCCGGCAACGCCACGGACGTCGCGGACTTCACCGTCATCGTCAACCACTTCAAGTCCAAGGGCTCCGGCGTCGACGACGGCACCGGGCAGGGCAACGCCAACCCCGACCGCGTCGCGCAGGCCCAGGGCCTCAGCGAGTTCGCGGACGACTTCGCCGCCGAGCGCGGCGTCGAGGCCACCTTCCTCACCGGTGACTTCAACTCCTACACCCAGGAGGACCCGATGCAGGTCCTCTACGGCGCCGGCTACCGCAAGGTGAACCCCGACACGGCGGGGGAGTACTCCTACTCCTTCTCCGGCCTGTCCGGCTCGCTCGACCACGTGCTCGTCAACGCCGCCGCCCGCGGCCTCGTGACCGGCGCGGACTACTGGTCGATCAACTCCGGCGAGTCCATCGCCTTCGAGTACAGCCGCTACAACTACAACCGGACCCAGTTCTACGACGAGTCCGTGTTCCGGGCCAGCGACCACGACCCGATGGTCGTGGGCGTCACCGCCGCGCAGGACGAGCCCGTCGTGCCGATCACCCTGGTCAGCACGAACGACTTCCACGGCCGTATCAATAACTCGACGGCCTCGGACGGCACGCCCACCGGCACCGCCCAGTACGCCGGCACCATCGAGCAGATGCGCGCCAACGCCGCCGGCGGTCGCGACAACACGCTGTTCCTCGGCAACGGCGACCTGTACGGCGCCTCGGAGTTCAACTCCGCGATCAACGACGACGTGCCGACGCTCGAGGTCTTCAACGCCCTCGGCCTCGGCGGGTCCTCGGTGGGCAACCACGAGTTCGACGCCGGCTTCGCGGACCTGCGGGACCGCGTCATCGGCGCCGACGGCGACGGCCTCGCGGACTTCCCCTACCTCGGCGCCAACGTCTACGAGGAGGGCACGACCGACCCGGTCCTGCCGGAGTACGCCACCTACGAGGTCGACGGCGTGACCGTCGGCGCGATCGGTGTCGTCACCGAGGAGACCCCGTCGCTGGTCAGCCCGGCCGGCATCGAGGGCCTGGACTTCGGCAACGCCGCCGAGGCCGCCGAGCGGGTCGCCGGTGAGCTCTCCGACGGTGACGAGAGCAACGGCGAGGCCGACGTGGTCGTCGTGCTGGCCCACGCGGGCGGCAGCGGCTTCCCGGCGGGCGCGACGTACGACGAGGCGATCGCGGCGACCGACGCGGACAGCGAGTTCCAGCAGCTGGCCGGTCTGTCGGACGACGTGGACGCCATCTTCAACGGTCACACCCACCAGCTCTACGCGCTGCGTCAGGGCGAGGGTGGCCGCGCGATCGTCCAGGCCGGCCAGTACGGCGAGGCCCTCGGTCGGATCACGCTGAGCTTCGACCGCGACACCGGCGAGGTCACCACGCGTGGCGCGGCCGTCCGCACCCGGATCACGGCCTCGACCGCCGAGCTCCGTGACCGCTACCCCCGCGTCGACGCCGTGCAGCGGATCGTCGACCAGGCGATCGCCGACGCGGCGGTCGTGGGCAACGTGCCGGTCGGCGAGATCAGCGCCGACATCACCCGCGCCCGCACCTCCTCCGGCGGCGAGGACCGCGGCGACGAGTCGACCCTGGGCGACCTGGTCGGCAACGCGCTGCGCGACGGCCTGCCGGACTCCGCCGGCGAGGCCGACCTCGGCATCGTCAACCCGGGCGGCCTGCGCGCCGACCTGACGTTCGCGGGCAGCACCGCGAGCAACCCGCGCAACACCGACGGGGTGGTGACGTACGCCGAGGCGAACTCGGTGCTGCCGTTCACCAACAACATCTCGCTGGTGGAGCTCACGGGCGCCGACCTCCTCGCGGTCATGGAGCAGCAGTTCCAGCCCGCCGGCTCCGACCGGGCGTACCTCGCCCTGGGGCTGTCGGACAACGTCCAGGTCACCACCGACCGCACCGCGCCGGCGGGCGAGCGGATCACCTCCGTGCGCATCGACGGCGAGGCCGTGGACCCGGCCGCGACGTACACCGTCTCGACCTTCTCGTTCCTCGCGGCCGGCGGCGACAACTTCACCGCCTTCCGCGACGGCGAGGCCCGCGACACCGGCCTGGTCGACCGTGACCTGTGGATCGGCTACCTCCGCGACACCTCCCTCGGTGACGCCGGCGAGCCGATCGCGCCCGACTTCGCCCGCCAGCAGGTGGACGAGGTCGGCAAGCCCGACACGCTGACCGCCGGCGAGACGTCGACGTTCACGCTGAGCCGTCTCGACCTGACCTCCGCGGGGGCGCCGGACAACACCTCGGTGACCGCGCGGGTCGTCTCCGGCGAGCAGACCACCGACCTCGGCACGGTCGGCACGGTGGCCCCCGCCGGGTCGGGGACCGCCCAGGTCACCGTGGCCGTGCCCGCCGACCTGCCCGCGGGCTCGGTCGTCGAGCTGGTCGCCGAGCCGAGCGGCACGACGGTGTCGATCGACGTCGCCGACGACGGTGGCGAGCCCCCGGTCGACCCCGACCCGGAGCCCGTCACCCCGACGGTGCGCACCTTCGCCAACCCGCAGCCGGCCGACGCCGGTCGTCCGGTCCGCCTCAACGCCCGCGTGCTCGCCGCGCGGGACGGCGAGGACCTCCCGGTGACGGGTCGCGTGATCGTGCGACGGGCCAACGGCTCGTGGCTCGGTGCGGCCGAGGTCGACGAGGACGGGCGGATGCAGCTGATCCGCCGGTTCCCGCAGGCCGGCCCGAAGCGGCTGGTGTTCACCTTCCGCAGCAGCAGCGAGGACGTCGCGGACGGTCAGGGCGCCCTGACCGTCGACGTCCGCTGAGCTTGACCGCTCGGCACCGCTGGTCCTGAGCAGCACCACGACCGGGAGTCGCCCACCAGGGCGGCTCCCGGTCGTGCGTCCGCGGGAAGAAACCGGGCCTGGAGTAGCGTTGGGACCCACGAGCGACAGACGCAGCCCCGGACCCGCAGGAAGGAGGCCCACCATGGTGGTCTTCCGGCACGAGCTCGGCCAGGTCCTGCGCCGGCTGCGCACCGAGCGCGGCATGACGCTGCGACAGGTCTCCGCGGCGGCCCGCGTGAGCCTCGGCTACATCTCCGAGGTCGAGCGCGGCCGCAAGGAGGCTTCCTCCGAGCTGCTCGCCTCCCTCTGCGCCGCCCTCGACGTGGCCCTGTCCGACGTGCTCCGCGAGGTCAGCGAGTCGGTCGCCCTCGAGGAGGCCGCCGCCCGCCTGACCGCCCCGCGCCCGATCATCATCCCGCAGCCCTCCGGCCGCCCGGTGGCCTCCGCCGCCTGAGGGGCCCTGCGGCGGCGTCGCCGCGCCGCGTCGCTCGGCGCGGCTGCTCCACCCCCGAGGCGCTGGTCGTGGTGCCCCGGGCCGTGATGAGGGGCGTCGCGGCCCGGTGACTGTCCGTGGTGCGGGGCTCTCGTGGCTCGGTTGCTGCGCAACGCTCGCGCCTCGACCTCCGGTGGGGGGCGTCGCGGCCCGGTGACTGTCCGTGGTGCGGGGGACTCGTGGCTCGGTTGCTGCGCAACGCTCGCGCCTCGACCTCCGGTGGGGGGTCGTGGCTCGGGTGCTGCGCGACGCCCGTTGCCCGACCCGTGCGGGACCGGTCAGCCCCGCAGGCGAAGTCCCCGTGGTGTGGAGACGAAGCCGGCGGCGTCGAGGGCCTCGCGCAGCGGGGTGGAGCCGGCACCCAGGAGCTGTGCGCCGTCGGCCCTCTCGACGGTCAGCCGGCCCAGCGAGCCGGCCGACACGGCGTCCGCGAGGGCCGCGGCGGCCGGGGTGAGGACCCGCGGCTCCTCGGTCCAGGTGAGCAGGGTGCGCCCGCCGCGCTCGACGTACAGCGCGAGCGCACCGTCGACGAGGACGACCAGCGCGCCGGCCTTGCGGCCCGGGCGGTGTCCCGTGGTGCCCTCGTCGCCGTCACCCGTGCGGTCGGGCCAGGGCAGGGCGGCGCCGTAGGGGTTGGCCGGGTCCGTCGCGGCCAGCGCCACGGCGACCGGGTCGGCGTCGCCGGGCAGCTCGGAGAAGGTGCGGAGACGGTCGATCGAGCCCGCGGTGCCGAACTGCGCCGCCCCGAGGCCCTCGACGAAGTAGCCGCGGCGGCAGCGGCCCGACTCCTCGAAGGCCGAGAGCACCTTGTAGACGCCCGCGAAGCCACCGGGCAGCCGCTCGTTGACGACGGCCCCGCGCACGACCACGCCGTGGCGCTCGAGGAGGTTCTCGGCGGCGGCGTGCGCACGGCGCGTGGGATCGGGGTCGCGCTCGGGCAGCAGCGACCAGCGGCCCACGGTCTCCGGCGGGCCGGAGCGGGGCACCACCCCGGGCCCGCCGCGGCCGGGCCGCCCGGGACGACGGGCGCGCGCCCGGGCGGGTGCGCGCCGGCTGCGGTGCGCGGTGCGACCACCGCCGACGAGCGCGCGCAGCGGCGCGAGGGTGTCGTTGCTGACCCGCCCCGACCAGACCAGGTCCCACAGCGTCGCGGCGAGCGCCTTGTCGTCGGTGCTGCCGACCGCGTCGGCGAGCTGGCGGAAGAACCACGCCCCACCCGGCTCCAGCGCCGACAGCACCTGCTCGGCGAGCTCCCCGCCCTCGGGGGCACCCGCGACGTCGTGGTCGGGCAGCGTCAGGTGGGCGATGTCGGTGGGGTGGAGCGACACCCAGCCGTCGGAGCCGGCGAGCGAGCCGTGCCCGGACCAGATCACCTCGCCGGAGGCCGTCAGCTCGTCGAGGTACGCCGGGGAGTAGTCCGAGACCCGCGCGGCCAGCACCAGTGGCTCGAGCGCCGAGGCCGGCACGGGAGTGCCCGCGAGCTGCTCGACCGCGCTCAGCACGCCGTCGACGCCGCGCAACCCGGCCCGCCCCGGCTTGCGGCTGCGGGTGCCCGGCACGACGACGTGCTGCCAGACGGTGGTGAAGCGGGCCAGCGCCTCGGGGTCGACGGGCTCGACCTCCTCGCGCAGCCGCGCGAGCGAGCGGCGTCGCAGGCGCCGCAGCACCTCGGCGTCGCACCACTCGGTGCCGGAGCCGGCGGGTCGGAACTCGCCGTCGACGACCCGCCCCGACGCGCCCAGCCGCTGGAGGGCCTGGCGGACGACGGCCGTGCCGAGCCCGAGGCGCGCGGCGACCTCGTCGGCGGTGAAGGGCCCGTGGCTGCGGGCGTAGCGGGACACCAGGTCGCCGATCGGGTCCTCGACGGGGTCGGTGAACGCCGAGGGCGTGCCCGGGGGCACCGGCACCCCCAGGCCGTCGCGCAGCCGGGCGACGTCCTCGACCACGCACCAGCGCGGCTCCCCGGCGATCCGCACCTCGGCGACGCGGCGCGCGTCGGCGAGGTGGGCGAGCCAGCCGTCGACGACCGCCGCGTCGGCCTCGTCGACCGTGCGGGCGACGACCTCGTCGCGCGACTGCGGTCCCAGCAGCCGCAGCAGGTCCGCGAGACCCTCGGCGTCGCGGGCCCGACGGTCGGGCGCGAGCTGCTGCAGCTCGGCCTCGACCTCGGCCACCACGTCGGGGTCGAGCAGCTCGCGCAGCTCGGCGCGGCCCAGGAGCTCGGCTAGGAGGCTCGGGTCGAGCGACAGCGCCGCAGCCCGTCGTTCGGCCAGCGGCGAGTCGCCCTCGTAGACGAACTGGGCGACGTAGCCGAACAGCAGCGTGCGCGCGAACGGCGAGGGGCTCGAGGTCTGCACGTCCGAGACCTGGACCTCCCGGCGCTCGACCCGGCGCATCAGCCCCACCAGGCCGGGCAGGTCGTAGACGTCCTGCAGGCACTCGCGCACCGCCTCCAGCACGATCGGGAAGGAGGGGTAGCGCACGGCGACCTCGAGCAGGGCCGCCGCCCGCTGGCGCTGCTGCCACAGCGGCGAGCGTCGGCCGGGGTCGCGACGCGGCAGCAGCAGGGCGCGCGCCGCGCACTCACGGAAGCGGGAGGCGAACAGCGACGACGACCCGACCTCGGTCGTCACGATGTCCTCGATCTCGTCGGGCTCGAAGACCACGACGTCGCCGCCCGGCGGCTCCGCATCGGTATCGGGGATCCGGATCACGATGCCGTCGTCGGAGGCCACGGCCTGGCCGTCGACGCCGTAGCGCTCGCGCAGGCGGGCGTTGATCGCGAGCGCCCACGGCGCGTGGACCGGCGTGCCGTACGGCGAGTGGAGCACCAGGCGCCAGTCGCCCAGCTCGTCGCGGAACCGCTCGACCACCAGCGAGCGGTCGCTCGGCAGCGTCGGGATCGCCTCGCGCTGCTCGCCGAGGTAGTCGACCAGGTTGTCGGCCGCCCACTCGTCGAGGTCGTGGTGGCGGGCCCGGGCGACCGCCTGGTCGCGCGGCAGCGCGGCGAGCTCGCGGGTGTAGGCGCCGATCGCCTCGCCCAGCTCCGCGGGTCGTCCGAGGGAGTCGCCGCGCCAGAACGGGAGCTTGCCGGGGATGCCCGGCGCCGGGGTGACGAGCACCCGGTCGTGACTGATGTCCTCGATGCGCCAGGAGGTGGCGCCGAGCGCGAACACGTCGCCGACGCGCGACTCGTAGACCATCTCCTCGTCGAGCTCGCCCACGCGCCGGCCCGGGCCCTCGCCGCCGGCCAGGAACACGCCGAACATGCCGCGGTCGGGGATCGTGCCGCCCGAGGTGACCGCGAGCCGCTGCCCGCCCGGTCGACCGGTGAGCGTGCCGGCGACGCGGTCCCACACGATCCGCGGCCGCAGCTCGGCGAACTCCTCGGACGGGTAGCGACCGCTGAGCAGGTCGAGCGTGGCCTCGAACGAGCCGCGCGGCAGACCGGCGTACGGCGCGCTGCGACGCACCAGCGCGTAGAGCGCCTCGACGTCCCAGGCCTCCAGCGCCGTCATCGCGACGACCTGCTGCGCGAGGACGTCCAGCGGGTTCGTGGGCACGCGCAGCGACTCGATCGCGCCCTCGCGCATCCGCTGCACGGCGACGGCGGTCTGCGCGAGGTCGCCGCGGTGCTTGGGGTACAGCACGCCCCGCGAGACCTCGCCGACCTGGTGGCCGGCGCGGCCGACGCGCTGCAGCGCGCTCGCGACCGACGGCGGCGACTCGACCTGCACGACGAGGTCGACCGCGCCCATGTCGATGCCCAGCTCCAGGCTGGAGGTGGCGACGACGCACGGCAGCAGGCCCCGCTTGAGCTCGTCCTCGATGACCGCGCGCTGCTCCTTCGACACCGAGCCGTGGTGGGCCTTCGCGACGAGCGGCGCCGCGCCGCTGGTCGACCCGCTCTGGGCCGCCACCTGGGCCGGGCGCCGCGCCGGCTGGTCCTGGTCGGCGGCCTCGGACGCGTCGAGGCCGGCGTCCTCGGCGGCGATCTCGTTGAGCTTGGCGGTCAGCCGCTCGGCCAGACGGCGGGAGTTGGCGAACACGATCGTCGAGCGGTGGGCCCGCACCAGGTCGTGCACGCTGCGCTCGACGTGGGGCCACAGGGACCCGGCGCGCTCGGGGTCGGTGGGCGGCTCGACCGGACGCGTCCCGGGGCCCGGACCGTCGCCCGCGGCGCCGGGGTCGCCGAAGAGGTCGGCGAACGGGTCCGGCTCGCCGGCCGCGGTCGCGCCCGTGCCGGCGGGCACGGCGACGGGCACGGCGGCGGACACGGCGGCGGGGGAGGGCGGTGCCGCGAGCCGGGCGTCGTCGTACGCCCCGGGCTGCGACATGTCGGGCACCGGCACGACGACCCGCAGGTCCCACTCCTTGGCCGAGGGGGGCGCCACGACGTCGACCGGGGCGCTGCCGCCGAGGAAGCGGGCGACCTCGTCGGTCGGTCGCACGGTCGCGGACAGGCCGATGCGCTGGGCCGGCCGCTCGAGCAGCGCGTCGAGGCGCTCGAGGGTGAGCGCGAGGTGGGCGCCGCGCTTGGTGCCGGCGACGGCGTGGACCTCGTCGAGCACGACGGTCTCGACGCCCCGCAGGGCCTCGCGCGCCTGGGAGGTGAGCATGAGGAACAGCGACTCGGGGGTGGTGATCAGGATGTCGGGCGGACGCGTCGCCATCGTGCGCCGGTCGGCGGCCGGGGTGTCGCCCGAGCGCAGCCCGACGGTCACCTCCCGCAGGGCGTCACCGCCGTCGGCCGCGAGGCGCTGCGCGGTGTGGCGGATGCCCGCCAGCGGGGCCCGCAGGTTGCGCTCGACGTCGACGGCGAGCGCCTTGAGCGGCGAGACGTAGAGCACGCGGCAGCGGTGCTGGGGCTCGGCGGGAGGGTCGGTGGTCAGCAGCCGGTCCAGCGACCACAGGAAGGCCGAGAGGGTCTTGCCGGAGCCGGTCGGGGCCACCACGAGCGCGTGGCGGCCGCTCCGGATCGCCGCCCAGGCGCCGGCCTGCGCGGGCGTGGGGGAGGCGAAGGCGGCCTCGAACCACGTCCGGGTCGCCGGGCTGAAGCCCTCGAGCGCGTCCTGGGTGCTCACCACGTCATCCTCCCCGAGACCGCCGACACCGTGCCGGCAGCACCGTCCCCGCCGGTACCCAGCGGACCGGGGAGGACGGGGGAGGGCCGCCGCTCAGGGCAGGTTGACGAGCATCCGCTGGTACCAGGCCATGTCGATCCACTGGCCGAACTTCCAGCCGACCCCGGCGAACTGGCCGACCTTCTCGAAGCCGCACGCGACGTGCAGGCGCTCGCTGGAGGGGTTGGGCAGCGCGACGGCCGCGATCGCGGTGTGCACCCCGGAGATCGCCATCGTCTGCAGCAGCGCGGGGTAGAGCATCCGTCCGATGCCCTGGCCGCGCACGGAGTTGTCGAGGTAGATCGAGGTCTCCCGCGTGTAGTCGTACGCCGGGCGCGGACGGAACGACCAGGAGTAGGCGTAGCCGACCACGTCGTCCTCCTCGGTCACCGCCACCAGGAGGTGGTCGCCGGGGTGCTGACCGTCGAGGCGCGCGGTCCAGTAGGCGAGGTCCGGCGGCTCCAGGTCGAAGGTCGCGTGGGAGTGCTCCACGGCGTGGCTGTAGATCGAGGCGATGGCGGACAGGTCGCGCTCGGTCGCGGAGCGGGTGGCGTAGCCGGGCATCGGCCCATCCTGGCACCGTCGGGCGCCGGGGTGGGGGACCGACTGGCCCGTCCCTGCCACGATGGAGGCGTGAGGCACACCGAGCTCGAGACCCGGCTGAGCGAGGCGCTCGGCGACGACTACGCCGCCTTCTGGGCCTCCCAGACGGTCATCGCGGCCCTCGACGGGCGCACGCCGCGCCAGGCCCTCGACGACGGGGTCCCGCCCAAGCAGGTGTGGGCCGCGGTCTGGGAGACCCTGGGCCTGCCGGCCTCCCAGCGCTGAGCGGCCGGGGCCGGACGAGGCGGAGGAGGCGCCGTCGGCGGTCCCTGGCAGAGTGCCGCCATGACCACAGCACCCGGCGCAGCCCCCTCCGCGGAGGTCGCCGTCATCGGCGGGACCGGTTTCTACTCCTTCCTCGACGACCCCGTCACCCACGCCGTCACCACGCCGTACGGCGAGCCGACGGCGCCGATCGCGATCGGCACGGTCGCGGGCCGCTCGGTGGCCTTCCTGCCGCGCCACGGGCAGGGTCACGCCTTCCCGCCGCACCGGATCAACTACCGGGCCAACCTGTGGGCGCTGCGCTCGCTGGGGGTGCGCCAGGTGCTGGCGCCCTGCGCGGTCGGTGGCCTGCGCGACGAGGTCGCCCCGGGCGACATCGTCGTGCCCGACCAGCTGGTCGACCGGACCTCCGGCCGCACGCAGACCTTCGTGGAGACCGGCGCGGTCCACCTACCGTTCGCGGACCCCTACTGCGCGCGGCTGTCGGCCGCGGTGCAGGGCGACGACGTCGCCCACGGCGGCGCGATGGTCGTCATCGAGGGCCCCCGGTTCTCGACGCGCGCGGAGTCGCGCCACTACGCCGACCAGGGATGGACCCTGGTCAACATGACCGGCCACCCGGAGGCGGTCCTCGCCCGCGAGATGACGATGTGCTACTCCGCGATCGCGCTGGTCACCGACATGGACGCCGGTGTCGAGGAGGGCAGCGGCGTCTCCCAGGAGGAGGTCTTCGCGCTCTTCGGCAGTCGCATCGAGCGGCTCAAGGAGCTGCTGACCGCGACCATCGGCGACCTGCCGGACCCCGACGGCTGCTCCTGCGCGTCGTGGACCGAGGGCGTCGACGTCACCTACGAGATCCCGGGCCGCTGATGCGCGTCCTGCTCACCGGCGCGGCCGGGTTCATCGGCGCCACGATCGCCGACCAGCTGCGCGAGGCCGGCGACGAGGTCGTCGGCGTCGACCTGATGATCCCCGCCGCCCACGGCGCCGCCGAGCCGCCCGAGGGCGTGCACCGTCTCGACGTGCGGGAGGCCACCACCGACGCGTGGCGCGGCCTGCTCGAGGGCGTCGACGTCGTCTGCCACCAGGCGGCGATGGTCGGCGCGGGGGTCACCGTGTCCGACATGCCCGAGTACGCCGGCCACAACGACCTCGGCACCGCGGTGCTGATGGCCGCCATGCACGAGGCCGGGGTCTCGCGGATGGTGCAGGCCTCCTCGATGGTCGTCTACGGCGAGGGCCGCTACGTGTGCGCCGAGCACGGGCACCAGGCCCCGGGCGTCCGCACGACCGCCGCGCTGGACGGCGGCGAGTTCGAGAACCCCTGCGGGGTCTGCGGACGCGCACTCGGCTGGGAGACCGTCGACGAGGACGCCCGCCTCGACCCCCGCAGCAGCTACGCGGCCTCGAAGGTCGCCCAGGAGCACTACGCCGTGGCCTGGGTGCGCCAGGCGGGAGCGGCGGCGGTCTCGCTGCGCTACCACAACGTCTACGGCCCCGGGATGCCCCGGGACACGCCGTACTCGGGGGTGGCGGCGATGTTCCGCTCCGCGCTCGAGCGTGGTGAGGCGCCGCGGGTCTACGAGGACGGCGGCCAGATGCGCGACTTCGTGCACGTCGACGACGTGGCCCGCGCCAACGTGCTCTCGATGCGCGCCGTGCTCGGGGCCGACGAGGGCTCGCACACGGCCTACAACGTCTGCTCCGGCCGTCCGGTCGCCATCCTCGACGTGGCCCGTCGGGTCGCCGCCGGCACCGGCAGCGGGATCGAGCCGGCCGTCACCGGGCAGTACCGCCTCGGCGACGTCCGCCACATCGTCGCCTCGCCCGCGCGCGCAGCGGCCGAGCTCGGCTTCACGGCCGCCGTCGACCCCGAGGACGGCCTCGCGGCCTTCGCGACGGCCCCGCTCCGCGCCTGACGCGACGGCCCCGCTCCGCGCCTGACGCGACGGCCCCGCTCCGCGCCTGACGCGGAGGCCGGCGCGGAGCCTGACGCGGAGCCGGCGCGGGGCGCGGGGACCGGTCGGCGGACGAGCCGGGTCAGCCCGCTACCAGGACGTGTAGAAGAGGTGCTGCACGACGAGCGCCACGACGAGGTTCAGCGCGAGCACCGGCGTGCGCCACCGGGCGGGCAGCAGGGCGGTCGCGAGCAGGAGCCACGGCACGAACGGCAGCCAGATCCGCTCGACCTCGGCCTTGCTCATGCGCGAGGCGTCGGCCAGGACGACGACGGCGACCGCGGCGGTCGACATCGCGACGAGCGCCCGCACGGCCCGGGGGTCCGACCCGGTCTCGGTGGCGACCTCCTCGACGCGGCGGCCCGGGCGCAGCGTCGCGAGCCGGCCCAGGCCGGCGCCGACGGCCGGTCCGGCGGCGTAGGCCAGCGCGGCGAGGTTGCCCCACAGCCAGTACGCCGCGGGGCGGTCGGCCGCGAGCCCGTCCCAGTAGCGCTCCCGCAGCACCGGGAAGGCCTCCCACCAGAAGAAGCCGTACGCTGCGAACGCCAGCACGACCCCCAGCGCGGACAGCGCGACGACCGGGAACAGCCACCACGAGCGCGTGAGCCACAGCACCGTCAGGGCCAGCACGCCCATGATGGGCAGGCCCCACGAGGTCATCACGGTCCACCCCAGCAGCAGGCCCGCGGCGACGCCCCAGGCGGCCATCGCCGGACGTGACGTGCGGGTGCCGGCGATGGCCATCAGGGCCAGGCCCCAGGCCGCGGTGGCGGCGAACAGCGCGTCGGCGGACACCGCCATGAACAGCGCGGCCGGACCGAGCACGAGGAACGGCAGCGCGCGCCGGACGAGGGCCTCGGCGCCGAGGCACCGCATCGCGACCATCACCGCGACGCTGGTGGTCGCGGCCAGCACGGTGACGACCATCCCGGCCGTGAAGTCGCCGCCGAGGCCGAGGCGGTCGAGCACGACGAAGAAGAGCAGCGCGCCCGGCGGGTGGCCCGCGATGTGGACCACCCAGTTGTCCGGGTGGGCGTAGGGGATCCGCTCCGTGAAGCCGTCGATCATGGCCGGGACGTCGGTGACCTCCCGGGCGGTGATCAGGTACTCGTAGGGGTTGCCCAGGACCCGCGAGATGCCCTCGGGGCCGTCGACGAAGGCCAGCGAGAGCATCCACGCCAGCCCCACGGCGTACGCGACCGCCAGCAGGGGGCCCCACGAGAGGCGCTCGGCGACGCGTCGTGCGCCCAGCAGCGCGGCGACGGCGATCAGGACGGCGGGCACGGTGCCGGGTCCCACCTTGGGGTCCCAGCGCGAGTGCAGCGGCGGGAACTCGTCGCCCTCGATCGTGGAGTGGGTGAAGATCTCCCACCCCGTCAGCAGGGGCACCGCGGTGGCGGCGGCCATCAGGACGAGCGTGAGGCCCAGACCGAGCGCGGCGCCGCGGGCCGACTCCCGGGCGATGGCGGTCGTGTCCTCGGCGCGCCGGGTGGTCGACATGCCGGGAGCCTAGGAGATGGCTCAACCACCGAGCGCATACGGTGTCCCCTGTGTCAACCACCGGGTCGAGCGTCTGCGACCTCGTCCTGCCCTGCAAGGACGAGGCGCCTGCCCTGCGCGGGCTGCTGCCGACGATCCCCGCGGAGTTCTCCGTCATCGTGGTCGACAACAACTCGGTCGACGACACCGCCGAGGTGGCGCGCAGCCTCGGGGCGCGCGTGGTCCGCGAGACCTCGCCCGGGTACGGCGCGGCCGTGCACGCCGGCGTCGAGGCGGCGACCAGCGACTACCTGGCGGTGATGGACGGCGACGGGTCCTTCGACCCCGCCGAGCTGCTCGTGCTGCTGGACGACGTGCGCAGCGGCCGCGCCGACATGGCCGTCGGCCGCCGACGCCCGGTCTCGCGCGGCGTGTGGCCCTGGCACGCCCGCGCCGGCAACCAGCTGATCGTCGCGTGGCTGCGCCGGCGGATCCGGATGGACGCCCACGACATCGCCCCGATGCGGGTCTGCCGGCGCCAGGCCCTCCTCGACCTGGGGGTCGCCGACCGGCGCTTCGGCTATCCTGTCGAGCTGCTGCAGAAGGTGACGCTGCAGGGCTGGCGCATCAGTGAGCACGACGTCGGCTACCACCCTCGTGCCGCCGGGACCCGCTCCAAGGTCTCCGGCTCGGTGAAGGGGACGGTGCGCACGGCTCGGGACTTCTGGAAGGTGCTCTCATGACGGACGGTGCGACCCCGGGTCGGTCCGCCGACGCCGCGGACGACGGCGCGCGCTCGCCGGAGCACGCGACCACCGCGCTGGTGCTCGCGAAGGCGCCGGTCGCCGGGCGCGTCAAGACCCGCCTCGGCGCCGACATCGGCATGGACGAGGCCGCGGCCGTGGCCGCCGCCGCCCTGCTCGACACGCTGCGGGCCTGCGCCGACGCCGTCGGCGCGGAGCGCTGCCACCTCGCGCTGGAGGGCGACCTGGCGCACGCCGTGCGCGGTGAGGAGCTGACGGCGGCGCTCGCCGGTTGGACGATCACGCCCCAGCGCGGCGAGGATCTGGGGGAGCGGATCGCCGCAGCCCACGACGACGTCGTGGCCGCCCACGGGCAGGAGAAGAGGAACATCACGGTGCAGATCGGCATGGACACGCCGCAGGTGACGGCCCGGGGGCTGCGCGACGCGGCCGCCGCGGTCGCCTCCGGCGAGCACGACGCGGCTCTCGGGCCCGCCGAGGACGGCGGCTGGTGGGTGCTCGCGCTGCGCGAGGGGTCCGCGGCGGCCGCCCTGGTGGGAGTCCCGATGTCGACCCCGACCACCCACGACGACACCCGTGCGGCCCTCGAGGCCGCGGGGCGCCGGGTGGCGACGCTGCCGCAGCTGCGCGACGTCGACACCGTCGCCGACGCGGACGCCGTGGCCGGCCTCCTGGCGGAGGACTCCGAGTTCGCCCGCGCCTGGGCGGGTCTCGCGGTGACCGCCGGGGCCACCCGATGAGCCTGGAGCCCGCGGACGGGCTGCTCTCCGAGGCCGGGGTGACCTCCGACGCGTCGTTCACCTCCGTCTTCGAGGCCGCGCTGCGCGGCGAGGCCTGCTCGGTCGTCGGGATCGGCGAGGTCCCCGAGGCCCTGCCCGTCTCGGAGTGGAAGCGGGAGGCGGACGCCGGGGACCGTGCCCTGCTGTCGCTGTGCGAGGGCCCCACCCTCGACGTCGGCTGCGGGCCGGGGCGCATGGCCGAGCACCTCTCCGACGCCGGTCACACCGTGCTCGGGATCGACGTCGTCCACGAGGCCGTGCTGCAGACCCGCAACCGGGGCGTGTCGGCGATCGTGCGCAACGTCTTCGACACGCTGCCCGGCGAGGGCCGCTGGCAGAGCGCGCTGCTCGCCGACGGCAACATCGGCATCGGCGGCGACCCGGCCGCCCTGCTCGGGCGGATCCGCGAGCTGCTCGACCCGGACGGCCGCGTCGTGGTCGAGCTGTCCCCGCCCGGCACCGGGCTGCAGTCCATGTGGGCCTGCCTCGAGGCCGGGGGACGGCGCAGCCGCCCGTTCCGCTGGTCCGTGGTCGGCACCGACGCCATCGCCGAGGTCGCCGACGAGGTCGGCTTCACCGTCCACGCCCTCCACCACCACGGAGAGCGCTGGTTCTCCGTGCTGCTCCCCGTCGGCTGAGGACGTCGTGGCGACGGGGGTGCCGATCCGGCCGCCCACCAGCGCGGACTTCGGGTCCCGGCTGCACAGCCCCGCCGTCGCCGCCCGGGTGGGGACCTGGCTCGGCATCACCTTCGGCCTCGCGTTCGTCACCGGACTGATCAGTCACTGGGCGCAGGTGCCGGACCCCCTGGTGCCGTTCCCCACCCGACCGGTGTGGGGCTACCGCGTCACCCAGGGCCTCCACGTGATCTCCGGGACGGCCGCCATCCCGCTGCTGCTGGTCAAGCTCTGGACCGTCTACCCGCGGCTCTTCGCGCGGGTGGTGGCGTGGCCGCCCCGCGCCGCCGTGGTGCACGCGCTGGAGCGGCTGTCCATCCTCGTGCTCGTCGGGGCCGGCATCTTCCAGCTCTCCACGGGGCTGATGAACTCGACCCAGTGGTACCCCTGGGACTTCTCGTTCCGCAGCACGCACTACGCCGTCGCGTGGGTCGCCATCGGGGCGCTCGTGCTGCACATCGGGCTCAAGCTGCCCGTCATCCGCGGCGCCTACGCCCGCGACGTCGAGGACGACGACCCCGCGCACCCACCGTCCGGCACCCAGGCCCGGGAGGGGTCGCTGAGCCGTCGCGGCCTGCTGCGCTCGACGTGGGTCGCCTCCGCCGTCGCGGTGCTCGCCACCGCCGGCGCGACCGTGCCGTGGCTGCGCCAGGTCTCCGTCCTCGGGGTCCGGACCGGCGACGGCCCGCAGGGCGTGCCGATCAACCGCACCGCCCGCGCGGCCGGCGTGGCCGCCGACGCCACGGGCCCGTCGTACCGGCTGCTGCTGGTCAACGGCGGCACCGAGCGCGAGCTCACCCGTGACGACCTGCTCGCGATGACCCAGCGCACCGAGGCGCTCCCCATCGCCTGCGTCGAGGGCTGGAGCGCCACCGGCACCTGGACGGGCGTGCGGATGCGCGACCTCCTCGACCTCGTCGACGCGCCCGCGGGGGCCGACGTCGGCGTCTACTCCCTGCAGACGCAGGGGGCGTTCGCCACCACCCGCCTGCCCGGCAACTTCGCGGACGACCCGCTCACCCTCCTGGCGCTCGGGCTCGACGGAGAGGCCCTCGCGCTCGACCACGGCTTCCCCTGCCGTGTCATCGCCCCCAACCGCCCCGGGGTCCTGCAGACCAAGTGGGTCACCCGGCTCGAGGTGCTCGCGTGACCGCCACCCGCGGAGGTCTGGTCGTCGTCGGTGTCCTCGTGACGCTGTACGGCGCCTACCTGGCGCTGTGGGACCGCCTCGACCAGCTCGTGGGCACGCTCGTGTGGGTGGCCGGGGGAGTCGTGCTCCACGACTTCGTGCTGGTGCCCCTGGTGCTGCTCGCGGTGGCCCTGGTCGGCCGGCTGCTCCCGCCGCGCTGGCGCGCGCCCGCGGCCGCCGGGCTGGTCGTGCTGGGGACGGTCTCGGTCGTGGCGGTGCCGTTCGTCGGCCGGTTCGGCGCGCTGCCGGACAACCCGACGCTGCTCGACCGCGACTACACCACCGGCTACCTCGTGCTGGCCGGCCTGGTGGTGCTCGCGGTGGTCGCCGGGGGACTGCGCCGACGGGGCCGCGACACGCCGCACGACTGACGCGCGCGTCGAACACGTGTTCGTTACTGTGGTGTCCACAGGCGGGCGGGGGATCGAGTCCTCCACAGCCCCGGGGCACGCTCCGGGTCGTTGTCGGTGGTCGCCCCTAACGTCCTCAGCAGGTCGGACAGCCCGGCCGACCCAGACCCCCGACGGGCCCGACGGCCCGCCACAGGACGGAGCAGATCATGGCCGGTGGAGATCGCGACAAGGCGCTGGACACGGCGCTCGCCAACATCGAGAAGCAGTTCGGCAAGGGCTCGGTCATGCGGCTGGGCGACGAGACCCGGGCGCCGCTCGAGGTGATCCCCACCGGGTCGATCGCGCTCGACGTGGCGCTGGGCCTCGGCGGCCTGCCGCGCGGCCGTGTGGTGGAGATCTACGGTCCGGAGTCCTCCGGCAAGACGACCGTCGCCCTGCACGCGGTGGCCAGCGCGCAGCGCGGCGGCGGCGTGGTCGCCTTCATCGACGCCGAGCACGCGCTCGACCCCGACTACGCGAAGGCCCTGGGCGTCGACACCGACGCACTGCTGGTCTCGCAGCCCGACTCCGGTGAGCAGGCCCTGGAGATCGCGGACATGCTGATCCGCTCCGGTGCGCTCGACCTCATCGTCATCGACTCGGTCGCGGCGCTGGTGCCCCGTGCGGAGATCGAGGGCGAGATGGGTGACAGCCACGTGGGCCTCCAGGCCCGGCTGATGAGCCAGGCGCTCCGCAAGATGACCGGTGCGCTCAACGGGGCCGGCACCACCGCGATCTTCATCAACCAGCTGCGCGAGAAGATCGGCGTGATGTTCGGCTCGCCCGAGACCACGACCGGTGGTCGTGCGCTGAAGTTCTACTCCTCCGTGCGCCTCGACGTCCGACGGATCGAGACGCTCAAGGACGGCCAGGACATGGTCGGCAACCGCACCCGCGTGAAGGTCGTCAAGAACAAGGTCGCCCCGCCGTTCAAGCAGGCCGAGTTCGACATCATGTACGGCAAGGGCATCAGCCGCGAGGGTGGTCTCATCGACGTCGGCGTCGAGGCGGGTCTCGTCCGCAAGGCCGGCGCCTGGTACACCTACGAGGGCGACCAGCTCGGTCAGGGCAAGGAGAACGCGCGGACCTTCCTGCGCGACAACCCCGACCTGGCCAACGAGCTCGAGAAGAAGATCCTCGAGAAGCTCGGTGTCGGCCCGCAGGTCGACACCCCCGCCGACGCACTGTCGGACGAGCCCATCGGCGTCGACGATTTCTGAGTCGACCCGCACCACCGCCCGCCGCGACCGCTCCGGTCGCACCTCGCGAGCACCCAGGACCCGTCCGGGTCCGGGCAGGACGGCCTCGACCCCCGTCCCCTCCCCGGACCCGGACGACCCCGGCCACGACGGTCCCGGACGTGAGGGGGCCGAGGCGGACCCCGAGGCGCGGGCCCGCACGATCCTTCTCGACCAGCTGACCGCGCAGGCCCGCACCCGACGCCAGCTCGCCGACAAGCTCGCGACCAAGGGCATCCCCGACGACGTCGCGACGCGGCTGCTCGACCGGTTCACCGAGGTCGGGCTGGTCGACGACGAGGCCTTCGCCCGGGCCTGGGTGTCCAGTCGCTCCGTCGGCAAGGGTCTCGGGCGGCGGGCCCTGGCCGCGGAGCTGCGACGCAAGGGCGTCGACGACGAGGAGGCCCGGGCCGCCCTCGCGGAGCTCGACCCCGACGACGAGCGCGAGGCCGCACGCCGCCTCGTCGAGCGCCGCCTGCGCTCGACGGCGGGCGTCGACACTGCCACCGCGACCCGGCGGCTGGTGGGGATGCTCGCCCGCAAGGGACACTCCCCGGGCGTCGCGCACGCCGTGGTCCGGGAGGCGCTGGCCGCCGCGGGGGCGGAGGAGCCGGACGGGTTCGCCGAGGCCGACCTCTAGGCTCGACGCATGCGCGAGCTGCTGCGACTGACCCCCGGCGAGGTCGACCTCACGGCGTGGGACACCCGCGCCACCCCGGGCTTCGAGGGCGGCAAGGCCGAGGGCCGCGACGCACTCGCAGCGCTGGCGCCCGAGCTGGCCGACCTGCAGGAGCGCCTGTACGCCGAGGGGGTGGCGGGCTCGTCGCGCCGGGTCCTGCTGGTCCTGCAGGGCATGGACACCTCGGGC
Source organism: Nocardioides lentus (assembly GCF_039529515.1). NCBI lineage: Bacteria > Bacillati > Actinomycetota > Actinomycetes > Propionibacteriales > Nocardioidaceae > Nocardioides > Nocardioides lentus. The sequence goes on from NZ_BAAAMY010000009.1 coordinate 43,458, forward strand.
AAGGGTGGCGTGGTGCGCCACGTCGCGGGCCTGGTGGATCCCCAGGGCCTGCGCGTCGCAGGCTTCGGTGCGCCCACCGCCGAGGAGCTGCGTCACGACTTCCTCTGGCGCATCCGCCGGGCACTGCCGGCCCCGGGCCGGATCGGGGTCTTCGACCGCTCCCACTACGAGGACGTCCTCGCCGTGAAGGTGCGCGGCCTCGCCGACCCCACGGAGGTCGAGCGGCGCTACGGCGCGATCAACGACTTCGAGGCCGAGCTCGTCGCTGCCGGCACGCCGGTGCTGAAGTGCCTGCTCCTGATCTCGCCCGACGAGCAGCGCGAGCGGCTGCTGGCCCGGATGGACGACCCCACTAAGCAGTGGAAGGTCGCCGCCTCCGACCTCGAGGACCGCGCCCGCTGGTCGGCGTACCGGGAGGCCTACGAGGTGGCGCTGCGTCGCACCGACACCGAGGTGGCCCCCTGGTACGTCGTCCCGGCCGACCGGAAGTGGTACCGCAACCTCGCGGTCGCCACCCTGCTGCGCGAGACGCTCGCGCAGATGGCGCCCGCCTGGCCGCCCGCCGTCGTCGACGTCGCCGACCTGCGTCGCCGGCTCCTCGACGAGGACCCCGTCGCGTGACGGCGCTGACCCGCGTGCGCGGCACCCGCTACGTCGTCCCGCTGCGCGAGGGCGGCTCGCTGCCCGGCATCGTCGAGGCCGACGACCTCGGCACCTACGTCGTCAAGTTCCGCGGCGCGGGCCAGGGTCCCCGGGTGCTGGTCGCCGAGGTGGTCGTCGCCGGCCTCGCCGAGGCCGTCGGCCTGCCGACGCCGCGCCAGGTGGTGCTCGACGTCCCGACCGCGCTCACCCGCTACGAGGCCGACGAGGAGGTCCAGGACCTGCTCCGCGCCAGCGTCGGGCCCAACCTCGGCGTCGACTTCCTCCCGGGCGCGTTCGGGTTCGACGCCACCGCGACGCCGGAGGACGACGTGGCGGCCCGGGTGCTGTGGCTCGACGCGCTGTGCGCCAACGTCGACCGGTCCTGGCGCAACCCCAACCTGCTGTGGTGGCACGACCGGCTCTGGGTGATCGACCACGGCGCGTCGCTCTACTTCCACCACTCCTGGTCCTCCGGGGTCACCGACCCGGCCCGCTTCGGGGCGCAGCCGTGGAGCGATGCCGACCACCTGTTCCGCGAGCACGGCGCGCGCGCCCGCGAGCTGGACGCCGAGCTGCGGGCCCGGCTCGACCCGGACCTCCTCCACGCCGTGACCGCCCGGGTCCCGGACGCCTGGCTGGAGCCGGTGCCGGGAGCGGAGGACCCCGACGCGCTCCGTGCCGCCTACCGCACGTTCCTCACCGCGCGCCTGGCGACGGACGCCTGGCTGCCCGGGGGTGCGCGATGAGCGGGACCGACGCGGTCCCCTACGAGTACGTCGTGCTCCGCTGCGTGCCCCGTGCGGACCGGGAGGAGTTCGTCAACGTCGGCGTGGCCCTGCACTGCCGCGACAGCGACCTGCTGGGCGTGCGGTGGCACGTCGACGAGGCCCGTCTCGCGGCGCTGTGGCCCGCGCTGGACCCGGAGGAGGTGCGGACCTCGCTGCGGTTCGCCCAGGCGGTCGCGGAGGGCGACGCGGCGGGAGCCGGGGCGGCGGCCGCCGGTCCGATCAGCACCCGGTTCGGCTTCCTCAAGGCCCCCCGCAGCACGGTGGTGCGCCCGGGTCCCGTCCACGGAGGGGTCACCGAGGACCCGGTCGCCTGCCTGGACCGGCTGCTGGCGGTGCTGGTCGCCGCGGCCGCCGGACCCGCGCCGACTCAGACGGGGACGAGCTCGACCGCGCCGACGGCGTAGCGGGCCAGCACGAGACGCGCCAGCGACGGGTGGGCACCCAGCGGTGCGGACACCGCGACGGCACCCGCCTCGAGGGCGAGCTCGCTGGCCCGGTCGTGCAGCGGTCCGGGGGACCAGAACAGCGAGCCGACGGCGATGTGACGACGCCCCTCGCCGCGGAAGGCGCGGACGGCCTCGCCGGTCGCGGGCGGCGCGGAGACGGCGTACGCGGCGGAGACGGGGAGACGGTGGTGGGTGCCCCAGAGCCGCGCCAGCCGGGCGACCGCCTGGTTGGCGAGCGCGTCGGCGGTGCCCTGGGCGGCCAGCACGAGGGCGTCGAGCTCGCGGACCCGGGCCGCGGCGAGCGCGTCGCGCAGACGCAGGTCCAGGACCTCCAGCAGCGACGGCTCGGGACCGAGGACGGCCGAGGCGCGCAGACGGAGCCGGGGGTGGCGTCGACCGGCCCGGTCGAGCGCGCCGGCGAGGTCGGCGCCGGCCAGGTGGGGCTCGACGAGGAGCAGCGGCACCACCACGACCTCCTCGACGCCCTCGTCGGCCAGTCGCGCGAGGGTGTCGTCCAGCGACGGCGACCCGTGGGCGAGGACGGCGGCCTCGACCCGCAGGTCGGGGCGTGTACGGCGGACCTCGGCGACCAGCTCGGCCAGCGAGCGCCGGGACCGGGCGTCGGGGCTGCCGGGGGCGAGGGCGACGAGGACGGGTGCCGTCACGGCGTGCTCCCTTCGGGGGCGGTCGGGCGGTGCGGTCGCGTCGGGGTCACAGGTGGATCCCGCACTCGGTCTTGGTGGTGCCGGCCCAGCGTCCGCTGCGGGCGTCCTCGCCCGGCGCCACCCGGCGCGTGCACGGCTCGCAGCCGATGGAGGGGAACCCGTCGTACACCAGCGGGTTGACGAGCACGCCGTGCTCGGCGACGTAGGCGTCGACGTCCTCGTCGGTCCACCGGGCGAGCGGGGAGACCTTGACCTTCTGCTTGCGCGCGTCCCACCCGATGACGGGCGCGACGACGCGGTTGTGCGTCTCGGCGCGGCGCAGGCCGGTGGCCCAGGCGTCGTAGCCCGCCAGCATCCGGCTGAGCGGCGCGACCTTGCGCATCGCGCAGCAGGCGTCGGGGTCGCGGCGGAAGAGGTCCTTGCCGTACTGCGCGTCCTGCTCGGCGACACTCAGCTCGGGCTCGGCGGTGACGACGTTGACCGGCATGGTCGCGGCCACCGCGTCGCGGGTGCCGATGGTCTCGACGAAGTGGTAGCCGGTGTCGAGGAACACGACGTCCAGCCCCGGGGCGACCCGGGAGGCCACGTGGGCGAGCACGCCGTCGGCCATCGAGGAGGTCACGCAGAACCGCGCGCCGAAGGTCGCGACGGCCCACTCGATGATCTGCTCCGCGGGGGCCAGCTCGAGCTCGGCACCCATGATGCTGACGAGCTCCCTCAGCTCCTCGGAGCTGCGCCCCTCGGTGTGGGTGCCCTTGAAGTCACGCGCGGCCTGGGTGGTGGCGGTGGTCATCGCAGCTCACCCGCCGGCGTGATCTGGCCGAGGAACGTCACGGCGAAGGCCCGCAGGCAGGCGCGGCACTCCCAGCCGCCCGCCTCCTCGCGGGGCCACAGGTCGGTCTCCGCGCAGTAGGGGCAGTGGAAGGGCGACGCGGCGCGGGAGCTGCTCATGTGCGTTCCAGCGTCTTGTCCCCCCGCAGCAATTCCTCGTCGGCCCGAGCCACCCAGGCGGCGAAGGCCTCGCCCTCGGTGCGGTCGACGAGGAAGTTGCTCACGACGGCGGTGACGTAGTCGTCGAGACCGGCGCTCGTGACCTTGTGGGCGCGGAGCTTGCGGCCGAAGACCGCATCGAGACCCGCCGCGCCCCCGAGGTGCACCTGGAAGCCCTCGACCTGCTCGCCCTCGTGCATGACGAGCTGTCCCTTCAGGCCGATGTCGGCGACCTGCGTGCGGGCGCAGGCGTTGGGGCAGCCGTTGACGTTGACGGTGATCGGGGTGTCGAGGTCGGGGAAGCGACGCTCGAGCTCGGCGACGAGGTCGCGGGCGCGGTCCTTCGTGTCGACGATCGCCAGCTTGCAGAACTCGATGCCGGTGCAGGCCATCGTGTTGCGGCGCCACTGCGAGGGCCGAGCGGTCAGGCCGAGCTCGTCGAGGTCGTCGAGCAGCCCGTCCACGGCCCCCGGGGGCACCCCGATCAGCACGATCTTCTGGTACGGCGTGAGCCGGGCGCCGGTGACGCCGTGCTTCTCCATGAGGTCGGCCAGGCCGACGAGCAGCGTGCCCGAGACCCGCCCCGCGGTGGGGGCGAGGCCGACGTACTTGTCGCCGTCCTTCTGGTCGTGCACGCCGATGTGGTCGCGCACCGTGCCCGGGGAGGGCGGGGAGTCGCAGGAGACCAGCTCGCGGCCGAGGTACTCCTTCTCGAGGACCTCGCGGAACGTGTCGCGACCCCAGTCGGCGACCAGGAACTTGAGGCGGGCCTTGGAGCGCAGGCGGCGGTAGCCGTAGTCGCGGAAGATGCCGGCGACGCCGGCCCAGACGTCGGCGACCTCGTCGGTCGGGACCCAGACGCCGAGCGGGACCGCCAGCTTGGGGTTGGTCGACAGGCCGCCGCCCACCCACACGTCGAACCCGGGGCCGTGCTCGGGGTGCACGGTGCCGACGAAGGCGACGTCGTTGGTCTCGGGGGAGACGTCGTGGCTGGGGTGGCCGGTCAGGGCGGTCTTGAACTTCCGCGGGAAGTTGGAGAACGCCGGGTCGCCCAGGAAGCGGGCCCGGATCTCGTCGAGCGCGGAGGTGCCGTCGATGATCTCGTCGGCCGCGACGCCGGCGACCGGCGAGCCGAGGAAGGGGCGCGGCGAGTCGCCGCAGGCCTCGAGGCTCGACAGCCCGGCCTCGTCGAGGCGGCGCCAGATCTCGGGGACGTCCTCGACGCGGATCCAGTGGTACTGGATGTTCTCCCGGTCGGTGACGTCGGCGGTGTCGCGGGCGAAGTCGGTGCCGATCGTGCCGAGGGCGCGCACCGCGGCCGGCGCGAGCAGCTGGCCGTCGGAGCGGACCCGCATCATGAAGAAGCGGTCGTCCAGCTCCTCCTCGTCGAGCACGGCCGTCTTGCCGCCGTCGATGCCCGGCTTGCGCTGCGTGTAGAGGCCCATCCACCGGAACCGCCCGCGCAGGTCGGCCGGGTCGATCGAGTCGAAGCCCCGCTTGGAGTAGATGTTCAGGATGCGGTCCCGCACGTTGAGCGGGTCGTCGTCCTTCTTGGACTGCTCGTTCTTGTTCAGTGGCTCGGTGTACCCGAAGCCCCACTGACCCTCGGCGCGCTTGGGGCGCGGGATCTCGGTGTGCTTCGCGGGCTCGGGCTTGTACCGGAGGTCAGGCACGGGTGATCGGCTCCTGGCGGGGTCGCAGACGGACGGGATGCGGCGTACGACGTCGTACGCGGCGTGGGGGCAGCGGCTCAGGAGGAGCGACACAACATGCTGCGGGTGCGCCCGAGGTCCACGTGGCGTCGGACCACGAGGTGGACGTGCGTCACCGGGATCATGGGAGCAGTCTCACGCTGCGGACACCCTGCCCACAACCTGAGATCTCATGATGCGGACCCGCGGTCCACGATGTGAGAATCGCGTCATCCGCCGCTCACCACCTCGAAGCCCGCCGCGGCGAGGGACTCATAGTCGTCGACCCCGCTGCGCGGGGACCAGACGACCGTCCACCGCCCGGCGCCCTCGGCGACGGCCCAGGTGACGCTGGACCCGTCCGCGTCGGCGTAGGCCTGATGACGGTCCTCCATGTCCTCCGTGGGGTCCCGGTCGTACCGCGCGGCGTACACCGTCTCGTTGTCGTAGGGCCCGTCGTCGACCGCCGGGCACCCGGAGGTCGACCACTGCTCCTCGCGCCCCTCTCCCACGGTCTCCAGGTCGTAGCCCTCCTCCGCGGACGGGTCGTCCTCGCGCACCTCGGCGTCCTGTCCGCACAGCGTGCGGAGGGCGTCCAGCGGGCCCGGGGGTGGGTCGCCGACGAGGCCGCACCCGGTCGTCGCGGCGGCGAGGAGGCTCGGCAGGAGGGCGGCTCGGGGAGGAGGTGTCCTGGACATGGCGAGGAGCCTCCCCGTGACGACGGCCACGGAAACGCGCGCCGGGGCCCGGACGTCCTACGCTGGACCCATGGCCGACCTGAACGCCCAGACCAGCTCCGCCTACGCGCAGGCCCTCGAGGTGATCGCCTCGGTCGAGCCGCGCATCGCCGAGGCCACGCGCGCCGAGCTCGCCGACCAGCGGGGCTCGCTGAAGCTGATCGCCTCGGAGAACTACGCCTCGCCCGCCGTGCTGATGACGATGGGCACCTGGTTCTCCGACAAGTACGCCGAGGGCACCGTCGGCCACCGCTTCTACGCGGGCTGCCAGAACGTCGACACCGTCGAGACGATCGCCGCCGAGCACGCCCGCGAGCTGTTCGGCGCCGAGTACGCCTACGTGCAGCCGCACTCCGGCATCGACGCCAACCTGGTGGCGTTCTGGTCGATCCTGGCCCACCGCATCGAGCAGCCCACCCTCGCCGAGGCGGGGCTCAAGAACGTCAACGAGCTCTCCGAGGCCGACTGGGAGACGCTGCGCCGGAGGTTCGGTGAGCAGCGCCTGCTCGGCATGAGCCTCGACGCCGGGGGCCACCTCACCCACGGCTTCCGGCCCAACATCTCGGGGAAGATGTTCCACCAGCAGCAGTACGGCACCGACCCGGAGACCGGGCTGCTCGACTACGACGTGGTGGCCGCCAAGGCCCGCGAGTTCAAGCCGCTGGTGCTGGTCGCCGGATACTCCGCCTACCCGCGGCGGGTGGACTTCGCGAAGATGCGCGAGATCGCCGACGAGGTCGGCGCCACCCTCATGGTCGACATGGCCCACTTCGCGGGTCTGGTGGCCGGCAAGGTCTTCACCGGCGACGAGGACCCGGTGCCCCACGCCCACATCGTCACGACCACCACCCACAAGTCGCTGCGCGGCCCGCGCGGCGGCATGGTCCTGGCGACGGAGGAGTACGCCCCCAGCGTCGACCGCGGCTGCCCGATGGTCCTCGGCGGCCCGCTGTCGCACGTGATGGCCGCGAAGGCCGTCGCGTTCGCCGAGGCCCGCCAGGACTCCTTCCGCACCTACGCCCAGGACGTCGCCGACAACGCCCAGTCGTTGGCCGAGGGCTTCAACCGGCGCGGCGCCACGCTCGTCACCGGCGGCACGGACAACCACCTCGTCCTGCTCGACGTGTCGGGCTACGGCCTGACCGGCCGGCAGGCGGAGGCGGCGCTGCTGGAGGCCGGCGTGGTCACCAACCGCAACTCGGTGCCCGCCGACCCGAACGGCGCCTGGTACACCTCCGGCATCCGGTTCGGCTCCCCGGCGCTCACCACCCGTGGGTTCGGCAAGGACGAGTTCGACGCGGTGGCCGAGCTGGTGACCCAGGTGCTGAGCCAGACCACCCCGGGCACGACCAAGGCCGGTGGCGCGTCGAAGGCGTCGTACGTGCTGGCCGACGGCGTGGCCGAGAAGGTCCGCGCCGAGGCCGCCGAGCTCCTCGACGCCCACCCGCTGTACCCGGGCCTCGACCTCGCCTGACGTGCGCGTCCGCTCCGCCGCCCTCGCGTCGGCCTCGGCGCTCCTGCTGCTCGGGGCGTGCGGTGGCGGTGGCGCCGACCGGTCGGACGCCGGCTCCGACGTCGGGTCGTCCCCGCCGGCCTCGTCCCCCGCGCCGAGCGGCTCGGCCGGGTCGGAGCAGGAGGCGGACCCGGACACGGGGGAGGACGCCGACCGGCCGCTGCCCGACCCGTGCGCGCTGGTCACCGCGGCGGAGGCCGCCGAGGTGCTGGGCTCGCGCCGCTCCTCCGAGCGGATCGAGGGCGACGGCCCGACCGCCGGCACGGTGACCTGCCGCTTCGCCGGCGGGCCGGACGTGGACGACCCCGGCCTGGACGTGATCGTCTCCGACGCCGACGGCGCCGACATCGCGACGCTGACCCGGGCGTACGGCGCGGTCCCCGGCGTCGAGGAGGAGCCGCTCGAGGTCCCCGGCAGCGACGGGGCGGCACTGCTCGTCGAGGACGACGAGCTGCTCGCCGTGGCGACCGCGCTCGTGCTGCGCGACGACGTGGTCCACACCGTGCTCGGCTCCGCGCCGGAGGTCGACGAGGCCCGTCGCGTCGCGCGGCGCGGCGTGGACGCGGTCTTCTCCGGACCCCGCGCCTAGGGCGCCTCGGGCGCCTAGGGGCGCCAGGTGTACTCGAGCTCGGGCCGTCCGGCGCCGTAGCGGGGCCGGCGGTCCAGCAGGCCCTGCTCGGCCAGGTGCTCGAGGTAGCGCCGGGCGGTGACCCGCGAGGCCCCGACCGCGGTCGCGACCTCGGTGGCGGACGCGCCGCCGTCGGCCCCGCGCACGGCGGCGGTGACGCGCCGGAGGGTCTCGGCGCTCATGCCCTTCGGCAGGGTGTCGCCGGCGGGGGAGCGCAGCGTGCCGAAGGCCCGGTCGATCTCGTCCTGGACGACCTCGGCGCCGCCGGCCTCCAGGCTGCCGCGGTACTCGGCGTACCGCTGGAGCTTGGCGCGGAAGGTGGCGAACGTGAACGGCTTGAGCAGGTAGAGCGCGACCCCCTGGGCCACGGCGCGGCGCACGACGTCGGCGTCGCGGGCGGAGGTGACGGCGATGACGTCGCAGAAGTGACCGGTCGCGCGCAGACGCGTCAGCAGGGCCAGCCCGTGGCCGTCGGGCAGGTGGAGGTCGAGCAGCAGCAGGTCCACGGGGCGGCCCGCGGCCTGCTCCGACTCGAGCGCCCGCACGGCCTCCGTCAGCGAGGCCACGGAGCCGACGGGCTCGAAGCCCGGCACGCGGGACACGTAGGTCACGTGGGTCTCGGCGGCGATCGGCTCGTCCTCGACGACGAGGACCCGCACGCTCACGGGGCCGCCGCCAGGCTGCGCTGCAGCACGACCTCGATCCGGGCGCCGCCGAGCTCGGAGCGTCCGAGGGCGACGTCGCCGCCGTGACGGCGCGCGGCGGCGGCCACCAGCGCGAGCCCCAGGCCCCGTCCGGCCGCGTCACCGCCCGCCTTCGTGCTCCACCCCTGCTCCAGCGCGTGCGCGACGGCCTCGGAGTCGAAGCCCGGGCCGCTGTCACCGACCTCCACCCGCAGCTGCTCGGCGTCACCGTCGCGACGGCGGCCCAGCGCGACCCGGACCCGGCGCACGTCCGCCCCGGCCACGGCGTCGAACGCGTTGTCCACCAGGTTGCCGACCACGGTCACCAGGTCGCGTGACAGCTCGCGGGCCACGGCACCCCCGGCGCCGATCTCGCCCTCGACCTCCAGGGAGACCCCCCGCTCCGCCGCCTGGGCGAGCTTGCCGAGCAGCAGCGCCGCCACCACCGGGTCGCCGACGGACTCGATGACCTGGTCGGTCAGCAGCTGCGCGAGCTGCAGCTCCTCCGTGACCAGGTCGACCGCCTCGTCGAGGCGTCCCGTCTCGAGCAGCGACACGACGGTGTGCAGGAGGTTGGCCGACTCGTGGCTCTGGGCGCGCAGCGACTCGGTGAGGGCCCGGACCGCGTCGAGCTCGCCGGTGACGGCCCGCAGCTCGGTGTGGTCGCGCAGGGTGACGACCGAGCCGACCTCGCTGCCCTCCCAGGTCGCCGCGGACGTGCTCACCAGCAGCACGCGGTCCCCGACGAGGTACAGGTCGTCGGGCGAGGTGGACCCGCCCGTCGCCGCCCCCACCAGGGCGGGCGGCAGGCCCAGCGCCGCCAGCGACCGGCCCGCGACGTCGTCGGGCAGGGCCAGCAGGCGTCGGGCCTCCGCGTTGGCCTGCTGCACGTGGCCGTGCCGGTCCAGCAGCAGCAGGCCCTCGCGGACGGCCTGGAGCACCGCGGTGTAGTACTCGTACATCCGGGTGATCTCCTGCTCGCCCAGCCCGTGGGTCTGACGCCGGACCCGACGGTGCACGAGGCCCGCACCGGCGAGGCCGAGGCCCAGCACGACCAGCGCGGCGACGGCGACCAGGGCGAGGTCGTCGGCGAGGCTGCGGCGGATCGACTCGACCGTGATGCCGACCGAGGCCAGCGCCAGCGGCCCCTCGCCGGCCGCGCCCCGCACGGGCACCACGGCCCGCACCGACTCCCCGAGCGTGCCCGGGTACTCCTGCGTGAAGACGCCGCCCGAGGGCGCGTCGCCGAGGTCGCCCAGGAAGCGTCGGCCGATGTTGGCCGGGTCCGGGTGGGTGTAGCGGATCCCCTCGGTGTCCATCAGCACCACGAAGTCGACGCCGGTGTCGACGCGGACCTCCTCGGCGTACGGCTGCAGGAGCGACGACGGCTCCGAGGTCTCGAGCGCCTCGGTGACCGCGGGGGAGTCGGCCACGGCCCGCGCGACCGCCACCGCGCGCTCGGTCGCCGCCGCCCGGGCGTCGCGCTGCGCGTCGTACGCCGCGAGGCCGGCCGTGACCAGCACGGTCGCGACGACCAGCACCACCTGCAGCGCCAACACCTGACGCGCCACCGACCAGCCCTGCCCGCGCACGTGCCCATCATGCCGCCCCGGCGGTCCCCGCGCGGCGCCGTGAACTCAACGACCACAAGGGTGACCGGGCTCACAGGGGCCAGCAGAGTGCGTGACGACCGCCACGTCCGCGGCGGTCGGTCACCGAAGGAGAACCATGGCCACCACGCAGTCCCCGGGGCAGCCGAACGGGCAGCCGAACGGGCAGCCGAGCTCGCCGGCGAAGCAGCGCCACGCGGCGCGCGCCACCCACGTCCTCTACCTCGCGGTCATCGCGGCGGTGGTGCTGGGCATCGTCGTCGGTCTCGCCGCCCCCGGCTTCGCGGTGCGGCTCGAGCCCATCGGCGACGGGTTCATCAACCTGATCAAGATGATGATCCAGCCCGTCATCTTCTGCACGATCGTCCTCGGGGTCGGCTCGGTCGCCAGCGCCACCAAGGTCGGCCGCGTCGGCGGCCTCGCGCTGGGCTACTTCCTCGTGATGTCGACCGTCGCCCTCGCGATCGGGCTCGTCGTCGGCAACCTGCTCGACCCGGGGTCCGGGCTGAACCTCACCTCCGACCTCGCCGCCGAGGGCCAGGCCAAGGCCGCGGACGGGCACGCCAGCACCACGGAGTTCCTCCTCGGGATCATCCCGACCTCGCTGTTCTCGGCCCTGACCTCCGGCAGCGTCCTGCAGACCCTGTTCGTGGCCCTCCTCGTGGGCTTCGCCCTGCAGCGCATGGGCGCCGCCGGCGCCCCGGTCCTGACCGTGGTCGGCCACCTGCAGAAGCTCGTCTTCCGGGTGCTCGCGATGATCATGTGGGCCGCCCCCGTCGGTGCGTTCGGAGCGATCGCCGCCGTCACCGGCCAGGGCGGGGTCAGCGCGCTCGCCAGCCTCGGCGTCCTGATGATCGGCTTCTACATCACCTGCCTGCTGTTCGTGTTCGTCGTCCTCGGCGCCCTGCTGAAGGTCGCCACCGGCGTGAGCATCCTCGGGCTCCTGAAGTACCTCGGTCGCGAGTTCCTGCTGATCCTCGCCACCTCCTCCTCCGAGTCGGCGCTGCCGCGGGTGATCGCCAAGCTCGAGCACGCCGGCATCGACCGGACGACCGTCGGCGTGGTCATCCCGACCGGCTACTCGTTCAACCTCGACGGGACCGCGATCTACCTGACGATGGCCTCGCTGTTCATCGCCGACGCGCTCGGCGACCCGCTGAGCATCGGCGAGCAGATCGGCCTGCTGCTCTTCATGATGATCGCCGCGAAGGGCGCCGCTGGCGTCACGGGCTCCGGGATGGCCGTGCTGGCCGGCGGCCTGCAGTCGCACCGGCCCGATCTCGTCGACGGCGTCGGGTTCATCGTCGGCATCGACCGCTTCATGTCGGAGGCCCGCGCCCTGACCAACTTCGCCGGCAACGCCGTCGCGACGGTCCTGGTCGGGCACTGGACCGGCGGCATCGACCGCGACCGCCTCGACCGGGTCCTCGCCGGCGAGCTGCCCTTCGACGAGTCGACCATGGTCGACGACGGCCACCGGACGGTCACCACGCCGCCCTCCGAGGCTGCGAGCGCCGCCACCGGGCCCGCGCAGCACTGAGTGCCACGGCGCCGGGCGCGCCGCACCGAGGGACGCCGCCGACGCCCCGGGTCAGTCGACCCGGGGCGTCGCGCGGTCGACGACCGCGCGCAGGCCGCCGGTCGTCAGGGTGCCCAGCGTCCCGTCGTACGACGGGCCGAGGCGGGAGGCGCAGAACGCGTCGGCGACCTCGGCCGGGGCCCCGCGCACCAGGAGCGCGCCCTGGAGGCAGGCCGCCATCCGCCCGGCCAGCCGCCGCGCGAGCCGCTCCGCGCCGGCGGGGTCGGCCATCAGCTCGCCCAGCAGGGCCAGGGTGTCGTCGACGGCCCGGTCGAGGCGGGCGTCCGCACCGCGCGCCAGGCCCACCTCGTCCACCCAGGCCTCGAGGGCCGCAGGCTCGCGGGTCAGCGCCCGCAGCACGTCGAGGGCGTTGACGTTGCCGGACCCCTCCCACACCGAGTTCAGCGGCGACTCGCGGAACAGCAGCGGCATCCCGGACTCCTCGACGTAGCCGTTGCCGCCGAGGCACTCCAGCGCCTCCGCGGCGACGAGCGGGGTCCGCTTGCAGACCCAGAACTTCGCGAGCGGCAGGCCGATCCGGCGCAGCGCGGCCTCGCGGGGGTCGTCGCGGGCGTCCACCGACGCGGCCAGCCGCAGCGCCAGCGCGGTGGCCGCCTCGGACTCCACGGCCAGGTCGGCCACGACGTTCTGCATCAAGGGGGCGTCGACCAGGCGCCGTCCGAAGGCGGAGCGGTGCGCCACGTGCCACGACGCCTCCGCCACCGCCCGGCGCACCAGCGCGGCGGAGCCCAGCACGCAGTCGAGGCGCGTCGCCGCGACCATGTCGATGATGGTGCGGACGCCACGGCCCTCCTCGCCCACCATCCAGCCGCGGGTGCCGGCGAGCTCGAGCTCGGAGGAGGCGTTGGAGCGGTTGCCGAGCTTGTCCTTGAGGCGGACGACGTCGAGCGGGTTGCGGCCGCCGTCGGGCAGCACCCGCGGGACCAGGAAGCACGACAGCCCGCCCGGCGCCTGCGCGAGCACGAGGAACACGTCGCTCATCGGCGCCGAGGTGAACCACTTGTGCCCGGCGAGCAGGTGGGCGCCGGTCCCGTCGGGCTCGGCCGTGGTGGTCGTGGCCCGCACGTCGGAGCCGCCCTGCCGCTCGGTCATCCCCATCCCCGCGAGCGCGCTCGGCTTGCCGGGCGTCCCCAGGGCCGGGTCGTACGACGTGGCCGCGAGGCGGGGGACCCACGAGGCCGCCAGCGTCGGGTCGGGCGCCGAGCGCAGGGCCGGGACCGCGGCGTACGTCATCGACAGCGGGCACGCGTGGCCGGGCTCGACCTGGCTCCACGCGAGGAACCCGACCGCGCGCCGCAGGTGCGCCGCCGGTCCGGTCGCCGTCCACGGGGCGGCCGCGAGGCCGAAGCCCACCCCGTGGCCCAGGAGCCAGTGCCAGGAGGGGTGGAACTCGACCTCGTCGACGCGGTGGCCGTAGCGGTCGACCGTGCGCAGCACCGGCGGGTGCGCGTTGGCCAGCCGGCCGTGCTCGCGGGCCTCGCCGGTCCCGGCCAGCAGCCCGAGACCACCCAGGTCGTCGAGCAGGTCGGTGGCCGCGTCCGGCGCGAGGCGGTGCACGGCACCGGTCAGGGCGGCGTCGCCGCGCACGACGTCGTGGCCCTCCAGCGGGGGCGGCTGGTTCGCCGCGACGCGCAGCGGTGCACGGTCGGTGGGCAGCATGGGCGATACCGTAGGGCCATGAGCAGCGGGGGCCGGGCCGCACGCCTCCGGCACCTGGGCCACCGGCTCGTCACCATGACGGTGGCCGCGTGCCTGCGTCACCGCGTCACCGGCCTGGCCGCGGAGGCGGCCTTCTTCGCGGTCCTGTCGCTGCCGCCGCTGGTGTTCGCCCTCGCCGGCGCGATCGGTTTCGTCACCGAGCGGTTCCCGCCCGCGCAGGTCACCGACATCCGCCAGGCGGTCCTGGACCTGTCGTCGCAGGCGCTCACCGACACGGCGGTCACCCGGGTCATCGCGCCGACCATCGACGAGGTCCTCGGCGGAGGTCGCGCCGACGTCATCTCGATCGGCTTCGTGCTCGCGCTGTGGTCGGGCTCCCGGGCGCTCAACGTGTTCGTCGACGCGATCACGATCATGCACGGGCTCGGCGGGCAGCGCGGGATCGTCCACACGCGGATGCTGTCGTTCGGGCTCTACCTACTGGGCCTGATGACCGGCATGGTCGCGATCCCGCTGGTGGTCGCCGGCCCCCGCCTCGCGGCGGCGCTGCTGCCGGAGCAGCTGGCCTTCCTGCGGGTCCTGTACTGGCCGGTCGTCGTGGTCGTCTGCATCTGCTTCCTCGCCACGCTCTACCACGTGTCGGTGCCGGTGCGGACGGCGTGGAGCTTCAACCTGCCGGGCGCCGTGTTCTCGCTGCTGGTGTGGATCGGCGGCTCGTCGGTGCTGCGCTGGGTGCTGACCATCACCGCGGCGGAGTCCCGCTCGGTCTACGGCCCGCTCGCCGCCCCGATCGCGGTCCTGCTCTGGCTGTACCTGCTGGCGATCGCGGTCCTGATCGGCGCGGCGGTCAACGCGGCGTTCGACGAGGTGCTCGGGCAGCAGGCGACCCAGCGCGCGCGCCGCGAGATCGCCGAGCGCCTGCGTCGCGGCCTCACCCTGGTGCCCGTGCGCCGCTCGCCCCGCCGTACCCCGGGTGCCACTCCGGTGGCCGGCCCGGTGGCCGGCCCGGTGGCCGGCCCGGTGGCGGGCCCCGCGGCCGGCCCGGCGGTCGCACCCGCCCGCGCCGCGGGGGCGGACCGGCGGGCCTCGGGGGCTCTGCCAGACTGAAGGCCGTGGGCAACGTCAACCTCCCGACCCCCGTCGCGGTGGCCATCGCCGCCCTGTGCGTGCTGGCCGGCTACCTGCTGGGCATCGTCGCCGGCCCGGACGGCCCCGAGCGCACCGTCGGCACCGTCGAGTCCTTCGACCCGGGCGAGAACCTGCTGTGCCTGTCGGGCGAGGCCGTCGCCGAGCTCGAGGACACCGCCCTGGACGGGGAGGACGACGACGTCCTCTGCGGCCGCTGGCAGCGCAGCGCGGGCAGCACGCGACCGTCCGTGGGCGACGACTTCCGCTTCGTCACCGAGCGCACCACCGACGCCCCCGACGGCGAGTCCGCCCCCGAGGCGGGCAGGGTCGTCATCTACGGGGCCGTGGTCGACTAGATTCCGGGCGTGGTCGCAGAGGGTCCCAGGGACATCGACGGGCGCGGCCTCGACGCCGCTGCCGCCAGCGACCGCGGACGGGTCGACCTGCCGGAGCCCGAGCGCTCCCCGGTCTGGCAGCTCGCGCGCCGGCTGCTGCTCGCGCTCGGGATCCTCGTGGCCACGGTCGCGCTGGTCTGGTTCGACCGCGACGGCTACAACGACAACGGCGACCCCACCAACACCGTCAGCCTGGTCGACGCGATCTACTACACGACGGTCACGCTCTCGACGACCGGCTACGGCGACATCGCCCCGGCGTCGCAGACGGCCCGGCTCGTCAACGCGTTCGTGATCACGCCGCTGCGCATCGCCTTCCTGGTGCTGCTGATCGGCACGACGCTCGAGGTGCTCGCCTCGCAGGGCCGCGAGGCGCTGCGGGTGCTCAGATGGAGGAAGCGGATGGGTCAGCACGTGGTCGTCATCGGGTACGGCACGAAGGGCCGCAGCGCGGTCGACGTGCTCGTCGGCAACGGCCTGCCGCGCGAGTCGGTGGTCGTGGTCGACGCGAGCCAGCACGCCCGCGAGGACGCGCACGACGACGGGTTCGCCGTGGTCATCGGCGACGCCACGCGCCGCGAGGTGCTGCGGCGCGCCCGGGTGGCCGACGCGGACCAGGTCATCATCACCACCGACCGCGACGACTCCAACGTCCTGGCCACCCTCACGGTGCGCCAGCTCAACCCCGACGCCAAGATCGTCGCCGCCGTGCGCGAGCACGAGAACGTGCCGCTGATCCGGCAGTCCGGGGCGGACTCCGTCATCACCTCCTCCGACGCGGTCGGTCGGCTGCTCGGGCTCTCCACGCTGTCCCCGACGCTGGGCACCGTCATGGAGGACCTCCTCACCCGCGGCGAGGGCCTCGAGGTCGCCGAGCGCGACCTGCTGGTGGCCGAGGTCGGCAAGCCCCCGCAGTCGCTGCCCGACCAGGTGATCGCCGTGGTCCGCGACGAGAACGTCTACCGCTACTTCGACCCGGTCGTCACCCGCCTCGCGCGCGGGGACCGGCTGATCGTGGTGCGGCCGGCGCAGGAGCGGCCCTGGGCGCCGCGGCCCGGGACCCACGGTGAGACGTCGGCCGACGAGCCGGACTGAGCGTGTGGTCCCCGCGCGGGCGTGACCGCCGCCAGGAGCGCCGCACCCTCGAGGCCCGCCAGTTCGCGCGGCGCCGGCGCAGCCTGGCGGACCGACCCGGTCGCGCGATCGTCCTCGGCTTCGCCGGCGTCATCGGGGTCGGCACGGCCGTCCTGCTGCTGCCGGTCGCCCGCGCCGGGGAGCAGTCGCCGGGCCTGCTGGACGCGTTCTTCACGGCGACCAGCGCCGTCTCGGTGACCGGGCTCAACGTCGTCGACACCCCGACGTACTGGTCGACGTTCGGGCACGTCGCGATCCTCGCGCTGTGCCAGGCCGGCGGCTTCGGGATCATGGCGCTCGCCTCGCTGCTCGGTCTGCTGGTCACGCGCCGTCTCGGCCTGCGCAGCCGGCTGACGACGGTCGCCGAGGCCGGCACGGTCGGCCTGGGCGAGGTCCGCGAGGTGCTGTTCGGGCTGATCCGGATCTCGCTCGTGGTCGAGGCCGCGGTCGCGCTCGTGCTGTGGCTCCGCCTGTGGCTGGGCTACGACGAGCCGCCCGGGCGCGCCGCCTGGTACGCCGTGTTCCACGCGGTGTCGTCGTTCAACAACGCGGGCTTCTCGCTCTGGTCCGACAGCCTCGTGCGGTTCGTCGGCGACCCCTGGATCGTGGTCCCGGTCTGCGTGGCGGTGTTCCTCGGCTCGATCGGGCTGCCGGTGCTGATGGAGCTCTCGCGACGGGTGCTGCCGGTGCGGGAGTGGTCGCTGCACACCCGGATGACCGTCGGGGGCTGGCTCGGGCTGATGGTGCTCGGCTGGGTGGTGCTGACCGCCTTCGAGTGGACCAACCCCGACACCCTCGGCGGCCGCCCGGTCGGCACCCGGCTCCTCGGCGGCCTGGCGGCGTCGGTGCTGCCGCGCTCCGCGGGCCTGCAGACCGTCGACTACGCCGACGTCACCGACGAGTCCCTGGTCGTGACCACCGTGCTGATGTTCATCGGCGGCGGGGCGGCCAGCGCCGGCGGGGGGATCAAGGTCACGACGCTGCTGCTGCTCCTGCTGGTGATCGCCGCCGAGGTCCGCGGCTCCCGCGACGTCGAGGTCGCGGGCCGCCGCCTCGGCCCCCGCACGCAGCGGCAGGCGGTCGCGGTGACCACGCTGACCATCGGCATCCTCTTCGTCGCGACGCTGCTGATGATGGCGCTGGCCGACCTGGGTCTGGGGCGGGCGGCGTTCGAGACCGCCTCGGCCTTCTCGACCGCGGGCCTGTCGTCGGTCGGCACCGGGTCGCTCCCGGACTCCGCCCAGCTCCTGCTGGTGGTACTGATGTTCGTGGGCCGGATCGGTCCGGTCACGCTGGTCTCCGCGCTCGCGCTGCGCGACCGCCCGCACCTCTACCGCTACCCGGAAGGCAGGCCCCTCATTGGCTGACTCCGACGCCGTCGCCGTCATCGGCATCGGCCGCTTCGGCGAGTCCTTGGCGCGCGAGCTGATGTCGCAGGGCACCGAGGTCCTCGTCATCGACTCCAGCGAGCAGACCGTGCAGCGCCTGGCGGGGGAGGTGACGCACGCGGTGACCGCCGACGCCACCGACGAGCAGGCCATGCGCCAGCTGGGCCTCGACGAGTTCAGCCGGGTCGCGGTCGGGATCGGCTCGAACCTCGAGGCCTCCATCCTCACCTGCTCGACGCTGCGGACCCTCGAGGTGCCGTCGATCTGGGCCAAGGCCATCTCGGCCGCCCACGCCCGGATCCTGACCCAGCTGGGCGTCGACCACGTGATCCGCCCCGAGCACGACACCGGGCGGCGCATCGCCCACCTCGTCGCGGGCCGGCTGCTCGACTACATCGAGCTCGACGACGGCTACGCCATCGCCAAGATGCACCCCCCGCGCGCGCTCCTCGACACCCCGCTCGGCGAGACCGGCATCCGGCGCCGCCACGGCGTGACCGTGATCGGCGTGAAGGAGTCCGGCGAGGCGTTCCACCACGCGAGCGCCGACACGGTGGTCGGCGCCGGGAGCCTGATCATCGTCTCGGGCGCGCGCCGCGACGTGGAGCGGTTCTCCGAGCTCGGCTGAGCCGGGCGGGCCCGGAGTACGTTGGTCGGCATGGACTTCGTGATGTCGAACGACGCGGCCGCCCGCGACGCGGCCGGCGAGCTCGAGCGCGGCGGACGGTCGGCGACCCTCCGGACGGGGGAGGGCCCGGACGGCGCCGACCTGCTGAGCGTCGAGACCGGGCCCGACGACGCGCGCGAGGTCGAGATGATCGTGATGAACCTCGATCCGGACGCGCGGCCGCTTGACGCGTAGCGCCGGTCGACGGTCCCTGCACGACCGGATGCGCGACCGGCTGGGCCTGCGGCCGGGCCGGCCCGGCAGGCTGGTCGCCGGCCTGCTGACGGTCGCGTTGCTCGCCGCGGTCGCCGGCACCGCCGTGGCCCTCACCGGCGACGACGCGGCGGTCGACGCCGTGAGCGAGACCCCGGGCGAGGTCCGGGGGCGACCGGAGCCCGGCCAGGGACCGACCACCCTCGACGTGTCGGTGTTCACCCCCGACGCGACGGTGCCCGGTGCCGACGCCGACGGGCGGCGCCCGGCGGTGCTGCTGGCCCACGGCTTCGGCGGCAGCAAGGACGACCTCGCCGACTCCGCGCGCCGCATGGCCGGGGCCGGCTACGTCGCGATGACCTGGACCGCGCGCGGCTTCGGCGGGTCCGGCGGCCGGATCCACCTGGACGACCCCGCGTGGGAGATCGACGACGTCTCGCGACTCGTGGACGCGCTGGCCGCGCGCGACGACGTACGGCTGGACGGTGACGGCGACCCCGTGGTCGGCATCGCCGGCGCGTCGTACGGCGGGGGAGCGGCGCTGCTCGGTGCGGCGTACGACGACCGGATCGACGCGGCCGTGCCGGCGATCACGTGGAGCGACCTCGAGCAGGCGCTGTTCCCGCAGAGCGCCTCGCCGGTGCCCTACGGCGACCGTCCCACCGGGGTGTTCAAGCAGCAGTGGGCCTCGCTGCTCTACGGCGCCGGTCTCGGGACCGGACCCGCCGGGGCCGGCGGGTCCGCACCGGCCGACGACGGCGCGACCGGCGACGCCGGGGTGCCGGTGGACCCCCTCGGCGAGATCCCCGACGGGGCCGACGAGGCGGTCGACGAGCTGCTGTGCGGTCGCTTCGCGCCGGCGGTCTGCCGGCTCTACCGCGGTGCCGCGACCGGGCAGGGGCTCACGACGGACGGACGACGGCTGCTCGCGCGCTCCTCGCTCACGCCGGCAGCGGTGCGCGGCTACACCGCGCCGACCCTGCTGGTGCAGGGCACCCGCGACTCGCTGTTCGGGCTCGAGCAGTCCACCCGCACCGGCTCGCTGCTGCGCGACGAGGGCGTCGAGGTCGACGTCCGCTGGTTCGAGGGCGGACACGACGCGGGCGGACTGACCGGGGTCGGCGACGGCGGCGACCTCGTGGAGCCGGCGCTCGACTGGTTCGGCACCCACCTCGGCGACGACGCGCCGCCCGCCGGCGGCCAGGACGGTGGCGAGGTCGAGCTGACCCTGCCGCCGCCGCAGCTGCGCGAGGACGAGGTGGAGCAGCGGGCCACCGACCTCGACGAGCTGCTCGACCCGGCGACCACCGAGGTCAAGCTGCTCGGCGACCCGCAGCCCGTCGTCTCGCCGCCGGGCGGCCGCCCGGCCGCGCTGACCTCGCTGCCGGGCCTGAGCGCGGGGCTCGACCTGGCCGGGGGGCTGGGGCAGGGCTACGCCCTGGCCGCGCTGCCCGGCGCCACCGCGGTGTTCGAGTCGCGCCCGCAGGCCGAGACGCTCACGGTGGTCGGGGCCCCGACGGTGGACCTGACGGTCCGCTCGACCGCGTCGGACGCCACCCTGTTCGCCTCGCTGTGGCTGGTGGGCGAGGACGGCACGGCGAGCCTGCCGCGGTTGCTGGTCTCGCCGCTGGCCGTGCCCACCTCCGAGGACCTGGTCCGGGTGCAGCTGCCCGCCTCGACCTACCGGGTGGAGCCGGGCCAGTCGCTGCGGCTCGTGGTCGCCAGCACCGACCAGGCGTACGCCGTGCCGAGCGACCCGCGCGCCTACACGGTCGCGCTCGCCGGTGACGAGAACCTGACCCTGCCCACGCCGCGGACCACGGCCGTCGACTCGGCCGGCGGGCTGGTGCCCCAGCCGCTGCTGGTCACGGTCGGGCTGCTGCTCCTGGCCGCGGTGGCCCTGGCCGCGTGGGGCGCGGCGCGGGCCCGCAGCCGCGCCGACAGCGACCCGGACCCCGCGAGCGCGGACGTACCGCTCGTCGTGGACGGGCTGGTCAAGGAGTACAGCAACGGCTTCCGCGCCGTCGACGGCGTCTCGTGGCGCGCCGAGCGCGGCCAGGTCGTCGGCCTCCTGGGGCCCAACGGGGCCGGCAAGACGACGACGATGCGGATGCTGGTCGGCCTGATCTCGGCCGACGCCGGCACGGTGCGGGTGCTCGGTCGCGAGGTCGGCGCCGGCTCGAGAGTGCTGGGGGAGGTCGGGGCGCTGATCGAGGGGCCGGGCTTCTTGCCGCACCTCACGGGTCGGCAGAACCTCGAGGCCTACTGGGAGGCCACCGGACGCCCGCGGGCGGACGCCAACCTCGACGAGGTGCTGGCGGTCGCCGACCTGGGCGGCGCGGTCGACCGGCCGGTGCGCTCCTACAGCCACGGCATGGAGCAGCGGCTGGGGATCGCGCAGGCGATGCTCGGCACGCCGGACCTGCTGCTGCTCGACGAGCCGACCAACGGCCTCGACCCGCCCCAGATCCGGGGGCTGCGCGGCGTGCTGCGGCGCTACGCGGAGGGCGGTCGCACCGTGGTGGTCTCCAGCCACCTGCTGGGCGAGGTCGAGCAGACCTGCAGCCACGTCGTGGTGATGCACCGTGGCCGGGTCGTGCTCAGCGGCGCCGTCGAGGACCTGGTGCAGGCGACGGGCTCGACGCTGGTGACCCTCGAGGGGGGCGACCCCGTCGGCGCCGCCCGCCTGCTCTCGGGACTCACGGGGGTGGAGTCCGCCGAGGCGGTCGGGTCCGACCAGGTGAGGGTCGAGGGGCCGGTGCGGCGTCCGCGGCTCGTCGAGGCGCTGGTGCGCGAGGGGTACGCCGTGGCCGGGCTCGACGGCCGGCGTCAGCTGGAGGAGGTCTTCATGGGTCTGGTCGGCGGCGGTGAGCCGGCGCAGCTGCCGGCGTCGGGCGCGGGCGGGTCGGACGCGGGGGCGGCGCGATGAGCGCGCGGGGCACGGCTCCGGCCGCCTCACGGGCGCTGCCGCTGAGGGCCGAGCTGCGGCGCCAGCTCGGTCGTCGCCGGACGCGGCTGTCGTTCCTCTTCCTCCTGCTCCTGCCCCTGCTGCTGGTGGGGGCGTTCGCGCTCGGAGACGGGGGCTCGGACGGGGGCGGCGCGTCGTTCGTCGACCTCGCGCAGACGGGCGCCCCCAACCTCGTGGTCTTCACGCTGTTCGCCTCGACCGGTTTCCTGCTGGTGGTGCTCGCGGCCCTGTTCCACGGCGACGCCGTGCCCTCGGAGGCCTCGTGGTCGTCGCTGCGCTACCTGCTGACGGCGCCGGTGCCGCGGGGGCGGCTGCTGACGGTCAAGCTGGCCGCGGCGTCGCTGACGACGCTGGTGGCGCTGGTCGTGCTGCCGCTGTGGACCCTGCTGGTCGGCCTCGTCGCCTACGGCACCGAGCCCTACCGCGGGCTCGCCGGGGAGACCATCGGGTGGGCGGACTTCTGGCCGCGGCTCGCGATCGCGGTGGCCTACCTGTTCGTGAACCTGTTCTTCGTCGCCGGGCTGTCGTTCCTGGTCGGCACGATCACCGACGCCCCGCTGGGCGCGGTCGGCAGCGCGGTGCTGGTGACCATCGTGTCGAGCATCCTGGACACCATCGACGCGCTCGGCGACCTGCGGGAGGCCCTGCCCACGCACTTCCAGTTCGCCTGGGCCGGGGTGCTGACGTCGGACGTCGACTACGCGCCGCTGGCGACCGGGGCGACGTGGTCGCTCGGGTGGGCGCTCCTGCTGGTGGGCGCGTCGTACGTGCTGTTCGCGCGCAAGGACGTCCTGAGCTGAGGAAGCCCGCGCGTGCGGGGACCGTCCCCCTCCCCATGCCGAGGGGGACGGTCCGACCCCCGAGGGTGCACCGCGGTCCGACCCGTCACCGCCCCCGTACGGGACGCCCCGGACGGGCTCCATGTTGACGGCTCAACAGAGGGCGTGGGTCGGAGTTGCAGGTTCCTGCAACTCCGCCGCCGTCGGCGCGGCGCCCGCCCGCCTGTCCGGGACGGGCTCAGCGGCCGGGGCGCCCGGGGGCGGCGGGCACGGCCCGCGCCGCGGCCATCCGTCGTCCGAGCTCGAGACCGGCGGCGAAGCGGCTGGACACGCCCAGCAGCGTCTTGACCGCGGCCACCTCCGAGCGCAGCGTGCGGACGCTGATGTCGAGGACTTCGGCGGCCTGCTCGTCGGAGACGTCGCGGGCGAGCAGCGCGAGGACGGCGCGTTGGCGCGGCGTGAGCCCCGGGACCACGGGCGCCCGTCCCTCGGCGGCCTCCCGGGCGCTGCGTGACGCGCGCAGGACTGCCCGCCAGTAGCGGCGGGCCAGCGACATCGAGGTCTGGTCGTGGACCGACATCAGCGAGCGGTGGCCGTCGACCCGGGGCCCCTCGAGCAGCACGGCACCCCCGTCGACGACCTTGAGGTTCAGGGCGGGGACCGGGGCGAGCAGGTAGGGGATCGGCTGGGAGGCCAGCAGGTCGAGCACGTCGGGGCCGCAGTGGTCCTCCGCAAACACGCTGACCATCTGGAGCCCGTCGTCGACGATCCGGCGGTTGTTGCGCATGGCGGCCGGGAGGATGTCGGGGTTCTCGCTCTCGCCCGTCACCCGGACCGAGTGCAGCGTGCGCCAGGTCGGGGAGCGGTCGAAGAGCCAGGCCGTGAACTCCTCGGCGGCCCCGACGACCACCACCCCGCCGCCGTCGTCGGCCTCGGTCGCGGCGTACCGGGTCGCGAGCTGGTGCTGCCGGGACCACAGCGCGGCCGCGGCCTCGGTGATCTCGCGGCCGTGCCGGACCCGGGTGGCGTCGTCGGCCCCCGTCCCGGTCACGCGGGCCAGTGTGCCTCGCGGACCGGCCCGGGTCACCCCCGAAGCGAGGGCGAGGGGTCGGACGCCTCGACCGCGCGCAGCAGCCGGCCCAGCTCGAGGCCGGCGGCGAAACGGGTGGAGACCCCGAGGAGCCTCTTGATCGCGGCGACCTCGGTGCCGACGGTGCGGAGGCTGACGCCCAGCACCTCGGCCACCTGCCGGTCGGTCGCGTCGCGGGCGAGCAGGCCGAGCACGGCGTGCTGTCGGGAGGTCGCCCCGCGCAGCACCTCGCGGAGCCCGACGAGGTCGTCCGCCGGCCGCGAGCCGCGCAGCAGGACGGACCAGTACGTGTGGGCGAGCGCGAGGCTGACCCGGTCCTCGGCGAGCATGATCGACCGCTCGCCGTCGATCGTGGGCCCCTCGAGCAGGACCTGGGAGCCGTCGACGATCTTCATGTCGAGCGGGGCGTGGGCGACGCGGTAGCCGAGGTCCTGCTCCGCCAGGAGGTCCACGAGGCCGGGGGGCAGACCCTCGGCGGCGAACACGCTCGTCATCCTCAGACCACGCTGGACCGACCGGCGGTTGTGGGCCAGCGAGCTGGGGAGGTCCGGCGTGGGACGAGGACCGCCGTGGCGTGTCGAGTCGAGCTGCCGCCACCCTCGCAGGTGGGTGAAGAGCCACCGGTGGAAGTTCTCCTGGCCCACCGCCACGATCCGGCCGCGGTCGTCCCCGCTGGTGCGGGCCCACTCGCCGGCGAGGGCGGCGCGGCGTCGCTCCAGCGCGGCCGCGGGCCGGGCGACGTCGTCCTCGTGGGAGTCGCCCGTGCGCGGTGGTGTCGGGGGACCGGCGGTCACGGGCTCATCATGACCCGCGGCGACTAGTTGTCGGTGCACTCCCCGTACGCCTCGGCGTACGCGTCGCTCTCGGAGGAGCCCTCGCCGACCTCGCCGCCGAGGAAGCCGAAGTAGCTGTCGTCGAAGGTCGCGAACTCCTCGCCGATCGTGCCGCAGTTGATGACGTCGGGGGTGACCTCCGTGCCGTCCTCGTCGAGGCAGCCGCGGTAGTCGACCGGCAGCTCGTTGCCCGCGACCCACACCTCGCTGCAGTCGGGGAAGACGCTCGCGCCCCCGTCGGAGTCGGCCTCGGTCCCGCGGTCGGCGCTCGACTGGGGGCCCGTCTCGGCCGAGCAGCCGGCCACCAGCAGGGTCAGGGCCATCGCCGCCGCCGCGGTCCAGGTTGTGGAGGTCATGCCGCCAGGTACCCAGCCTCCCGGTCCACGGGCAGGACCGTTCGCGTGGCCAAGGTTGGATCGTGCAGTAGTCTCACCTTCACGCACCCCGGCCGCGACCCCATGCGGGGCCGGGGTGCGCTGTGCGTCGGGCGGACGGCACCCTCAGTGCGTCCCGACCGCGCGGTTGATGGTGTCGGCGGTCCGCTGCGGGTCGTCGACGGTGACGACGAGACGCTCGTCCCGCTGTGAGGGGTCGAGGGTGATGACGACGGTCCGGTCGTGCCCCGAGACGTTCCAGGACTGTCGGGAGCCGTCGGCGTGGAAGGCCCTGGACGGCGTGCCCGGGAGGTGCAGGCCGGGACCGCGCCAGGCGTGGCCGACCCATGATTCGAGAACAATCGTTCACGAACGGGCGGTCAAGAACGTGCGGATGCGCACGCGCCGTCGCGCCCCGTGACCCCGGCCCGTCACCACGGCGAGGATGGGGCCGTGGTCTACCTCTGGTTGCTCGGCGCGATCGTGCTCGAGGTGCTCGGGACGTCGCTCCTGCGGTCGACGGAGGGGTTCTCCCGCCTCTGGCCCACCGTCGGCTGCCTCGGGAGCTACGCGGTGGCCTTCCTCCTGTTGAGCAGGGTCGTCCAAGAGCTTCCGGTCGGTGTCACCTACGCACTGTGGAGCGGGATCGGGACCGTCCTGGTCGTCGCCGTCGCCGTGACGGTCCTCGGTGATCCGGTCACCTGGCAGACCGGGCTGGGGATCGGCCTGGTGATCAGTGGGGTCGTCGTCCTGAACCTCAGCGGCGGCCACTAGCGGTCGAGGGGCGGGCGGTCCTGCCCCCCGATGCGGTGAGGGGTCGGTCGGTGGCCCACGCGCGGTCAGGGTGCGGTGGTGCGCGGTGTCGGCGAGGACGATGCGGCCACACCCCTCCCCGAGGTGGCGTCACGCCGTGACCTGCCCGGCATCGTCGTGGCGCGGTCGATCGCCGATGCCCGTCGACCAGTGCCCCCGTTCGACCGGTCAGCCGCAGGCCGCTCGCGCACCGGTCGATCCGGGGGGAGTCCGTCGACGACCGCCCGGGTACTTCTCCGGCGTGCACCCACCCCCGGGGTGATGTGCACGGTCGGGCCGGGCCCCCCTCATCCCCCCCGAGGCAGGCGCCCGGTCCTCCGCCACGGCGACGTCGGATCAGCGCGACGGCGACGGGACGGGGTGGTGCCGCGAGGCGCCCCCGGTCTGTGACGGACACGGATCCCAAGACAGAACCGTCCTCCTCGACCGCGGCCGGCGGCCTCATGGGCTCCATCGCGGGGATCAAGGGCTTCATCGTCGATGCCGCGTTCGGTGCGGTCTTGGACTTGCGGGCCGCGAACGCCGACCTGGAGCAGTCCATGAACGACCTCTCAGCCGCTGCGGCGCGTCAGGACTTCGCCGGGGAGACCGACGCCTACTCCCGCGCCGCGGACCTGCTGCGCGAACAGGGCAAGCTGCACGATGACTTCTTCGGCGGCTTCGGCGACCAGACCCGTCAACTGCTGTCCGGTGACCTCCTGGCCGGCGCCAAGGCCGGCCTGTCCGACATCATCGGCTACGGCCTCTCTGATGCCCGTGACGACCTCGCGGCCTCCAACCGCGAGATGCAGGCCCTCGGCAACCCCGACGGCCTGGGTGATGCCCTTGGGCAGCCCTTCGACACCGCGAGCCGCTCCATCACCGGGGCCACCTCCAGCGTGCTCGACTTCATCGACGCCACCAGCCGACTCGAGGGGGTGCTGGCCGAGCAGGGCGCGCTGGTCGACTACAAGGCCGCGATGGACGACCTCGACGCGTCCCTGACCGAGAACGGCAACACCTTCAACGTCAACACCGAGGCAGGCCGCGCAAACACCCAGCAGCTTCTCAGTGCCGGGCAGGCCGCGATCGACTACGCCAAGAACCTCAAGGGCGCCGACCGGAACCGGTTCCTGGAGAACGCCCGCCAGGATCTGCGCCAGGTGGCCGATGAGTTCCCCAAGGCCGGGCGGCTGATCGCCGACATCAACCGCGAGCTGCGCCGCGGCTCAGGTCAGTCCTACGACATCGAGGTCGACTCCTCGGGCCTGAAGATCGCCGAGGGCCAGGCCCGCCGGCTGCGCAGCGTCTACGACAGGATGCCCGAGGAGCTGCAGACCCGGATCGAGACCTCCGGCATCCCCAAGTCACAGCAGGAAGTCAGGATCCTGGCGAAGGCCTACGACCTCACACCCCGCGAGGTCCGGACCCTGATGACCTTGCAGGCCGCCGCCGCCAAGACCGGCATCCGCGACATCCAGGGCCTGCTGACCACTACGGGACGGATGCGACCCACCCCGAACGTCAACGCGAATACCGGTCAGGCCAGCGGCGCTCTCGCGGCGCTGATCGGGCAGCTTCAGACCGCCGACGGCTACCACGCGACGTCCTCGACGACGCACACGATCACGACTATCCGCCGTGAGGTCCGAGTCGGCGTCGGGATCGGTGCGGCGACGGGCCTGCCGCGCGCGTACGGCGGTCCGGTGGTCGGTCCCGGCACGGAGCGCTCGGACAACATCCTCACGCCCACCTCTTCCGGCGAATGGGTGCTCCAGGCCCCGGCCGTGCGCAAGTACGGCGAGGACTTCATCTCCCAGCTCAACGCCATGGCGATTCCCACCACGCCAGCCCTACCCGGAATGGAGCCGGTCCGGGAGATCGCCGCCCAGCGATCCAAGTCCCGCGAGGAGATCCGCAACCTCAGCCGCGGCCCTGACATGACCGCGGCCTTCAACAGCATGAACCAGGACCGCTACGCGCACGAACGTCAGGCGATGCAGGCCGCGCAGCGCTCCAGCGGGGGCACGCGTGAGCGTGTAGTTGTCGTTCAGCAGGGCGGGATCGTGCGCGGCACCCTCAACACGCCGTGGGGTCCAGCTGAGGTCGAGCTGATCGCGGAGGCGGCGGCTGCACGGGTGGTCGACCAGACCCTCTTTGATCGTGACGAGATGGCCGCTTCGGAGGCCGGGCGGGTGGTCGGATGAGCGTGGCGACTACTTGCACAGCACCTTGAGTATGATCTTCACGCACCCCGGTCGGACCCCATGCTGGCCGGGGTGCGCTGCCTGCGAGTTTTGACGGATGCTCTCGTGCCAGCATGCTCGTGGGCGATCTAAACATCTGGCTGCAACTGCTTGGTGCGGCTGTCACGGTGTTGCTGCTGATCGGCATTGACACCGTCATCGACCGCCGCTTTGCCCCTGACCGGCGTAGGGCGATGTGGCTCGCGCCGTTCTGGTGGGTGATGCCCTGGTTCTTCCTAGGCGGTCTCCTGCTGCCGCTGTTCGACCGAGACATCGAGGTTCGGGTGCCGGTGTCAGCGCTGGTGATTGCGGGGGTCACCGCCGCGGGTCTGGGCGTGCTGGCTTTCTGTTTCCGGTTCGGCGTTGGACGTCGACGACTCGGTGATCAAGACCTAGTGGTGCAGCGCTTCTTTTGACTGGCGCTGGTTCACACGTCGGCCTCAGGGCTGTCACTTCGCGCCCCTGTATTGAAGTAGGCGTGGGCGAGGTGCTGGTAGGTAATGCCGCCCAGACCGATCACCGTCATCCACCGCGCCACCAAGGCGAAGCCCCCGTCGTCTTCCGCAACTAGTAAGGCGACGGCGATAACGAGGAACACGGAACCTCCAACTCCCCACCACAGCGACGCGCGGCGACTCCTGTCCTCGCCCTTTGACGTGCGCATCCGCGGCGCGTACCACCGACCCGACCGCGTGCTCATCCCTCACGCTCAATGCGTTCTAACCGAGCCCGCATTCTGCGTTTGCCCCACACCTGGAGAGGCAGCCAGACGGCCGCGAAGGCCATCAGGCCGATGAACGGCCAGCTGGTCTCGCCACCCGCCCGGTAATAGGCGATCGCTAGTCCCACGAGGGCGACCATTACGAACCCGATCAGCGCTGCCCACGCTTTGCCACTCACGCCTTGCCCTCCGATCCTCCAGTCTCGACTGACCTGACGCCCCCGAGATCGTCCACCACGATGACGTCGAGGTCGAGCCGGCGTCTGATGTCGGGTGACACCCGCTCGACAGCGCTGCACAGCCGCTCCGGAACCACGAGCGCGAACTGAGTGGCCTCCGGGTGGCGCGACATGCACCGCAGGAGCTGCCCGTAGCCGGTGTCCATGTCGAGCCCGGGCGAGCTGGTGACGCCCTTGACCTCGGCGCCGCGCTTGGCTCGCACGTCAGCGGTGTCGCCGTCGTCGGTCTGGATGTCCCAGCCTCGCTCGAGCAGGTAGGCCTCGAACGCGGCCTGGACGTCAGCTTCCTTCATGCCGACGCATCCTGCCCGGGGTCCTGCATCTTGTCTGCTCTCCGTGCGAATGCCCGCGCGGCAGCGACCACCTCGGCGTGCTCGCGCCTGACCCACCACTGACCACCGTGGCTCGTGGCCGGCATCCGCTCCAGCCGGATCTGCTTGATGACCCACTTTCGGCTGAGCTGGCACAGGGCGGCGACCTCGGCGGTGTCGAGCCAAGCGTGCTCGATGTCGGGCGGGTTGCGGTACAGCTCGCGGCGTCGCTTGCGCTCGGCCGCTTGGCGGCGCTGCTCCTCGAGGATCGGCAGGTAGCGCTGGACGGACTAAGAGCTGATCGACGGCATACCCCGGTTGCGGGGTGGCGGACGGCGCTCGAGGTCACCACGGGCCAGAAGTGCTCTGACCTTCGCGGCAGAGCAGTTGAGGCGGTGGGCTGCCTCGACCTGGGTGATCCACTGCGCGGCCACAGGACGCACGGTAAGGGAAGCCGGCTATCTCGTCACCCGCCACCGAGCGGCTCTTCGGTCCGGAAAGGGAATGCGGACTTCGCTAGCGGCGCGGCGAGCCCAGCCAGCGAACCTCTTCAGGGTTGTCAACGAGGTTGCGTGCGCGCTCGACGTCTCGGTGGCCCTCGCCGTTTGGCTCGTTGATCTCGCCGATCCAGATGTCGCCCGCCAGGGTCTCGGCGTCGTTCGGTGAGAACGCGACGTGCAGCTCTTGGATGTTCCACGTCTTCCCGTAGGTGCGCTCGCCGCGGTACGCCGTCCAGATGATGGTGAACGTGCCGTCCTTGTCGATCTGGCTAGCGACTAGTTGGTCTGCGATCTCACGGTCACCGCGGTCGAACTCGGTCCGCAAGAATTGGATGACGCTCTCAGGGGTGCTTGGAACGGGAGTCACGAGACAACACCCTCCCCGTTCGAGCCCGGACGACGCCAGCGACTATCCCGCCGGCCGCAGACTCTCAGCCCGCACCCACCGCATCTCGACGCGCCAGCCTGGTTCATCAAGGCCGATCGCATACGGACGAACGTCGCGAAGGTGGGCGCGTGGTCCGGTCAGGACGGACGCTGACCGCCTACGCAGCACCCCACTCCAGAGGTGGGGTGTGTGCGTGGCCGGCGTGCGGACAGGCGGTAGCGATTGGGGCCGCGTAACTTGCTCGCATGGATCAAGTGGATGGGGCCAGTGACGGCGAGAATCATGAGGGCGAGCAGCCTGAAGATGAGCAGTCCGAAGAGCTCACCCCCGAGCAGCGTGAGGCTCTTCGGCGGACTGCAGACCGCATCAGGAATCAAATCACACCACAGTTTCGAGCCGATCTGACTGGATTGCAGGACAGGCTTCGCGATTCGGGTGTCTTTGATAGTTTCGCCCGGATCCAGCGAGATGTGTTGGCAAACTCCTTCAAGCCGATGCTCGAATCGCTGAACTTTCGAACTAAGCAGATAGGCGTGGTCAACACGGATGTGCTCAACCGGGCCGTTCTTGCCCAGAGCAATTTGAGTTCAATATCGGCCCAGTTGGCTAAGGGCTTCGACTTCGGCCAAACTAACGCGTTCGCCAAGACGCTGAAGGCCTTTTCTGACAGTCAGGCGCACTGGCTACAGTCGCTCAAGCCCACTCTGACCTCGTTCGGCAACGCGTTCTATCCGCCGAATCTGCGAGGCATCGAGGGGCTTACCTTTGAGTCTGTTGAAACGGTGGTGATGGTTGACGGCATTCCTCTCTATGGCGTCCCTCGCCGCGATATTGCAGGCGCTCTAATTAGAGCGGAGAACTTGAGCGCGCGGCGCGTGATCCTCGGCCGTCGGTGGGAAGCGATTGTGGCCGACTGTCGAATCGCGATAAAGGCCATGACTTCTCCTGCCTCGGAGCCCTTCCGCGATCCCGCGCTCGCGGCAATCAAGGCCCTGGAGTGTGGACATCCGGAAGCTGCGCAAGCTCTCGCAGGCTCGCTGGTCGATGCGATCGTCACCTCGTACTTCGGCAAGGATCGCGTCAAGTACACACCAAACCGGAAAGGCACTCGGACCAAGGATGCATACGAGGAGTTCAATGTCCGCGAATTCTTCGCTTTCGCTCCGATGTGGCAGGCGTATCAACAGTTCTTCGTCGTGGAGGGCGACAAGATCCCGCACACCTTCAGTCGAAACGCCACAGCCCATACCGTCAGTCCTCGTCAATTTAACCGGCGGAATGCCGTGCAAGCGTTGATGCTGGTTACGAGTCTGCTGTACCGCTTGGACGAGGAGATTCGCTAGTACCTACGACCGGCGACGCTTTGGTATTCGATTCACGGGGCGGTGGCTCACGCCGAGCCAGCTGTAAGCCCTGAAGTCGTCCGCCAATCGCTGGGTGTCTTATGGCTACTTGCCGCGGTCTCCACCCCGTTGACGACGCCCCTTCCACTTCGCCCGTCGGCGCTTAGTTTCAGCTGCATCCTCGGCGCGCTTAGCCTCGTCCGTCAGTTGAGCTATGTCGACTGGTGTTTCGAGTCTGTGAGCGAACTGGCGCAAGTACTCACGATGAGGGTGGTCGAATGTCATGACGTCAAAGGAGCGTGCGGCCCACATCATGGCCATGACGGTCAGGTAGACCCAGGCCCGAGCCTCGGTGTCCACCGGCGTGTGCCGAAGTTTCACGCCCGCCTCGGAGTCGCTGGGTTCGAGGTACTTGTCGACCAAGAAGATCGATGGGTGGCAGTAGGCCGACATTGCGCGGTAGACGGTGTACCCCTGTTCGCCAATCCGACCGAGGGCTAGGCATCGGTCGTGGAACCGGCGAGCTTGGCTCTTGGCACTCGTTGCCTGCTCGTCGCCGTAAATCGCTCCGACTCGTTGCGCGACGTCGAAGGGGTCTATGCCAGGAAGGTCTTGCATGCCCTGGAGCAGGTACGTATGAAGGCGCCGGCTTTCCTCATGTATAGCTGCGGCGCCCTCTCGACTGTTTGCAACCCACATCGCGGTTACGCCGAACTCCCAAGCCGTCCGACTGAGGGGCATTGCCTCGATGTGAAGTCCGCGCTCGTGAAGGTCGAGAGCGGCGCTGCCCGCTCGCAACCCGTGCCTGGCCAGGCCGTGGACGATCGGACCGTGGGCGAGACTGCTCATGCGGCTGCTCTTGATCTCGAGGACACCGGCGGGCTTCCAGTCGGCGGTGCGGACCAGGAGTTCGCGACCCATCTCGATCAACTGCGTCTGTTCGAGATCCATCCGCGAACGATATGGGAGCGAGGGTGCCGGGAGAACCCGCTCCTGCCTGGAGACGACCTGTGCTAAGCGGTGGCCACCGAGGTGTCTGCTCACGAACCAACTGCCCGCCCCCAGGGGGCGGTGTCAGCATGCGTTCCGAGCGGGCATGGGCAGTTGAAGACGGGCGTGAAGCCTCGGCGTGATGAGAAGCCGTGACACGATGCAGATCACGCTCCCATCGCCACCGCGGCCAGGCTAGAGTGTGTTACGTGCTTGCCCTTGAACTTCCCCGTCGAGTCTGCTACGTGATGCTGTGGCAGAGAGTGCGACTCGGATGGTGACACGGTTGCAGATCCCGGACGAGCATCGGGATGCCTTGCGCTCACTTCTCGAGCTTTCGGCTAGTGATTTCGAGAGCCTGATTCGGTCGCTTGAGTCTGCGTCGCCCTCGGTGGAGGGGGTGGTAAACGCGTTCGAATCAACCGTTGAGGATGCGTCAACCGCCGCCGCAGCCGTTCTGGCGTTTAGTACTTGGCGAACCTCGCACGATCGATCGTTCGATGATGCGCTGGGTTCTTTGCGTTCGTCGCTTGAACTCGAATCTGTGCCGGAAGGTCTGAGTCGCCTGCTAAACGCTAGGCCGCTAACAATCATCGCGAAAGCTATCGATCTCGGGGTAAGTCACGAACGGGTCTTCCAGAGCGCTCGAGTCATGAGTGACATGCGCCCTATCTTCGGTGAGAATGTGGAAGAGCCACCGATTGCGGCGGTAGTTACTCACGAATTGCTCCTCAATGTTTACGGGGGAGCCTCAGGCGAAGAGTTGTACGTGAGCTTGGATTCCAGCGATGTCAAAGCGTTGCGGGCGCAACTGGATAGGGCTCTGGAGAAGCAAACGCAATTAGAAATGCTGATCGTCAAGTCTGGGATGGCAGTAGTTGATCTCGGAGCGCAGCAGTCAGGGGATGGGGCCCGATGAGTGAACTCGCCATTGCGAGATCTTGGCAGTCGTCTACCGTGCCGATCGAGATTGCCACTCGGTGGAAGACGGTAGAGCCCGCCAAGCGACAAGATTCGATTCTTCGGAAGAAGATCATCGACACCATTGACATGGTGACCGTGAAGGACCAGGCCCTTCGGGTTCTGGAGAAGACTGAATCTGACTGGCGATCGATCTCGTCGATCGCCCGCCAGGTGGGCGCTAGCGAAAGCGCAGTTGCACGCGCGCTGGCCGGAGCGCCTGAGGTCAGGCACCCTTTGGCGCCCAGCCGACCAGAGGACTACAGGCTGTACCGCCTTGTTGAGCGCGGTCTCACGCGGCGTGAAAAACTACGTCTGTGGCTGCTAGTGCTGTCCCGGCAAGCGCGCTGAGTAGGGAGAGGTGGAGTGGTGGCTGGCCGCCCTATACGGGGCAGGCGGTGCGGCCGTCGGCGTCTGGCTGACCTGGCTTGCGCCTAACGAGCAGGGGCCCTTTCCACACATCCCGAAGAGTCTCCGGGAGCCGAAGTGGTGGGGGTCCAATGTCGGCTGGCTACTCGTTGGCGCGTTCTGGGCCGTGACGATGAACTACGACGATCCCGTTACTGCAGTGGTCGCCGCACAGTTTGGTCTCATTGCGCCATACGTGCTCCAGAAGGCAGCCCATGTTGCTCGTAATCAGATGGATGCTGCCGCGCGCGGTGAGATAGACGTTGAAGATCAGGGTGATCCGAAGTAGCAGGACCCCTACCTCGGCGCGGGGAAGTTCTCGTTTGTCAGCCCACCTCGCGGCATCTGCAGCTTGGTGCGGGTCGACCCGTCACGGTGGGCGTTCCAGGCGCGGATGGTCAGCGCTAGGCCCTCGGTCTCGTTGATCCGACCACCGGAGAGTCGCAGTCGGGTGACGCGGTTGCGTAGGACGGCGATGGGGTCGGTAGCTGCGAGGCCGTCACCGTCTGCGACGCGCAGGAAGAACCAAGTGGCGGCCTCAGGGTCGATGGCGCTGAGTAGCCAGTGACAGAGCCCGATGACGGAGGCCGGCAGGCGCTCGCGTGAGGCGAGGCGGTTGGCGAGTTCGGCTGAGGTGCGGATCTCGGGGTTGCGGGCGAGCCAGTCGTCCATCTCGAGCGGGGTGGGTCGGATGGCTCCGGTGTTGGTACGCATCCCGCGCTCCCACATCACTGCGCGTCGACAGACCGCGGCGAGGGTGGCGGTGTTCTCCTCGCCCGTGAGCTTGAGGGCGTCGGAGTAGTTGCGTTTGGCGCCGGCATCGACGGTGGGCATGACGTCGGGGGTCAGGCCGCGCACGACGACCATTGGGGTGCTGATCTGCGCTTGTACGAGTGCGGTGAGGCGCTGCTGGCCGTCGAGCAGCTTGCCGTCTGCGGAGAACTTCACCGACTCCCCGTTGAGGCGCCAGCGGCCTGCTCCCATGTCTCTGGCGTACCCCTCGACCACGGCCCGGCGCAGGTTGCGGTTGTTCGGGTTGCGGCTCAGCCAGGTCTCGGCGAGCTGCGGGGTGACGTCGATGATCTCGGCGGCGGGTGCGGCGGGTGCGGTTGGGTTGCTCGGTCATGGGTGCCTCTCGGGGTGGGGTGCGGACGCGCGAACAGGCCCGCCCCGGTGTGGGGCGGGCTGATGGTGGGGCTCGCAGGGGGAGCAGCGCGGGGTTCATCGCTGGCGTTCTTTTTGCTCGCCGCGCGCTCGGGCGACCATGTCGAGCAGAGCGCGGGCGTGGCGCTCCATGTCGTCGGGGTGGATAAGCTCGCCATTGCCGGCCATGCACATCACCGGGGCGTGCGTGGGGTCCTCGGGGCGCAGGACGCCGTCAGGGGAGCCGATCGCCGAGAGGGCGTAGTCCTCGCTGTCGACGTGACCGAAGTCGGCGCTGCTGTGGATGACCTCGCCGTCGTTGTTGCGGAGGTCGTCGAGGTGGGTCTGCTCGGTCACGGTGCACCAGTCCGGGCACCAGACGCGGACCGCCATGGCGCTCACCGACCGGCCTCCTGCTCGAGGCGGAACCGACGGGCAGTGTCGGCCGCGCGGGCGATAGCCAGGCTGAGCTCGTGGGCGTCGCTGTCGCTGAGCTCGGTGGAGTCGCTGTTGTCGAGGTTCTCGAGGGTGACGTTCACGCGGGGCGCCTGCAGGCCCTGCTGCAGGATCTCCTCGGCGCCCACGGTCACGGTGATGTCGCCGATGACGACACCGTGCTCGTCGTGGAAGCGACGGATGCTGCCGTCGCTGAACTGCTCCCAGCGCTGGTAACCGTCGAGGTGGCCAGCGCACCAGGGCGGGCAAATGTCCTCGGTGGGCCGCTGGATCGGTGAGGTGGTGCAGGATGCGGTCATGGTTCTGGCCCTCCAAGGGGACTGGTTCCAAGGCCTCGCACTGGTGCTGAATCACCGATGCGGGGCCGTTTTGTTGGAACCGACCATCCGCGCACTCTCTGGCACATGAATGAGGCCGGCTCCCTGGGTAGGGAACCGGCCTCTGACCTGCGTAAACGCTGGTGGGCGATACTGGGTTTGAACCAGTGACCTCTTCCGTGTCAAGGAAGCGCGCTACCGCTGCGCCAATCGCCCGGGTCTGGAGTTGTGGTGGTGCCGAGGTGGGTACGGGATTTGAACCCGTGTACACGGATTTGCAGTCCGTTGCCTCGCCTCTCGGCCAACCCACCATGGAGGCCAACCCATGAGAGACCTCTCCGAGCGGACGACGAGGCTCGAACTCGCGACCTCAACCTTGGCAAGGTTGCGCTCTACCAACTGAGCTACGTCCGCTTGCGGCTGCCGGCGTGAACCAGCGGCGCGTCAGAAACAGTAGCGGATGGGTTCGGGGCCTCAAAATCACCCCCCGTCCCGCGCGCCGGGCGGCTGTCCGCCGACTCCGCCGACTCCGCCGCTCCTAGGGTGGACGACGTGCAGGTATGGGTGGACGGACAGCTCCTCGACGACCCCGCGGCGCCGGTACTGCGCCACGACGACCACGGGCTGGTGGTGGGGGACGGGGTCTTCGAGTCGGTCGAGGTCACCGCGGGCCGTCCCTTCGCGCTGACCCGCCACCTCGACCGGTTGCAGGTCTCGGCGTCCGGGCTCGGGCTCGGTGGCGTGGACCTCGACGCGGTCCGCGCCGGCGTCGCCGCGACGCTCGGCGCCGCCCACCTCGAGCGGGGCAAGCTGCGCATCACCGTCACCGGCGGGCCCGGCCCGCTGGGCTCCGGTCGGGGCGACGCACCCCACACGCTCGTCGTGGCCGCCGAGCCGATCGGACCCGCCGACGGGTCCGCCGCGATCGTCACCGTGCCGTGGCCGCGCAACGAGCGCGGGCCGCTCGCCGGCCTCAAGACCACGTCGTACGCCGACAACGTCGTCGCCCTGGCCGAGGCCCGACGCCACGGGGCCAGCGAGGCGATCTTCCCCAACCTCGCCGGTCACCTCTGCGAGGGCACCGGCAGCAACGTCTTCTACGTCGTCGACGGCGAGCTCCGCACCCCCACGCTGGCCTCGGGGTGTCTCGCCGGGGTCACCCGGGCCCTCGTGCTCGAGTGGTACGGCGGCCGCGAGGTCGATGAGCCGATCGAGGTCGCCGAGGGGGCCGACGAGGTCCTCATCGTGTCGACCACCCGGGCCGTCCAGCCCGTCCACCGGTGGGGGAGCCGCGAGTGGGCCACCCCGGGTCCCGTCACCGCCGAGGCGCAGGCCGCCTGGCGCGCCCACGAGCCGCTGGACGTCGACCCCTGAGCCGCACCGACGATCCCCCCGGCCGATGTGAGCCGGCCCGCGGGGATGCGTTAAAGTCGCGTCTCGTTCCGCCGAGCGCGGGACGTCTGGGGCGATTGGCGCAGTGGTAGCGCGCTTCGTTCACACCGAAGAGGTCACTGGTTCGAACCCAGTATCGCCCACCCAGATCGTTGCTCCTGATCAGTCGGTCCCGTCGCCGTCACCCGTCCTGCGGGTCCTCCGCGACCGCGCGGATCTCGACCAGCGCGCCGGGCACGGCCAGCTCCACGACCCCGATCGCCGACCAGGCCGGGTACGGCGCGGCGAGGTGTCGGTCCCTCACCGCGGCGAACGTCGCGAGGTGCTGCTGCAGCCCGACGTGGTAGCTGGTCATCTCGACGAGGTGCGAGACGTCGGCGCCCGCGGTCGCGAGCGTCTCGGCGAGCCGGACGAAGGCCCGCTCGAGCTGCGTGCCCGGATCGGCGTCGACGGACCCGTCCTCGCGAGTGCCCATCACCCCCGAGCAGAAGAGCAGTCCGCGGCTGCGCACGACGTGGCTGAAGTGCCACTGCGCGGCGGTCGCGGCGTCGGCGGGGTCGTCCAGGTGCTCCATCCCCCCATGGTGGACGGCGCGGACCCGGGGCGCAGCCGGGAATCCGGTGGGGCCGGCGTCGGGGACGCCGATACGCTTCGACGACCCACGAGCCGCGGTGCCGTACGCCGTTGCGCCAACCCAGGAGTGACGCATGCCCGAGATCACCATCGTCCGCCACGACGCGCAGGAGACCCGGGCGGTCGACGCCGGGACCAAGCTGTGGGAGCTGTTCCGCGAGACCCCCGACGTCGTCGCGGCCCGCGTCGGCGGCGAGCTGCGCGACCTGTCCCGCGAGGTCGAGGACGGCTCGTCCGTCGAGGGCGTGAGCATCGACAGCCCCGACGGCCTCGACATCCTGCGCCACTCGACCGCCCACGTGATGGCGCAGGCGGTGCAGGATCTCTACCCCGACGCCAAGCTCGGCATCGGCCCGCCGATCCGCGACGGCTTCTACTACGACTTCGACGTCGCCACGCCCTTCACCCCCGAGGACCTCGAGAAGATCGAGACCCGGATGCGCAAGATCGTCAAGGAGGGTCAGCGCTTCGACCGCCGCGTCACCTCCGACGCCGAGGCGATCGACGAGCTCCAGCACGAGCCCTACAAGATCGAGCTCATCGGTCTCAAGGGGGGCGCCGGCGTCGAGGACGCCGCCGAGGGCGCGAGCGTCGAGGTCGGCGCCGGCGAGCTGACGATCTACGACAACGTCCGTCGCGACGGCGAGGTCGCCTGGTCCGACCTGTGCCGCGGCCCGCACCTGCCGACCACCAAGCGGATCCCGGCGTTCAAGCTCATGCGCTCCGCCGCGGCGTACTGGCGCGGCGACGAGAAGAACCCCCAGCTCCAGCGCCTCTACGGCACCGCGTGGCCCTCGAAGGAGGCGCTCGCCGACCACCTCCACCGCATCGAGGAGGCCGAGAAGCGCGACCACCGCCGCCTCGGCCGCGAGCTGGACCTCTACTCGTTCCCCGACGAGATCGGGTCCGGCCTCCCGGTCTTCCACCCCCGGGGCGGCGTCATCAAGCGGGTCATGGAGGACTACGTCCGCCGACGCCACATCGAGGAGGGCTTCGAGTACGTCGGGACCCCGCACATCTCGAAGGAGCAGACCTTCCGGCTCTCGGGCCACCTGCCGTACTACGCGGACGGCATGTTCCCGCCCATGGCCATGGAGGGGGCGAACTACTACCTCAAGGCCATGAACTGCCCGATGCACAACCTGATCTACCGTTCGCGCGGCCGGTCCTACCGCGAGCTGCCGCTGCGCCTGTTCGAGTTCGGCCACGTCTACCGCAACGAGAAGTCGGGCGTCATCCACGGCCTCACCCGAGTGCGCGGCTTCGCCCAGGACGACTCCCACTCCTACGTCACCAAGGAGCAGGCGCCCGGCGAGATCAAGCACCTCCTCGACTTCGTCCTCGGGCTGCTGCGCGACTTCGGGCTCGACGACTTCTACCTGGAGATGTCGACGCGCGACGACTCCA
This sequence comes from Nocardioides lentus, assembly GCF_039529515.1. NCBI lineage: Bacteria > Bacillati > Actinomycetota > Actinomycetes > Propionibacteriales > Nocardioidaceae > Nocardioides > Nocardioides lentus. Next base: position 82,325 of record NZ_BAAAMY010000009.1, read on the forward strand.
AGCCCGACAAGTTCGTCGGCGACGACGCCCAGTGGGCCGAGGCCACGGAGGTGCTGGAGCGCGTGTGCCGCGAGTCCGGCCTCGAGCTGGTCCCCGACCCCGGCGGCGCCGCGTTCTACGGCCCGAAGGTCTCGGTGCAGGCGCGCGACGCCATCGGCCGGACCTGGCAGATGTCGACCATCCAGTACGACTTCAACCAGCCCGTCGGCTTCGACCTGACCTACCAGGCCGCGGACGGCACCCGCCAGCAGCCCGTGATGATCCACTCGGCCAAGTTCGGCTCGATCGAGCGCTTCGTCGGCGTGCTCGTCGAGCACTACGCCGGCGCCTTCCCGCCCTGGCTCGCGCCCGTGCAGGTCCAGGCCATCCCGATCGCCGAGCGCCACGCCGACTACCTGTACGACGTGGCGCGCCGGCTGAAGGCGCGCGGGCTGCGGGTGGAGGTCGACGACTCCGACGACCGGATGCAGAAGAAGATCCGCAACGCCCAGCTGCAGAAGGTGCCCTTCATGGTCATCGCCGGCGACGACGACGTCGAGGCCGGCGCGGTGTCGTTCCGCTACCGCGACGGACGCCAGGACAACCAGGTGCCGGTGGCCGAGGCGATCGAGCGCGTCGCCGCCGCGGTCGACGCCCGCGAGCAGGTCTGATGCCTCGCGGCGGGGGCGTGACCGGGCTGCTGCTCGTGGCCGCCCTCGCCGCCGGCTGCGGCGCCGACGGGCAGACGCCACCCGGCGCCGCGGAGGCGCCCGGCCCGTCGGGCGGGGCGCCGGACTCGCCGTACCCGACCGCGCCGACGCCCTCGGCGCCCCCCACCTCGACGTCCGCCCCGGCGGAGCCCGGCGCCGGCGCGGAGGACCTGGCGAAGCAGGCCGAGGGCCTCGCCGAGCGCGGTCGCATCGCCCCGCGGCGCGGCAACGTGCTCGGCTCCGACATCTCCTGGCCGCAGTGCCCCGTCGGGCTGGGCATCCCGGAGAAGCGCGCGCTGGGCATGCCCGGCCCGCTGCCGGCCGCGCAGTACGTCGTCGTCGGTCTCACCAACGGGCCCGGCTTCACCCCCAACCCCTGCCTGGCCGACCAGGTCGCGCTCGTGCGCGGCGCCGACATGCTGATCTCGGCGTACTCGGTCGCGAGCTACCCCGACGCCGACCAGCTCGCCGAGCACGGCGACGACGGTCCGTACGACGGGTCGAGCCCGGCCAGCGCGCTGCGCAACACCGGCTACCAGCAGGCCCTCTACAACGTGGCCTCGATGGAGGCCGCCGGCCTCGAGACGCCGTTCGTGTGGATCGACGTCGAGCCCGTGCCCGACTTCGAGTGGAGCAGCGACCTCGCCGCCAACGCCGAGGTCGTGCGCGGCGTGGCCCGCGGCTACACCGAGGCCGGCTACGGCATCGGGGTCTACTCGACACCCGCGCTGTGGGACGGCGTCGTCGGCGACCTCGAGCTCGGCCTGCCCGAGTGGCGCGCCGCCGGGCAGACCTCCGCCCAGGAGGCGCTGGACCGGTGCGGCGAGGACTGGGTGATCCAGGGTGGCGACGCGGTGATGGGTCAGTGGGTCGAGGCCGACCGCGACCAGAACCTCACCTGCGACGGGGTCGCGGCCGACCTCGACCTGTACTTCCACCGCTACTGAGCCCGCCCCGGACGGGTGGCCGGGCGGGTGGCCGGGGCGGGGGTGGCGGCGTGTCTGCGACACGGTGTCGATATTCGTGACATGTTGTCGCGCGTACCTCTGTACGGCGACACGATGTCGCAGTAACCTCGGACGACCACCACCGGTCACACCGACCCCAGGAGCGCGCCATGACCGTGACGTCGGACCCCCTCGCCCACCAGGACTACGAGTCCCGCCTGCAGACGCTCTCGGAGGCGTCGGTCGAGACGCACTTCGACGCGTTCGGCGACATCGCCTGGGACGACCCGTCGTACGCGATCGACCCGACGGACCGGCGCTGGGTGCTGCCGGAGGTCGACACCCTCGGCGGCCACGAGTGGTACCGCAGCCTGCCCGAGGAGCGCCAGATCGAGATCGGGCTCTACCGGCAGGCCAACGTCGCGAAGGTCGGCCTGCAGTTCGAGCAGGTGCTGATCAGCGGACTGATGAACTTCACCTTCGACCTGCCCAACCGCAGCGCCGAGTTCCGCTACTCCACGCACGAGGCGACGGAGGAGTGCCACCACACCCAGATGTTCCAGGAGTTCGTGAACCGCACCGGCCAGCCGGTGCTGGGCGCTCCCTGGCTGTTCCGGATGGTCGCGCCGTTCCTCGCGCTGTTCGCCCGCTGGGCGCCGATCCCCTTCTTCATCGGCGTGCTCGCCGGGGAGGAGCCGATCGACCACCTGCAGAAGTCGATCCTGCGCGCCGGTGACCGGATGCACCCCCTGCTGCAGCGCATCATGCAGATCCACGTGGCCGAGGAGGCCCGCCACATCGGCTTCGCGCACGAGTTCATCGCCCATCGCGCGCCCCGGCTGACCGGCGTGCGACGGGCGGCGGTCGCCCTGCTGTTCCCGATCATCATGCGCGTGCTCTGCGACGTCATCGTCGTCCCGAGCCGCCGCGCCCAGCGCGACATGGGCATGCCCAAGCGGGTCGTCAAGGACCTCTACTGGCGCAACCCGGCCTCGCAGAAGATGCTGCGCGACCTCTTCGCCGACGTGCGGATGCTCGCCGAGGAGACCGGGCTGATGACGCGCTGGTCGCGGGTGCTGTGGCGGCTGCTCAAGATCGACGGGCGCCCCGCGCGCTACCGCAGCGAGCCCGCCTCCGCGGCCTCCTGACGAGCACCGGCACCCAGCCCACCACCAGCCACCCACCGAGACCGGGAGCGCCCGTGGCGTACGTCGTCACCCAGCCGTGCTGCGCGGACGCCTCGTGCGTCCTCGCCTGCCCGGTCAACTGCATCCACCCCGCCCCGGGTGAGCCCGGCTTCGCCGAGGCGGAGATGGTCTACATCGACCCGCGCTCCTGCGTCGGGTGCGGCGCCTGCGCCACCGCGTGCCCCGTCGACGCGATCAAGCCCGAGGCGGCGCTGAGGCCCGCGGAGCAGGTCTTCGCCGCCGTCAACGCGGAGTACTACGACGTCTTCCCCCACCCCGACCGCACCCCGCTGGCCGTCGTGGGCAGGCAGCGCCGACTCGTCGGCGACCGGCCCGCGCGCTCCGTGCGGGTGGCCGTCGTCGGGGCCGGCCCGGCCGGCCTCTACACCGCCGACGAGCTGCTGCGACACCCCGAGGTGGCCGTCGACGTGCTCGACCGCCTCCCCACGCCGTACGGGCTGCTGCGCGCGGGCGTCGCCCCGGACCACCCGCACACCAAGCAGGCGGAGCGGCTGTTCGCGCAGATCGAGTCCCAGCCCGGCTTCCGCTACCTGCTCGGCGCGGAGGTCGGCGCCGACCTCGACCACGCCGAGCTCGCAGCCCGCTACGACGCGGTCGTGTACGCCGTGGGCGCGGCCACCGACCGGCGCCTCGGCCTGCCGGGGGAGGACCTGCGCGGCTCGTGCTCGGCCACCGAGGTCGTCGGCTGGTACAACGGCCAGCCCGACCACGCCGACCTCGCGACGACGGGCGCCCTCGACCTGGGCCACCACCGGGTGGTCGTCGTCGGCAACGGCAACGTCGCCCTCGACGCCGCGCGCGTCCTGACCGCCTCGCCCGAGCGGCTCGCGGGCACCGACATCGCCGGCCCCGCGTACGACGCCCTGGCTCGCAGCGCCGTGCAGGAGGTCGTCGTGCTCGGCCGGCGCGGCCCGGCGCAGGCGGCGTTCACCCTCCCGGAGCTGCTCGGCCTGCAGGCCCTGGCCGAGACCGGCGAGGTGGACGTCGTCGTGGACACCGGGGGCGCCCCGCTCGGCGGGTCCGCCGTCGAGCGCGTGCTCGCAGGACTGGCCGACGCCCCGCGCCTGCCCGGCCGGCGCCGCGTCGTGCTGAGGTTCCTGACCGCCCCGCGCGCCGTGGTGGGCGAGGACGGCCACGTCACCGGACTCGAGGTGGTCCGCACCCGGCTCGTCGACGACGCCGACGGGGTGCCGCGGGCGGTGCCGACCGACGACGTCGAGACCATCCCCACCGGCACCGTGCTGCGCTCCGTGGGCTACCACGGGCGCCCGGTCCCGGGGCTGCCGTTCGACGAGGCCACCGGCACCGTGCCCCACGAGCGCGGACGCGTGGCCCCCGGCACGTACGTCGTGGGCTGGATCAAGCGGGGCCCGACCGGCTTCCTCGGCACCAACAAGACCGACGCCCAGGAGACCGTCTCGACGATCCTCGACGACCTCGACGCGGGCACCGCCGTCCGCGTCGGCGAGGTGGCGGGGCCGACCGAGCTGCTGCACCTGCTGCGCGGTCGCGGGGTCGTCGTGCACTCGCGACGCGGGTGGCGCGCCATCGACGCCGAGGAGCGACGACGCGGCGGGGACGAGGGCCGCACCCGGAGCAAGATCGTGCGCCGCGTCGAGCTGGACGACGTGGCGTCCGGCGCCCGCCGGCGTCGGCGTTACGCTGGTCGCCCGCGCAGGTGACGCTGCGCCGGACGACGGTGACGATCGTGGACCACGATCGTCTCAGCACGATCGGGATCGGGGTGCGATGGCCACCAAGGAGCAGCCGCCGGACGGACGGCAGCTGCGGTGGAGCCGCCACAACCGGGAGCGCCGCGAGCAGATCCTCGACGCCGCCATCGCGACGCTCGAGGACGCCGGACCTGGCGCCGAGGTGCACGTGCAGGAGATCGCCGCCCGCGCCGGCCTGAGCCGTACCGTCGTCTACCGCCACTTCGAGGACCGGGCCGACCTGGACCGCTCGGTGCGCACCGAGATCCTCGACCGCCTGTGGGGCGCGCTGCTGCCCGAGGTCACCCTCGACGGCACGATCCCGCAGATCGCCGAGCGGGTGGTCGGCACCTACGTGGGCTGGGCGGTGGCCCACCCGGCCCTGCACCGCTTCGCCGAGCAGGACCCCGCCGGCGGCTCCGCCGACACCGAGGACCCGCTCCAGGAGGGCCTGACCCGGATCGCCAGCCAGGTCGCCGACCTGATCACCACGGCCGTCGACCTGCTGGGCCTCGAGCCCACCGACGACGAGCGGGCCGCGGTCGACCCGCTGGTCTTCGGCCTCGTCGGCGCCGTGTTCGGCGCCGTGCGCCGCTGGATGGCGAGACCGGTCCGCACGCCGTCCGTCCCCGTCTTCGTGTCCCTGGTCACCGAGTCGGCCTGGCACCTGCTGGAGGGCTTCGGACGCCGGCTGGGCATCCAGCTCGACCCGGACCAGCCGGTCGAGGACCTCCTCGCCTCCGCGGTCGGCCCGAGCGCGTGAGCGGCCCCGTGGACGGCGACGAGCCCGGGCGGGCGACGGGGGAGACCCCCGGTGAGCCGGACGGTCTCCAGCGCCTGTGGACGCCCCACCGCATGGCCTACATCCGGGGCGAGAACAAGCCGTCGGACGCCAGCGAGGGGGAGTGCCCCTTCTGCCGGATCCCGCGGACCGACGACGACCCGGGCCACGCCGACAGCCTGGTGGTGCGTCGCGGCGAGCTCACGTACGCCGTGCTGAACCTCTACCCGTACGCCCCCGGGCACCTGCTGGTCTGCCCCTACCGGCACATCGCCGACTACACCCAGACCACGGACGCCGAGGCCGCGGAGATGGCGGACCTGACGCGCCAGGCGATGCGCACCCTGCGGGAGGTCTCCGACGCCGCGGGGTTCAACCTCGGGATGAACCAGGGCGCGATCGCCGGCGCCGGGATCTCCGCGCACCTGCACCAGCACGTCGTCCCGCGGTGGCCGGGCGACCAGAACTTCATGCCGGTCGTCGGCCGCACCAAGGTGCTGCCCGAGGTCCTCGACCAGACCCGCGACCTCCTGCGGCGGTCCTGGGTGGCGTGACGCGCACCGGCCGCCCACGCGCGCCCGGGCCTCGATAGCCTCCCCCCACCATGCTCGAACGCTTCCGCGGGTTCTGGACCCGCCTGATCGCCCCGGTCGCGCGTCTGCTGATCCGACTCGGGGTGAGCCCCGACGCCGTCACGCTCGTGGGGACCCTCGGCGTCGTCGCCGGCGCCCTCGTCTTCTTCCCGCAGGGGATGCTGCTCACCGGCGTGCTGGTGATCACCGCGTTCGTGTTCTCCGACCTCGTCGACGGCCACATGGCGCGGCTCACGGGACGCACGAGCCCCTTCGGCGCGTTCCTCGACTCCACGCTCGACCGGATCGGGGACGGGGCGATCTTCGGCGGTCTCGCGCTCTACTTCGCCGGCCCGGGCGACTCCGGGCTGTACCTGGCGCTGAGCCTGGTGTGCCTGGTCATGGGCTCGGTGACCAGCTACGCGCGGGCCCGCGCCGAGGCGCTGGGCTTCGAGGCGAAGGTCGGCATCGCCGAGCGCGCGGACCGGCTCGTCGCGATCCTCGTGATGACCGGCCTGTCGGCCATCTTCTCCCTGCCGATCCTGCTCTGGCTGACTCTCTGGGCGCTCGCCGCGGCGAGCACGATCACCGTCGCGCAGCGCGTCTGGGTGGTGCGTCGCCAGGCCCTCGCCGTCTGAGACATGTGTATTCCTCAAGGTTTCGGCAAACGCCTGCGAGAATAGTTGTAGGTGCCTAGTTTCTCCGTACACGTCGCGTGCCCGGAGCCGCGCGACACGAGCGCGCGGAGCGACACATGAAGAAGTCCACCAAGGCAGTGCTGGCCGCCGGTGCGGCCGTCGTCGTCCTCACCGGCGGCGCGGGGTCGCTGGCCTACTGGAACGCCACCGCCGACATCGGCGGCGGGACGATCACGGCGGGTGAGCTGGACCTGACCCCGGTCGCGGGCACCGGCACCTGGACGTTCAACGGCACCCCGGTGGCGGACCCGACGGCCGTCGTCATCGTGCCGGGCGACGAGCTCGCCTACACGGGCAGCTTCACCATCACCGCCGAGGGCGACAACCTGGAGGGCACGGTCGACGTCGTGGGCGGTGCCGGGGCCGGCGGCCTGGTCGGCGACGTCACGCTCGACGTCGTCCCGACGATCGACGGCGCTGCCGCCACCACCGTCACCGAGGCCGACGACGGCGACGTGCTGGACGTGGCCATCGACATCTCGTTCCCGTTCGGCACCACGGTCGACAACACCTCGCAGACCGAGACCCTCGACCTGACCGGTGTCGACGTCGTCATCACCCAGACCGACGCCACCCCCTGACCCCACCGATGACGACCGTCACCCTCCCGCGCGCACCGGGGGCGACGACCCCCGGCGCCCGCCGGGCGACCCGGCACCGCAGCACCACGCCGCTCGCCGTGGTCGGCTCCGGCCTCGCCTGGGCCGTCGTCACCCTCGCGGTCGGCCTGCTCGTCGCCGCCGTGCTGCTGCCGCGCCTGGCCGGCGCCACGCCGTACAGCGTCCTCACGGGCTCGATGACGCCCGCCTACCCGCCGGGCTCGCTCGTCGTGGTGCGCCCCGTCGCGGCCGAGGACGTGGCGGTCGGCGACGTCATCACCTACCAGCGCGAGTCGGGTCGGGCGAGCGTGGTGACCCACCGCGTGGTCTCCGTCGCCAGCAGCACCGTCGACGGCAGCCGCACCTACCTCACCCGCGGCGACGCCAACCCCGTGGTCGACGCCGACCCGGTGCGCCCGGTGCAGGTGAAGGGGGAGCTCTGGTACGCCGTGCCGTGGCTGGGCCACCTGCACAGCTGGCTCTCCGGGGACCAGCGCCAGTGGGCGACGTACGGCGTGGGGGCGGGGCTGCTCGCCTACGCCACCGTGATGCTCCTCGGCGCGGGCCTCGACCGACGACGCCGTCGGGCGGGGGAGGTCCGGTGAGCCGGGACGGCGTCCCGGCAGCGTCGGCGCTGTCGGCTGCGCTCGCGACCGTGCTGGCGGCCGTCCTCACCGCGACGGTCCTCCTCGGCGCGGGGGCAGCGTCGGCCGCGTCGCCGACCGCGGGAGCGCCGCGCGACCCGATCGGGCTGAGCCCGGACGGGGTGCGCTACGCCGACGCCCTCGAGGGGCCGCTGTTCGGGCGCCGACTCGCCTGGGTGCCGGGAGACCGCCGCACCCGCAGCTGGTGGGTGCGCAACCAGGCGGAGCAGGCTGCCCTCCTCACCGTCGAGGTGCCGGCCCGCGGAGTGCTGCCGGGCTGGCTCTCGCTGCAGACCCGGGTCGGGGGCGCCTGGCGCGCCCTCGACACCGCGGCGCCCGTCACGACCGGGCGTCTCGCCCCGGGTGCGTCCCGACGGGTCGCGGTCCGGGTCACGATGCGGCCGACGGCCGGCAACCGCACGATGCTTGACGACGCCGACCTGCCCCTGCGCGTGCGCCTCACCGAGGCCCGGGGGGCCACGCCCGGTGGCCCCGACACCGCCCCGGGTGACGGCGGCGGTGACGGCGGCGGTGACGGCGATGACGGGAGCGGGCCCGGCGACGGGGGGTCCGCCGGGGGTGCCGGTGACGGGTCGGGCTCCCTGCCCGGCGCCGGAGGTGCACGGTCGGCCCCGGGCGGGCCCCTCGACGGGCTGCTGCCCGACACCGGGGCGGGCTCCGGCCCCGCGCTGCTGCTGCTCGGGGCGGCCCTGCTCGCGGCGGGCGCCTCGGTGCTGCGCCGCCGCTGGCGCGGCGCCGTCCCGGCGGAGGCGACCTCGTGAGCCGGCACCGCGCCGAGGGTGGCGGGCGGGGTCCCGGCCGCCGGGCCACGCCCGCCCCGACCCGGCACCGGCTCGCGCTCCTGGTCGCGCTCGCGGTGGCCCTCCTCGTCGGGATCGGGGGCGCCGGCACCTACGCCTTCTGGAACGACCGCGCCGACATCGACACCGGCGCCGTCGCCAGCGGGTCGATGGACCTGCGGGTGGACGACCAGGCGATCGGTCGCAACACCGGGTACGCCAAGACCGCCATCGCGTTCAGCGGCCGGACACCGGGGGAGTTCGAGACCTACGACCTCCGGCTGCGCAACGTCGGTCGCGCCACCGGCACCTACACGCTGGCCGTGCTGCGGGGCGGCAGCTGGAGCTACACCGAGGACGCGATCACGGTGCAGGCCTGGAGCGGCACCGCCCAGGACGACCCGACGTCGTACCCGGAGCGGGACACCTGCTCGGGCAGCCTCCTCGGGGCCGCGCAGGTCTTCCCGACCGCGACGCCCCAGGCGCTGATCACGACCCCGCGGACGCTGGTCGGCAACGCCGAGGAGACGATCTGCGTGCGCGTCGGCATCGCGACCTCCGCCACCGACGTCAGCCAGGACAAGACCGGGACGCTGCAGCTCCGCGCGATCCTGACCCAGGTCACGTGATGCCCGGCCGGACGGGGCTCGCCGCGGGGCTCGCCGGACTGACGGGAGTCCTCGCGCTCGCGTTGCCGGCCACGGTGGACACCACGGGTGCGGTCTTCTCCGACGCCGCCGACACCGCGACCGGGGCCCTGGCGACCAGCCGCTTCGTGCCGGCGGCCGCGGGCACGGTCACCTGCTCCACCACCGGGCTGCTGCCGAGCACGATCCGGTTCACCACGCCCACCGTGGCCGCGCTCCCGCGCGGCACCGTCCAGTACGTCGCGCGCCTGTCGCGGGTCGCCCAGCCGCAGACGGTGGTGTTCGAGGGCCTGATGACGGTCAGCGGGTCGACGGCGAGCATCGACTTCGGCGGCACGCTGCTCAGCGGGCTGGGGACGGCGAACTACCGGATCTCGGTCACCACCCGGCTGAGCGCCCAGACGCTGGAGTCCTCCCCGGCGGCCACCGCCACCTTCAGCTACGGGCTGCTCGTGCTCGGGGTCTTCGGGTGCGGCACGGCGTGAGCGCGGCGCGATCGAGCACGCTGGGTACGGTTGAAGCATGGACGACGCCCAGCAGACCCCGGACCGCACTCCCGACGTGACCGCGACCACGGGCACCGCCGCGGTGAAGCGCGGCATGGCCGAGATGCTCAAGGGCGGCGTGATCATGGACGTCGTCACCCCCGAGCAGGCCCGCATCGCCGAGGACGCCGGCGCCGTGGCCGTCATGGCGCTCGAGCGCGTGCCCGCCGACATCCGCGCCGAGGGCGGCGTCAGCCGCATGAGCGACCCCGAGATGATCGAGGGGATCATCGACACCGTCTCGATCCCCGTCATGGCCAAGGCCCGCATCGGCCACTTCGCCGAGGCGCAGGTGCTCCAGAGCCTCGGCGTCGACTACGTCGACGAGTCCGAGGTGCTCACGCCCGCCGACTACGCCCACCACATCGACAAGACGGCCTTCACGGTGCCGTTCGTCTGCGGCGCGACCGGTCTCGGCGAGGCCCTGCGACGCATCGCCGAGGGCGCGGCCATGATCCGGTCCAAGGGCGAGGCCGGCACCGGCGACGTGTCGAACGCCGTGACCCACATGCGCACCATCCGCTCCGAGGTCCGCCGCCTGGCCGGGCTCGACGCCTCCGAGCTGCCGCTCGCCGCGAAGGAGCTCGGCGCGTCGCTCGAGCTGGTGCGCGAGGTCGCGGAGGCGGGCCGCCTGCCCGTCGTGCTGTTCACCGCCGGCGGGATCGCCACCCCCGCCGACGCCGCGATGATGCGCCAGCTCGGCGCCGAGGGCGTCTTCGTCGGCTCGGGCATCTTCAAGTCCGGCGACCCCGCGGCCCGCGCCGCGGCCATCGTGCGCGCCAACGCGTTCTACGACGACCCCGACGTCGTCGCCAAGGCGTCCCGCGGCCTCGGGGAGGCCATGGTCGGCCTCAACGTCGACGCGCTGCCCGAGCCGCACCGGCTCGCCGAGCGCGGGTGGTGACCGGGCCCCGGATCGGGGTCCTCGCGCTGCAGGGGGACGTGCCGGAGCACGTCGCCGCGCTGGCGGGCGTCGGCGCCCGCCCCCTCGTCGTACGACGGGAGGCGGAGCTGGACGCCTGCGACGCGCTCGTGCTGCCCGGCGGGGAGTCCACCACGATGGTCCGTCTGCTGCGGATCTTCGACCTGCTCGGACCGCTGCGGGCGCGGATCGCGGGCGGCCTGCCGGTCCTCGGCACCTGCGCGGGGATGATCCTGCTCGCCGACCGCGTCCTCGACGGCGAGCGGGGCCAGGAGACCGTCGGCGGCCTCGACGTGACCGTGCGGCGCAACGCCTTCGGACGACAGGTCGACTCCTTCGAGGGGTCGGTGACGATGGCGGGCGTCCCGGGTCGCCTGCCCGCCGTCTTCATCCGCGCGCCGTGGGTCGAGGAGGCCGGGCCGGGTGTCGACGTCCTCGCCCGGGTCGACGCGGGGCCGGGGGTCGGTAGGATCGTGGCCGTACGCCAGGGTCCGCTGCTGGCCACCTCGTTCCACCCCGAGGTCGGCGAGGGCCCGGACGCCTGGCGCGTGCACCGCTACTTCGCCGAGCAGGTGGTCCCGGACCCCGCCGGCGCGCGACGAAGGGATCCGTGATGTCAGGCCACTCCAAGTGGGCGACCACCAAGCACAAGAAGGCCGTCGTCGACGCCAAGCGCGGCAAGCTCTTCGCCAAGCTCGTCAAGAACGTCGAGGTCGCCGCGCGCATGGGCGGCGGCGACCCGGGCGGCAACCCGACGCTGTACGACGCCATCCAGAAGGCGAAGAAGTCGTCGGTGCCCAACGACAACATCGACCGGGCCGTCAAGCGGGGCTCCGGCGCCGAGGCCGGCGGGGCCGACTACCAGACGATCATGTACGAGGGCTACGGCCCGAGCGGCGTCGCGCTGCTCGTCGAGTGCCTGACGGACAACAAGAACCGGGCCGCGATGGAGGTCCGCACCGCGATGACCCGCAACGGCGGCACCCTCGCCGACCCGGGCTCGGTGTCCTTCCTGTTCCACCGCAAGGGCGTCGTCGTCGTGCCCGCCACCCAGGAGGGCCGCACCCTCGGGGAGGACGACCTGCTGGAGGTCACCCTCGAGGCCGGCGCCGACGACATCCACGACCTCGGCGAGGCCTTCGAGGTCGTCTCCGAGGCCACCGACCTGATCGGGGTCCGCACCGCGCTGCAGGCCGCCGGGCTGGACTACGACTCCGCCGAGGCGTCCTTCCTGCCCGACTCGCAGGTCGAGCTCGACGCCGACGCGGCGCCGAAGGTGTTCCGTCTCGTCGAGGCCCTCGAGGACCTCGACGACGTCCAGAACGTCTACGCCAACTTCGACGTCTCCGACGAGGTCATGGCGACCGTCGACGCCTGAGCCCGACCGCGGCCTCCCGGCGTGTCGGGGGCCGACGGCGTCGCCGGGTGCGGCTACCGTCTGCGAACAGGTGTTCGGACGAGCGGGCACGGCGAGGCGGAGGCGGTGCGATGCGCGTCCTGGGGATCGACCCGGGCCTGACCCGGTGCGGGGTCGGCGTCGTCGAGGGCGACGTCGGGCGGCCGCTGCGGCTGGTCGACGTCAACGTCATCCGCACCTCCGCCGGCGTCCCGGTCGCCACCCGCCTGGTGACGATCGAGGCCGGCATCGCGGAGTGGCTCGAGGAGTACCGCCCCGACGCCGTGGCGGTGGAGCGGGTCTTCGCCCGCTCCGACGTCTCGACGGTCATGGGCACCGCGCAGGCCAGCGGCCTGGCGCTCGTCGCGGCGGCCAAGCGCGGCCTCCCGGTGGCGCTCCACACCCCGAGCGAGGTCAAGGCCGCCGTCTCCGGCAACGGCCGCGCCGACAAGACGCAGGTCGGGCTCATGGTGGCCCGGATCCTGCGCCTCCCGGCCCCGCCGAGCCCGGCCGACGCGGCCGACGCCGTGGCGCTCGCGATCACCCACATCTGGCGGGGCGGGGCCCAGTCCCGCCTGGCCGCCGCGGCCGAGGCCGCCCAGAGCAGTCGAGCCGGTGACGCCCGCGTCGCCGCCGCACGGAAGGCAGGACGTCGATGATCAGCAGCGTGCGGGGGAGGGTCCTCGCGGTCGGCCTCAGCAGCGCCGTGGTGGAGGTCGGCGGGGTCGGGCTGCAGCTGTCGTGCGCCCCCGGGACGCTCGCCGGGCTGCGTGCCGGCGAGGAGGCGACGCTCGCCGCCAGCCTCGTGGTCCGGGAGGACTCGCTGACGCTGTACGGCTTCGCGACCCCCGACGAGCGCGACTGCTTCGAGCTCGCGCAGACCGCCTCGGGCGTCGGGCCCAAGGTGGCGCAGGCGATGCTCGCCGTGCTCGGCCCCGACGACCTGCGCACGGCCATCGCCACCGAGGACACCAAGACGCTCACCCGGGTGCCGGGGATCGGCCAGAAGGGCGCCCAGCGGATCATCCTGGAGCTCAAGGACCGGATCGGGCCCCCGGTGGGGACCGCAGCCTCCCCGGCCGCGGCGCCGCCGGTCGACGCCTGGCGCGCGCAGGTGCTCGAGGGCCTCGTCGGGCTCGGCTGGTCCGCGCGCGAGGCCGACAAGGCCGTCGGCGCCGTCGCCGACCAGGCCGGACCCGAGCCCGACGTCGCCGCGCTGCTGCGGGCGGCGCTGCGCACCCTGAGCCGGAGCTGACGGGGCCGTGGAGGAGATCGACCACGAGGACGCGGAGTCCACCCACCTGCGCTCGCTGGTGACGGCCGAGGCCGACGGCGACGAGCGGGCGGTCGAGGCCGCGCTGCGACCGAGGACCCTCGACGAGGTCGTCGGGCAGCAGCGGGTGCGCGAGCAGCTGGGTCTCGTCCTCGAGGCCGCCCGTCGCCGTGAGCGGACCCCCGACCACGTGCTCCTCTCCGGGCCGCCCGGGCTGGGCAAGACGACGCTGGCCATGATCATCGCCGCCGAGATGAGCGCCCCGCTGCGGCTGACCAGCGGACCGGCGCTGACCCACGCGGGCGACCTCGCCGCGATCCTGTCGGGGATGAACGAGGGCGACGTGCTCTTCGTCGACGAGATCCACCGCACGGCGCGACCGGCGGAGGAGATGCTCTACATGGCGATGGAGGACTTCCGCGTCGACGTCGTCATCGGCAAGGGACCGGGCGCGACCGCGATCCCGCTCGAGATCCCCCCGTTCACGCTCGTCGGGGCGACCACCCGCGCGGGGCTGCTCCCCGGCCCGCTGCGCGACCGCTTCGGGTTCACCGCGCACCTCGAGTTCTACGAGCCCGCCGAGCTCGACCTCATCGTCCGGCGCTCCGCGGACCTGCTCGGGGTCGAGGTCACCCGCGACGGCTCCGCCGAGATCGCCGGACGCTCCCGCGGCACCCCGCGCATCGCCAACCGCCTGCTGCGCCGTGTCCGTGACTGGGCGCAGGTGCGCGCGGACGGCGTCGTCACGCTGGAGGCCGCGCGGGCGGCCCTCGACCTCTACGAGGTGGACGAGTCCGGCCTCGACCGGCTCGACCGGGGCGTCCTGGACGTGCTGTGCCGTCGGTTCGGCGGCGGGCCCGTCGGGGTCTCGACGCTGGCCGTCGCCGTGGGGGAGGAGCGCGAGACCGTCGAGGAGGTCGCCGAGCCGTTCCTGGTGCGCAACGGCCTGCTCGCCCGCACCCCCCGGGGCCGCGTCGCGACCCCCGCCGCCTGGGCCCACCTCGGCCTCACCCCACCGCCCGGGACCGGCGACACCGCGCTCTTCGACGGCTGAGGCCGCGGGGATGCGGGGGGCGGACAGCGGTCTCCTAGACTCACCAGGTCCCTGACGTCACCCGAAAGGTCCCATCGTGGGCGAGGCCGCCTCCTTCCTGCCGCTCGTGCTCATCGTGCTGGCGTTCTACTTCCTGCTGATCCGGCCGCAGTCCAAGCGCGCCAAGGCGCAGCGCCAGATGCAGGCCGAGCTGGCCCCGGGCTCCTCGGTGATGCTGACCTCCGGGATCTTCGGCGAGCTGACCCGCACCGACGACCCGGAGCGCGTGGACGTGCGGGTCGCCGACGGCGTCGTGCTGACCGTCGCCCGCGCCGCGATCGCCAACGTCGTGCCCGAGCGCGCCCCGCTCGAGGCCACCGACCCGGTCGACCCCGCCGTCGAGGCCCGCGCCGACGGCCGCGAGCCCGGCGAGGACGTCCCGGGCCGCCGGGAGCTCTGAGCGTGAGCCCCTCCGCTGCCGGCGCGCTCGAGCGCGCCCGCGAGGCCATGGCGCGCCTGGTCGTCGACGTCCCCGACTTCCCGAGCCCGGGTGTCGTCTTCAAGGACGTCACGCCGCTGCTCGCCGACCACGAGGCGCTGACGGCGGGCGTCGCGGCGCTCGCCGAGGCGGGCCGCGACGACGACGGGGCGACCACCGTCGACGCCGTGGTCGGCATGGAGGCCCGCGGCTTCCTGCTCGCCGCCCCGGTGGCGCTCGCCCTCGGCGCGTCCCTCGTGCCGGTGCGCAAGGCCGGCAAGCTCCCGCGGGCCACGCACGCCGTCTCCTACTCCCTGGAGTACGGCGAGGCCACCCTGGAGATCCACACCGACGCGCTGGCCCCGGGGTCGCGGGTGCTGCTCGTCGACGACGTGCTCGCGACCGGCGGGACGCTGCGCGCGACCCGTGAGCTGGTCGAGGCCTGCGGGGCCGAGGTCGCCGCCGTGGCGATGCTCATGGAGCTCACCTTCCTCCCGGGCCGCGAGGCGCTGGGCGAGGTGCCGCTCACGTGCCTGACCAGCGTGTGAGCACCCCTACACTGGTGGGGTGGACGAGCACCCGGGCGACAGCGGCTCCCGCAGGGGAGCGCTGACGGCCGAGCCCGTCGACGCGACCCCGGCCCCGCCGACGCGCGGCCCGGCCGGGCCCCGACCGACCGGACCCGCGCCGGTCACGTCGGCGCGCGGGATGCGGGCCCGCCTCGCGCGCATCGGCACCCGCAGCTCGGCCAGCGACACCAACCCGGTGCTGGACCCGCTGTTCAAGGCGGTCCGGGCCAACCACCCCAAGGCCGACCTCGCCCTGCTCGAGCGGGCCTACACGACCGCCGAGACCATGCACGGCCCGCAGATGCGCAAGAGCGGCGACCCGTACATCACCCACCCCCTCGCGGTGACCACGATCCTCGCCGAGATCGGCATGACCGAGCCGACCCTGGTCGCGGCGCTCCTCCACGACACCGTCGAGGACACGCCGTACACCCTCGAGCAGCTGCGCAAGGACTTCGGCGACGAGGTCGCCCAGCTCGTCGACGGCGTCACCAAGCTCGACAAGGTCAAGTACGGCGACTCCGCCCAGGCCGAGACGCTCCGCAAGATGATCGTGGCGATGGCGCGTGACATCCGGGTCCTCGTCATCAAGCTCGCCGACCGTCTCCACAACATGCGCACGCTGCGCTACGTGAAGGCCGAGACGCAGGAGCGGAAGGCCCGCGAGACCCTCGACATCTACGCCCCGCTGGCCCACCGGCTCGGCATGAACACCCTCAAGTGGGAGCTCGAGGACCTCGCGTTCGCGACCCTGCACCCGAAGATCTACGACGAGATCGTCCGCCTGGTCGCCGAGCGCGCGCCCTCGCGCGACCAGTTCCTCGCGCAGGTCATCAGCGAGGTCTCCGCCGACCTCAAGGCGGCCCGGATCACCGCGAAGGTCACCGGCCGGCCGAAGCACTACTACTCGATCTACCAGAAGATGATCGTCGGCGGCCGGGAGTTCTCCGACATCTACGACCTCGTCGGCATCCGGATCCTCGTCGACGCCGACCGCGACTGCTACTCCGCGCTGGGCGTGCTCCACTCGCGCTGGAACCCCGTGGTCGGCCGCTTCAAGGACTACGTCGCGCTGCCGAAGTTCAACATGTACCAGTCGCTGCACACGACGGTGATCGGCCCGCAGGGCAAGCCCGTCGAGCTGCAGATCCGCACCTTCGGCATGCACCGTCGCGCCGAGTACGGCGTCGCGGCGCACTGGAAGTACAAGGAGAACACCCGCGCCGGCGTCGACACCGAGCGTCGCACCGAGGCCGGGACGGCCCCCGGCGACGACATGACGTGGGTCAAGCAGCTGCTCGACTGGCAGAGCGACATCGAGGACCCCGGCGAGTTCCTGGAGTCGCTGCGCTTCGAGGTCAACCAGACCGAGGTCTACGTCTTCACCCCGCGCGGCGACGTCATCGCGCTGCCCGCCGACGCCACCCCCGTCGACTTCGCCTACGCCGTGCACACCGAGGTCGGGCACCACACCATCGGCGCCCGCGTCAACGGACGTCTGGTGCCGCTGGAGTCCCGCCTCGACAACGGCGACGTCGTCGAGGTGTTCACCTCCAAGGCGGCCAACGCCGGCCCGTCGCGCGACTGGCTCGGCTTCGTGAAGTCGCCCCGGGCGCGCTCCAAGATCCGCCAGTGGTTCACCAAGGAGCGTCGCGACGAGGCGATCGAGCGCGGCAAGGACCAGATCGCGCGCCTCATGCGCAAGGAGGGCCTGCCCCTCAAGCGCCTGATGAGCCACGAGACGCTCACCGAGGCCGCCACCCACTTCCACCTCAGCGACGTCACCGCCCTCTACGCCGCCGTCGGCGAGGCCAACCTGTCCGCGCAGGCCGTCGTACGACGGGTCATCGAGCTGCACGGGGGCGACGACGGGGCGGCGGAGGACCTGGCGGAGGCCGTCACCATCACCGGCCGCCGGGGGCGGTCGAAGGCTGCCGCCGCCGGTGACCCGGGCGTCATCGTCGCCGGGGCGCCCGACGTGTGGGTCAAGCTCGCCAAGTGCTGCACCCCGGTGCCGCCCGACCCGATCCTCGGCTTCGTCACCAAGGGCGGCGGCGTCTCGGTCCACCGCGGCGACTGCACCAACGCCCGCTCGCTGACCTCCCAGCCCGAGCGCCTGCTCGAGGTCGAGTGGGCCCCGACGGCGCAGTCGATGTTCCTCGTCAACATCCAGGTGGAGGCCCTCGACCGGGCCCGGCTGCTCTCGGACATCACGATGGCGCTCTCCGACGTCCACGTGAACATCCTGTCGGCGTCGCTGTCGACGACCCGCGACCGCGTCGCCAAGAGCCGGTTCACCTTCGAGATGGCCGACGCCAAGCACCTGGACTCGGTGCTGCGCGCGGTCCGCACGGTGCCGGGCGTCTTCGACGCCTACCGCGTCACCCAGTGAGCCGCCGGTCGCCACCCGGTGGGGGAGCGGCCGCGCTCAGGCGGGGATGATCTTCGCGAGCACCTTGTAGCGGACCATCAGCCAGATCACGCCGAGCACCACGGTGTGCACGACCAGGCCCTGCCACCAGCTGGTGCGGTCGAGGCCCGGCACGTTGCCGACGGCCAGCACGAAGAAGACGTGCACGATGAACACGTACAGGCTGACCCGGCCGAGCGGCACGAGGAACCACCCGGTCGCGGCGGCGATCGGCTTCCACACGCAGGTGAGCAGGGCGTAGGCGACGACGACCACCAGCGCCAGGTCGAGCAACCGGCCGGGCTGCAGCTCGGTGCGCTGGTAGAGGTTCGGGTAGAGCCAGTCGTAGGCCGGGCCGTGCTGCAGCCACAGCACGCCGAGCGTGGCGGCGTAGGCGCCGAGGGCGAGGGCCACGAGGACCCTGCCGGCCCGCGACGTGAGCGTCCGGGTGATCTCGCGGCGGTAGCGTCCGACGACCAGGCCGACGCAGAACGGCACCTGCCACACCGCGAGCGGGAACACGTCGTCGAACTGCGAGGGCAGCAGGTCCAGGCCGAGCCAGCGGCCCAGGCCGTACAGCCCGGCGCTGCCCAGCAGCACCGCCCACCAGAAGCCGCGCTGGACGGCCCACATCAGCGCCGGGACGAGCAGCGAGAGCACGACGAACAGGCCCATGATGTTGAAGACCCAGGGGCCCATCTCGAGCAGGAGCAGCTGCCGCACGGCGTACCAGGGCGGGGGGTAGTCGAACAGGCGCGGGGCGTTGACGTAGAGGTCGTAGACCTGGCCCGCGGCCTGCGGCCCGGCGGAGCCCGTGCCGCGGTCGGTGAAGGTGGTGACCACCGAGGCGTCGACGAACGGCACCAGCGAGATCAGGTAGACGAGGACCACCACGACGAGGGCGGTCAGGTACTGCTTGCGGGCGCGCAGGAGGGCCTGGACCGCGGCGACGTACTCGCCCTGGCGTCGCACGGCGACCGGGTAGACCATCCCGAGCACGATCCCGGACAGCAGCACGAACAGCTCGGCGCCGGTGATGGCGCCGATCGCGTTGCGGGCGACGTAGCTGTAGGGCCCGGCGACCTCGATGTGGGTGACGACCACCGCGCAGATGATCCAGCCGCGCAGCAGGTCCAGACGCCGGTCGCGGGGGTCGTCGGGGGTCGGGTAGCGCCACGACGGCACGAACCGCCCGGCCAGCCCGGCCAGCAGCAGACCGACGAACGCGGCCACCACGAGGGCGGTGATCCACCCCATCTGGTCGCCGGCCTCGATGCCGTCGGTGAGGTACTGGTTGGTCGCCTCGTTGGAGGCCTCCTGGTCGATGACCCGGGTGACCGGGCCCAGGTCGACGCCCGCGGCGCGGAGGTCGGTCCGCAGCGCCTCGGCGAGCCGCCGGGTGTGCGTGACCCGCCAGTCGACGACGGTGTCGCCCGTCTCGGCCTCCGCGCGGCGCACCTCCAGCCAGGTGATCAGCGCGATGTCGGGGTACGCGGCCGCGGTGTCGGGGTCGACGACCTGGCGCCACCACGTCCGCTTGATGTCCTCGGGGCTGTCGTCGCCCGAGGCCTCGGGGTCGTAGAAGGCGCCCGTGCGCACCGTCATCGGGAGGTCGTAGGCCTGCGAGAAGCGGTCGTAGAAGCTCTCCCGGAGCCGGTCGTCGCCGTAGCCGGCGGCCTCGTCGAGGCGGTCGGCGTAGGCGCCGGGCACGGGGACCGTGTTGGTCTCCTCGTCGATGCCCTCGGTCTCGGTGTCGGTCTCGCCGTCGTCGAGCCGGATGCCGTAGTGGTAGACGCTGAGGCCCACCCAGTCGACCGCCTCGGGGCCGGGGAAGTAGGGCCCGTACGGGTCGTCGGCGGCGTCGACGAGGCCGTCCCCGGTGGTGTCGAGCCGCTCGAGGTCCCGGGAGCCGAGGCCCTCGATGCGCCCCGAGCTGCCGGTGAACGGGTAGCCGGAGCCGTACGACGGCGCCCACAGCATCGCCGCGTCGGGGGCGCCGGCGTGGACGACGTCCGCCAGCTCGCGGAACGCGCCGACGTACGCCGAGGGCTCCTGACCCCACGGGGTCCAGGACGCGTTCATCTCGGGGGCGAACCGGACGAGCACCGTCGAGTCGTACTGCTCGTGCACGTCGACCAGGACGTCGACGAGGTCCTGCGCGTCCTCGGCGGTCAGGTCGTCGAGCGCGACCGCGGGCTCCAGCGTCAGCTCGGCCAGCGCGCCCTGCTGGGCGGCCTGCTGGGCGAACTGCTCGACGACGGTGACGTCGGCCGCCCCGAGGGGGTAGGCCACGAGCTGCGCGTACGCCGAGGGGCGGGCGCCGAGGCGGTCGGCGTACTGCGCGGCCGAGTCGTCGGTCCAGTCGAGCTGGGGACCGAAGTAGGGCCCGCCCGAGGGCGCCGGGACCGGGTCGGCGGCGGGGACGAGAGGGGCGGCGGGGGCCGCCTGGGCGGTCGGGGTCGCGGGCACGAGGGTGAGCAGGAGCGGCACGAGGAGGGCCGCCACGAGTCCGAGGAGCCGGCCGGCGCGGCGGTGCGCGGGGCGGGGGGAGAGGGTCACGGTTCGCTCCGCTCGCAGCGCAGGGTCCAGTGGTTGACGGCGCCGTCGCGCCGGTAGACGGCCTCGTCGACGACCGCGAGCACGAGCGCGAGCCCACGCCCGCCGACGGCGTCCGCGGGCGGCATCACGGCCCCGGCGAGGTCGACCTCGAGCGGCGCGCCGGGGTCGGTGACGTCGACGACGACGGCCGCCGCCTCGACGCTGACCCGCACCTCCAGGTCCGCGTCCGGGGCGCCGACGAGCGCGTGCTCGACGACGTTGCCCACGACCTCGACGAGGGCAGTCTCCACGCGGAGGCGGTCGCGCGCCGACACGTCGGGCGCGGCCTGCCACACCGCGACGAGCTCCGCCGCGACCGCGTCGACGCTCTCGACCCGGCCCGGGAGCCGCATCGATCGCACCAGGGCGGGCTCCATCAGAACGCGCTCTCCACGCTGTCCCGCGGGCGCAGGACCTTGTCGAGGTTGGTCAGCGACAGGATCGTGGTGACCTGCTCGGTGGGGGCCGCGAGCCGGAGGTCGCCGCCCGCCTGCCGGGCCGACTTGAGCCCGGCGATGAGCGCCCCGAGCCCGGAGGAGTCGACGAACCCGGTGCCGGACAGGTCGACCACGATCCGCGACGTGCCGCCGCCGATGAGGTCGGCGACGTGGCCGGAGAACCGCTTCGCCGAGACCATGGTGAGGCGGTCGAGCGGCCGGACGACGCCGATGCCGTCGTCGGTGACGGTGACCTCGAAGTCGCTCACGTGGTGCTCCCTTCGGTGGGGCCGCGGTAGAGCACGGCCTGGATGACGACGCTGAAGATGACGAGGTCGTAGACGACCCACGCGATGTTGGCCCAGACCCCGAGGGGGTCGGCCTGGCCGACGGCGAGGCGCACCAGCCCGAGCAGCACGGCCACGACGAGGGCGCCGATGACGACGAGCTGGGGCTTGACGAGGTGCCACTGCGGTCCGTCGGTGACGGGCCGCTCCTTCGGCGTCACGGAGAAGTCGAGGTGGCGCCCGAGGACGACGTTGCCGAACGCCGAGGTGACGGACTTGATCCAGGTGGGGAAGAGCACCAGGGAGTACTGCTGGCCGCGCCAGGTCGGCACCCCCTTGCCGACGACGAGGAACAGCAGCTGGTTGACGAGGAGGAACGGGATCAGCCGGACGAAGAACTCGCTCGACAGCGACTGCACCGGCAGCACCCCGAAGGTCAGGTAGACGACGGGTGCGGTGACGTAGACGACCGCGGCGAACCCGGACAGGTAGCTCCACATCGTCGCGAAGTACATGAGGCGCTGCGGGACCTTCAGGCCCCGGACGAGCAGGGGGTTCTCCCGCAGCATCACCTGCATCGTGCCCTGGGCCCAGCGCAGCCGCTGGGTGAGCATCGACCCGAGGTCCTCGGGCGCGAGCCCGTGGGCCAGCACCTCGTGGTGGTAGACCGAGCGCCAGCCGAGGGCGTGCAGCCGCATCGCCGTGGCCATGTCCTCCGTGACGGAGATGGTGGCCAGCGGCATGACCGGCTGGGCCTCGTCGTCGCGGCTCATGTCGACCGCGCCGATCAGGGTGCGGACCGTCTCGAGGGCCCCGAGCGGCGACCAGGCCCGCCGGGAGACCCGGTCGAGCGCCACCTCGTCGAGGACGGCGAGCGGGCTGGACTCCCCGGCGATGGCGCCCTCCAGGCCGGCGATGACCTCGAGGTCGGCGCGGACGGCGGTCAGGTCCTCGGCGACGAGGCGGTCGGTCACGGCGTCGATGCGCTGCTGGAAGCCGTAGGTCACGTCGGCCAGGGCGACCCCGGCGTCGAGCTCCGCGCGGGCGCCGCGGACCTCGGCGGCCACCTCGTCGATCGCCGACCGCAGCCGGTCGTCGTCCTCGGCGAGGTCGCGGCGCGCCGACGCGAGCACGCGGTCGGAGGTCCGCAGGGCCCGGCGTACGGCGGTCTCGACCTCCCGGGCGTAGCGCGAGACGCCGAGCTGCATGAGCGCCTCGCGGCGCAGCACGGCGTTGGAGCCGCAGAAGAACGCCGCGTTCCAGCCGTCCTTGCCCTGCTGGATGGGTCCGTAGAACAGGGGCGCCTGGCTGCCCAGCGGGTCGTGGTCCGGCACGTTGACGAAGTACTGCGGGGTCTGGACGAGCGCGACGTCGTCGTCGGTGAACCAGCCGAGGGTCCGGTCGAGGATCTCGGGCGTCGGCACCTGGTCGGCGTCGAGGATCAGGAGGAACTCGCCGTCGGTCTGCATCAGGGCGTTGTTGATGTTGCCGGCCTTCGCGTGGCGGGGCCGGTCGACCCAGTCCGCGCTGCGTCGGATCCAGCCGATGCCGTGGGCCTCGGCCCAGTCCCGCAGCTCGGTGCGCGAGCCGTCGTCGAGGATCCAGGTGCGGTGGGGGTGGTGGATGTCGCGCGCGGCGAGGGCGGTGCGCTGCACGAGGTCGAGCGGCTCGTTGTAGGTCGTGACGAACACGTCGACCGTCGCGCCGGGCGGGGGTGGCGGCGCGTCGCCGCGCCGCTTCACCTTCCAGACGGTCAGCCCGAAGAGCAGGGCGTCGATGATGCTGTAGGTCTCGGCGAGGATCAGCGGCACCGCGATCCACCAGGCGCTCCAGTTGACGGAGAACAGCCAGCGCCACACGACGTAGTTGACGCCGAGCACGACGGTGAGCAGCACCGCCACGCGGATCAGCCACTGGGGTGCGGGGGAGGGGGCCCGAGACACCCTGCGACCCTAGGTACCTACAACCGTTCTGTACGGCGAATCGCGAGAACGGTGACGTCGTCGCGCGCGGGGTCGTCGTCGGCGAGGGCGCGCACCGCCGTCATCAGGCCCGCCGGGTCCGCGGCGCCGAGCGCCAGCCGGGCGATCTCGTCGAGGGACTCGAGGGTGCCGCCGAGCAGGTCGAGCAGGCCGTCGCTGGTCAGCACGAACCAGTCGCCCGGCTCGAGGACGACCCGCGACTCGGCCCAGGTCCCGTCCTCGACGACGCCGAGGGGCAGGCCCTCCCCGTGCAGCCGGACGACCTCGCCGGACGCGCGGCAGACCAGGGCGAGGCCGTGGCCGGCGTCGACCCAGCGCAGCTCGCCGCGCTCGGGGTGCACCCACCCGACGAACCCGGTGACGAAGGCGTCGCTCGCCGCCAGGTCGGTGACCAGGAGCGCGTTGACGGCGGACACGACCACGCCCAGGTCGGCGGGACCGCCGGTGCCGCTGCCGGTGCCGGGGTCCGGCCCGTCACGGCGCCCCCGCGCGTACGCCGTGGCCTCGGCGCGGAGCGCCGCCCGCACGGTGGCGGTGAGGATGGCCGCGCCAGTGCCCTTGCCCATGACGTCGGCCAGGGCGAGGAGGTGCCCGTCGTCGCCGAAGCCCGCGTGGTCGTAGAAGTCGCCGGACACCACGGAGGTCGGCAGGCAGAGCGCCGCGGCGTCGTACCCCTCGAGGACCAGCGGCGGCGGCAGCAGCGCGTCCTGCACCGCGGTCGCGCGCTGCGCCTCGCTCTCCGTCGCCAGCTCGGTGTCCACCCACCGGGCCAGCTCCCGCAGGAGCTGGGCGTCGCGGCCGTCCCAGGCCCGCAGCCGGCGGTCCGCCAGGGCGAGGGTGCCGATCGGGGTGCCGTTCGCGTCGTGGACCGGGTGGCCCGCCCAGAAGCGGACCCGGGGCGCCCCGGTCACCGTCGGGGCGTCGGCGTAGGACGGGTCCTCGCGGGCGTCGGGGACCACGAGCACCTCCCCGGACTCGACGCAGGCGAGCGAGAAGTCGTCGGTCGCCGGCGGCTCCGGCACCTGGGGGATGCGCGTGAGCGACTTGAAGAAGGTCCGGTCGCCGTCCACGAGCGTGATCGAGGCCAGTGGCACGTCGAACAGCACCAGCGCCATCCGGGTGAACCGGTCGAACCGCTCCTCCGCCGGCGTGTCGAGCAGGTCGAGCGCGTCGAGACCCCGGCTGCGCCGCTCCGGCCCCGTCGCCGGCGCGGCGGGCCCGGCGCGCCCGACGGGCCCGGAGGGCTGGGTCACGAGAAGTCCGCGGACGCCCGCCTCGCCGCGTCGAGGAACATGCGGCGCGACGCGAGGTCGGACTCCAGACGCTCCGCCGCCCGCTCGTCGCCGGCCGCCCGGGCCTGCTGCTGCTCGGCCTCGAGCGCGGCGATCGCCGCCTCGAGCTTGGCGACCATGTCGCCGGCGCGGGCCGACTTCTCCGGGTCCGACCGGGTCCACTGCTGGTCCTCGACGCCCCGGATGGCCTGCTCCACGGCGCGGAAGCGGCCCTCGAGCGACTTCATCCGGTCCCGCGGCACCTTGCCGGCCTCGTCCCAGCGGTCGGCGAGGTCGCGGAACGTCCGCTTCGCGGCGTCGAGGTCGGTGACCGGCACCAGGGCCTCGGCCTCGGTGAGGATCTGCTCCTTGACCTCGGCGTTGCCCGCGAACTCCTGGTCCTGCGCGCGGTTGGCCTCGTCGCGGGCCGCGAAGAACTGGTCCTGGGCCCCGCGGAAGCGTCGCCAGAGTGCCTCGTCGACGTCGCGCGGCGCCGGGCCGGCGGCCTTCCAGTCCCGCATCAGGTCGCGGTAGCGACCCGAGGTCGGGCCCCACTCGGTCGAGCCGGCAAGCGACTCGGCCTCCGCGGCCAGGCGCTCCTTCACGGCGCGGGCGCCCTCGCGGCGCTGGTCCTGCTCCGCGAAGTGGGCCTTGCGAGCTTTCGTGTACGCGGTGCGCGCGCCCGAGAACCGCTTCCACAGCGCGTCGTCGGTGGGCCGGTCCAGCCGCGGCAGGCCCTTCCACTTCTCCAGCAGGTCGCGCAGGCGGTTCGCGCCGTGGCGCCAGTCCTGGCCGGCGGCGATCGACTCGGCGGTCGCGACGATCTCCTCCTTGCCGGCACGCGCCTCGGCCTGCGCCTGCGCCTTCTCGGCCCGCTTGGCGTCACGCTGGGTGGCGATCACGGGGCCGAGGGCGTCGAGCCGCGCGAGCAGGGAGTCGAGGTCGCCCACGGCGTTGGCGCCCTCGACCTGGCCGCGCACCCGCTTCACCGCGGAGGCCGCCTCCTCGGGGGTCACCACCCCGCCGTTGACCCGCTTCTCGGTCAGGCCCACCTCGAACTCGAGCCCGGCGTACCGCTCGGTGAAGAACGCCAGGGCCTCCTCCGGCGTCCCCGCCGGGTAGGAGCCGACGGCTCGCTCACCCTCGGCGGTCCTGACGTAGACGGTCCCGTCGGAGGCCACACGGCCCCACTCGTGGCTGGCCGCGTCGTGGCCGGACCCCTCGGGGCCGGCACCCTCGTGCGTGGTCACGCGGACGATCCTACTGAGAGGCGGGCCCGGCGGTGGACCGTCCGGTCGGTAGTGTGCGGCGAGTGCTGATCGCAGGCTTCCCCGCCGGCCCCTGGGGCACCAACTGCTACGTCGTGGCGACCGGGGACCGCAGCGAGTGCGTCGTCGTCGACCCGGGCAAGGACGCCGCCGACGGCGTCGCCCAGGTGGTCCGCGAGCGGCACCTCAAGCCGGTCGCCGTCCTCGCCACCCACGGCCACCTCGACCACGTCTGGTCGGTGACCCCCGTCGCCGGGGCGTACGACGCGACCGCCTGGATCCACGCCGAGGACCGGCACCTGCTCGTCGACCCGCTCGCGGGCATGAGCGAGGACACCCGGCTGATGATGCCGCAGCTGCTCGGCGGCGCGGAGCACACCTGGCGCGAGCCGGACGACGTCCGGCTGCTCGAGGACGCGCAGAGCCTGGAGCTGGCCGGGCTGACGTTCACGGTCGACCACATGCCCGGCCACACCCGCGGCTCGGTGACCTTCCGGACTCCGCACCCGGCCGACGGCGTGTCCGAGGTGCTGTTCGCCGGCGACGTCCTGTTCGCCGGCTCCATCGGCCGCACCGACCTGCCCGGCGGCGACCACGCGACGATGCTGCGCACGCTCGCCGACAAGGTGCTGCCGCTGGCCGACGACGTCGTCGTGCTGCCGGGACACGGCGAGCAGACGTCGATCGGCGCCGAGCGTGCCACCAACCCCTACCTGCGCGACCTCGCCGCCGGCGACGACGCGCCTCGAGTCACCCGAGGTCTGTGAACCGATGAGCAAGCCCACCGCCCTCAGCGGCTTCCCGGAGCTGCTGCCCGCCCAGCGAGCGGTCGAGCAGCAGGTGCTCGACACCCTGCGCGAGGTCTTCGAGCTGCACGGCTTCGCCGGCATCGAGACCCGCGCGGTCGAGCCCCTCGACGTGCTGCTCCGCAAGGGCGACACCGCCAAGGAGGTCTACCTGCTGCGGCGGCTGCACGAGACGGCCGAGGAGGGTCACGCCGGGTTCGGCCTGCACTTCGACCTCACGGTCCCGTTCGCGCGCTACGTCCTCGAGCACGCGGGCCACCTCGAGTTCCCCTTCCGCCGCTACCAGCTGCAGAAGGTGTGGCGCGGCGAGCGGCCGCAGGACGGCCGCTTCCGGGAGTTCACGCAGGCCGACATCGACGTCGTGGGCCGCGACGTGCTGCCCGCCCACCACGACGTCGAGGTCACCCGGGTGATGGTCGACGCCCTGCGACGCCTGGACTTCCTGCCCGGCTTCACGCTGCAGGTCAACAACCGCAAGCTCGTCGTGGGGGCGTACGCCGCGCTGGGCCTCACGGAGCCCGCGGTCGTCGACGAGGTGATGCGCCTGGTCGACAAGCTCGACAAGCTGCCGGCCGCCGAGGTCCGCACCCAGCTGGTCGCCGCCGGCCTGGACGACGCGACCGCCGGCACCGTGCTGGACCTGGCCGGGATCGTGACGCCCGACGACACCGTCGCCGCCCGGGTCGCCGACCTCCTCGGCGCCGACGCCGTCGCGGGCAGCCCGCTGCTGGCCGAGGGGCTCGACGAGCTCTCCTCGCTCCTGCGCGGGGTCGCCGACCTCGTGGACGACCGCACCCGCGTGGTCGCGGACCTCTCGATCGCCCGCGGGCTGGACTACTACACCGGCACGGTCTTCGAGACCCGCCTCGACGGCTTCGAGTCGCTGGGGTCGATCTGCTCCGGCGGCCGGTACGACGCGCTGGCCACCGACGGCCGCACGACCTACCCGGGCGTCGGGATCTCCTTCGGCGTCAGCCGGGTCGTGGTCCCGCTGGTCACCCGCACCGGCCTGGCGGCCGACCGGTCCGTGCCCAGCGCCGTCCTCGTCGCGCTCACCGACGAGGACTCCCGCCCCGCCAGCGACGCCGTCGCGGCCGCGCTGCGGGCCCGCCGGATCCCCTGCGAGGTCGCGGCGTCCGCGCAGCGGTTCGGCAAGCAGATCCGCTACGCCGAGCGGCGCGGCATCCCGTACGTCTGGTTCCCGGCACCCCCGGCCGGCACCACCGGCACGACCGGCTCCGGGGCCCACCAGGTCAAGGACATCCGCAGCGGCGACCAGGTCGACGCCGACCCCGCCAGCTGGACCCCACCCACCGAGGACCTGCGCCCCCGCGTGCAGGCGAAGGAGCAGCAGTGATCCGCACCCACGACGCCGGGACCCTCCGGGCCGAGCACGTCGGTCAGACCGTCACCCTCGCGGGCTGGGTCGCCCGCCGCCGCGACCACGGCGGCGTGGCGTTCCTCGACCTGCGCGAGGCCTCCGGCGTGGTGCAGGTCGTCGTCCGCGACGAGGAGGTGGCCGGGGCCCTGCGCAGCGAGTACTGCGTGAAGGTCACCGGCGAGGTCGTCGCCCGCAAGGAGGGCATGGAGAACGCCGCCCTCGCCACCGGCGACGTCGAGGTCGTCGCCGACGACCTCGAGGTGCTCAGCGCGAGCGCCCCGCTGCCGTTCCCCGTCGACGACGCCGCCGGCCACGGCGGCGGCGAGGTGGGGGAGGAGGCGCGCCTGCGCCACCGCTACCTGGACCTGCGGCGGGCCGGGCCCGCCCACGCGCTGCGGCTGCGCAGCAAGGTCAACGCCGCCGCTCGCGGCGTCCTGGCCGGTCACGACTTCGTGGAGGTCGAGACCCCGACCCTGACCCGGTCCACCCCCGAGGGCGCCCGCGACTTCCTGGTGCCGGCCCGGCTGCGCCCCGGATCCTGGTACGCGCTCCCGCAGAGCCCGCAGCTGTTCAAGCAGCTGCTGATGGTCGGCGGCCTCGAGCGGTACTACCAGATCGCGCGCTGCTACCGCGACGAGGACTTCCGCGCCGACCGCCAGCCGGAGTTCACCCAGCTGGACGTCGAGATGAGCTTCGTCGACCAGGACGACGTGATCGCGCTGTCCGAGGAGATCCTGGCCTCCCTGTGGCGTCTCGTGGGCCACGAGATCAGCACGCCGATCCCGCGGATGCCGTACGCCGAGGCGATGGCGCGGTTCGGCTCCGACAAGCCCGACCTGCGCATGGGCCAGGAGCTCGTCGACTGCACCGACTTCTTCGCCGACACCCCGTTCCGGGTCTTCCAGGCGCCGTACGTCGGGGCGGTCGTCATGCCCGGCGGGGCGTCCCAGCCGCGTCGCACCCTCGACGCCTGGCAGGAGTGGGCCAAGCAGCGCGGCGCGAAGGGCCTCGCCTACGTGCTGGTGCAGCCCGACGGCACGCTCACCGGTCCGGTCTCGAAGAACATCAGCGACGCCGAGAAGGAGGGCCTCGCGGCCCACGTCGGCGCCGAGCCCGGTGACTGCGTGTTCTTCGGTGCGGGTGCCCCCAAGACCTCCCGCGCCCTGCTGGGCGCCGCGCGCCTGGAGATCGGCCACCGCCTCGGCCTGATCGACACCGACGCGTGGAGCTTCGTGTGGGTCGTCGACGCCCCGCTGTTCGAGCCCGCCTCGGAGGCCCAGGCCGCCGGTGACGTGGCCGTCGGCTCCGGCGCCTGGACGGCCGTCCACCACGCCTTCACCAGCCCGCAGGACCTCGAGACCTTCGACGTCGACCCCGGCAGCGCGCCCGCGTGGGCCTACGACATCGTCTGCAACGGCAACGAGATCGGCGGCGGGTCCATCCGTATCCACCGCGAGGACGTCCAGAAGCGCGTCTTCGCCGTGATGGGCCTCGACGAGGCGGAGGCGCAGGAGAAGTTCGGCTTCCTGCTCGACGCCTTCGCCTACGGCGCCCCGCCCCACGGCGGCATCGCGTTCGGCTGGGACCGGATCGTCGCGCTGCTGGCCGGCGCGGACTCGATCCGCGAGGTCATCGCCTTCCCGAAGTCCGGCGGCGGCTACGACCCCCTCACCGCCGCCCCGGCGCCGATCAGCCCGGAGCAGCGCCGCGAGGCCGGTGTCGACGCCACCCCCAGGAAGCCCGTCCCCGCGGAGGCCCCGACCGAGCCGGCCTGAGCCGACGCGACCCGCCACCGACCGGCCCCTCCGGGTCGGTCGGGGCTGTGACCTGCGACGACGCCGTTGCCGGATCGTTACCGCGTTGCCGGATCGTTACCGCGGGGGGATCCTCCGGCCGGAATTGCTGATCTAGAGTCGCCGAGGTGCCGGTGGCCGACCGGCACCGGTCATTCGGGTGATCAGGACACGAGGTGAGCATGACCGTTCCGCAGATGGAGGTCACCAGCGAGGTCTCGACCGCGCCCGGTGCCCCGGAGCAGGGACAGAAGGAGATCGCCGGCAAGTCGCCGCTGCGGATCGCGTTCGAGCGCCTGCGCCGCGACTGGGTCGCGATGATCTCGCTCCTCGTGGTGCTGTTCTTCGTCGTCATCGCGATCTTCGCCCCGCTCATCGCCCGGCTGCTCGGCGTCTCCCTCGACACCCCGCTGGCCAGCGAGCGGATCAACCTGATCAACCAGCTGCCGCTCGAGGGGCCGCCGTTCGGCGGCTTCGACCCGGAGCACCCCTTCGGTGTCGCGCCCCGCTCGGGGCAGGACAACCTCGCGGTCTGGTTGTACGGCGCGCGCACCTCCATGGTCATCGCGACCACCGCCGCGGTGCTCAGCACCGTCACCGGCGTCGTCGTCGGGCTGCTCGCGGGCTACCTGGGCGGCGTCGTCGACCGCGTCCTCATGTTCGTCACGGACGTGTTCCTGACGATCCCGTTCCTGCTGGCGGCGCTGGCCCTCTCGCCGATCCTGTCCGACCGCTTCGGCACCAACCCCGAGCTGCTCGGCGAGGTGAAGTTCTACTCGGTCATCGGGATCCTGACGGTCTTCGGCTGGATGACGATGGCCCGGCTGATCCGCGGCGAGGTCCTCTCGATCCGCGAGCGCGAGTTCGTGCAGGCCGCCCGGGTGATCGGGGTGCCGACGTCGGTGATCCTCCGCAAGGAGATCCTGCCCAACCTCGTCGCGCCGATCGTCGTCGCGTTCTCGCTCGCGCTGCCGGCGTACGTCGCCGCCGAGGCGGGTCTGTCCTACCTCGGCATCGGCGTCACCGACCGGCCCTCGTGGGGTCAGACCGTCGCCGGGGCCGTGCAGTGGTTCGAGTCCTACCCGCAGTACCTGTGGCAGCCCGTGATCGGGATCGTCCTGCTGGTGATCGCCCTGAACCTGCTCGGCGACTCGATCCGCGACGCCCTCGACCCCAAGACCCGACGCTGACGCGTCGTCCCCGACCTCGAGGCGCCACCGCGTCCTCGACTCCGGCCCCGGCCACCTGCGCCGCGGTCGACCACCAGAGAGAAGGAAGGCTCAGATGAAGCGCAGCAAGTTCATGGCTGCGGTCGCCGGTGCGGCAGCGATCTCGACGCTGGCGGCCTGCGGCGGCGGAGGTGGCGGCAACAACAACGCGCCGACGACCGACGACGGGTTCCAGGAGGGCGGCGCCGCCGGCGAGCTCAAGGACCCGGAGGCCCAGGGCCCCGCGGACCCGATCGAGGGCGCCGAGGAGGGCGGCACGATCAACGTGCTGCTCCCGTCGCCCGACACCGGTCCGGCGACCCTCGACCCGACCGCCGGCTGGTCGGTGACCGACAACTCCATCCTGCAGAACCTGGTCTTCCGCTCCCTGACGACCTACAAGTTCGACCCGGAGACCGGCGAGATGGTGCTGGTCCCCGACCTCGCCACCGACCTCGGCACGCCGAACCAGGACTTCACCGAGTGGACGTTCACGATCAAGGACGGCATCCGCTGGGAGAACGGCGACCCCGTGACCGCGGAGGACGTCGCCTTCGGCATCAAGCGCTCGCTGGCCGGCGGTGACCTCCAGGGTCCGGGCTCGAAGTACTCCAAGACCTACTTCGCGGGCGCCGAGGACTACAACGGCCCCTACGAGGACGGCGAGAACTACGAGGCCGTGACCGTCGACGGCAACGACATCACCATCGAGATGTCCCAGCCGTTCCCGGAGATGGACTACTGGGGCTCCTTCATGGCCATGGGCCCCGTGCCCTCCGGTCCCGAGGGCGAGCCCCCGGGCTACGGCCAGGAGCCGCTGGCGACCGGCCCCTACAAGGTCGCGTCGTTCCGCCCCGAGGTGGAGCTGGTGCTCGAGCGCAACGACGAGTGGGACCCGGAGACGGACCCCTCGCGCCACCAGTACCCGGACGAGTTCGTGTTCCAGTTCAACCAGGACACGACCACCAGCGACCAGATCATGCTGAGCAACAACGCCGAGTCCGAGACCACGATCCTGACCGCGCTGCAGGGCTCGTCGTACCAGCGGGCGACCGAGGAGCTCGGTGACCGCGTGGTCTCCGCCTCCCAGGCCTGCACCGGCTTCTTCTTCCCGGACTACGACAAGATCACCGAGAAGGAGGTGCGCCAGGCCCTCGCCTTCGCGTACCCCTACGAGGACGCCGCCGCTGCCGGCGGCGAGATCCCGGGCCTGACCCGCACCTTCGGCGAGACCATCCTCCCGCCCGGCATGGCCGGTCGCGAGGAGTTCGACGCCATCGAGGGCGAGACGATGGAGACCAACCCGGAGAAGGCGCGCGAGCTGCTCGAGGCCGCCGGCTACGCCGACGGCGAGTACGAGATCCGCTTCCTGTCGCAGAGCGGCTCCCCGGAGGGTCGCGCCGCGGCCGACCAGATCGCCACGGCGCTCGAGGACGCGGGCTTCAGCACCCGGATCTTCGACTACGACGGCTCGGGCTACGACGTGTGGACCGACCCCGACAACAACATCCACAAGCAGCTGAACGTGCAGCAGGTCGCCTGGTGCTCGGACTGGCCGTCGGGCTCCACCTTCATCCCGGCCCTGTTCGAGACCGGTCAGGAGTACAACACCGGTGGCTTCTCGGAGCCGTCGGTCGACGAGGCCATCTCCGAGGTCTCGAGCCTGCCCGTCGAGGACCAGCCGGCCGCGTGGGCCGAGCTGGACCGCACGATCATGCAGGACTTCTTCCCCGTGATCCCGACCGGCTACTACAACAACCTGTTCGCCTACGGCGAGCGCATCGGCAACTTCCAGAACGACGCCGCCCAGGGCTTCCCGAACTGGCGCGACATGTACGTCGTCCCCGAGGGCAGCTGAGAGTGACCTGCTCGGCCTGAGCAGACGCACCACCCCGTCCGGCCCCTCCCGTCCGCGGGAGGGGCCGGACCCCCGACCACCTCCCGGTCCGGCCGGGGCGCCGCCTCGCGGCGCCCCGGCGGGGCCGGGGCCGAGTCCCCGCGAGAGTGACCCCCCATGTTCGCGTTCGTCGTCAAGCGCCTGCTGTCCGGCGTGCTGGTGCTGGCCGTCATCTCGGTCTCGATCTTCGTGCTGTTCTGGTACGGCCCCCGCAGCCCCGCCCAGGGGCTCTGCGACCGCCGCACCAACAACCGGTGCACCGACGAGTTCCTCGCCGACCTCGAGCAGAGCCTCGGCTACAACAACCCGATGCTCAGCGAGTTCGGCAAGTACGTCGGCGGCATCTTCGCCGGCCGCGAGATCGACCTCGGCAACACCACCGTCGAGTGCGCGGCGCCCTGCCTCGGGCTGTCGTACAGCACCTTCGTGCCCGTCTTCGACGAGCTCGTCGCCCGCCTGCCCGCGACCGTCAGCCTGGCCGTCGGCGCCTCGGTGATCATCCTGCTCGTCGGGGTCACCTCGGGCGTCATGGCGGCCCGCCGGCGCGGCACCGTGGCCGACAAGGCCCTGGTCAGCGCGACGCTGATCATGAGCTCGATCCCCTACGTGCTGTTCGCCCTGCTCGCCGCGCTGTACCTCAACATCGTCAACGAGGTCTTCCCGCAGGCCGGCTACACCCCGCTGACGGAGAACCCGGCGGCCTGGCTGACCGGCCTGCTGCTGCCGTGGCTCGCGCTCGGCCTCTACAACTCCACGCAGTACACCCGGTTCTCCCGCGGCGCGATGATCGAGGCGCTCAACGAGGACTACATCCGTACGGCGAAGGCGAAGGGCCTCGACACCAGGACCGTCACGATCCGGCACGGGCTGCGCGCGGCCCTGGTGCCGATCGTGACCATCTTCGGCATCGACTTCGCCTTCCTGCTGGCCGGCACCATCTTCACCGAGATCATCTTCGGCGTGCCCGGCGTGGGACGCTGGGGGCTCGAGGCGATCCGCATCGAGGACCTCCCCGTGGTGCAGGCCACCGTGCTGTTCGGCGCCATCGTGGT
Source organism: Nocardioides lentus (assembly GCF_039529515.1). Classification (NCBI taxonomy): domain Bacteria; kingdom Bacillati; phylum Actinomycetota; class Actinomycetes; order Propionibacteriales; family Nocardioidaceae; genus Nocardioides; species Nocardioides lentus. Next base: position 116,228 of record NZ_BAAAMY010000009.1, read on the forward strand.
CGTCCTCGCCAACATCACCGTGGACGTCCTGTACAGCGTGCTCGACCCCCGAGTGAGGATCTCGTGACCCAGACCGCGACCACCGGCGCGACCAGCGCCACCGCCGGCGACCGGCTGCTCGAGGTCGAGAACCTCACGGTCAAGTTCCCCACCGCCGACGGTCTCGTCAACGCCGTCACCGACCTCTCCTACGGCGTCGCGCGCGGCAAGACCCTCGGGATCGTGGGGGAGTCCGGCTCCGGCAAGTCCGTGTCGTCGATGGCGGTGCTGGGCCTGCACGACCCGAAGCGCTCGCGCATCGAGGGCTCGATCCGCATCGACGGCCAGGAGGTCGTCGGGCTCTCGGAGTCCCGGCTGCGCCAGATCCGCGGCAACTCCGCCGCGATGATCTTCCAGGACGCCCTCGCCTCGCTGCACCCCTTCTACCGGGTCGGCGCCCAGCTCGCCGAGGCGTACGCCGCGCACCACCCCCGGACCTCCAAGCGCGACTGCCGCCGCAAGGCCGTCGAGATGCTCGACCTTGTCGGCATCCCGCAGCCCGACCGCCGCGTCGACGACTTCCCGCACCAGTTCTCCGGCGGCATGCGCCAGCGCGCGATGATCGCGATGGGCCTGATCAACGACCCGGCCCTGCTGATCGCCGACGAGCCCACGACGGCACTCGACGTGACGGTCCAGGCGCAGATCCTCGACCTGCTCGGCGACCTGCAGCGCGAGTTCGACTCCGCGATCATCATCATCACCCACGACCTCGGCGTCATCGCCGAGATGGCCGACGACGTGCTGGTGATGTACGCCGGCCGCGCGGTGGAGTACGGCCCGACCCGGGAGCTGCTGACCCACCCCGAGATGCCCTACACCTGGGGCCTGCTGTCCAGCGTCCCGGACATCACGGCCGACTCCGAGGCCCGCCTGATCCCGATCCCGGGCAACCCGCCCAGCCTGCTGAACCTGCCGTCGGGCTGCTCCTTCCACCCCCGCTGCGTGCACAGCGACAAGGTGCCTGGCGACCTGTGCCGCACCGAGGTGCCCGACCTCAGCCCGGGCGGGCGGGGCACCGGCCACCTCAAGCGCTGCCACCTGGCGGACCCCGAGGCCATCTACGCCAGCGAGGTGCTCCCCGAGATCGCCCCCGACCTCGTCGACCACCCGGACACCCCCGACCAGCCCACCGGCGACCGGACCGCGGGCGAGCAGCCCACCGGCGAGACCGGACAGGAGCGCCGATGACCGAGCAGGTGCCCGCCACGACGGGCAGCACCCTCACCACGGGCCCCGCCCGCCGGGAGCCGATCCTCGAGGTCGAGGACCTCAAGATGTACTTCCCGGTGAAGTCCGCCGGGCTGGTCCGGCGCACGGTCGGCCACGTGCAGGCCGTCGACGGTATCTCCTTCGAGGTGCCGGCCGGGGGCTCGCTGGGCCTGGTCGGCGAGTCCGGCTGCGGCAAGTCGACCACCGGGCGGATGATCACGCGGCTCTACCAGCCGACCGGGGGTCAGATCCGCTTCGAGGGCACCGACCTCGCGCCCCTCAGCGCGCGGCAGATGCGACCGGTGCGCCGCGACGTCCAGATGATCTTCCAGGACCCGTTCAGCTCGCTGAACCCGCGCCACACCGTCGGCGCGATCGTGGGCAGCCCGCTGCGGACCCACGACATGGTGCCGAAGGACAAGGTGCTGTCGCGGGTCCAGGAGCTGCTCGAGGTGGTCGGCCTGAACCCCGAGCACTACAACCGCTACCCCAACGAGTTCTCCGGCGGCCAGCGTCAGCGGATCGGCATCGCCCGGGCGCTGGCGCTGCAGCCCAAGCTGCTCGTCGCCGACGAGCCGGTCTCCGCGCTCGACGTCTCCATCCAGGCCCAGGTGGTCAACCTCCTGCAGGACCTGCAGAAGGAGTTCGGGATCGCGTTCCTGTTCATCGCCCACGACCTCGCGGTGGTCAAGCACTTCTGCCCCGACGTCGCGGTCATGTACCTCGGCAAGATCGTCGAGATCGCCGACCGCGACAGCCTCTACGACCACCCCAAGCACCCCTACACCCAGGCGCTGCTCTCGGCGGTGCCCGACGTCAAGCAGGCCGCCATCGGCGGGCGCCGCGAGCGAATCCGGGTCACCGGTGACGTCCCGAGCCCGATCAACCCGCCCTCGGGCTGCCGCTTCCGGACCCGCTGCCCGGCCGCGCAGGAGATCTGCGCGCGGGTCGAGCCGCCGTTGATGCAGATCGGTCCCCGCCACAAGGTCGCCTGCCACTTCGCCGGCGACCTGGGCCACCACCCCGACCGGCCCGTGACGGCCCGCCTGCTGGGCGTCGAGGACGACGGCACCCCGGACCCCGGCGGCACGCCGACCGACCTCGGCAACAAGCCGGGCTTCTCCGAGACCTGGTTCGACCTGGACCAGCGGACGGTGACGAGTGCGAGCGGCACGCCCGAGCGCGGCTGAGACGGCGCGCGCGGCCCGTGGCTGACGGGCTGTTCGACCTGCCGGGCGGCGGGGCCCCGGACGCCGGGGGCCCGGCCGGCGGGTCGGGCGGCTCGCTCGCCGGGAACGCGCACGCCTCGGCACCGCTCGCCGTGCGGATGCGGCCGCGGCGCCTCGAGGAGCTCGTGGGCCAGCGTCAGCTGCGCGAGCCGGGCTCGCCGCTGCACCAGCTCGTCGACGGCGACGCCTCGATGTCGCTGCTGCTGTGGGGCCCGCCGGGGACGGGCAAGACGACGATCGCCTCGATCCTGTCGCAGCAGACCGACCGTCGCTTCGTGGAGGTCTCCGCGGTCGCCGCGGGCGTCAAGGAGGTGCGCGCCGCCGTCGACGCCGCGCGCCGCGACCTCGTGGCCACCGGCCGCGAGACCGTCCTGTTCGTCGACGAGGTGCACCGGTTCAACAAGGCCCAGCAGGACGCGCTGCTCCCCGGGGTGGAGAACCGCTGGGTGACGCTCGTCGCCGCGACCACCGAGAACCCGTTCTTCTCGGTGATCAGCCCGCTGCTGTCGCGCAGCCTGCTGCTGCGGCTGGAGTCCCTCACCGACGACGACGTCACCGAGGTCGTCGTGGCGGCCCTGGCCGACGAGCGCGGCCTCGGCGGCGCGGTCGGGCTCGACGACGACGCCCGGGCCCACCTCGTCCGGCTCGCCGGCGGCGACGCCCGGCGCGCCCTGACCTACCTCGAGGCCGCCGGGCGCACCGCCGCGACCCGGGGTCTGGACACCATCGACCTCGCCACCGCCGAGGCGGCCGTCGACGTCGCCGCGGTGCGCTACGACCGGCAGGGCGACCAGCACTACGACGTCACCAGCGCCTTCATCAAGTCGGTGCGCGGCTCCGACGTCGACGCGGCCCTGCACTACCTGGCGCGGATGATGGAGGCGGGGGAGGACCCGCGCTTCATCGCGCGGCGGCTGATCATCCTCGCCAGCGAGGACGTCGGCCTCGCGGACCCGACCGCCCTGACCACCGCCGTCGCCGCGGCGCAGGCGGTGCAGCTGATCGGCATGCCCGAGGGCCGGCTGACGCTCGCCCAGGCCACGATCGCGCTCGCGGCGGCGCCCAAGTCGAACGCCGTGACCACCGCGATCGGCGCCGCGTCCGCCGACGTGCGCGCCGGCAAGGTGGGGCCGGTCCCGGCGCACCTGCGCGACGCCCACTACTCCGGCGCGAAGGACCTCGGCCACGGCGCGTCGTACGTCTACAGCCACGACGCGCCGTACGGGGTGGCGCAGCAGCAGTACGCCCCCGACGTCGTCGCCGACGCCGTCTACTACCGCCCGACCTCGCTCGGCGCCGAGGCCGCGGTCAAGGACCGCTGGGAGCGCGTGCGCCGGCTGGTCCGCGGCGACTAGCCGAGTCGGCGCGACCTCCCGGCGTACGGCGGCCGAGTCGGCGCGAGCTCCCGCCCACGGGCGGGATCTGCTGCCGGCTCGGCGGGCCCCGCGGCGACCGGTCGGTCGCGCCGGTGCCCCGGGTCGGCGGTCCGACCGGCGGGTAGGGTGCGTCGTCATGGAGGCAGGCACGCGGGAGCTGGTGCTCGTGGGGGCGTTCGCTGCCCTCGCGCTGCTCCTGGCGACGGCCGCGCTCGTGGTCGCCGCCCTCGCCGGCGCGGCGGCGCGCCGCGA